>NZ_JBEHVP010000004.1:96667-269473 GCF_040227275.1 Coprococcus sp. RTP31081st1_H1_RTP31081_211007
TACAGCCAACATACAAGACAGAGGGAACAAGAAAGTACACCTGTACAAACTGTGGCGAGACAAAGACCGAGACTATAGCCAAGCTTGTATGTACGACCCATGCATGGGATAATGGAATGGTTACTAAGAAAGCTACATATACAGCTACAGGAGTCAGGAAATATACGTGCAAGACATGTGGCGCAGCAAAGCAGGTCACAATTGCAAGGCTGAAGCTTGCGAAGGTAACCGTAAAGTCTGCACAGCAGGCCGGCGCGATAAAGCTTACCTGGAATAAAGCGTCAGGGGCATCTGGTTACAAGATATACAGGAGAACCGCCAAGGGAAGATATGTATGCATCAAGACAGTCAAGTCGGGAACGACAAGCTATGTAGACAAGACAGTCAAGTCAGGAAACAGGTATTACTACTGTGTAAAGGCATATAATGGAAATGTACTCAGTGGATATACAGAGGCAAGTATTCTCTACATCAAGGCTCCGGTTGTCACGGTCAGGAAGTCAGCACAGGGAGTGAAACTTTCCTGGAAAAAGTCTGCCGGTGCAAAAAAATACATTGTGTATAGAAAGACACCAACAGGCAAATACAGGGCAGTCAAGACTGTAACAGCGAAAACTCTCAGTTGGACAGACAAAACGGCAAAGAAAGGTCAGACTTATTATTACATTGTGAAGGCAGTGAATAATAAGACATACAGTGCAGCGTCACCGCAGAAGAGAATAAAAAGGTAGATGCTTACTGCGTAATTATAAGGGAGAAAAAGAATGAAATATGAAAATGTAAGACTCACAGAAGCTGTGCGGCGTATCAGGATGATATTTGTGGTGGGCGTCATCGCTGCGTGTGTGCTGTACGGCGGAAAAATACCAGCATTTGCGGAAGATACTCAGGAACAGTATGACTCATCACAGAGCAGCTATGGTCAGTTGCTTGAGCAGGAGGGCGATACTTCAGGTATCCTGCAATTTGGCGGACAGATAATAGAAGATGAAGCATCGGATTCATCGGAAGCGTCACTGGCAGCGGCAAATTCAAAGAAATATGAGAGTGCCATTGTCGGCGCTGTGGAGAAATTTTCACCGAGACTCAATGTAAAGAGCTGGGGATTGACCACACGAAATGTTGCAAATGTAGTCACAACCGCAATGAATGCGCATCCCGAGGTCGTGTATGTGGCAAGATACAGTTATCTGTATGACCAGACCACAGGAAAGGTCGTGTATCTGAAGTTCTCATACAAGCCAAATGCCCGAACCGAAAAGAAGCAGTTGGATGCAGCCATAGCGGAAGTGAACAAGCAGATAAATACAAAGAACATGAAGCCGACAGAGATCGTGCTTGCATATCATGAGTTCCTGACATCCACAGTTGCATATGACACCAGCGGGGCTAAGGAATTTGATCCAACAACCGGAAGAGACCACATGTATGATATGTATGGTGTATTGGTTAAGAGGAGCAGCGTGTGTCAGGGATATGCGGAGACCATGTGGTATTTCCTCAGGAAAGCCGGGGTTCCGTGTGGAGTTGCCACAAGCCAGTATGTAAACCATGCGTGGAATGTTGTAAATATAGGTGGAAAGTGGTATCACGTTGACGCAACCTGGGATGATCCCGCAAGTGATATACCGGGAAGGTCGATGCATGATTATTTCCTTGTAAGCTTTGACACCCTGAACAGTAAGACTAAGGCCGCCAGCAGCGATTATTATCTTGGCAGATATGACACAAAGGTGGGAAATGTATGGAAGGGAACATACAGCAATGCCACGGATAAGCGATATGAAAAAGGCCAGTTCTGGAATGGCGTTGAGAAGGTAATCTTTTATAGAAAGGGCTACTGGTACAGCATAAAGCAGGGCAGCCAGTCATCATACTATCAGATAAACAAGTACAGCTTCACCAACGGTGTAAATACAACGATATTTACCGGGCAGGATGAATGGCTGGATACAGATGGTACGGCACTTAACAAACAGTATGGAACAATGTTCCTTGCACAGGAAAAGCTCTATTTCTGCACATCGAGATATGTTGCATGGATAGATCTTGAGGTAAATGAGCGCAAGGCGTGGGCTATATATGACATAAGACAGAAGTATGTATCAGGTGTAAACATATATGGAATGGGATATTACGGAAATGATGTTGTGATCTGGGTTTCCGACACTCCATCCTGTACAAGAAAGGACGCTTATTATCTCGGAGCATGTATGAGCCACAAATGGCAGGCGGGAGAGGTTACAAAACAGCCGACATTCACATCCCAGGGATCGCAGAAGTACAAATGCAGCAACTGCGGATATACCAAGAATGTCACACTTGACAAATTGAAGCTTGCGACGGTGACGGTCAAAACGAAGAATACAGGTAAGGGAATAAGCCTCACCTGGAATACCGATTCAAGAGCCACCGGTTATAAGGTATACAGACGCACAGGCAAGGGTGCATACAGACTTATAAAGACAGTGAAGGGAAGCTCTGTGAGATCAATGGTAGACAGATCTGTTGTAGGAGGAAAGACCTACACATACAGAGTATCGGCATACAACAGCTATACAAAGGGCGGCTCCAAGGCAAAGAGCCAGTATTATATAGGTTGCACGACCGCAAGAGCAAAGAATACCTCACAGGGAGTAAGAGTCTCCTGGAAGAAGACAAAGGGAGCCGCCGGCTATAAGATATACAAAAAGACAGGCAGCGGCAGATTCAAATGTGTGAAGGTTGTGAAAGCAAAGACCAGAACATATCTTGACCGCCGTGTGAAGTCAGGAACAAAGTACACATACTTTGTAAAACCATACAAAGGAAAGACGGCAGGAACCTACAAGAAGGCTAGTGTCAAGTACAGATAAAAAGTAAATAGAGCGCGTAAAAAATACCATGTACAGCATTTCGCCTGTACATGGTATTTTTGCTTTTGTTATATGCTTAGAATGATATTATTTTTCATTCTTGTGTTCTGTTATGTCCCTGTGGGAATTGTCGAACAGATCTGTGTCGGCCACATCTGATGAATCATTTCGATTCAGCGTCTCGCCTATGCGGGCCTTTGCCTCAGTTCCGGCAGCCTTGATACCCTCGGTGATCACCTCGCTCTTTTCCTTGAGATTTTCACTTATCACAGCGCTTTTTTCCTTTACGTTCTCTGTAAGCTCCTCAGCCTTCAGTTTGATCTTCTTTGTTATGGAGAAGCTTTCAGGGTTATTCTCAAATGCTCGTTTGATCGATGCTGTATCGTGAAGAGAGAGAAGGAAGCTTGGCTTCTCCTTGAACTTCTCACGATCCAGAGCCAGTCGGGACTTGAGTTCCTCAACACGGACAATAAGATCATTCTCTTTCGCAAATTTCTTCACCTTGCTCATCAGGTTGAATGATACAACACAGTCGATCACGAATACCCCGTAGAAGAAACCGATGAAGAAGGAGAATGTCAGGTGATCCGCCAGCCAGTACACAGCGTTCAGTATGTGTGGATGGAGGAAGAAATAGTACAGTGCCGCGATCACACCCCAGAAGAATGAGAACAGCGGACATATGATGCCCTGTATATTGCCCCACTCATCTGAGTAGTCCCACAGCTTGATGTTCATTCCTATTATAAATATACGTCCGGCAATGTATTCCACAACGGTCATGGCGATGGCCATGATCAGTACCACCAGAACCTTTTGCAAAACAGGATGGGCGTCAACAGCATCTATATGGATCAGGGACAGGAGATACAGCACCACCAGGCCTGAACCGTAGAGAGGCAGGTAAGGTCCGATGAGGAATCCCGGGTTGATCCATTTGTGGCTTGGGTTGCTCTTGGAGAAGAACTTTCTGAATATGACTTCAATGCACCAGCCCATGATGCAT
Source organism: Coprococcus sp. RTP31081st1_H1_RTP31081_211007 (assembly GCF_040227275.1). Taxonomy (NCBI): domain Bacteria; kingdom Bacillati; phylum Bacillota; class Clostridia; order Lachnospirales; family Lachnospiraceae; genus Coprococcus; species Coprococcus sp. RTP31081st1_H1_RTP31081_211007. Next base: position 100,529 of record NZ_JBEHVP010000004.1, read on the forward strand.
CCTATGAAAAATAAAAATAATATTACCAGAATACTTTTGATATTGAAATTATCCATACATGGAATCTCCTTTGTATATATGACTTTGCCAATAGTAATAAGATAGTATATAGAAGGAAAAAAAGCAACCTTACAAAATGTCACAAGTGTAAGATAGCTTGTTGATACTTATTGAGAAAAAAAGTCATTTAAATTGCGAATGTTATATTGGACTAACGCCGGGGACAGTGCTATACTTACAGCAAATAAAAAGCCACGAAACAGATGCAGACTCTTTCTACAGTACGAAGATCGAGAATGCATTTTTTACGTTAAGGAGAGTTTGATTGAACAAACCGTGATTAGAAAAATCGAATCACGGCGAAGCCTGTCATATAATCTACCATGCGTATAAGTGGTCATATCATTAATCAGAATAAATATATAATCAAGGAGGACAAAATCATGATGAAGGCATTAAAGAAGGTAAACTGGAAGAAGCTTGGAATATTTGCAGGTGGAGTATTATTTGGAACAGCTGGTATCAAGGTTCTCTCAAGCAAGGATGCAAAGAACGTATATACACATTGTACAGCTGGTGTTCTTAGAGCAAAGGACTGTGTCATGAAGACAGCAAATACTATCCAGGAGAACTGTGGTGATATCTACGCAGGAGCAAAGGATATCAACGAGGCAAGAGCACAGAAGGCAGCAGAGGCTGACTTTGAGGATGCTGAGTGCACAGAGGCTGAGAGCGCTGACGCAGCAGAGACTGTAGAAGAGTAATCAGTATAAGACAAAACATAAGAAAGAGGCGAAGATCTTGAAGTTTTCTATTTTAAATGAAACAAAGAATCGTCTGCGTATACACATGGCACAGAGCCGTATGACCATGGCACAGGCCGACATACTTCAGTATTATCTGGAGAACTGTGAGGCAGTGGAAGAGGTCAAGGTGCACGACAGAACCTGTGACGCGATCATCATATATGATGGTGACCGTGCAGCGGTGATAGATGCGCTGAGACAGTTTGGATATGACAGGGTGGAGGTTCCGGCGGATCTCACAGAGACATCAGGCAGAGTCATGAACAGACAGTATGAGGACAAGCTGTTTTGGAAGACCGCCTGGTACATGACCAAGAAATGGATCATGCCAATGCCGCTTCGGTATTGTCTGACATCCGTCAAAGCTCTCAAGTATATAGGCAAGGGGCTCAAGTGTCTTGCGAACAGGAAGCTTGAGGTGCCGGTTCTCGATGCAACAGCCATAACAGCATCCATTCTGACAAATGATTTCGCGACAGCGGGATCAGTCATGTTCCTTCTGGAGATCGGTGAGATCCTTGAGGAGTGGACACATAAGAAGTCGGTGGATGGACTGGCAAGAAGCATGTCACTCAATATCAATAAGGTATGGGTGCGTGTGGATAATTGTGATGTACTTATGGACAGTGCGAAGATCGCAAAGGATGATTTGGTAGTGGTTCATATGGGCAATGTCATTCCATTTGACGGTGTTGTGGATCAGGGCGAGGGCATGGTCAATCAGGCATCCCTCACCGGAGAGTCAGTACCGGTCCACAAGGGACACGGAGACAGTGCATATGCAGGTACAGTTGTTGAGGAAGGTGAGCTGGTAGTCAGAGTTGTAAAGACTGGTAAGACCAGCAGATATGATAAAGTTGTTGCGATGATAGAGGAGTCTGAGAAGCTTAAGTCAGGACTTGAGAGCAAGGCAGAGCATCTTGCAGATGGTCTTGTGCCATGGACTCTCGGTGGAACTATCCTCACATACCTTTTAACAAGGAATATCACCAAGACACTTGCGGTGCTCATGGTCGACTATTCATGTGCACTGAAGATGTCCATGCCTATAGCGGTATTGTCTGCTATACAGGAGGCAAACAAGCATCACCTCACAGTCAAGGGCGGCAAATTCCTGGAGGCTGTAGCTGATGCAGACACGATAGTATTTGACAAGACAGGAACACTTACAAAGGCATCACCTACGCTTGTACGCGTCGTATCATTTGACGGAAGAGATCCTGATGAACTGCTCAGGATAGCTGCATGTCTGGAGGAGCATTTCCCTCATTCCATGGCAAGAGCGGTTGTGGCAGGAGCTGCAGCCAAGGGGCTGGAGCATGAGGAGATGCACTCCAAGGTTGAGTATGTTGTGGCTCACGGTATCTCATCAAGCATAGACGGCAAGAAGGTTGTCATAGGAAGCTATCATTTCGTATTTGAGGATGAGGGCTGTGTGATACCTGAGGATAAGATAGAGCTGTACGAGTCGTTGTCCAAGACTCATTCACATCTGTTCATGGGAATCGATGGCAGGCTGGCAGCAGTCATATCCATCAAGGATCCGGTCAGACCTGAGTCGGCTGAGGTTGTTTCAAGGCTCAAGAAGCTGGGAATCAAGAAGGTTGTCATGATGACAGGAGACAGTGACAGAACGGCCAAGGCTATTGCAGAGCAGGTAGGGGTGGATGAGTATTACTCAGAGGTCCTTCCTGAGGACAAGGCAAAGTTTGTCGAGGCTGAGAAGACTGCGGGTCGAAAGGTCATCATGGTGGGAGATGGAATCAATGACTCACCTGCACTGTCGGCATCCGATGCTGGAATTGCCGTAAGTGATGGCGCGGAGATTGCCAGAGAGATCGCAGATATAACTGTCAGTGCGGACAATCTGTACGAGCTCGTAACACTTAAGGAACTCAGTAATAAGCTGATGAGCAGGATCAACAGGAACTATCGCAATATAGTGACCATCAACACAGGACTTATTATCTTGGGCGTGATGGGAGTTATCCAGCCAACCACATCAGCACTGCTTCACAATTCATCGACGCTTCTCATAAGTCTTGACAGTATGAAGAAGCTGCTGGATTGATGATCGGAGCATAGAATTATATTGATGATCGAAGCGTAGAATCATATAGAATATAAAATAAAGCTGCCCTCTTCACTGTGATGAGTACCCGGGATTCCGGAACATTAGTGAGGAGGGCAGTTTTGTAGTTAAAAGATGATTTTAAATAATAAAAATAATCTGTAAGAATTGTTGACCGGGCCGACAGAATATGACAAAATGTACGTATAAATCATGAGTAGATAGCTGAACATAAGGGCAGAATATTAGCAGATATTATCTGGAATGTTTATGAAATGAAAATATACAGATGTGTGTGGAGCACAGCGTGATGCGTGTGTTCATCACAATAGAATGGAGGATGATCAGTATGGTAAAAACGGTAAAAGGCGATAATTTTGAAGATATAAAGGCATGCGGTGTGGCGGTTGCGGATTTCTCAGCAACATGGTGCGGACCATGCAAGATGATGGCACCGGTATTTCACACGGTTGCAGATGAACTGAATGGTGAAGTGGATTTCTTCAGTGTGGACGTGGATGAGAATCCCGGACTTGCGGCTGCCAATAAGGTGTTCAGTGTTCCGACATTGATACTGTACAAGAATGGTGTTGAGGCATCGAGGAGTGTCGGAGCTATATCCAAGTATGATCTTCTCGATTTCATTGAGAAGATCAAATAATTGTCTGTGATATGTATCCCGGATATTTTAATTGGGATCTGAATTGAAGTGGGGATACAAACTAGAAACAGGAAAAACATAAAGCCCTGTCAGACTTAACATTCATATGGGTCTCATATTATGGATACATATGAATGTTAAGTCTGACAGGGCTTTAAGGTTATTGAAAACACATTGACTATCTGGCGTCTCTGTCTACATATTCTCTATACTTAACCAGACTCTTATATGCCGGTCTGATGATCTTGTCCGTGGTGACAAGCTCCTCGATTCTGTGAGCGCTCCATCCAACTATACGTGCCACTGCAAAGAGCGGTGTGTAGAGCTCCCTAGGAATTCCGAGCATCTCATACACGAATCCGCTGTAGAAGTCTACGTTAGGGCTGACACCCTTGTATATCTTGCGTTCCTTGGCGATGAGCTTTGGCGCGATCTTCTCAATGTTGTTGTACAGAGTCATATCCTCGTCCCTGCCCTTGGCAGCGGCAAGCTGTTCGACAAATGACTTGAATACTTTTTCTCTTGGGTCTGACAGTGAGTAAACGGCATGGCCCATACCATAGATGAGTCCCTTGTGGTCGTAGGCTTGCTTGTTCAGCAGCTTATCCAGATATGCCTCTATGGCCTCTTCGTCATGGTAATCCTTTATGTGCTCCTTGATATCGTCCATCATGTTCATAACCTGCAGGTTGGCACCACCATGCTTCCTTCCCTTGAGGGATGAAAGGGCGGCGGCAATGGCAGAGTATGTGTCAGAGCCGGATGACGTTACAACTCTTGTGGTGAATGTGGAATTGTTACCACCGCCGTGTTCCATGTGAAGCAGAAGTGCTATGTCAAGAACTCTTGCCTCAAGCTCGGTATACTTCATGTCAGGCCTGAGCATCCTGAGGATGTTTTCAGCCACGGAAGCATCCTTGTCAGGTCTGTGAATGTACATACTTCCGTCGTTCTCATAATGGTTGTATGCGTGATAACCATACACAGCCATCATAGGAAATGTTCCGATGAGACCGATACACTGTCTGAGAACATTGTCTATATCCAGGTTGGTAGCCTGATTATCGTATGAAGCCAGAGTCAGCACACTTCTTGTCATGGAGTTCATTATATCCACACTAGGTGCTTTCATGATGACATCACGGGTAAAGTTGGTCGGCAGGTTCATGGACTCGGCGATGACACTGCTGAATTCTGAGAGCTGAGCCTCGGTAGGCAGTTCTCCGAAGAGAAGAAGATAAGCAGCTTCCTCAAATATATGGCGTTTTCCTTTGCCGCCTTTTACGAGATCCTGTACATCATAGCCTCTGTACAATAACTGTCCGTCACACGGAACCTTCTGGCCATCCACATCCTTAAATGCTATGATCTGTGATATATTGGTAAGACCGGTCAGAACTCCCTGTCCATTCTCATCACGCAGTCCTCTTTTTACTCCGTATCTGGCATAGAGCTCTTTGTCTATCACATCATGCTGCTGACAGAGAGAAGCCTGCTTCTCCACGTATTCTGTCAGATTCTCCATATACTCCATATAAGTAACTCCTTTCCGTTTGTATGATAAATCAGATGATCTTTTTGCATATGTCGCTTAGACAACATGCGTCGCAATGTGGCTTCGTTCTGGCTGTGCACACGGATCTGCCGTGATCCACCAGCCTGTGACAGAAGTCATTGCTCTCATCTGGAGGTACAAGCTTCCACAGTTCCATCTCAACCTTCTTCGGATCTTTTATCCCGTCAACCAGTCCCATTCGGTTGACAAGGCGTATACAGTGGGTATCTGTTACAATGGCAGGTTTGCCGTAGATATCACCCATGATGAGGTTTGCGCTCTTGCGGCCTACGCCGGGGAGCTTAAGCAGCTCATCTAGACTGTCAGGAACCTGGCAATCATAGGAATCAACAAGCATATTCATACATGCACTAATATCTCTGGCCTTGCTCTTCCCCAGTCCGCAAGGTCTCACAATGGCCTCGATGTCACTGACATCGGCAGCAGCCAGTTCTTTTACTCCTGGATATTTGGCAAATAAATCCTGGACTACCACATTCACCCTTGCATCAGTGCACTGCGCCGCCAGGCGGACACTGACAAGAAGCTGCCATGCGTGTGAAGTATCGAGGGTGCATACCGTGTCAGGATATTCCTTCTTCAGCCTCTCGATAATGTCCAGTGTTCTCTGTTTTTTCGTATATCTCTTCTGTGATTCCATAAAAAAGACCTCCAGTCTCTATATGATAACATGAAAGGCCTGCAAATGGATATCGAAAAAGAATTCTTAATAAAAATGTTAGAAGTGTGAAAATGTTGGGAAGAGAAGACATGCCGCAGCCCAGTATATGTGCTGGGCTGCGGCATGTCTTTGCTGGTATAAATAGCATGTCTGAAAGATTTTACTTTGTTCCGAAGATTCTGTCGCCGGCATCGCCAAGTCCTGGGCAGATGTAAGCGTTCTCGTTCAGCTCGCGGTCAACATGACCAACGTAGAGCTGGATGTCAGGATGAGCCTTGAGAAGTCTCTCAATTCCCTGCGGTGCAGCGATGATCGACATGAACTTGATATGCTTACCGCCGTGCTGCTTGATGAAATCAACGGCAGCAACAGCTGATCCTCCGGTTGCAAGCATAGGATCCGTGACAACTATAAGTCTCTCATCGATAGGATCAGGGAGCTTGCAGTAGTACTCGTGAGGTTCATGAGTCTCCTCGTCTCTGTACAGACCGATGTGTCCGATCTTGGCTGTAGGAACCAGAGCCTGAAGTCCACTGACCATTCCAAGTCCTGCACGGAGAATAGGTACGATCGCAAGATTTCTTCCTGCGATGACCGGAGTCATGCATTCCTCGATAGGAGTCTCTATACATACATCCTCGGTAGGAAGATCTTTCAGAGCCTCATATCCCATGAGCATGGCGATCTCTTCAACAAGTGCACGGAATTCGGCAGTTCCGGTGTTCTTATCTCTGAGCTTTGAAATCTTATGCTGAATAAGTGGATGTGTCATAACTGTGTAATCTGTCATATTGTGTAACCTCCTAATAAATAATATACAGATAATTATTATGCCTCAATGTCAGAGTTCTGTGGATTCATTCCAAGTCCGCGGCTTACATCACCCTTGGTGTTCTCACCAAATGTATAGTCGTTACCAGGCAGTATAGCGTTCAGCAGGATGCCGAATATAGCTGCGAGGGCAAGTCCTGTAAGAGTGATAGTTGTGCCTCCGATCGTGAATGTAAGGCCATTTGAGAAACCAAGTCCACATACCATGATAACGGCTGCGATGATCAGGTTTCTTGACTTCGTGAAGTCTACGTGGTTCTCAACCACATTTCTTACACCGATGGCTGAGATCATTCCGTAGAGGATGAAGCTTATACCGCCGATGATGGCAAGTGGCATAGAGCTGATGACTGCAGCAACCTTAGGTATGAAACCGAGGATGACTGCAAATAAAGCAGCAAGTCTGATAACTCTTGGATCGTGTACACGGCTGAGCTCGAGAACTCCTGTGTTCTCTCCGTAAGTCGTATTTGCAGGACCGCCGAAGAGAGCTGACAGTGATGTTGCAAGACCATCACCGATAAGTGTTCTGTGGAGACCTGGATCCTCAAGGAAATTCTGATCTACAGTTGCTGATATGGCACATATATCACCTATATGCTCCATCATGGAAGCGATGGCGATAGGAGCCATGACAAGTATGGCAGTTAAGTTAAATTTACAGATCTGGAAAGGTGGCAGACCGAGAAAATGTGCGTCTGAAACTCCAGAAAAGCTGAGTATTGCTGAACCATCAGGGTTGGTCATACCACAGAAGTGAAGTATGAGTGCAACGCCATATGAGATAAGTACACCCATGAGGATAGGTATGATCTTGAACATGCCCTTGCCCCAGATGTTGAACACAATGACAACAGCCAGTGCGATAAATGCAAGCAGCCAGTTAGTGGATGCGTTTGATATAGCTGATGGTGCGAGGCTCAGACCGATACATATGATGATAGGTCCGGTAACCACTGGTGGAAGGAATCTCATGACACGCTTCACGCCGACAAGCTTGACGATCAGTGCAAGTATCAGATACAGAAGTCCTGCAACCACAATACCGCCACATGCATATGGAAGCTTTTCGCCCATTGGCATGTCCTTGAATATGCCTGTTTTAAGGTCTGCAACTGTGGAGAAACCTCCCAGAAATGCAAATGAAGAACCGAGAAATGCAGGTACCTTAAGCTTAGTGCATAAGTGGAAGAACAGTGTTCCAAGACCGGCACATACAAGAGTTACCTGAATTGAGAGTCCCTGACCCTCGAAGTATCCGTTTACGAGAAGCGGAACAAGAATTGTTGCACCAAACATGGCAAACATATGCTGGAATCCAAGTAAAAGCATCTTTGGAATTCCAAGCTTACGTGCATCACGAATGGCTTCTTTTTGATTATCCATAAGTAATAATCCTCCCATATTTTTTCTTAATTAAATATTATAAAGTTTATTTACACTAAGGTCAATTTGAATAGTGAAATTTCCAAAATAAACTTAAGATATGTAATATATGTCAGCACTTGACAAAATGTTACAGAATTGTTACAATTCTGCTTGGATTGAGTAAAGGGGAGAAAAATAAAGATACAGGTCGAAGGAGACTACAGATATTATGATTGAATTAGAGAACGTGAGTATGACATATCCTGGGGGCAATCAGGCACTCAAGAATGTCAATATTAATATAGAGAAAGGCGAGTTCGTATTTATCGTTGGAAGCAGTGGTTCGGGCAAGACCACTCTGTTCAGGCTTCTGCTCAAGGAGCTCGATCCTACGGAGGGCAATATCACTGTTGCCGGATACGACTACGGCAAGATCAAGAGGAAGGATATACCGAAGGTCAGAAGAAGGATTGGAGTCGTATTCCAGAACTTCAGACTTCTCAAGGACAGGACTATATACGAGAATGTCGCATTTGCACAGAGAGTCATCCAGACCCCGGCGAGATATATCAGAAGACGAGTTCCGGCCATGCTGACGCTGGTTGGACTTGCAGACAAATACAAATCATACCCGAAGGAGCTCTCAGGTGGTGAGCAGCAGAGAGTTGCCATGGCGAGAGCACTGGTCAACAATCCGGACATCATACTGGCGGACGAGCCTACAGGAAACCTTGATCCTAAGAACTCACTGGATATCATGAACCTCCTTGAGGATATTAACAAGAGAGGAACCACAGTTGTTGTGGTAACCCACAACAAGGATATCGTCAATGAGATGAAGAAGAGAGTTATCACCTTGAAGAAGGGCGTTATAATCAGTGATGAGAAGGAAGGAGGCTACATAGATGAAGATTAGTACATTTTTCTATGTCCTCAGACAGGGCTTTGCGAATATAAGAAGAAACATACTGTTCTCACTTGCATCACTGGGAACCATCATATCATGTCTGTTCCTTTTCGGAATCATATATGCGGTGGTTGTAAACTTCCAGTCAGGTATGCAGGAGCTTGAGAAGACAGTCACCATATCTGTATTCTTCGACGAGGATGCGTCAGATGAGACCATACAGCTCATAGGTGAACAGATAAGAACGGTCGATTATGTTGAGACGATGGATTTCATCTCAGCCGATGAGGCATGGGACAAGTTTGCAGATCAGAACTACGATGATCCACAGGTTGCAAAGAATGCATTTGGCGGAGATAACCCGTTAAAGAATGCTGCGTCATATGAGATCACACTCAAGGATGTATCAAGACAGCCGGAGTTCGTGGCATTTGCCCAGGGCCTTTCAGGAGTCAGAAAGGTAAAGAGTTCTGACGTGACTGCGGACAGCATCACGACACTGTCATCCCTTGTGGGATATGCATCCATAGGAATAGTTGTGATACTGATGCTGGTATCTATATTCCTTATAAGTAACACGATCACCATAGGTATCACAGTGCGAAAGGAAGAGATAGGGATCATGAAGCTGATCGGTGCGACAAATGTATTTGTAAGAGCACCGTTCATCATAGAGGGTGTGATCATAGGCGCGGTCGGTTCGGCTATACCTCTGGTCCTTCTGTACTACATGTACGATAAGATACTGACATACGTTGCCGGAAGGTTCAAGGTTGTCACAACGCTGTTCGCATTTGTGAGCCAGCAGGATCTGTTCAGGACTATGGTACCGGTCGGACTTGTGCTCGGTATCGGTGTTGGTCTGGTAGGAAGTATTCTTACCACAAGAAAGCACCTGAGAGTGTAGTGTTAAATGCGGTCAGAGCAATGCACAAAAAATTCACAAATTGTTATTACTTTTTTAGGAACAATATGTGTTATAATGCTGATAAGTAGGGCAAAAAGATAATAACATTATGAAATGCGATTAGGAGGCATGAATGATGAGAATAGATTTATACAAGATAAAGAAGAAAGGTATGCAGGTGGCAGTGGTTACTACAGGAGCACTGCTCATGTCGTTTACATCCATATTTGCGGCTCCTGTGTTCAGCGTGCATGCTGAGGAGACCAAGGAGGATGTTGAGCAGCAGAAGGAAGAGGCTCAGCAGGCTCAGGAAGAGGCGAATGCAAACGCAGAGAAGTATCAGAAGAAGGTAGACAAGCTTACAGCGGCTGTAAATGAGCTCGATAAGCAGGCCACAGATATAAGCACACAGATCGTGGAGAAGAAACAGCAGGCTGAGGATCTTCAGAATGAGATAGATGAGACTCAGACAAAGCTTGCAGAGGCTCAGGTCAGTGAGGATAATCAGTATGAGGCGATGAAGAAGAGGATACAGTACCTCTACGAGGAGGGCGATGTTGCTTACATAGATGCACTTATGTCATCGGCTTCATTTGAGGATAGTCTTAACAAGTCTGAGTATGTTGATCAGCTCAGCACATATGACCAGAAGCAGCTCAACAAGCTGGTAAAGACTAAGAATGACATAGCAGAGTATCAGCAGACACTCAAGGATGATCTGGCGGATGTAGAGAAGGTAAAGGCAGACCTGGAGACCAAGCAGGCAGACCTCGATGATGTTATAAGCCAGAAGAATGCGGAGATCAACAAGTACAGTGATGATGTTGAGATGCAGAAAGCTCTTGCGGCTGAATACGCAAAGCAGGAGTCAGAGCTGGATGACAAGCTGGCAGAGCTTGCGCGTCAGGAACAGCAGAGACTGGAGGAGGAGCGTAAGCAGAGAGAAGCTGAACAACAGCAGCAGGATAACAACGGTGGAAGCGATAACTCAGGCAGTGACAGCGACAACAGTGGAAGTAACAATGGCGGTTCAACAACCGGTTCAGGTCAGTTCATATGGCCTGTATCAGGACCTATCACAGACTACTTCGGACCTAGAGAGTCACCGACAGCAGGAGCAAGCTCCAATCATATGGGTATAGATATAGGATGTTCATACGGAGTGCCTATCGCAGCGGCTGATGCAGGTGTTGTAACGGTAGCCGAGTGGGGCGAGAGTGGTGGTAACTACGTTATGATAGATCACGGTAATGGATTTGTGACGATGTACCTTCACAACTCATCACTTGCAGTAAGCGTTGGCGATGTGGTTTCACAGGGACAGACCATTGCGTACGCAGGTTCAACAGGATATTCAACAGGTACACATTGCCACTTCTCAGTATTCCTGAATGGCTCATATGTCAACCCACTTGATTATCTGTAAGATGAGGCTGAGACATGGCATAGGGATATGTGTCATATCATAAGATCTTAATATGATCATATATAGAATAGAGAAAAAATGCGTGATTCATGAAATATGGATCACGCATTTTTTATGTTAATAGGGGCGTGGATATGGGCGAAGTACCATATGTTGTGGTGGTGAGAAAATATGTCGAAAACAATAGTTTTTTTAAGAAAAAATAGGATTAGTGTCGGTTGACATAAGTGGTAAAAGTATTTATACTCACACTGGACTGAGTATTTATTTAAGGAGTATATTATGGTTTTTTCGAGCATGGAGTTCTTATTTAGATTCCTGCCTTTATTTTTGCTTATCTATTTTGTGACAAAGCCGAAGTACAGGAATGTTGTACTGCTTTTAGGCAGCCTTGTGTTCTACGCGTATGGCGAACCCATATACGTGTTCTTGATGATGTTTTCTATTATATTTAACTATTCGGTGGCAAGACGAATCAAGCGTTTTTATGATATAGAAGTATATTCGGAGATCGACTGTTCATTTGAGAGAAACTGCTGGCTGGCGGTGGCTATGGTGTTTGATTTTGGAATGTTGTTCATATTCAAATATATCAACTTCTTTATAGAGATAATAAACACTGCAGCGGGAACAAAGATATTTGATAGCGTGGCGATCACACTGCCGCTTGGAATAAGCTTCTATACGTTCCAGATAACATCGTATATATTTGACGTGTACAGGCTCAAGTATCAGGCGGACAAGAGTATAATCAAGTTCGGAACATATGTGAGCATGTTCCCTCAGCTCATAGCCGGCCCTATAGTCAACTACGATGAGGTGAAGCCTGAGCTGGATCACAGAGAGGTCAAGGCGGACGATATAGAGCGCGGTGCGACACTGTTCGTATTGGGACTTGCGTACAAGGTGCTTCTGGCAAATAAGATAGCCAGTCTGTGGAACGATGTGCAGACGGTTGGCCCTTATGGAATAAACACTGTGACCGCATGGCTTGGTTCATGGGGATATTCATTCCAGCTCCTGTTTGATTTCATGGGTTATTCCGTGATGGCAATAGGAATTGGCCTTATACTTGGCTTCAGGATACCGGAGAACTTTGTCGATCCTTATATGGCACATTCCCTCACAGATTTCTGGAGACGCTGGCATGTTACACTCGGACGCTGGTTCAGAGAGTATGTGTACATACCGATGGGCGGCAACCGAAAGGGAAAGCTCAGAATGATACTTGCCATGTTCACTGTGTGGATGTTTACCGGATTGTGGCATGGTGCGGACTGGAATTTCCTGATATGGGGCTTGTTCCTGTTCGTGTTCCTTCTCATGGAGAAGCTGTTCCTTGGCAAGGTATTTGACAAGGTGAAGGTTCTTGGCCATGTGTACATGTTCTTCCTGATACCGATATCATGGACAATATTTAACATATCTGATCTGAAGCTTCTGGGACTGTACCTGAAGAGAATGTTTGGCATGAACATAGAGGGATCAGTCACCACACATGCCATGGACAAGCTGATCATGCTGGGACACACATACTGGTGGCTACTGCTGATCTGCGTGATCTTCTGTACACCGTGGCCTAGAAAGCTCATAGAGAAATTCTACAAGAACTGGGTATGCAAGCTTGTAATGCTCGCACTGTTCTGGTTCTGTGTATATCAGATAGCAAAGGGTGGCTCCAATCCATTCCTTTATTTTAGATTTTAGGAGGTGGGCAGATGAAGAAATTATGGCAAATGATAAAAGGCTGTCCACTGTTCTCGATACTCATAATATCCGGCGTGATAGTTACCGCAGGCGGTTATGTGGGAGCTGCGCTTGGCGTGTATAAATGGGATGTCAGCTTTCATCATCCTATGGCCCAGACCGTGCTGCTTGATGAGAGGGTGGCAACCGGAACTGACGCAACAAGCACGGATGCTCCGGGAAAGAGCGAGCTGACGTCGGAGTCCACGGGCAGTGCGGCTGCAGAGGAGCAGACAACGGAGGTGAAATCCACGGAGAAGCAGACTTCTGAGAATGCATCCACGGAGAAGACAACAGAGAAATCTACAGAGAAAGCGACCACCGAAAAGGCAACTACGGAAAAAGCAACCATAGATACAGGCGGTTCGGCTGCTCCGGTGACAAGACAGACTCAATACAAGAAGGTTAAGAAGAGAAAGGCAAGAAATAGCTGCTACAGAGATCTCACACAGATCGCTCTTGAGACCCAGTACCCATATATAAAGGTTGACAAGTCTTATTTTGACGATGCTCTGTTCATAGGTGATTCCAGAGTGGAAGGACTGGCGTTGTATTCCGGACTGGACAATGCAGAATTTGCATATATGGAGGGCCTTACTTCATTTGGACTGATGGGTGAGAAGATCGCCTCAAATGGAACAAAGACACTCACAGAGCTGCTTAAGAGCAAACAATTCAGAAAGATATACATCATGCTCGGCATAAATGAGGCGGGTTACAATACGGAGACATACGCATCCACATATATCGATGCGGTGGCCCAGATACAGGCGCTTCAGCCGGACGCAGTGATCTTTATGATGGGCTGCATGCATGTATCCAGCGACTATTCGGCAAGCCACGATATTGTGAACAATGACAATATCGATGACAAGAATGGTGCCATAGCTGCATATGCTGATGGAATAAAGCTTTTCTATCTGGATATGAATACGGTTGTGGACGATGGCAAGGGTGGTCTTGTAAAGGACTATACTTGGGATGACATACATTTGCAGGCGCAGTATTACAGTCTGTGGGAGCAGTATCTGTATGAGCATGGGCTCAAGGATGATGCTTTCAAATAGATAAAGTGCTGCGGGACCTGATGGCATTTTATCATTATCGGGAGTTGATCAAATGGCAAAAATACTGGTAATAAAAGATAAATATAAGGGAATCCTGTTCATAATCATGGCAGGGTTCTTTTTCTCACTGATGACATTCTTCGTGAGACTGTCGGGGGATCTTCCGACCATGCAGAAGGCATTTTTCAGAAATGCGGTGGCCGCTGTTGTGGCCATTGCCATGCTCATGAGGACTGAGGAGAAATTCAAGATAAAGAAGAGCAGCTGGCCGGGAATCGCGGCGAGAAGCATATGTGGAACGACAGGACTTATCTGCAATTTTTATGCAATCGACAAGCTCAACATAGCGGATGCCAATATCCTCAACAAGCTTTCTCCGTTCTTTGCTATCATAGCATCATACTTTGTGTTGAAGGAACGGGCAAACCGGGTAGAGTGGGCATCTGTTGTGCTGGCTTTCGCTGGTGCATTGTTCGTTGTGAAGCCTTCGTTTCATATGGATTTTCTGTATGCCATGGTTGGTGTGGCAGGAGGCCTTGGGGCAGGAATAGCCTACACCTATGTGAGAAAGCTTGGAAAACAGGGGGAGCGCGGACCGGTCATAGTCATGTGTTTCTCTGTATTCTCATGTCTGGTGACGCTTCCATTTATCATATTGGACCACGCACCTATGACATGGCAGCAGATTGTGTGCCTGCTCTGTGCCGGACTTGCGGCGGCTGGTGGACAGTTCAGTATAACCGCAGCATACCAGAAGGCTCCAGCCAGGGAGATATCGGTATTTGACTACAGTCAGGTCATATTTGCGGCTATACTGGGATTTGTATTCCTGGATCAGATCCCTGACATGCTGAGCATTATAGGATATGTGATCATCATTGGAAGTGCAGTTTTCAAATGGTGGTACACCATGAGACAGGACCGCACTTAGCATGATCGGCATGGCTGAGAGTGGCAGTGCCTTGTACAAATACTTGTAGAATAATTGATATATACAAAAAGACGGATGTCAGAAATGGAAAATGGGTAAAAGTTTCATTGTCTGATATCCGTCTTTTTTATAAAAGTTATAAAGGAAGGTTTTAGGTGTTGTGACCGGACTTGTGAGGTATCCGGCCTCCCATCTATATAAATTGGATTGTTGTTAGTTTGAGTGACGGCAGATACGCTGGTGCTGCCTGGGCATGTCGCACATCTGCTGTCCTCATCAATCTGTATATATAATAAGATGGTACTGTGTACATTCTGTGTATCGGATGTTAAAGAAATATGTTCATAAAAGAAATAATATATAAAGCGTAAATAAATGTTCTATAAATGGTAAAGCTTCTGAATATAGTGAGTATAAGGTTGTGGGTATAGTTGCTGACATGTTAAAATGAAACACACATATGATCATAATTGGTGGATATATCAGATGACAATATTGGATAGAGCAGCTTTATTATGGAATAGTAAGGGGGATTAATATATGGATAAAGAAAAGGTTATACAGGAGCTTCAGGAGAGAACAGAGGAGATAAAGGAAAAGGCCGGGGAGCTTCATAAGGCGATAGAGGAGACTATATCGCAGAAGAAGCAGATGCATTACACGGAACTGGGCGGTCAGGCCGGGCAGCCGGACGTGCCGGTTAAGGAAGGATACGGTCTGGTGCTCGGTGGCGGTGGTGGCCGTGGCTCCTATGAGATCGGAGTGTGGAAGGCTCTTGAGGAGTACAGAGATGTGATCGATATAAAGGCGGTATCAGGAAGCTCGGTAGGCGCACTGAATGCGGCATTGTACGCTTGCGGCGATCTGGATAAGGCTACACAGATGTGGTACGACATAACCAACGACAGGATACTTTCCAACAAGGATATAGACGAGGACAACAGGAACAAATGGTTTGAGTCCATCAAGGAGAAGCTCACGACCATAGACAATCCAGTCATACAGAGTGCAATAGAGTGCATAGGACTGGATGCTGTGGCAAAAGGCATGAGGATAAAGGATGGCTTCTTCTCCAGAGAAGGACTTATGGACATACTGGAGAATTCACCAGTACTTGATGGTGTGTCGAACAGTGACATGAGCTGTTATGCTACATGTCTCAATGTGGAGGGCAAGCCTACTCCTGAGAGATTCCAGCTGTCAGGCATGGAACCGGAGGAGATAGAACGTATACTTCTTGCTTCTTCAGCCATACCGGTCATATTCCCTATGGAGACGATAGACAAGACAAAGTATTATGATGGAGGCTTCTTCCTTGGGGGAGATAATGTGCCAATACAGCCTCTTTATGATGAGGGCTACAGAAAATTTGTCGTGGTGCATCTCGATGAGAGGAAGACCGACAGATACGATGATGCAGAGATGATACATATATATCCGTCTATTCCTCTTGGTGGTGCCATAGATGGCATGCTTGACTTTTCGCCTGAAGGTGTTGAGAAGAGGATAACACAGGGATATGACGATGCAAAGGCGGTGCTTGTTGAGAAGTTTGGCCCAAGACTGTTCTTCACCCGCCATGGGCAGACCGTGTGGAATGTGGAAAACAAGATATGTGGAGCCACGGATATTGAACTCACAGAGCTTGGACATCAGCAGGCGGAGCAGCTTGGTGAGATGATAAAGAATGGAGATTATCACATAGATGAGATCCTGTATTCGCCTCTGGTCAGGGCTTCGGAGACGGCAAGACATATATCCGAGATAACAGGAATTCCTATGAGAGCCGAGGAGAGACTCCGTGAGCAGTGTTTTGGCAAATACGAGGGAACAGCCAGAAACGGCGCTATATTCGCCAAGGCGAAGACGCATTTTCTGGATCACTATGAGGGTGGAGAGACCATGGTTCATCTGTGTCAGAGGGTGTACAATTTGTTAGATGAGCTTAAGGCTGAGTCGGAAGATTCCGGTAAGACATATCTTCTGGTTGCCCACAATGGAATATCAAGAATAGTACAGTCGTATTTCAATGATATGACAAATGAGGAATTCGCAGCATTTGGCATAAAGAACTGTGAGATAAGAGAATATAGATTCTGATCGCCACATGTGTGGAATCAGATGTAAAAAAGAGAAAACAGCAGGCAGATCAATATGATGTGAATGTGGTTTTCTCTTTTTTTCTGGGATATCCCCAAATGCTCCTGTAAATGTGTATAAAAGAATACTTGATATTATTTATCACTAATATAGTTGACACAGAGCCTACATATGTGTTAATAAATATATGAACATATAATCATATGTTTAAATATTAACGTACGGCATGAGAGCTATGCGATGCGTTTATGGAGAATATAAAATGTGGAAAAGGAGAGAATCATGGGAGACAACAGTTTTTTGAAGATAAGTGGGATAAAGAAAAGCTTCGGTTCAGGGGATAACCGAACTGAGGTACTTAGAGGAATTGATTTTGAGGTCGCAAAGGGAGAGTTCTGTGTGCTGCTTGGCCCATCGGGGTCTGGCAAGTCAACTCTGCTCAATATCATAGGTGGGATCGACAGCCCGGATTCCGGTTATATCTCCATAGATGGAGAGAAGACAGGGGATATGGATGAGAAGACACTGACCAGATACAGGAGAAAGCATCTCGGTTATGTATTCCAGATGTATAATCTCATACCTAATCTCAATGTAAAGGAGAATGTGGAGGTTGGAGCATACCTTAGTGATAATCCTTTTGATGTTGATGATCTGTTAAAGACTCTGGGGCTTTATGAGCACAGACATAAGCTCCCAAATCAGCTGTCGGGTGGACAGCAGCAGAGGACCTCGATTGGAAGGGCAATCGTGAAGAATCCTGATATACTTCTCTGTGATGAGCCGACAGGTGCCCTTGACTACAACACTTCCAAGGAGATACTTAAGCTCATAGAGGATGTGAACCAGAAGTATGGCAACACAATAATCATGGTCACCCACAATGATGCCATCAAGAATATGGCGGACCGGACTGTGAAGCTCAGGGACGGCATGATAAGACGCAACATTGTAAATGAGAACAAGATATCCGCTGTAGAGCTTGACTGGTAATTGGGCAGACAGGGTAGATGTTCAATAGGAAAGGGGATCTGTTATGAGAAATCCATTGTGGAGAAGAATTCCAAAGGAACTGAAGGAAGAGCTTGGAAAATATATAGTCATATTCCTGTTCATGGTCATCACGACGGGAATGGTGTCGGGCTTCATGGTTGCAGGTGAGAGCATGAAGAAAACCTACGACAATACATTTGACAAATACAACGTGGAGGATGGACATTTTGATCTGTCGGATGAGGCGTCAGACAATATGAAGGGCAATATAGAGGATGAGGGCGTGAAGCTCTATGATATGTCGTATTATGAACTGCCTATGAGTAAAATCGGATCAGACTCTGATGGCAATAGTGGTAATGTGGAAGGCAATGCAGAGACAAAAGATGATACGGTGAATTCTGTAAATGATGCTGCAGATGATGGGGGAAGGACACTGAGGATATTCGCACCAAGACACGATGTAAATAAAATGTGCCTGATGGATGGTGAATTTCCTGTAGGAACTGATGAGATCGCCATTGACAGAATGTATGCGGTGAACAACGATATAGAGATCGGTGATGATATAAAAGCGGGTGACAAGGTATACAGCGTGTGCGGATTTGTGGCACTCTCCGACTACAGTACCATGTTCCAGAACAACAATGATACCATGTTTGATGCCACGATATTCGGAATTGCGGTTGTGTCAAATGAGGAATTTGATGATCTTCCAGAGAAAAATAAGACCTGGTCGTATTCATGGATGTACGATGATGGAATGCCGGATGAGGAGAACGATGAGAAAAAGCTGGCGGATGACCTTCTTGAGATTGTGTATACACAGGCGGTCATGAACGGCATTATGGTGGAGAACTACATTCCAAGGTATCAGAACCAGGCGATCAACTTTGCAGGGAATGATATTGGCAGTGATACAAATATGATGAAATGGTTTGAATACATCGTCATAGTTATACTTGCATTTATATTTGCGGTAACCATCAGCAACACTCTGACAAAGGAAGCGTCGGTTATTGGAACATTGAGGGCTTCAGGATATACGAAGGGCGAGCTGCTTATTCACTACATATCACTTCCTGTCATAGTTACATTTGTGGCATCAGTGGTGGGAAACGTGCTGGGCTATTCGGTGTTTAAGGATATGGGTGCGCAGCTTTACTATGGAAGCTATTCCCTCACTAAGTATGTGACGTATTGGAATGCCGATGCATTTGTGCTTACCACAGTCATACCTCTTATAATCATGATCGTTGTGAACCTGTTAGTGGTAAACAGCAAACTGAAGCTCTCACCACTGAGGTTCCTGAGGCATGATCTCAGCAGATCAAAGAGAAAGAAGGCGGTGAAGCTGCCTCACTGGAAGTTCATGACAAGGTTCAAGACCCGTGTCATACTTCAGAACATTCCAGGATATGTGGTCATGCTTCTTGGAATTTACTTCGCACAGGTTCTTCTGATGTTCGGACTTATGTTGAATCCTATGCTGAAGCACTATCAGAATGACATATTGGATAATATGGTAGCTGACCACCAGTATGTTCTGGATTCACAGGTGGAGACGGCAAATAATAATGCGGAAACCTACTGTATGAAGACGCTAAGGACGACCGGAGATATAGATGATGAGATCATGGTGTATGGAATACACTCGGACAGTAAATATTTCCCGGTTAAGCTGGACGACGGAGATGTGCTGGTATCTGACAGCTACGCAGACAAATATGAGATAGTTGATGGCGACAAACTTGAGCTCAAGGAGAGCTATACTGATGACACATATGAGCTCAAGGTGACGGGTTCTGTGGTGTATCCGGCAGCCCTTGCGGTGTTCGTGACAGAGGGTGATTTCAGAGAAATATTTGACAAGGACGAGGATTACTTCACCGGCTATTTCTCGAATGACAAGCTGACCGATATAGAGGATCATGTAGTGTCAGAGATCACAAAGGATGATATGATAAAGGTGTCCAGACAGCTCACCAAGTCCATGGGAGGTATGTTCTACATAGTGGTTGTATTTTCACTTGTTATGTTCATGCTTCTCGTATATCTGCTCACAAAACTAATAGTGGAGAAGAACACGGTGTCCATATCCATGGTTAAGATACTGGGATATGACACAAAGGAGATCAGTAAGCTGTATCTGTCATCCACAACTGTCATGGTTGCGGTGGTGACACTGCTCGATATACTGCTCAGTTACCTGTCGATCAAGGTGATATACAGGGCAATGCTGATAGATATGCTAAGCGGCTGGATGCCGATATACATGGCACCATGGATATTCCCACTCATGTTCGCGCTCAGCTTTACCTGCTATCTGGTGATCTCACTGTTGCAGATGAAGAGGATAAAGAAGATTCCTATGGACGAGGCGCTCAAGAATGTGGAGTGATGTGTCAAGCTGTGTTCAGGTATTATATTGAAAAAAGAGAAAATTTTGTGCTGTAAATCCCCCGAATCCCTGAAAAGGATACATGGATTAGAAGTTGTGTATCTTTTCAGTGGGAATCCGGGAGTTTGAGCACAAAATTTTCTTTTTTTGCTATTTTGTGGGAAATGTTCCCAAAGCTGTCAGGTTGTCGACCCGGACAGGCTCATGCCAGCTAGATGGTTCCTGTGACAGTCACGGTTGCTGTTCCCGGTGTTGTGGTGATGACTCCTGTGGCTGTATTCTGTGTGAATGTTGCCGCTGGAACAGTGATCTGTCCGGCAACTGTTGCGAACTCGCCTGTTGCTTCATTGTAGGTGTAGCTGGCTGGCGCTGTCCATGCATTTCCATTGTATGCCACAGTGATTCCGGTGAGAATCGGATTGAAGGTATCTGTGATGATGACGTTGTCACTTGCGGATGCCTCGGTGTTGCCGTAGTTCTCTATAAGGAAGGTGTAAGTGATCTGACCATTCTCTGCAACTATGCTAGGACTCACAGACTTTGTGATGGCGAGATCGGGAGCTACAACAGGGGAAACCGACTCAGTTGCAGTGACTGCGTTGGTAAGTCCTGCGCCGGTTACTGTAACAGTGTTGGTCACGGAATCCTCATTGCCTCTAGGTGTAAATTCATTTGTTGTTGTCTCATATATAATAGTAGCATTTCCACCCGCTGGAACGGAGATTCCAGTGAGTGTCAGCGGAGCTGCAGCACCGACAGCCGGAGCGGCTACCAGAGTTCCATTGGTGTAGTATCTGATGGAATCCGGAATATATGTGAGAGGATATACTGTTGTATTTCCCACTGCATATGCTCCCAGATTATCTGTGAGAGACAGACCTGTGAGTGTGGTAGTTCCGGAATTGATGAGACTTATCACATACGTGATCTTATCCGGTGTTCGGTAGGTGTCCACCACAGCCGTCTTGGAGACTGTGAGGACTTCAATTATTTCTCCAGTTATGATATTGGAATTGGTGGATCCTCCGTTGTAGGACAGAGTTGCCTGATTAGTGAATGTTGCCATTACTTTACCTCCGTATTGTGTTGTCAGAGGTTTATATACCTCTGATATAAAATATGTGCTGTGGAGGCTTTGGGTTACAGATATTACTCACCATCTGCGGCACATTTATGTTATACTAAAAGATAACTATGTGGTTTAAAGAGCTGTTTTTATATACAGGAGGAATATAGGTGAGAAGGAAAAGGTGGTCGTACCTGATTGCCTGTGTGGTGCTGGCAGGTGGGCTGGCAGCGCCTGGCACATATACCAAGGTGTACGCGCAGGATTATGAAAATGTAGAATACGTAACCAGTGTGTCAGAGCTTAGAGATTCCATGGACGAAGCTGATGTGGTAAACTCGGCCGATGTGATGGATAGGGGAGCGGATGTCGACGCCACGGCAATGTACAGCAGTGAGTCAGCCGACATATACAGTCTTCGCAGGATCATATTGTATACAGATGAAGTGCCGGAGACCTATGGCGCGACAACAGTCATCTGTTATGACAAATACGATTACTATGTGCTTGGCTACGATACCGAGGAAGCGACGAAACAGGCATACGAAAAGCTTCAGGAAGAGTACGAGCCTGACAAATGTATGCTTGATCAGGTCATATATTCAGAAGATGTGCTAGCGGATTCAGATTTGGATTCAAATTCGTATGCTGCACAGCGGAACGTTGATGCCATGCTTGCCGCATCGGAGACATATAAGGCTGTAAGCTGGGGCACAAGGTACATGGGAATGGACAGGCTCAAGGCGGAGGTGTCAGAGTACAAGCTGGATGCTAAGGTAAATGTGGCGGTCATAGATACCGGAGTTAATTCCTCGGATACTCTGTTTGAAGGCAGGATAAATGAGGAAGGAAGTATGAACTGCTGCGAGGGCGAAGACCGGAGCGACTACGGAGACAACATGGGACATGGAAGTCATGTGGCGGGTATAATAGCGGATGCGACACCGGACAATGTCCGGCTCACGATCATCAAATGTTTCACAAGCCGGGGAGCAACAACAGTGTCAACGGTACAGCAGGGAATCATGGCTGCGCTTGACAGCGGTGCGGACGTGATCAATATGAGCTTCTGCTTCTATGGTAAAAATGCAAGTGACAACACCAGGTCGAAGCTTGACGAATTGTTAAAAAGTGCAAAAGAAGATGGCGTCATCATGTGTGTGGCAGCAGGCAATACGAATAGCACTGTGAACAACTGGGAGATCAGCGACGTGGAAGGTGTGTCATATCCTGCGGACAGCAGTGATGTGATAACAGTGTCGGGGCTTATGCAGAAGGCTGGAACGGAGGAGACAGCAGACATGATATCGACGGATGCGGTGAAATTTGACGATAGCTATTCTTACTATGGAAATGCCGTAGATTTTTCCGCTCCCGGAACGAAAATAACATCGGCGTGGAAGACCGGAACAAATCATGGGTTTTCCACTTCAGGAACATCCATGGCGGCTCCGCATATATCAGCGGCGGCGGCCTACGTGAAGCTGGCGGAGCCAGAGCTTGACAGTGACCAGTTGAAGAATAGACTTATCTCATATTCCGTGGATCTGGGAACAGCGGGAAAGGATAAATACTACGGTTACGGTTGTCCATACATGGCGGATTATTTTGCTAATACATTTGGCGGAAAACATCCGGAGACAAAGGTCGGAACCTGTGCGGTGGAAAGTCTTGGAAATGCGAAGGATGGACTGAGACTGTCGTGGACTTCGGCGGATAATGCAAGTGGGTATAAGATATACAGGAAAACTGCGACAAGCGCATACAAATGTATAGCTGAGATAAAAGGTTCAGGAGTCAGAACATACACTGACAAGACTGCGGCGGCTGGAATCAGATACAGATATGCGGTGAGGGGCGTGAACGGCACGGCCGAGGGACAGCCGGCGGCTACAAAGGCACTGGTCAGACTTACCCAGCCGAAGTACAACGTGAAGAATGCATATTCCGGCGTGAAGGTATCCTGGAACAAAGTAAAGGGCGCGAGTGGATACAAAATATACCGCAAGGCACCGGGGCAGAACGGATGGAAGCAGTACAAGGTGCTGTCAGCGGGAACGCTCACATTTGTCGATAAGAATATGACTAATTACAGAAACTATACATACACGGTCAAGGCGTTCAAGGGTACTTCTGCAAGCTCGTATGATACTGCGGGGGTCAGGTTGTACAGGATGCCGGGATGCAAGGCGAAAACGGTCAGATCAAATTCCAGAAAGACGATGGATGTAACATGGAACAAGGTCAGGTATGTCAGCGGGTATCAGATTCAGTACAGTACATCGTCGAAATTTGACAGATATAAGGTGGCAACGATAAATAAGTCCACAAAACTCAGACGCAGGATAAGCTCTCTGTTCTCAGGAAAATATTATTATGTGAGGATGAGAACCTACAGAAGAGTTGGCGGCAAGACCATTCATGGCGGTTGGAGCAGTGTACAGCGCATAAAGGTAAAATAGTGAAAGGCAGATAAGATGGCAGAAAATAAGGATTTGGAAGGATACAAGATCTCCACGATGGAGGATGAAGAGGATTATTTTGACAATGTGGAGATGGAGCTCGACTACAGCATCAGTATAACTGAGGGTTCCATGGAGCTTGGAAAGGACAATATAAAGGAACAGAAGAAGTACATGCGTGACAGCCATGGAGACATGGACGACGAGGAGTTCCTGCAGAACATGCAGTCGGTGAACAATGATGAGGCGTTCCTCAGAAGAGCTGCGAAGCGCCTGGAGGTGTATGAGCACCAGAAGAAGGTGCCGTACTTTGGCAAATTTGTATTCAAATATAAAGATGACGAAGAGTATCTCACGGTATATGTGGGTATGAGCGGTTATCAGTCAGATATGAATGGGCAGCAGCTTGTGTACGACTGGAGAGCACCTGTATCCTCTATGTATTATGCTTATGAAAAGGGACCGGCATCCTACAATGTCCATGTGGATGACATGGAAGATGACGAGTTTTCTGGAGACATAGTGGAGAAGAAACAGTTTCTGGTGTCAAATGGCAGACTTAAAGACGCGGTGGATACTGACTCCAACATCAACGACGCCATATTGCTGGAGGCCCTTGGCGGCAACAGTGGTGTGAAGATGAAAAATGTGGTGGCTACCATACAGAAGGAGCAGGATGCGATCATAAGAAACCGCACGGCGTATAACCTTATAGTGGACGGCCGCGCCGGAAGCGGCAAGACGGTCATAGCCATGCACAGACTGGCGTGGCTGTTGTACAATTACAAGACACTTGAGAGTGACAATGTCATGATACTGTCTCCAAACAGTATATTTGGCGATTATATATCAGAGGTTCTCCCGGAGCTCGAGGAGAACAGTGTGCCTGAGAAGGAATTTGACAGTCTGCTTGAGGAGCTTCTTTTCATAGAGGAGGAATATGAGAGCAAGCTGGATCAGTCGGAGTTCATTATAGACAGCGGCGATCAGGACAACCAGAGGATGAGAAATATCAAGGTCAAGTCGTCCATCTCTTTCTACGACAGTTTCAATGAGTATCTGGACAGGTATGTGTCAGGTATAAAGTTCAGAAATTTCCACTATCAGAAGGTGGAGTATACAGGCGAGGATATAGCTGCCATGTTCAATGGAAGATTTGCAAGAAAACCTGTGTATGAGAGATTCGAGAACATAGCATACTTCATAGTAGACAGGGTGGAGGATAATTCACCAAAGGAGTTCCCGGACGAGAAGAAGCGTAATCTGGCAAGGCAGATACAGAAGCAGATGGTAAATTTATTTGCAGAGAGGAATCTGGTTGAGTTGTATGTTGGATTCCTGGCGGAGATGGAGAAGAAATATCCGGGTATATCGGAGTACAGAAATGAATATGGAAAGATATGCTATGAGGATATCCTTCCTATACTTTACCTGCAGGTGTATTTCTACGGATGTCATTCCTACAACAATATCAAGCACCTCGTCATAGATGAGATGCAGGATTACAATATATTCCAGTATGCGGTGATAGACAGGGTGTTTGGCTGCAAGAAGACTATCCTCGGCGACAGGTATCAGGTACTCTTCTATGATCCTGAGGAGACTGTTGTGGATGTTCTGACGAAGATATTTGCAAAGAGGAACGGACAGGGCGGCTATGAGCTCAAGGAGCTGTTCGCGTCGTACAGATCCACGGCGGAGATCACCGAGTTCTGCAACGGTATACTTGGCGGAGAGGGCGTAGGCGGCAACACTGTGGAGAGACACGGCAGGGTGCCTGAGGAGATACAGTGTGAGTCACTGGATGAAGCTGTGGAGTTCATAAATGACAAGCTGAGCTACGGAGACATGGACGCCTACGACAACATAGCAATCCTGACAAATGACGAGGCAGACGCCTACGAAGTGTACAAACAGCTTTCCGAGTACACCGAGGTGACGCTCATCACCAATCAGTCGGTTGTCTATGCGGGCGGTGTGGTCGTACTTCCAAAGTTCCTTGCAAAGGGAATGGAGTTCGATGCAGTGTACGTCATGACGGACGGAACCTACGACGGAAGCATGGTCACAAGACATGCGCACTATATAGCCTGTACGAGAGCACTCCATGAGCTGTATGTGCTTGATGTGGAGCAGCCATAGGAGTGATACAAAGACAGAAATATTATATCTAGAAATATTTTTCGGGAAAATCGCGATTCCAACTGAACATATATGATGTACTATACGGCATTTCCGCTTTGGGAGATGCCGTATTTTTTATTGTTGCTATATGGCAGATGGTACGCCTGAGCAGAAATGTAATTGTGAGTGTCAGAACTCTGTAAATTATTCGCCAGCTAATAATTGAGATTTGTGTTGATTGTGCAAAAATTATACATAAAACGAGATAACGTATTTTTATTGTTGCAATATCTACAAAGAAATGTTATCATTAAGGAAACGAGAAAACTAAAAATAGTTTCTGAGTTTCCTGAGCGGGAAGCATGTACAGGAAGCTGACAGGTACGGATGGACAGGAGGGAGTTATGGACGGAGAAGCACAGCAGCAGCTTAAATTGAGGATATATGAGGCGACCATAGAGGAGTTCCGGGAGAAAGGGTTCAAATTCACCATGGACGATATGGCAAGGCGACTTGGAGTGAGCAAGAAAACCATATATCAGGTCGTCAGGGACAAGGAATCATTGTTCTTTGACACGGCGACATATATATACGAGCAGATCAAGAGAAGTGAGCAGGCGGTCATGGATGACGACCACCTGACCACTGTGGAGAAGATAAAGGCGATACTCATAGCCATGCCGGACAGCTACAGCGAGCTGGACTGGAGGCAGATATACCAGTTGGAGAATTCATATCCACGGATATTTGCCCGGGTGAGAGTAATGATGGAGCAGCAGTGGGATAATACCATAGAGCTTCTGAAGCGCGGAATTGCCGAGGGTGTTATAAGGAATATTCCGATTCCGGTCATCAAGACGATGTTCGAGGCCACGCTTGAGAAATACATGGAGACTACAGTCCTGATAGACGCGGGACTTACATTTGACGAGGCGGTGCAGTATACACTTGATGTACTTATGGATGGCATATCCTGTAAGGAGTAGGAACCGCTATGAATGAAGTGATTATATGGAATTGATGCCCGCGGCCGGTTTCATTCACCGGGGCGAGATGGGCGGTATATATAAAAGACAGGAGGTTGTGTTATGGGTAAGAGATCTGAGGTTGTATTTGGCAACAGGATGAGCGGTCAGGTCGTCAAAAAGGCGGAGAACTCCAAAGAGAGATTTGTAAAAAGATTCGGTGATGACAGTGACGTGGATTATCCTCTTGCAGTTGTGAAGAATCCGTATATTGGAGATACTCTCGGTGTCTCCAATATTGTGATCGACGGCGGAGTCAGTGATTATGCGGATGCCGGTGAACGTGAGGCGTTTGACAGGGACAAAGGAATCATAGTTGGCAATATCAGGATGGGATTCGGACACTACAGGATATCCATGGCGATAGCATCAGCGGCCAATCATCTGGGATACAAGCCGTACTGGATGGATCTCAATTCCTACAGTGAGACCACTGGAGGAAAGGTCATAGAGGCGCAGAATAAGCTCTATTCCCTGGGATCCAGGATCTCTGGAAAGAGTAAGGCTTTCAACAAGGTGGTGTGGGAGCCTATGAATTATGAGGGCTTCAGGAAGTTGTCATACAATGCCTCGGATCAGATGAATGCGGAGCTCATGACACCCGTATTCGGGAATGTTCCGAAGGATATCCCGCTTGTGGCGACACATGTGTGGCCTGCCCAGGCGGCGGTTCATGCAGGGATGAAACATGTGGTGAATGCAATCCCTGACAACTGGCCTATGGCGCTCCACCTTGCGGAGGGAAGCCTTCACACGGTTCAGACCAGATCGGCATACCTCGGATACAGGACCCTGAACGGAATGCAGGGCGACGAGGTGCTTAAGCCTATGCCCGGTGATTCAATCAGATACGTTGGACACTATATAGACCATGAGCTGGTGGCAGCCATAGAGGAGGACTGCGACAGGAGAATAGAGAGAAGAAAGAAAAAGGCACCGATGCGTTTCCTTCTCACCATAGGAGGTGCCGGAGCACAGAAGGATATATTTGCAGCTATCATCAGGACGGCGCTTGCCAGCGTGAATAAGGGCAACATGGTCCTGTATGTAAATGTGGGCGACTATATGAACGTGTGGGAAGAGCTGGTGAGAGAGATACCCGCCATGGAGAGCCTTGTCACTACACATTTCGATGACTGGAGCGACACCACAGCATTTGCGGATAAGGCACTTAAGGAAGAGGTGTACGGAATACACGCATTTTGCCATGAGAATATATATGAGGCTGTGTACTGCACCAACCTTCTCATGAGAAGCTGTGATGTACTCATAACGAAGCCGTCTGAGCTGGCCTTTTATCCAGTTCCAAAGCTGTTCATCAAGAGAGTTGGCGGGCATGAGCAGTGGGGGGCGATACACTCGGCGGAGATCGGAGATGGAACACTGGAGTGCCGTGATATACCGCACACTCTACAGATGATGAAGCTGTTCATGCAGGATGACAGCATACTCACAGATATGTGTGAGAACATAAAGCGGAACAAACTGGATGGAATATACGACGGAGCGTATGAGGTCGTAAAACTGGCGATGGATATGAAGAACTGAGAATGGAGGGTTACATTATGTATAAGGTAAAGAAGAAAGAGACATTTATACCATCATCAAATGGCAAGGACAAGCTGCACGTTATCGTGTGGGAGCCACAGGGCGAGGTGCGGGCGATACTTCAGATATCCCATGGAATGATAGAGCTGATAGACAGGTACGACGAATTTGCGAGATATCTTGCTGCGAAAGGCTTCGTAGTTGCAGGAAATGATCATCTGGGACATGGGCTTACGGCGGCAAATATGGATGAACTTGGATATATGAATGCCTACGATGCGAGCAAGGCAATAGTCGCGGATCTTCATAGAGTCACTAGAAGTCTGAAGAAGGCATACAAAGGAGTACCGTTCTTCCTGATGGGACACTCTATGGGTTCATTTATGGCGAGACGATACATGAGTGACTACGGCTGGGATCCAAAATATCCGTCACCTTACACGGAGGGCTCAAGTGTGGACGGCTTTATCTGCATGGGAACTGGAAGCATGCCTGAGTATATGCTGCAGATCGGAAGACTTGTGTTGGAGCTTGAGAAGAGTCAGCACGGCGAGAGATACAGAAGTACCCTCATGGAAGTGTTGGCATTTGGAACATACAACAGGGGTATCCCGAAGACCACTATCGTGGACGGTGAGGTGAGAAAGAGGACGAATAAAGACTGGGTGAGCCGTGACCCGAAGCGCGTGGATGCATATGTGGATGATCCGCTGTGCCAGTTCTCATTTACCCTGAAGGGCTACGAGACGCTGTTCAATACACTCCACTATATACAGGAGGACAGGAACATAGCGAAAATACCGAAGAATGTGCCGGTTCTGTTTGTGTCCGGTGACAGGGATCCTGTTGGACATTACGGCAGGGATGTTCTGAAGCTCTACGAGTTATACCACAAGAGAGTTTCGCACAATGTGGCATGCTATCTGTATGAGGACTGCAGACACGAGATACTGAATGAGCTGTGCAGGGATAAGGTATTTGACGATATTGACAAGTGGCTTGAGACAAGGCTTGCAGATATAAAAGGTTAGGCCTTTAAGGAGGTTATATATGGGAGAAAATTCACAGGATAATACACAGAACGGCGCACCTGCGGGCGGCCTTCAGAAAAAGACAAAGATAGCCTACGGAGTAGGGGCCGTGGGAAAAGACATGGTGTATATGCTGGTAGCCAGCTATATACTGTACTACTACAATTCTGTGCTTGGTGTCAGCTCAGTGTTCATAGGAACAGTGCTGATGGTGGCGAGAGTGTTTGATGCATTTAACGATCCTATCATGGGTATCGTGGTGGCAAAGACCAGAAGCAGATGGGGAAGGTTCAGACCGTGGATATTCTCGGGAACCGTGCTGAATGCGGTTGTCCTCTATGCGATGTTCGCCGTGCCGGAAAGCATGGGAGCTGGTGGGATGAAGGTGTTTCTGACAGTGACATATTTCCTGTGGGGAATCACATACACGTTGATGGATATTCCGTACTGGTCCATGATCCCTGCCATCACTGAGCCGGGCAAGGAGAGGGAGAATCTGTCTGCACTTGCAAGATCCTGCGCGGGCGTGGGTTCTGCCATCCCTACTGTGCTTACTATGATAGTAGTTCCAGCCATCAGCGGCGCAGCCCTGGCGGCGGACAAGCTGAAGATCACGGATTACCGCATCGGCTTCAAGTGGTGGGCTCTTCTGGTTGCAGTGGTGTTCGTCATCTCGGAGGCCATTTGCGTGGCAAATGTAAAGGAGAAGGGTGACACAGTAGTGGAGTCCCATGGCATAGGTGAGATGTTCCATTCGCTGGTGACAAATGACCAGGCTCTGGCGGTGGTCATAACCATCGTGCTCGTAAACTCTGCACTCTATATAACAAGCAACCTGCTCATATATTTCTTCACATATGACATAGGAAGTGAGAGCGGATATGCGCTGTTCTCCGCATTTGGCGGCGGTGCGCAGATACTTGCTATGATGCTGTTCCCGCTCTTTAGAAAGAAGATGTCCAAGAGAAAGCTGTTTGTACATTCGGTGGTATATGAAATCGTCGGATATGTGATGCTGCTTGCCTGCAGCCTTGCCGGTGTTACCCGTATGACGGTGGGCGGAGTGCCTTGTTGGTACGTTCTGTTCATCCCGGGACTTCTGGTATTTGCGGGAAGCGGACTTCTAAATGTGCTGATAACTGTGTGTCTTGCCGACAGCATAGACTACGGAGAGTACAAGAATGGGCAGAGAGATGAGAGCGTCATATGCTCCATGCAGACATTTGTAGTAAAGCTTGCATCGGGAGTTGCAGTGTTCTTTGCCGGACTTGCGATCAAATGGGTCGGACTTATCCAGCCGGCAGATGGAACATCGGAAGTCATAGAGCAGAGCACAGGAACTCTCATGGGACTTTCCATGATGATGACGGTCGTTCCGATAGTCCTTCTAATCATAGGACTTGTATTCTTCATCAGGAAATACAAGCTGACCGAGGAGAGGATGCAGGAGATCATGACGAAACTTAGATAGGAGGAACCGCTATGATCAGATATATAGAAGAACATCAGGTATTCATACTGGAGACAAAGTCGACGCAGTATGCCATGTGCGTGCGCCCGGATGGACACCTTGAGCACCTGTACTACGGTGGCAGGAGTCTGGACTGCGGAGATCAGAATATTGCGGGACTTTGGGATGTGGCACATGACCGCAGCCTGTTCGAGACCGGCAATGCCATAGCGCTGGATGGTGGACTTACCTTAGAAAGTCTGCTACAGGAACTGTCGTCAACCGGCAAGGGGGATGTCAGCGAACCATTTGTCTGTATGACCCATGCAAATGGCAGTACGACCTGCGACTTTGTGTACGAATCATACGAGATAAAAAACGGCAGGGATGAGCTTGAAGGACTTCCGTGTGCGGTGGAATATCATAGGGGGACAGATGGCAGATTCAACACAGTAAATGAGCAGCAAGGCACAGAAGTGGGAAGCGGTGTGGCTGGTGGATTGCAGAGCATACAAGCATATGAGCGACAGAATACAGCGGGCGAGGTAACACAGCTCACCATAACCCTCCGGGACAAATTCTACAGACAAAGGCTTGAGCTAATATATGTCACATGGGATGACTGCGACGTGATAACCAGAAGTGCCCGCCTGACAAATGAAAGCGATGACGTGGAGCGGGTGGACAGACTTATGTCCATGCAGTTTGATATGAGAATGTATCAGGAATATGACATGATACATTTCGGAGGAGCCTGGGCGAGGGAAATGCACAGATCGGTGCACCCTGTAAGGCAGGGAAGAGTGTCTGTTTCATCGTCGACCGGAACTTCGGGCAGCAGGGCCAATCCATTCTTCATGGTGGTTGAGCACGGCAGTTCAGAGGAACACGGTGAGTGTTACGGCTTCAATCTCATATATTCAGGAGACCATATGGAGAGCTGTGAACAGAATTCATATGGACGTATGCGTATACTCAGCGGCATCAATCCGGAAGGATTTTCATTTGCGCTTGAGCCGGGACAGTCATTCCAGTCGCCGGAGGCGGTTATGACATATTCAGATTCAGGATTTGGCGGTGTCAGCAGTCATATGCATGCATTTGTCAGAAGACATGTAGTCAGAGGCCACTGGGCGGATCGGGAGAGGCCTGTTCTGCTGAATAGCTGGGAGGCCGCATACTTTGATATAAATGAGAAAAAGCTGCTGAAGCTTGCAAAAGAAGCAAAGAAGTGCGGCATAGAGCTGTTCGTCATGGATGACGGCTGGTTCGGACACAGGGACAATGACACATCCTCACTTGGAGACTGGCAGGAGAACCGCAGCAAGCTTCCGGGCGGAGTGAAGCAGCTTGCGGACAAGATAAATGCACTTGGACTTGACTTTGGCATATGGGTAGAGCCGGAGATGGTGAACGAGGACAGTGATCTCTACAGGGCACACCCGGAGTGGGCGGTCAGAGTGCCGGGACAGAGCCACGCCGAGGGGCGTCATCAGATGCTTCTGGATCTCACCAATAAGGATGTGAGAGACCATATAGTGGAAGCCATGACAAATGTGTTCTCATCTGCCAATATATCGTATGTTAAGTGGGATATGAACAGGATTATGTCTGACAGGTACAGCCAGACGCTGCCGCCTGACAGGCAGAGTGAATTTGGACACAGGTATGTGCTTGGACTCTACGACATCATGGGAAGACTCACGGAGCGTTTCCCTGAGATATTGTTTGAGGGATGTGCCGCCGGGGGAAACAGATTCGATCTCGGTATACTGTGTTACATGCCGCAGATATGGGCGAGTGATGACACGGATGCCAGGGAGAGGCTTGAGATACAGACGGGTTACAGCTATGGCTACCCTATGTCGGTAGTCAGCAGTCACGTGTCCGGATGCCCGAATCACCAGACACTCAGAGTCACCCCGCTTGAGACGAGATTCGGAGTGGCGGCATTTGGCGTGCTGGGCTATGAGTGCAATCTGTGCGATATGAAGAAGAAAGATCTGGAGGCAATAGAAGAGCAGGTGGAGTTCTACAAGAGACACAGGCGCACATTTCAGTTCGGCGAATATCACAGGATCGAGAATGGCACAGTGTCAGATCTCCGGAGGAATGAGTACCAGTTCATGACGGTTTCCCAGGATGGCTCCGAGGCGGTGTCCTGCTATTATGAGGGACAGGTGATACCGAATTACACTTACAAGCATATGCGGACTAAGGGACTTGACGAGAATGCAGTTTATGTCATGGAGGGCAGAAGCCTGCAGTACAGCGTAAAGCTCATGGGAGATCTCATCAACACTGTTACGCCGGTGCATGTGAAACCTGATTCCCTGACCCAGAGTGCGATAGACAAGGTGGTAAAGCTTCAGGGCGAGAAGGAATATGTAAAGGCGTCCGGTGCAGTGTTTAACCGCGTTGGGGTGAACCTTGCTCCGAACTTTGCGGGAACTGGCTACAACGACCAGACCGCTCTCTGGACAGAGCATGGACTGAGGTTATATACCTTCACCAGACAGTGATATATATGATCACAAGCAGATGTATATATAGAATTGGGGCTCTGGAACATAGTACATTATAAAAATAGTGGAAATAATATCTGAAATGTGTTATCTTGCTCTTATAGAGAACTGTTCCTATTTGAAATGCTAAAAGAAAAATAGTTAGTTAGAACAGCTTTAAATATCTGCATAATAATACCAGAAGGAGGACTATACAATGAGTGAGAAGCGTAACACATGGCAGAAACAGGTCATATACTCTGTTATAAAGGAGCTCAAGACTCATCCTACAGTCCAGAGCCTGATAGATGAACTGGAAAAGAGAGGATATAAGATAGGCAAATCAACTGTGTACAGGGTGCTCTCTGATGCGGTTGATGAGGGAATTGTCATGAATGTGTATTCAGGGGACAAGATGGAGCATTTTGATGGCAATACCGAGAATCACTATCACATACGCTGCAAGGTATGTGACAGGATATTTGACAGTGAGCTTCCATACCAGGATTCCATCACACAGATGGGCGTGGAGGCGGACAGCGATTTCGTCATACTGTCACACAACCTAGAATTCATCGGGATATGTCCATCCTGTAAGGACAGCCTGAAAAGTCTGTGATGGGGAAATGCAAAAGACCGGTACACATAAACGCATATTGTATGCGGTGTATGTGTACCGGCCTTTTTGTATGTGCAGGCAATGCCAAGAGCCTGTATCTTATCTGCTCTGTCAGTCTCTCTTTTTCTGTGAAATGATATTTGCAGATTTTATTTCCTTCTTTATAAATTCAGGAATTGCGGAATTGTCTTTCTGGTCAGATTCAGGTGTGTCCGGCTGCGCCTTAACTGTATGTGAGTTTACACTTATAGGATCCACGCGTGGATTGCTGATAAATGTCTTGTTGGCCGAAGGCTTTACAACTGTCATTCCGAGGATGGACTTCTTGTTGCGAAACTCTCTTTCCTCCTCTGGTGTGCGCTCAGGGGCGGCATCCACCAGATTGCCGTCTCCGAAAAGGTCTATCTCAAAGCTGCTGTCATTTTCCTCCTGCTCATCATCCGTATCGTCATCCAGCGCATCTGTAATTATCGGTTCTGCGTGGATGGAAGTATCCGTATCGTCGTCTGCAAATGCACTGTCGAGATCAGGATCGTATTCATCAGCAAATGCGCTGTCAAGATCAGGGTCATATTTTTCATCTGATTCAGTGTCGCCAAATTCAGAATCGGAGTCGACATACTCCTCAGGCTTTTCAAAAAATGTAGGATCTATATCGAGCTTGAAGTCGACCTCTGAGTGACCCACTTCAATGCCGCAGTCGTTGAACAGCTTGGTCGTGTAGCAGTTTTTCAGCTTCTCGATGAGTTCAGTGTTTTCGTACTTGAGCTGTTCGAGTATGTTTGCGATTATCATTCCCTGATATTCATCCGTCCATCCGTCCTCAAGCTTTACTGCGATACCGAGCTTCATGCTCTTTATCGCCATACATATAACACCCCTGGAGCCGTCCTTCATTATGAGGTCAGGATTCTGGTTGATATAATATGAAGGTGTTCCGTAATCGTTGATCTTCTCAGGATATTTGTGGATGCATGAGAAGTTGTAGTCTATAGTCTCCCGGAGTTCGTTTGACAGGCTGAATGGATCCATGAGCTTTGCGTAGGACATGGCGATGCTTCTAAGTGGCAGTGCAAATACCGGAACTCCACAGCCGTCTATGCCGAGCCCGATCTTGAATGTAGGGGTCTGGCTGAGCATGGATATGAAATTGATTATCTGCTGCTGTACAGGGGAATCCTTGCGCTGATAGCCGTCCGGCTTACCGGTGAGCTCTCTCTGGAGCAACATAAGGCTGAAATGTTTTCCCGAGCAGCAGTGCTGAAGTTTGCTCTGTCCCTGCCTTGGGTGGAGCTTTGACCTGTCGGTGAGCTTTGCCGCCAGCGCTGAAGCTGATGTGGAAGCGCATGGCTTCATGATCATGTCATCGGGATTCAATCCTGTCTTGCGCGAGATCTCCTCCAGCACAAATATATGATGGTTGCTTCCCCAGTGGGAAGAGTTGAACATGGCAACATCCTCGTCGGTGAGGTTGAACCTTCTGTGAAGTCCTGCCAGCAGTGTAGGCAGCACCTGTATAGGCTTGCTTGCGGAACGCATGAAAGTCTGTTTCTCTATGTCGCCAAGGTAGGCGATTGTATCTCCTGTGGATGACACAACTGCGATGGAGCCGCGGTGTGCATTCTCAACAATATTTCCACGGTATTCTTTTACTAATATCTCTGACATATATTCAACACCTCATTTGTATTTTGTATGATTTTCTTCCGATATAGTCATTATATGAAAAAGATATCCGTTTGCAAAATGAAAATTACATAATATATAAGAAAAATATGAGAAATGTAATTGAGTGTAAGTAAGTAATAACTAAAAAATATCGCCTGATACTGACAAAATACATCATTTGTCATATATACCCTGAGTAAAAAATGTTTAAAAAAATCGAAAAATGCGCATTTTTTTTGTGAAAATGCATAAAAAACTTTGATTATTATAAAAAGGATGGTATAATGTCTTTATAATTTTGCATGGAGAGGTGACTTACATGATTAAAAAAGAAATGATCGCCATGCTCCTTGCTGGTGGACAGGGCAGCCGTCTTGGGGTTCTTACATCCAAGCTTGCCAAGCCAGCGGTAGCATTTGGCGGCAAATACAAGATAATCGATTTCCCACTGAGCAACTGTATCAACTCGGGGATTGACACAGTAGGTGTACTTACACAGTACAGACCACTCAGACTTAACCAGCATATCGGAATCGGCATTCCTTGGGATCTCGATAGAAACATTGGTGGTGTCACAGTGCTTCCACCATACGAGAAGAGCAACAACAGCGAGTGGTACACAGGTACTGCCAACGCTATCTACCAGAACATAGAGTTCATAGATTATTACAATCCAGACTATGTTCTCATACTTTCCGGTGATCATATCTACAAGATGGATTATGAACACATGCTTGACTATCACAAGTCCATGAATGCGGATGTGACACTTGCCACATACCAGGTTCCATGGGAGGAGGCAAGCAGATTCGGAGTAGTTATAACGAATGATGACGGCATTATCTCAGAGTTTGAGGAGAAGCCGGAGAACCCAAGAAGCAACAAGGCTTCCATGGGTATATACATATTCAACTGGAAGATCCTCCGCGAGGCACTTGTTACCATGAAGGATCAGCCGGGATGCGATTTCGGTAAGCATATCATTCCATACTGCCATGAGAACGGCAACAAGATATGTGCATACGATTTCAAGGGATACTGGAAGGATGTAGGAACTCTCGGTTCATACTGGGAGGCCAACATGGAGCTTGTCGACATAGTTCCTGAGTTCAATCTGTATGAGGAATTCTGGAAGATATATACGAAGACAGACGCCATACCACCTCAGTACATAGATGAAGCGGCAAAGGTATCCAAGTGTATCATCGGAGAGGGAACCGAGATATACGGAACCGTTGAGAATTCAGTTATAGGCTCTTGTGTAACCATAGGAGAGGGTGCGGTCGTTAAGGATTCGATTATAATGAATGGGGTTACGATCGAAGCTGGTGCCTATGTTGAAAAGGGAATCATTGCCGAGAATGTCAAGGTTGGTGCAAATGCCAAGCTTGGAGTTGGTGAGGAAGCTGTCAATGAGATGAAGCCTAATATCTACGCATTTGGCCTTGTTACTATAGGTGAGAACTCAGTTATACCTGAGGGCGTAACAATAGGTAAGAACACTGCAATATTCGGTGACACAGATCCTTCGGATTATCCGGACGGAACACTTCCGAGTGGCGGTAGTATTATAAAGGCAGGTGAGTAGACATGAGAGCATTAGGAATTATTCTGGCAGGTGGTAACAGCAATAAGCTGGGAGATCTTTCAGCAAAGAGAGCCGTTGCAGCCATGCCTATCACAGGAAGCTACAGAGCAATTGATTTCGCACTTTCCAATATGACTAATTCTCATATTCAGAAGGTAGCGGTATTCACACAGTACAACACAAGATCACTGAATGAGCATCTGAACTCAAGCAAGTGGTGGGATTTCGGAAGAAAGCAGGGAGGTCTGTTCATCTTCACACCTACCATCACAGCAGCTAACAGCTACTGGTACAAGGGAACAGCAGATGCACTTTATCAGAATATCAAGTTCCTCAAGGAGAGCCATGAGCCATATGTAGTTATCGCTTCAGGAGACGGTATCTACAAGCTCGACTACAACAAGGTTCTTGAGGAGCATATAAGCAATGGTGCAGATATCACGGTTGTATGCAAGGATATGGCACCGGGCGAGGATGACATCAACAGATTTGGTGTTATCAAGATGAACGAGGATGGCAGGATCATAGACTTCGAGGAGAAGCCTCTTGTGGCAGGAACCAACACGGTTTCCATAGGTGTATATGTCATAAGAAGAAGACAGCTCATCGAACTCCTTGAGACATGTGCCAACGAGGGAAGAAATGATTTCGTAAGAGATATTCTCGTGAGATATAAGGGTGTCAAGAGAATTTACGGATACAAGATGGACAGCTACTGGAGAAACATAGGAACAAAGGAGTCATATTACAGAGCTAATATGGATTTCCTCAAGAAGGACGTAAGAGACTTCTTCTTCAAACAGCATCCGGATATCTACTCAAGAGTGGATGATCTCCCACCAGCAAAGTACAATGCAGATGCGGTGGTAAATAACAGCTTGATAGCAAGCGGTTGTATCATCAACGGAACCGTTGAGAACTCAGTTATATTCAAGAAGGTATACATTGGAAATAACTGTGTGATCAGGAACTCGATCATACTTAACGATGTCAACATTGGTGATAATTCCATCATCGAGAATTGTATCGTGGAGAGCAGGGATACACTCCGCGCGAACACAGTACATCAGGGAACACCTGAGGACATCAAGGTAATAGTGGAGAAGGATTTCAGATATGCGTTGTAGGATGCATACGGTATAAGTAGTACAAATGACAGTTGCGTGTGGGATCGCAATGTGTGTCAGGGTTAAGGGGGTAATTCAGATGCAGATAACTGATATCAGGATCAGAAGTGTTGAGAAGGAAGGCAAGATGAAGGCGGTTGTTTCTATTACGATCGATGACGAGTTTGTTGTGCATGACATCAAGATCATCGAGGGTGAGAAGGGCATGTTCATCGCGATGCCGAGTAGAAAGGCAGCGGATGGAGAATATAGAGATATCGCTCATCCGATCAATACAGCTACAAGAGAGCGTCTGCAGAGTATGATTCTTTCAAAGTATCAGGAATCTTTGGAAGAGTAATACCAGTCTCAAATAGACATTCAGAGCCAGTGCTAGAGGCGTAAGTCACCAAGCTGATAGCATTGGCTCTTTTTATATGGTCTTGTAAAAAAATATAGTATAAAGTAGAATGTATCTGTTTAGATCCAGATAGAATATGGAGGATATAATAATGGTAAAATCAGTTATACTTGCGGCAGGCAAGGGAACAAGAATGAAGTCAGATAAGCCAAAGGTAGTTCATCAGGTGATGGGAAAACCGATGGTATATTATTCTATAGAAGCGGCGCGCCAGGCGGGTGCAGACGAGGTGTGTGTGATCGTTGGATACAAGGCAGACGAGGTGAAGTCAGCCATAGCTGCCAGTGTCAACGATGTGAAGGTTGACTATGCGCTTCAGGAGGAGCAGCTCGGAACAGGCCATGCGGTAAAGTGTGCTGCAGATTTTATTGGACGTGATGGGGATG
Source organism: Coprococcus sp. RTP31081st1_H1_RTP31081_211007 (assembly GCF_040227275.1). NCBI lineage: Bacteria > Bacillati > Bacillota > Clostridia > Lachnospirales > Lachnospiraceae > Coprococcus > Coprococcus sp. RTP31081st1_H1_RTP31081_211007. Next base: position 139,979 of record NZ_JBEHVP010000004.1, read on the forward strand.
TGATCATACTCTGTGGAGATACACCGCTTGTGACAGGGGATACACTCAGAAAAGCACTTGATTTCCACAAGGAGAGCGGGAATGGTGTAACTGTAATATCGGCGATGCTTGATGATCCATTTGGATATGGAAGGATCATAAGGGACGGTGACAGCCTGGCAAAGATCGTGGAGCAGAAGGATGCTGACGAAGCGGAGCAGGCTGTGAAGGAAGTTAACTCGGGCATGTATATATTTGACTGCGCAGCACTTCAGGACGCACTGTCACAGATATCAAATGACAACGCCCAGGGAGAGTATTATCTTCCGGATGCGATAGAGATAATAAAGAAAATGGGGCTTCCGGCTTCCGCTGTTCCGATGGACGATGCTGACCAGATAAGAGGAGTCAACACCCTGGAGCAGCTTGCAGATGCTGAGAAGATCATGGAGAACAGATAACAATAGAACGATCCACCTGGGTGGAGGAAAATGGAGAGACCAAATGAAGATCATAGTTGGACTTGGCAATCCCGGTGCGAAATATGCCGGAACAAGACACAATGTAGGATTTGCGGTTCTGGATGAGCTGGCAGAGAGACATAATATAAGGATAGACACTGCAAAGCATAAGGCACTTATAGGAAAGGGTATAATAGACGGAGAGAAGGTCATACTCGCCATGCCTCAGACATTTATGAATCTCAGCGGAGAGAGCGTAAGGGCGATAATGGACTTCTACAAATGCACGGTTGAAGATCTGATAGTCGTGTACGATGACATAGATCTTGACGTCGGCAAGCTCAGGATCAGACAGAAGGGAAGCGCCGGCGGTCATAACGGTATGAAGAATATCATACAGCATGTTGGCAGCCAGGAATTTGTCAGGATCAGAGTGGGTGTTGGCAAAAAGCCGGATCACATGGATCTGGCTGATTATGTGTTGTCGAGATTTGGAAAGGAAGATCTGGCGAATATAAGAGAGAGCTGCGGTAATGCCTGCGATGCGGTGGAGACCATACTGGCGGATGGCACAGTTGCAGCTATGAATAAGTTTAATTGAGAGTGATGGAGAATGATACGTGTACTTGGTGAGCCATTTGAAAAACTGAATATATATACAGAGTTGAAGGAGTGGCTTGCATCCGGAGATGGATTTGTCAATGTGACAGGTACGACGGGCGAGGGCACGGACAGAGTATTCATGATGCAGGGCTTCGGTGATGACGCATCGGTGCGCCTGATACTGACATATAACGACAGGCGTGCGGAGGAGCTGTACAGCGATATGAAGTTCTACGGAAGGGATGTATATATGTATCCTGCAAAGGATATTCTGTTCTTCAGTGCAGATGTCCACGGCAATGCCATAACCAGACGGCGCATGGAGGTCCTTCGGCGTCTGGCAACGGGAGAACCATGTACGATCATAGCCACGGTAGATGCAATGTATGACAAGATACCTGCATTGTCCTATATGAAAAAATACGTGATAAATATCCATGCGGCACAGTCTCTTGATCTGGATGAGCTTAAGGGCAAGCTGGTGGACCTTGGTTATGAAAAAACTGACAGTGTGGAGGAGCCGGGACAATTTGCCATACGAGGCGGTATCGTGGACATATTTCCGCTGACTGAGGAATGTCCATACAGAATAGACATGTGGGACGATGAAGTCGATACCATCAAGACATTTGATGCGGAGAGCCAGAGATCCATAGAGGATGTGGATGAACTTGTAATTTATCCCGCGGGAGAGATGGTGCTTTCAAAGGAGAGGATCGACAGAGGTATACACAGGCTGGAGGCAGAGCTGAAGCCGTATGCGAAGAAGCTTAAGGATTCATTTCAGACGGAGGCGTATGCCAGGATAAAGGGCGAGATAGCCACGCTGAAGGAACAGCTCACGGAGTTCAGTGCGATATACGGAGTGGACAGCTATGTTGATTATTTCTACAGTGACACGGTGTCTCTGGTGGACTGCCTGCCGGAGGATGCGTACATTTTCATAGATGAGACGAAGAAGGTCACGGAGAAGGCGGATGGCAGTGAGAAGAGTTTTCTTAGCAGCCTGACGCATAGGCTGGAGGGGGGATATATCCTCCCGGGGCAGATGAAGGTTCTGTTCACTTATGATGATGTTCTGGAAAAATGCAGACGCTACAAGGTTGTGGGCTTTGACTCATTTGTGGGTGAGGATGACCGTGTAAAGTATGCTCACCGCGTGGAGATCGAGAGCAGGGAGGTTCACAGCTACAGGAACAATTTTGATGCGCTGGTTACTGATATCAAGAAATGGAAGAAGGACAAATACAGCGTCCTGTTCGTATCGCCATCATCGGTCGGTGCGAAGAGAATGGTCGATAACCTCATGGACAATGACGTCATATGTCATTACCTGAACGACCCGGACAAAGCTCTGGCTGCCAGAGAGATGGCGGTCATGCCGGGAAGGCTCAGAGCCGGTTTTATGATACCGGAGATGAAGCTCATCGTGGTCAGTGAGGGAGATGTGTTCTCCAGCAAGACATCACATTCGCAGGCTTCGAGGAAGAAGCTGCCGCGTGCCGGGGAGATAGTAAAGTCATTCTCGGATGTGAGCGTGGGCGATTATGTGGTCCATGAGAAGTACGGAATAGGTATCTATCGTGGGCTTGAGAAGATAGAGGTCGACGGCGCCTTGAAGGACTATCTGGTCATCGAGTATGCTGAGGGCGGCAAATTATATGTCCTGGCTTCCGAGACGGACAGGATCCAGAAGTACAGGAGCAAGGAGAGCCGAGCCCCGAAGATCAACAGACTCGGTGGCAGTGAGTGGCAGAAGGTAAGAAACAAGGTTAAGGGCCATGTCAGCGAGGTGGCTCAGCATCTTGTAAAGCTGTACTCAGAGAGACAGGCGAGGGAAGGCTTTGCCTATTCTCCTGATTCCGAGTGGCAGAAGGAGTTCGAGGAGACATTTCCTTATACTGAGACTGACGATCAGTTAAAGGCCATAGAGGATGTCAAGGCGGACATGGAGAGCCATAAGATCATGGACAGACTGGTGTGCGGAGACGTTGGATTTGGCAAGACTGAGGTGGCGATCCGTGCTGCGTTCAAGGCTGTCGGTGACAGCAAACAGGTTGCGTATCTTGTGCCGACCACGATCCTTGCCGAGCAGCATTATGAGACGTTCACAGAGCGAATGAAGGATTATCCAGTGACGGTGAGACTGTTGTGCAGATTCTGTACCCAGAAGGAGATAAAATCTACACTCAGAGAGCTGAAAGAGGGCAAGGTGGACATAGTCATAGGAACTCACAGGCTGCTCTCAAAGGATGTGGAGTTCAAGAATCTGGGACTTCTCATAATAGATGAGGAACAGAGATTCGGTGTAAATCACAAAGAGAAGATAAAAGAGATGAAGACCAATGTGGATGTTCTGACACTGACGGCGACGCCTATCCCGAGAACACTCCATATGAGTCTTGTTGGAATCAGAGACATGAGCCTGCTTGAGGAGCCTCCGGTGGACAGGAGGCCGATACAGACCTATGTCATGGAATATGACAGGGAGCTTGCCAGGGAGGCGATTGCCAGAGAGCTTGCAAGGCATGGTCAGGTATACTATGTGTACAACAGGGTCGAAGGCATAGAGAGATTTGCGGATGATGTGAGAAGCCTCGTGCCATATGCAAATGTAGAGTTTGCCCATGGACAGATGGATGGCCGCACGCTGGAGGACATCATGTACCGGTTCAACAAAAAGGAGATAGACGTGCTTGTGTGCACGACCATCATAGAGACCGGACTTGATATACCGAATGCAAATACCATAATCATACACGACGCTAACCTGTTTGGTCTGGCACAGCTCTACCAGTTACGCGGAAGAGTTGGTCGCTCGGACAGAAGTGCATTTGCATTTATGTTCTACAGGCGCAACAAGATGATATCTGAGGTCGCTGAGAAGAGACTTAGAGCGATAAAAGAATATACGGATCTCGGCTCGGGAGTCAAGGTGTCCAAGGCGGATCTCAACATCAGAGGTGCGGGAAGCGTCCTGGGCGAGAGTCAGTCGGGCAACTATGAGGTCGTGGGCTATGACCTTTACTGCAAGATGCTTAATGATGCGGTCAGGGAGCTCCGCGGCGAGAAGGTTTTCCATGAATACGAGACGGAGATAGACCTTCCGGTGGATTCGTTCATCCCTGAGACGTACGTCAAAAACGACTTTGTCAAGCTGGAGCTTTGTAAGAGAATATCCCTCATCAAGAATGAGGATGAGTACAATGACATAGTGGATGAGCTCATTGACAGATTTGGCGACATCCCTGACGAGACAATGAATCTTCTTGATGTGGCACTGTTAAGGGCAAATGCAAATATCTGCTTCATAACCCGTATATGGTACAAGGACGGAGACCTGAGATTTGTCATGTACAACAGGGCTGACATAAATGTAGATGGGATAGATGAGCTCGTTAAGAGTTATTCAGGCAGGATGAAATTTGTCATGGGGGCAAAGCCTGAGTTTATATTGAAGCTTGGACGGGAGGAGAAAAATGATCTTCTCAGAAAGGCGGAATTTGTCGTGGCGGATATGTCCCAGATGTTGATAATGACCCACAGTGAAGAAGACAGTGTGGATAACAAAGCATAGATAGTGAGTTAGAAATATACAGACAGGAGAATACAAAGATAAGGAGGTGCGGTTCAGTTGAAGAGATGGTTGTGTGTGCTGCTGGCGCTCATATGTGCATTTGCCGTGACTGGATGTGGCAGTGATGCCGCTGAGGAGACTGGCAAGGAGGTAGTTCTCAGATACAACGGGCAGAACATAGAGATAGACGAGGTGTATATTTATGCCCAGACTGTGAAGGAGGAGTACGAATCAAAGTATGGCAGTGACGTGTGGAAACAGAGCATAGTGACTGATGATGGTCTGGAGATGGATGCCGTGGATGCAGCAAGGCGTCAGGCGATATCAAAGCTCATAAAGACCAAGACACTTATAACCAAATCCGGGGAGTACGGCATAAGCCTGACTGCAAGCGAGCAGAAGGATCAGGATACGGCGGCGCAAGAGTTCTATGACAAATTGACTGATGCCCAGATCGCAGAGGTTGGACTTGAACTCGATACGGTGAAGAGAGTTTTGCGTGAGAGCGCACTGGCAGACAAGATATATGATTATGTGATGAAGCAGAGCTCCACGGAGATATCCGATGAGCAGGCCAGGATGAGTACATTTTATGACATGTTCTTTGAGTGCTACTCGGAGGACGATTATGGAAATATCACCCTGTACTCACAGGACAAGATAGATGAGCAGAAGAAAAAGGCGGATGCGGCATATGAATCCATAGTGGAAGCCTCGGATGGCACAGATATGGATATATCATTCCTTGGAAGCGCAAAGGAGCTTAAGTATGCGGGAACACATACGATGAGCAGGGATGATATATTAAGCACCTATGGCCAGGATACGCTGGACATACTGTACAGCATGTCGGATGGCGAGATATCCACGGTGGTGGAGACTGAGTATGGTTACCATATATTCCAGATGATAAGCATTACGGATGAGAAGGCCACGGCCGAGAACAAGAAGAAGCTCACGGATGCCGCTGATGCGGAATACTATGACAACCTTATGAAGGACTGGATAGATGAGCTGGACAGCGGATATTCATACAGTAAGAGTGTGGATATGGATGTGTACAACAAGATAAAATTTGACGAATAAGAGGAGAAGAAAGATGGCAACAGTATACGATGTCAATATTAAGAAGCTGGATGAAAAGGCAGTCATACCGACATACGGTTCAGAGTACGCAGCGGGGGCGGATCTGTATGCGTGTCTTGATGAGGCGATTACTATAGAGCCGGGACAGACGGTGATGGTTCACACGGGTATAGCCATGGAGATACCTGAGGGATTTGCAGGACTTGTGTATGCGAGAAGCGGTCTGGCATCCAAGAAGGGGCTTGCACCGGCCAATAAGGTTGGAGTTGTGGATGCGGATTACAGAGGGGAAATCATGGTTGCACTCCACAATCACGGAACCCAGGCACAGACGGTTGAGCCTGAGGAGAGAATAGCACAGCTTGTGATCGCTCCTTATATCGTTGGAGCATTCCATCAGGTGGACGAGCTCAGCGATACAGTCAGAGGAGCCGGCGGATTCGGTTCAACAGGAAAGTAACAAAAAAGCGGCCGGGCATCATCATTTTAATGGTGTGCCAGACCGCTTTTCTTTTATTTAAAATACTTTCCGCTTTCATCCCACAGGACTGTGGTGCCTGTCTTCAAGGACTTTGGTACATCTATGATACGCTGGTTCCTTGAGCCCTTGAATCTCAGTGACAGATCCTTCTGTTCGTCTATGAATTCTCCGTCCACAAGGACGTCAATGTAGGAGAGAAGTTCTTTTGTATACTCCCATTCATTACACATGCGGTCTAAGAGATCGGTTTCAAATGTATAACCGGTGTAGCACCAGATGGTCTTGTCAGGGTAGGTCTCTTTGAACTTTCTTGCCAGAGGAAGAAGCCCCTGCTGGTTCACATATTCCATAGGTTCTCCGCCGAGCAGGGAGAGACCTGCTATATAGTCCTCCTTGCAACTATCTATTATGTGGTTGATCTCCACATCCGTGAACGGCTTGCCGTAGCCGAAATCCCATGTGTCAGCGTTGAAACAGTTCTTGCAGTGGTGTGTGCAGCCGGATACAAATACAGACACTCTGACGCCGGTTCCGTTTGCAACATCAAATAGTTTGATATCTGCGTAATTCATAATGTGATCCCTTCTAAATTTATCTTAAAACAAAAGTATGGCCTGCGTTGCCCTCTACGACATGCAGACCATACAATTGAAATTATTAATGCATACTGTTATTTTATATCAGTTGCCTGAATATATCAAGTGTTTTTCTATAAAAGACTATAGATGAAGCACTCTTGCCTTTATCTCTTTGGTCTTGCCCACGTTCCAGAAGTTCTCGCCCAGATAACCGCAGGTTCTTCTGGTAACATTCATCTTGTTGTGATCCTTGTTGCCACACTGCGGACATTCCCATTCGCCGTCATCGTTGATGAGGATCTCACCATCGTATCCACATACATGACAGTAGTCAGACTTGGTGTTGAACTCAGCATACTGTATGTTGTCGTATATATATCTTACGACCTCTGCCAGAGCATCCAGGTTGTTGCGCATGTTTGGTATCTCAACATATGAGATGGCACCACCTGATGATATGGTCTGGAACTGGCTTTCAAATCTGAACTTGCTGAATGCATCGATCTTCTCACGGACATCAACGTGGTAAGAGTTGGTGTAGTAGCCCTTGTCTGTGACATCCTTTATGGTTCCGAAACGCTCTTTGTCGATACGTGCAAATCTGTAGCAAAGGCTCTCGGCCGGAGTTCCGTAGAGTCCGAAGCCAAGTCCCGTATCTGCCTTCCATTTGTCGCAGGCTGCGCGGAGCTTGTGCATAAGCTTCAGTGCAAATTCCTCGCCCACAGGATCTGTGTGGCTCACACCACGCATGAGCTTGGTGGTCTCATATACACCGATGTATCCCAGTGATATGGTTGAGTAACCGTTGTGGAGCAGTGGATCGATGACCTCGCCCTTCTTAAGTCTGGCGATGGCACCGTACTGCCAGTGGACTGGGCTGACGTCAGAGGTTACACCCTCGAGGGCTCTGTGGCGGCACATGAGTGCGTCGTAGCAGAGCTGCAGTCTCTCATCCAGAAGACTCCAGAACTTGTCATCGTCTCCCTTTGCAAGTATAGCTATCTGTGGAAGATTAAGACTGACAACTCCCTGGTTGAAACGGCCTTCCCATTTATATTCTCCGTTCTCATCCTTCCATGGGGAGAGGAATGAACGGCATCCCATGCATGAGAATACATTTCCCTCGTAGTTCTCACGCATCTTCTTGGCTGATATGTAATCAGGGTACATTCTCTTGGCAGAACACTTGATGGCGAGCTCTGTGATATAGTCGTACTCACCGCCCTTGAGGCAGTTGTGCTCGTCAAGGACATATATGAGCTTAGGGAATGCAGGTGTAACATACACGCCTGCCTCGTTCTTGATTCCCTCAAGTCTCTGTCTGAGGATCTCCTCGATGATCATGGCGTTCTCCTTGATGTATTCGTCGTCCTCTCTGAGGTTGAGGAAGAGAGTGACAAATGGAGACTGGCCGTTGGTGGTCATCAGAGTATTTATCTGATACTGGATAGTCTGGACTCCTGACTTCAGCTCGTCCTTGAGTCTCTCTGTGATGAGCTTCTCAAGTGTGTCAGGGTCTATCTTGTCGCCGAACTCTTCGGTGTATCTCTTTTTATATTTGTTGTAGCTCTTTCTGAGGTACTTTCCAAGGTGACGGACATCGACTGACTGGCCGCCGTACTGGCTGGATGCGACAGATGCGATGATCTGAGTCACGATGGTACATGCCACCTGGAAGCTCTTCGGGCTCTCTATGAGCTTGCCGTTCATGACTGTGCCGTTGTCAAGCATATCCCCAATGTTGATAAGGCAGCAGTTGAATATAGGCTGGAGGAAATAATCTGCGTCGTGGAAGTGGATGGCGCCCTCCTCATGAGCCTTGGAGATCTTCTCAGGGAGGAGCATTCTCTTGGTAAGATCCTTCGATACCTCTCCTGCGATAAGATCACGCTGTGTGGATGCGACGGTGGCATTCTTGTTGGAATTCTCCTCCATGACATCCTTATTCCTGTTCTGGATAAGACTGAGGATAGAATCATCAGTCGTATTTGCCTTTCTGATGAGCTCGCGGCTGTATCTGTATATAATGTAGGTCTTGGCAAGGACAAACTTGCCGTCGGCCATAAGCCCCTGCTCGATGATATCCTGGATATCTTCAACGAGCATTCTCTTTCTGTTCTTGGCTTCGATGCTTCCGACGATCTCCTCGATCTTCTCGTCAGAGATCTTCTCACAAGGCTCAACCTCCGAGTTAGCCTTCTGGATAGCCAATATGATCTTGCTTCGGTCGTAAGTAACAGCACGACCGTCTCTCTTGATAACTTGCATTTCCCATTCTCCCTGTGTGTGATGTGAATGGGCGTTAAAAAAAGTACGCCCCCTAAATATTGTATACTACCATACAGGAGACATCAATATATGGTATGCCGACTGAAAAAGCCGCAAAAAAATTAGCGACAAATAAGGTGCCTCGTCGCAAATCTCACACTGATGTCTCAACATGGTCGATTATATCATTCCCCATTTTGTTTGTCTACAGGAGATTTGCAAAAAATACAAAATATAGAAAAATAAAAAATATGTGGACACAACATATTGTGGATTTGCCTTTGATTAATGTGGGACAGATAAAATACATCACAAAAAAAGATGTAAAACTGCCTGTTATAGGAATGTGAAATCATTTGTGAGAATTCTATGAATTATTCCAAATTGCTTTATTTTTACAGGAAAATATGGTATAAGTTTACTCGTTGAAGTTTATCATGAAGATGGTTACACTTCTAATAAAAAGTAAAAGAGGTATGATTATGCGAAAATTTAATAAGGGATGTGCAGTTGTTCTTGCGCTCGCTCTGTCCATGTCATTTATGACAGGCTGTGGCGACAGTAATGGTACGAGTGGAAAGCTGGATAATACAGCGAGTAAGGCAACATCTTCTGATGCTACAGAGAGTGCTGACAATTCATCAGAAGAATTTGCTTCTATAGAGGATATGGTGGATCAGTATGCGGCAGATGTCACACTCGGTGAATACAAGGGCATGGAGTATGAGGAGAAGGGCACTGATGTCACGGATGATGAGGTTCAGGCCAAGGTTGATTCATTTGTGAACGGACTTGCTACATTTGATAAGGACACAACCAGCGAGGCGAAGAACGGAGATACAGTAAATATTGACTTTGTCGGAACTGTAGATGGTGAGGAGTTCGATGGAGGCAATACCAATGGCAGCGGATATGATCTCGTCCTTGGTTCTGGTTCATTCATAGATAACTTTGAGGATCAGATAGTTGGACATAAGCCGGGAGAGACATTTACCGTGAATGTAACCTTTCCTGAGAATTATGGCAAGGATGAGTTAAATGGCAAGGCGGCCAAGTTCGAGACGACACTTAACTATATAAAGATAGATAAACCGGCTACATACAATGATGAGCTGGTTGCAAACAATACTTCATATAAGACAACTGCTGAGTATGAGGCATCTGTACGTGAGCAGCTCAAGCAGGACAAGGAGGATTCAGCTCTTGCAAGTGCTCAGAATGAGGTCATGGTTGCCGTTATAAACAACAGTACAATAGAGAACATATCAGCAGATGATGTTCAGGCGAATGCTGACAAGATCATAACATCCATAAAGACTCAGGCAGAGACAAACGGAATAGAGTATGACACATATATCTACTATTACTATGGATATGATGACAGCGCTGCATTTGAACAGTATGTACAGCAGGTTTGTGAGGAATCACAGAAGGAGAGAATGGTCGTATGTGCCATTGCCAAGAAGGAGAATATCAGTGTCACAGATGACGAGGCTGATAAGTATATAGCTGATTATGCAACGAAGAACAGTGTTGATGAGTCTACGCTCAGACAGAATCTTACAGACGTTGAGATAAAGTACAACGCTCTGGCAGAGAAGGTCATGAACTTCCTTATGGACAATGCAAAGGCGACAACTGGAGCAACAACTGAGGCTGCAGAGACCACAGAGTCAACAGAGGCGGCTGACGCAGAGCAGGCTGAAGAGTAAGTAAAGGGGTACGGAGAAAGATATGAGAGTAAAGAAGATATTTGCAGCAGGAATGGTGGCAGTCATGTGCGCAGGCCTGATGACAGGCTGTGGCAGCAATGACACAAAGAGCCAGTTTAAGAAGTTTTCAAAGTGTGCGACCATAGACAAGGCGGCATACACTGATATCGAATATGTTCCGGCATCGAGAGAGGTGTCCGAGGACGATGTAAACAGTGCGATAAGCAGTTTTTGCAGTGACAATTCTGAGACTACAGAGGATAAGACCAGCACAGTGGCAGATGGCGACAAGATCAATGTGGACTATGTTGAGACTGTCTCAGGAACAGAGAAGGACAGCAAGACAGATTACACACTGACCATGGGAAATAACACTCTTGGTGATGGCAGTGACGATCAGCTCATAGGAAGCAAGCCGGGTGATGTCAAGACGATCACAGTGACATATCCTGATGATTACAGCGACACAACAGTTGCCGGACTTACAGCAGAGTACAAGGTTACGATCAATTATATATCAGTTACCACGGTGCCTGAGTACACAGACGCACTGGTCAAGAAGGCTACTGATGGTGAGTACACAACAACCGATGACTACACAGCACATCTGAAGGAAGATGTTCAGAAGGACAAGGACGATTCCGCGGACGAGACAGACAGAACTTCTGTTCTCAAGGCTGTTGAGGAGAAGGTTACATTTGACAAGTATCCTGAGGATGAGGTAGCTTCCTACGTTCAGTCCATGGTGTCAAATGTGAGAAGTGCCGCAGACAACTACGGAATCGACTTCGAGGCATATATGAAGTATTTCTATGGATATGAGGACGAGGCATCATTCCTTGAGTACCTTCACACCACAGTTGAGAACGTCATGAAGGAGAAGATCGTTGTGTCATGCATAGCAATGGACAATGACCTCATCGCCGATAACGCAGACATAAAGGCGTACAGACAGAAGGTTATGGACAAGAACAATCTGAAGAATGACTCAGACGTGGACAAGTATTACTCAGAGTCAGACCTGATGTTCTATGCCACAGAGGAGAACGTGCTTGACTATCTCATGAACAGATCAGTTCAGGTGGAGGCAACTGCAACAGATGCATCTGAGGCAGCCACAGAGGAGTAAGCTGCACGCGATATATTTGAATATGGATAAGCTGATAGAGACCGAGGTTTTATGCCCGGTCTCTATTGTCGTCTATAGACAAATGAATCTGTGGTTTATCCACATTGACTAAGGGGCTCCGGGAATTTAAAATAAAAGAGAACATGTCTTTATTTTAAAGATAGAAAAGGAAAGGGGATATTATGAGAAAGAACATTGCGAGAAAATGTCTGTGCATTGCTCTGGCTTCAGCCATGATGCTCGGTGAGGCGGGCACGGCTATGGCAGCCAGTGTGGAAAATGCGGCAGACGGAAGAACTGCTGCCACAGTGGCGGCGGAGGAACAGGCTGATGTGGCGGCAGCCAATGTCAGCATATGGTATGCGGGAGCTTATAAGAACTCAAAGACCATAACGATCAATGCAAGCGGCCGGGCTTACAGAGTTGAGGTCTGGGTCAATGGAGTAAAGTGCGGGGAACAGTACAACGGAGAGGACCAGCAGTCCTTTAGTATTAACTGTGAGATCCCGGCGCTGCTTGATTCCACCTACAACGCAGAGGTCAGAGCCTACGATTCAAATGGAGAGGTGACTGTACAGAAGGTTTCACCGGTCAAAACTGACAAGGTGAGCTTTGATGGTGATCCTAGTGTTAGTGTAGGATATACAGTTGGAAGCACTGGCTATGCAAAACCAGGCTATGTGTCTGTCAGCGTATATCTTGATAGCAGGCATTCAGATGAAATCAAGTATGAGGTTCAGAGAGCGACCAAGTCAGGTGGGCCATTTACCACGATTGCAACGGGAAGTGAATCTTACACGTCAAGACTTGCATATCTTGACAGCACTGCGAAGACCGGAACTACATATTATTACAGATTCAGGATCGTGAGCGGTTCAGATCAGTATGTGAAGACGAGCAAGGTCATAGCTACAAGTAAGACAGCTTCAGTAAAGGTGGGCATTCCAGAGGTGGATCAGCTCTATGCTTCAAGCATGAATGTATCAGAAAAGATAAGTAAGCCGGGAGTATTCCTGTGGATGACCAGCAATTTTGCAAATCAGTACGATGTGTACCGCTCAACAAACAAGAGCAAGGGCTACAGAAAGATAAAGACTATATATTCTGCTGATTTCACGGACACAGCGGTCAAGAGTGGAACGGTATACTACTACAAGGTAGTGCCAAAGTATTACGACTCACAGACACGAAAGATAACAACAGGAAAGACATCTGGTGTTGTCGGCGTAAAGTTTATCATGAATGCAGCAGGTGCACCTAGCCTTATACAGACAGGCAACAGATCACTGAAGTGTACATGGGCTGCGGACAATACCGCAGACGTGTCATACGAGGTATGGGCAAAGAGAACCGATATAACCGGTGATGCATACAAGCGTATGGTGGTCACCAAGAAAAACTCATGCACCCTTACAAAGCTTGATCCGAACGGAACATACAAGGTGATGATAAGGACAGTCAAGAAATCAGGAGCTGCCGTGAGATATGAGACGACAGATACATCTGAGAGGACCATGGGTTACACCAAGAGAGTACAGGATCTGACTGCGGGAGCTGTATCTTCATCACTGAACGGCAAGAAGGATGTCCTGTCTGTAAGATATTCTCTCACATGGTACAGAGACTGGGGCGCATCAGGATATGTTATATCGGGCCTCAACAGCAGTACAGGCAAGATAGAGACCATCAAGAAGATAAAATCGGGAAAAAAGACATCATATACATTTACAAACACAAGTGCCAAGGGCAAGGAGCGCAAATACTCTCAGATATATGTGAGACCATATAAGGGAAAGGCAAGAGGCGAGGATAACACTCTGTGGAATTCAGAGATGCCAAGTGCAAAGCGTGTTAAGGCTGTAAAGAAGAGCACAACATCGACCAAGATAACATGGTCTGCTGTAAGCGGGGCAAAGGAATACTATGTATACAGAACTACAGAGCTCGGTGTACGCCAGTACATAGGATCGACAAAGGCAACTAACTTCACGGATGTGAACGTGACAGACGGAATGAAGTATACATACTCTGTTGTTGTAGGCACAGACTTTGGATTCAGCAGCGGATATGATTTGTATAGCAGTGACTATACACATAAGCTTGCATCACCGGCCATAACAAAGGTTGTAAACGGTTCCAAGGGTACAGCGACTGTAACATGGAAGAAGGTTACAAATGCAACCAGATACTATGTATATCGTTCAACCAGCAAGAATGGAACATACAAGCTGGTCGGCAAGACTGGAGCTACAAAGCTTTCATACATGAACAAGAAGCTCAAGAAGGGAACGACCTATTACTACAAGGTTGTGGCTTCAACAGTTAATGATGGAGGAAAGACAGTCAAGTCAGTTGCATCACATGCAAAGGGAATAAAGATCCGCAAATAGATGAAAAGGGGTAAACTATGAAGAATAGATTGATAAAGAAAGCTTTATGCGTGGCGCTTGCTTCAACCATGGTGTTTGGTGAGGCATTGCCAGCAATGGCAGCAGACGGCAGTGCAGATGTACAGTCCGCTCAGGCTGAGGTGGCGTTTGCTGAAGAAGCATCCATAACATATTTTAGTGTAGGAGGTCAGGATACCGTAAGCAGCGGTTCTGTACATATAAGCGCTTTGGGATATGGAACAGAGGCTGTTCTCTATGTAAATGGAGCATGGTATGACTCGTGGACAGACAGTGACTATGACGGAAGCTGGCATGTGGATACGGAATTCAGAGGAGTTGCTGGTGCGACATATCAGTTTAAGCTGGTAGTCAGTGATGACAATGGACAGACGGTGTCGCAGGAGTCGGGAAAGATATATTTTGAAGCACCTAAGTTCAGCCGCAGCAGGAAGCCTTCAGAATACGTATCATATTCTACGGGAGATACCGGATATAGAGAATTAGGTGGAGTATCTGTGTCGTTCCCATTTGACAGCTACGTACAGAATGATATCTGGTATGAGGTGTACAGATCCACAAAGCCATCAGGAGGCTTTACGAAGATTTTGTCAGGCGTCGGTTACATGTATGGAGCTTCTGAAGTGAGGTATTATGATGATAATGTAAAAGTAGGAAATACCTATTACTATATGGCGAAGATAGTAACCGGAACTGACTCATACAATAAGACATCCAGGGTTGTAGAGACATCAGCCGTTGCAAAGGTGGACTGCAGGCTTGGAACAGCGGAGCTTTCAGTCGATAGAGGCGCAAAGGGTGCTGATATAACGGTAAGCGATTACGGCGCTGCTAACCAGTTCGATCTGTACCGTTCAACTTCAAAGACAAAGGGCTTTAAGAAGATAAAGACGATATACACACCGGAGTATACAGATACAACAGTTAAGGCTGGAAGGACATACTACTACAAGATAGTTCCAAAGTATTATGATGCCTCTACCAGAGCGGTTTCAAAGGGAACTGCAAGTGAGGTCCGCGGCGTAAAGATACTCATGGGTACCACAGAGCTCACAGCGGTTCAGAACACAAAGAGCTCAGTAAAGCTCACATGGGATAAGGCAGCCGGAGCAAATATGTATGAAGTCTGGTATATGAGATCCGATATATCGGGAGACAGATATAAGAGAGCTGTTGCGACAAAGGGAACATCATGCACCATCAAGGGACTTGCATCTGGCGCTGAGTATTCATTCAAGCTTAAGAGCCAGAGTGTTTCAGGCGGAAAGGTCATTTGTGAGAACGTGACATACAAATGGCTCCAGACCGGATACACAGAGAGCGTGAGAGAGCTCGAGGCTGTCTCATCCACGGTATCTGCAAGCAAAGACAAGAAAAACCTGACGATATACACCAATCTCAAGTGGAACAGAGTCTGGGGAGCTTCAGGCTACAAGATATTTGCGAGAAATAACTACACAAATAAGCTTGAGCAGGTTGCAGTGATCAAATCTGCAGCCAGAAATACATACAAGTTCAAGAATACAGGAAGCAGCAGTAAGGGTATTAAGTATTACTCTGCATACGTAGTGCCATACAAGGGTAAGAAGCAGGGCGAGATGACATCCGTCAGCGTCAACTATATCCCTCTTGCTAAGAATGTAAAGGCTGTGAGAAAGTCCACATCCGAGGTCAGAGTTACATGGTCAGCGGTGCCTGGTGCAGATTCTTACACAGTATACAGAATGAACCCTGTTCTCGGCACAACCCAGTGGCTGGGACAGACAACGTCAACAAACTTCAGTGACCGCAAGCTCACGACCAAGCTTGAGTATACATATTTTATACAGCCATCGACAATTGTCAGCGGGGTTAACTGCAGCATTGACTATGAAGCTGCAAAGCAGTATAAGGCAGTGTATACACATGCTGTAGGTACACCAAAGATGTCAGGTGCATCTAACACCGGAGCCAAGAAGATCACAGTAAAGTGGAGTAGCGTTACAGGAGCGAAGAACTACGTAGTATATCGCGCAACCAAGAAGAATGGTAAGTACACTAAGATCGGTACAACATCATCATGC
The DNA here is from genome assembly GCF_040227275.1 of Coprococcus sp. RTP31081st1_H1_RTP31081_211007. Taxonomy (NCBI): domain Bacteria; kingdom Bacillati; phylum Bacillota; class Clostridia; order Lachnospirales; family Lachnospiraceae; genus Coprococcus; species Coprococcus sp. RTP31081st1_H1_RTP31081_211007. The sequence continues at coordinate 156,324 of NZ_JBEHVP010000004.1, forward strand.
AGCTTTACAGACAAGAAGGCTGCAAAGGGCAAGACATACTATTACAAGGTCGCTGCAGTGGCAGTTAACGACGGTGGATGTGCTGCTCAGTCAGCATACTCCAAGACCGCCAGTGCCAAGAGCAAAAAGTAATGGCATATGTTAGGTAATAACAAGCAGTAGATATATTTGCGGGAAAACATATATACATGCATGGAAATGTGGTATATATGGTTTCCCTTTTTTATGGGAAAATGCTTGCGGAAATGCAAAAAAAGTGGTTGACATACCAATGCAAACAGTATATTATATTAACGTTCGTTGTGAACATGCGGAAGTGGCGGAATTGGCAGACGCGCAGGCTTCAGGTGCCTGTGGTAGCAATACCGTGTGGGTTCAAGTCCCATCTTCCGCATTTTTTTATACCATAGTATGCGGAAATGCTGAGCTGTGGAGTCAATAATTTATGATATTTAGGAGGTATGTGCGGCAATGGCAGAGAAGAAGAATGTGGTTACTTATTCAGGTCTCAAGAAGATAGAGGAAGAGCTTCAGAATCTGAAGGTTAATAAACGTAGAGAGATCGCAGCTAAGATCAAAGAGGCCAGAGAACAGGGAGATCTGTCAGAGAATGCAGAGTACGATGCAGCCAAGGACGAGCAGAGAGACATCGAGGCAAGAATCGAGCAGCTCGAGGCCATGCTCAAGAATATAGAAGTAGTCGACGAAGATGAGGTCGATACAGGAGTTGTAGGTATCGGATGTAAGGTAGTTGTATATGACTACGAGTTCGATGAGAAGATCGAGTACGATATCGTTGGTTCATCACAGGCGGATATCATGAACAACAAGATCTCAGATGAGTCACCTGTTGGAATGGCACTCAAGGGTGCAAAGGTTGGCGAAGAGGTTCTGGTGGAGGCACCAGACGGAGAGTTTAAGTACAGGGTACTTGATATTAAGAGACAGGAGCTGTAAGAGAAGATGGCAGAGCAGAATAACAAGGGAAAAGATCAGGATCTTAATAAGCTGCAGATGGTGCGCCGCGAGAAGCTGGCAGACCTTCAGGCGGCAGGCAAGGATCCATTTGTCATAACAAAGTATGATGTGCAGCAGCACAGTGCAGATGTGAAGGAGATGTACACAGCACATGAGGTAGAGCTTCTGGCTGGTAGACAGACACCTTCAGTTGAGGACCTTGAAGAGGCAGAGAAGAGAGAAGTTTTAAACAACGATTACAATGAGAGAAGAGCCATCATGGATGCTTCACCTATCAATGTGAGCATCGCAGGACGTATGATGTTCAAGCGTGTCATGGGTAAGGCTTCTTTCTGTAACATTCAGGATCTTAAGGGCAACATTCAGGTGTATGTTGCAAGAGATCAGATCGGTGAGGAGTCATACGCTGACTTCAAGAAGTCAGATATCGGTGATATATATGGAGTTAAGGGATATGCATTCAGAACAAAGACTGGTGAGATATCCATACATGCAGAGGAGATCACACTTCTCTCTAAGTCACTCCAGATCCTTCCTGAGAAGTTCCACGGACTGACAGATACAGATATGAGATATCGTCAGAGATATGTGGATCTCATCATGAACCAGGACAGCAAGGAAGTATTTATCAAGAGATCACAGATATTAAAGGAGATCCGTAACTTCCTGGCAGGACGTGACTTCATGGAGGTTGAGACACCTATGCTGGTCAGCAATGCCGGTGGTGCCGCAGCCAGACCATTTGAGACACATTACAATGCACTCAATGAGGATGTAAAGCTCCGTATATCACTTGAGCTCTACCTGAAGAGACTTATCGTCGGCGGTCTTGAGAGAGTATACGAGATCGGACGAGTATTCCGTAACGAGGGTGTTGACACACGTCACAACCCTGAGTTCACTCTGATGGAGCTGTACCAGGCATACACAGATTACTATGGTATGATGGAGCTCACAGAGTCCATGTTCCGTTACCTCGCAGAGAAGGTATGTGGAAGCACCAAGATCTCATACAACGGAATCGAGATCGACTTTGGCAAGCCATTTGAGCGTCTGACTATGGTTGACGCTATCAAGAAATATACAGGTGTTGATTTTGACCAGGTTGCTGATGACGCTGAGGCGAAGAAGATCGCTGACGAGCATCACGTAGAGTACGAGGAGCGCCACAAGAAGGGCGACATCGTGAACCTGTTCTTCGAGGAGTTCTGTGAGGAGAAGCTGATCCAGCCTACATTCATCATGGATCATCCAATCGAGATCTCACCACTTACGAAGAAGAAGCCTTCAGACCCTACAAAGGTTGAGCGTTTCGAGCTCTTCATCAACACATGGGAGATGTGTAACGCATACTCAGAGCTGAACGATCCTATCGATCAGCGTGAGAGATTTGCCGCTCAGGATGCGAATGCCGCAGCCGGAGATGATGAGGCTGAGCACACAGATGAGGATTTCCTCAATGCGCTTGAGATCGGTATGCCTCCAACAGGCGGTATCGGTTATGGTATAGACAGACTGGTTATGCTCCTTACAGATTCACAGGCGATCAGAGATGTTCTTCTGTTCCCGACTATGAAGAGTGAGGGTGGTTCAGATTCTGATTCAGTATCTGAGACAGCCGGTGACAACAACGGATTCTTCACACCAAACGAGAAGATCGATTTCTCCAAGGTAGATATAGAGCCACTTTTTGCTGATGAGGTTGATTTCGAGACATTTTCAAGATCAGACTTCAGAGCGGTAAAGGTTAAGGAATGTTCAGCAGTGCCAAAGAGCAAGAAGCTCCTTCAGTTCACACTGGATGACGGCACAGGCACAGACAGAACCATCCTCTCAGGAATCCATGCATTCTATGAGCCAGAGGAGTTAGTCGGCAAGACACTTATTGCAATAACAAACCTTCCACCTAGAAAGATGATGGGAATCGATTCATGCGGTATGCTTCTTTCAGCTATCCATGAGGAAGAGGGCGAGGAGAAGCTTCACCTTCTGATGGTTGACAACCATATTCCTGCAGGTGCGAAGCTCTATTAAGATGAGAAAACTGAGCCTTGCGGCGGTGTGCGCTTGCGAACACCGACATAAGGCGAAAAACACACGGAGACGTCAGTCGACGTGATGTAAAGATGTACCGTTTTACCAAATAGACGGGACATACTTCATTTGATAAAAATGAAAAACAGCGATTTACATCAAAATTACATCATTTGATGCAGAAATCGGTGTAAGTAAGAAAAAATTGTATGATTAGTACGATGAATGGGCAATTCCAATTGGAATTGCCCATTTTTGAAAAGAGGAAAAATATGAATATTAAGGTATATCTTGGTGCAAACGAAGGTAATAATCCCTCTGCAATTTCTTTACTTCCGTGATACAAAATCAAAACTTTTCTCCTTCATCCTATACTTCCTCGGTGTCACTCCATACTTCTGTTTAAACGCCTTGATAAAATGGCTGCAGTCACAAAATCCAGTCTCCTGGCTGATATAAGTTAGGTCAAAATCTGTGAATTGCAATAAGTCCTCCGCTTTTTGCAGTCTTACCGTGAGAATCATCTCCTTGCAGGTCTGTCCATAGTACTCCTTGAATATTGCGGCAAAATACGAATAACTCATATGAAATTTTTCTGCCAGCTCCGCCACCGAGAGATCTTCCTGGTAGTGCTGTGAAATGTACTCAGATACCTCTGTAAATTTTTCGCTTAATACAGTTTCCTTTTTCCTTTTTTTTATCTGAAAGCCTTCCTGCTTCCAGACACGAAGAATTTCTGCCATAAGAAGACAATAATTCGAATGCATAATAATGTCATAACCAAATTGCTTTTCTTCTAACGTCTTCACTGATCCCTGAATCAGCTGCTTCATTTTTTCCTGATTAAATTTCTCTTTCGAAAAATAAACCGATAGCTTCTGCTCCACTGCGGCCATGGCGATCAGACTCGAAATCGATGGAAGTGCCGAACCGGATATATTCAGATGTGCAGGATCGAATTTCAGGACATAGTAACGGATTGGAAGCTGTCCTGTTGAATAAATTGCATGAGCCATCTGTGGATAAAATACGATCAGATCTCCCGGTTCCAATACATAATTCTCTTCTCCTGCCTCTACATACGCCTTTCCCTCCACCATGTAAAGAATCTCCACAAAATAATGCCAATGTGGAAGAATTGGGAACATCTCAGATGTCTGTGCATCAAATAAAAAGGCTTCATATGGTTTGTTTAATTTGTCTAAACATTCAAAATAAGGTTTCACAGATTATCTCCATCATAGATTTTTACAATTTTGTAATAGATTCATTATATCATATCTTTTTTCTACATGATATACTTCCAGCAGAAAATAGAACTATATAATTCGAAAGACAGGAGGTTTTTACCAAAATGAAAATTCAAAATCAACTTGGATATATTAAAGGAATTACATTTGCCCCATTTCACAAACGTGGTTCTCTTTCTACACAGACTGCCCGTGACAGTTTTGATTATATGATAGAACACACTGCTGCTGATTTCGTAATCCTTGCTCCTGTAGGGCTACAGGACCACGCACACTCAGAAGAGATCTGTTACACTTCCAGTGCCACATTCTCAGATGAAGAATTAATCAATATGATCCGCTATGCAAAAAGCAAGCGCATCCGTGTTGCCTTGAAACCTACCGTTAATTGTAAAAATGGTGTCTGGCGTGCTTACATCAGTTTCTTTGAAAAAGATGTTCCATGTGAACCGAAATGGGAAAACTGGTTTGCCTCTTACACAGAATTCCAGACACACTATGCCAAAATTGCAGAAGCCGAACAATGTGATCTTTTTATTGCAGGATGTGAGATGGTAATGACGGAACACCGCAGTGAAGAATGGAGAAACGTAATCGCTGCGATCCGAAACTATTACCACGGACCTGTTTCCTATAATACCGATAAATATCAGGAAGAAAATGTAACCTGGTGGGACTGTGTCGACATGATTTCTTCCAGCGGATATTATCCGATTGATCAGTGGGAACAGGAACTTGACCGTATTGAAAAAGTCGTTCAGAAATTCAAGAAACCATTCTTCTTCGCCGAAGCAGGATGCATGTCCAGAAAAGGATCCTCACTGGTGCCTAACAACTGGGCAATTCAGGGAGATTTACGTCTGGAGGAACAGCCAGACTGGTATCGTGCTATGTTTGAGGCCTGTGCAAAGCGCTCATGGGTCAATGGTTTTGCCATGTGGGAATGGGCTCCGGTTCTTCCGTCCAGAAGTATTGCATCAAGAGATACCAGCTACGAAATCTGCAACAAACCGATACAGGAGGTTATTAAAGACTACTATGGGAGAGACACAAGAAAATAACATACAACAAACTTCAGAACAGGATCTCTGGCAGGAAGAAGCTGCCATGATGCACATCTTCAGCCGGAACAGAAAAAATAACCTGCGCACGCTTCTTTCTCTTTTCAAGGGACACTATGGCGCGCTGGTTGGTTCCATTTTCTTTTTCATTATCAAGCATTCCCCAACCTGGGTTCTTCCAATCGTCACAGCTAATATTATCAATGCAGTGACAGACCACAACGGGAATATTACCAAAATTCTGATTCTGAATACCATCCTTATGATTGCATTTCTGGTACAGAACATACCAACCAACTACATCCATACCTGGCTCTATGCTAAAACGGTACGAACAGTAGAGAAAGAACTGCGAGAAGCCCTAGTCTGCAAGCTTCAGCAATTGTCGATTACCTATCACAAGGAAATGCAGTCCGGAAGGCTTCAGTCGAAGATCATGCGAGATGTAGAACAGATACAAAATCTTGCATCTCAGATTTTTATCTCTCTTTTGACTATCATTCTGAACATTGGTGTATCCTTCGGAGTGGTCATCTTCAAAAGTCGGATCGTATTTCTTTTCTTCCTCTGCACGATACCAGTTTCTGTTTTGATCATTGTTGGTTTTAAAGGAAAAATCAAAAACCATAACCGTGCTTTCCGTAAAGAAATGGAAGAAACTTCTGCAAAAGTAATGGAAATGGTTGAAATGATTCCTGTAACTAAAGCTCACGCTCTGGAAGATCAGGAAGCCCGTAAAATGAGTGAACAGCTTCGTAAAGTTGCTGAAAAAGGGCTTCAGCTTGATATGATTCAGACATACTTTTCTTCAATCAGCTGGGTTGCATTTCAGATCTTTCAGGTATTCTGTCTTGCATTTACAGCCTACATTGCATGGAAAGGAATCATCGGTGTCGGAGATATCACCTTATACCAGACTTATTTTTCCAGCATCGTCGCTCAGATTGCAAGTATTGTGACTTTGCTACCAATCATTGCGAAAGGCCTGGAATCCGTTGAATCGATTGGTGATGTGCTTTGTGCAAATGATATTGAGGACAACTGTAGGAAGAAAAAAGTAGTTGATCTGAAAGGTGAGATTACATTTCAGGATGTATCTTTTACTTATAAAGGCAATGAAAAACCGGTATTAAGTCATCTGAACTTCAAGATTCAGCCGGGGGAAACAGTTGCCTTTGCCGGTGGTTCCGGCTCTGGAAAAACAACAATCCTCAATCTTGCCATCGGTTTCCTGAAAGCTGACAGCGGACAGGTATTGGTTGATGGAAATGACCTGATGGAACTGGATCTGCACAGCTACCGAAAGCAGATTGCCGTCGTTCCACAACAGTCCATTCTCTTCACCGGAACTCTCCGCGAGAATATCACCTATGGATCTGAATCTATCTCCGAGGAACAGTTATGGAATGTCATACGTGCAGCCAACCTGGAAGAAGTTGTCCAGAAACTGCCTGATGGTCTGGACACGATGATCACAGAACATGGGGAAAATCTTTCCGGCGGACAACGGCAGCGCATCTCCATTGCCCGTGCATTTTTACGGAATCCGAAGATCCTGATTCTGGATGAGGCAACTTCTGCGCTTGACAGCATCTCTGAAAAGAAGATTCAGGATTCAATCCAGAAACTTGTGAAAGGACGTACCACACTGATCGTAGCCCACCGTCTGTCTACCATTCGCAATGCTGACCGGATTGCTGTGATTGAAAAAGGAAATGTTCTGGAATGTGGCTCTTACGAAGAATTGCTAGAGAAAAAAGGCGCATTTTATCGGATGGAGAAAATGTAAAAAATCATTAGGATATTTGAGTCCTATAGAGTACAGACATAGACTTGGATTGGTCACTTATATAGTCCAAGAAAATGTCTGCACCCTCCACTCATCACATATATGGAGTTAGCAATCGCAGTTTTCACTTCTTCTTCTTTTTTGCACCAAAACAGTTAGAAACGATTACGCCTATGCCGGAGGAAAGTCCCATACATAATGAGAAAAATAAGAAACTTATCATGCCTACAGAACCAACAGCTCCATAATAGTAGTTATTCCTATTATAGATGGGCTTTAGTTTTATATTTCCGACTTTCTGGTTTTCCGATATTCCCTCGGAGAAAATCCCTTCAGCTTATGAAATAATCGGCTGAAATAGAGCTGGTTATCGTAGCCTACAATCTTAGATATTTCATTGATGGAATAGTTGGTTGTCTCAAGCAAGACCTGTGCGTTGTTGACACGGAGCGCAACAATAAACTGCATAGGAGTAGAACCCGTGAACTTCTTGAAGCTTCGTATGAACCAACTGACGCTCATCCCCTTGGATGTCGCATACTCTTCTATATTGATATCACGGTTATAATTTTCGTTAAAATATGTCATGGCGGTATCCATCTCGTGGTCGAGATATTCATTTTTTAAAACTTGCTCTCTGGTAAGCTCACGTTGGAATATGATCAGAAGATGACGGAGCAATAATGTGAGCATTTCTTCGTAGTTATCCTGACAACGTTGTAATTCTATAATAATTAGAATAAATTATATATGTCTTTTTGACTATCTTTTTATATCTTCTTAAATGTCCGCAAAGCCTTATTTTATAGGCTCTACGGGCATTTTGCTTTTGTGGTAAACCTCACATATCTAGGTCTATCTTCTTATATTTTCGCTATCAAACGTGGTTAAAATCGTGGTAAATACTTCTTATGCGATTAGACGCTGAACCTCTGATTTTGCGGTATCTATGGACGCATGAGCGTACCAGTTCATTGTGATACTGATATTTGAATGTCCCATGATATACTGTAAATCTTTCGGGTTCATGTTCTTGCTTGCCAGTCTTGTGCAGAACGTATGGCGTAGCGTATGTGGTGTGATATGTGGCAAGGGGTTATCCTTATGGTGCTTGTTGTATTTCTTTACCATACGGACAAATAAGGCGTTGTAATCAATGGCAACTTTCGGCTTGCCTTTCTGATTGACAAATAGGAAGTTGCCCCGTCCGTCTATCACAAATGGTTCTGCCTTTGGGCGTTTCTTCATCACTCGTTGAAATGCTTGTATCGTTTCTTTGCTTAATGGCACTTGCCTTGTTCCGCTTTTTGTCTTAGGCGTTTCAATATAATAGCCTTGTTCCTTGCTCTTTAGTAACTGGTGGTCGATAACTACAACCTCATGGATAAAATCAACGTCCATGATTGTCAGTCCGCACAGTTCCGAGATACGAAGTCCAGTCTTTAACAGTATCAGCACATCATCATAATACTTGTGATACACATTGTCCGTCTTGATGAATGACAGTAGGACTTGTTCCTGTTCTTCTGTCAATGCGACTTTCTCTTTGGTATCATTTTCTAGGACTTCACTCAACTTGAAATCAAAGGGATTTTTCCTTACACAATCGTCTTGTATAGCGATATAGAATGACGCTTTTAATGAGCGTTTATAATTGTTAATGGTATTGTAGGAAAAGCCTTTGTCTTTCATGCGTAACGCCCATTCCTTAGCGTCAGAGAGCTTGATTGTGTCAATGCTCCTAGCACCTAACTTGTCCTCTTTTAATAACCGCATGAGTTGTTCCCGTTGTTTCTGTGTGCTTTTCTTCACGTTTGCCCTCTGTGCGTTCTGTTTGGCGTAAAGTTGGCAAAGCGTCATTTTCTTGCCTGTGCTGTCGATACCGTCCTCAATATCCCGTCTTATCTGCTGTTCCAGTTCTCGAAGTGAGGGTTTTTCCCGTTTTCCCTTTGGTGTCGGGTCTGTGGGTGTCAATCTCCAGGCATACACATATTTTGTGTTTCCAAATGCGTCCACATATTTATATAAGTATTTCCCGTCTGTTCGTTGGCTCTCTCCAGTATGCAGGATACGTCCTTTGCTATCCCGTCTTTTTTCTTTCATGGTGTCTGCTCCTTTCCTTGTTGGAAAGAGCCTTGATATGACTTGTGTTCATCATAACACATACAAGGCTCATTTGCATTAGATTGCGTCCAATTTATCAATGACCTTTTCAAACTGTCGGCGTTTAATCTGTATGCGGTTGCCATTCATAATGAGCCAGCCAGCGTCCTTGTTTTCCTCTGCCAAGCGTCTTAGCTTGTTTTCTCCGATACGGAAATATTTTGACGCTTCTTCAATGGTAAGGGTGTATTTTTCCCATACGGGAATATCGTTGTTATTCATCAGATACCCCCTTTCCCATGTTTCGTGTCATACTGGATATAGGGGATAAGGTCGGTGCGGTTTATCCTCTGTAAATGGGCGGTCAGTTTACTGGAAAGGGAAGTGCTGTATCTTGCCTTATCAAGCATAGTTCCCACCCGTTCCAGTCCACCTAATGCGTCATGTTCTTCCAAGAAATAAAAACTTTTGACAGCAGAAATCACGCCACCCTCTGTGAGCCATTGCTGTGTTTCCTCAAGGGAATTTTGCTGTTTTGGTACTTGCAGTTTCAAGACTTCCACAGCCCCTAAAAAGCGTTCCCAAAACCGACACGTTTTCCATCTGCTTTTATTACTTTCGTTTCTGTTTGGCACAACAAAGCGTAGGTTGTTTGCCAATAACCCGAAAGCCAGTTTCCCAAGTTCCAGCGGTCTGTCTTTGAATGTCATGGCAAAGACATGAGCCTTATCATCACGCAGTTGCATTTCTGTCCGTTTCCAACTGCCGACTTCATTAAGTGTCTTATTATGTTTTGAACATACTTCCTTATCCTTGTCATAAAAGCGGTAAGACAATCCCGATTTACCAGCACCGATATAAACAGTCTTTGCGGTGTCGAAATCATCAAACTTGCTTTCATCAAAGTGGTAGCCCTCACTATTCGAGATAAATTCCTCTTTTTCGCATTTCTTCTTTATCTGCTCTATGGTAAAGAATGGCTTTTCGTTCTTATCATCAATGGCAATATCAAGCCTTGTGAAATGGAAATTATCCAGTCCGTATCTTCGCTCACAATGTTTGAACATATCCCCAAAGGTATAATTCCTACTGTCGAGAATACGGAAAATATCATCACACCCTCTGCCAGTCATAACAAGATAACAGCCTAGCCCTTGTGGGTTGTCCTCTGTCTTTCTTGCGTCCCCTGATACATAAATATCTCCAATCTGCCAGCGTGCTTGATAAGTCTTGAATTTAACGCTTGCCGGATAGACATTGAAAATGTCAGTCGGTAAACCTAAAATGTGCATGATGACATCTTCTGCGGTTGCGGTTTCAAATACAATGCTGATGTAATCAATCTTAACGGATAAATTTTTGTGTGTAGTTATAGTGCATTACTCCTTTCGTACTTCCCGTTTTTTTGCGGGGTAAAAATCGTGTTTTTTCCTTTATTTATCACAGTTTCTAGGTACTATGACATGTATGCGCAGGGCGGTGTTACATATACGCCCTTTACGAACGCCTAAAGGCGTTCCCTTTCTTCCTGTGTCTGCCCCGTTCTTAACGCTCACGAGCCTTGTAAGGCTCGTGGCTAAACGGAACAGCCCAGTCAGAAACCCGATTTTCAGTCTGATAGTCCATGCCTATTCATGCTATCAAAGCGAAAATAACTCTTTTCTATGCCTACTCAAGCGTGTGATTGACCTCATTGTGCTTAATCACTATATCCTCCATGATAATAACGCCGTTAGAATTACTTGTCAAGAACTTTTTCTTGACTTTTTCGGCTATAATAAGTATGATAGGCTTATAAAGGAACGAAAAAGCCGGGAAAGGAAAAGATATAAGAAGTTATGGAGCATGACACAAAGAAAATAAATTTTTTAGGGGAGAACATACAGACCATAAGAAAACACAGGAAAATGAAACAGCAGGAGCTTGCGGACGCCATCGGTATCAATATGCAGAGCCTTTCTAAGATTGAACGAGGGGTAAACTATCCCACCTTTGACACGCTGGAAAAGATAATGGACGTACTGGAAGTAACACCGAATGAATTGTTGTCGGGAGAATGGAAGTTTGTCCAACAGGCGGAAAAAGAGGTATGCAAGTTTTTACGGACGGAAGAACGCCTAAATGCAGAACTGAAACACGGACACTATGATAACTTCTTTGACAGTGAAGAAGAATGGCTAGAGTATGAGTTGGAGCAGTTGCGGAAATACATCACAGACTATATCAAGGGAGAGGACATACAAGCGTCCGACCTTTACCCTATCAAAACATTTATCCAGCACTTGAAATTTCAGAAAGTATTAGACCGTTATGATGATTTATACAGCATGGATATGTTCGGGGAAAGCACAGACGGACACAAGTACGGTACACCTTATCAGGTTGTAAAGAGGATAAATCCCAACTCAAAAGAAGATATGGAGCTGTTGCGGGAAGTCTTAAAGGACAGCCATTTTGACAACGGGGACGAGTAGCCTTTTTCCTCTTGCAAAAAGATACAGCAAACAAAAAGCCCAGATCAAGAGTGCAAGCACCACTTCTAAAGAAGTGGCAGGCTCTTGACAGGGCTTTTTCTTTTCTGTTTATGGCAGACAAGAGAAAAAAGGATAGCTATATTGTATAGTTTCTCTAATAATTTTAGAGCAATGAATTTATCACAGGTACTTCGTCTTTTCATTGTAAAAGTACAATCGTGGAAAGCACTAATATTGGCACTTTGATTTTGTGCATTATGCACAAAATATGATAGCAACAAAGAGGTCATATATAAAATAGAAACAAAAATAACTTGACATTTAATGAAATATATGTTATGTTGAGGTTAGTAAAAACAGTACGTGACATAAATATTCCGAAATTGGGCGTAAAGCAGGTATTAGTCGCAACTACATGGTAAAGGCAACTGTAAAGGTCGGCGGAGATACATATACCAGTGGATTCAAGTCAAACTACGCTTACAAAGATGCAAAGAGAGTTTGGTGGGCGAACGAAACATCTTATTATGATTATTATCCATATTAAGTAAAATAGTTCAAACACCTAGGGCAGGGCTATTTGTCCCGCCCTATTTTATACATTTCTTCAAAGAAAGGGGCGTATGTTATGAAAAAATTTTTAAAGATTTTTATTTTCCTTGAAGTCATACTCTTTGCATATATTTTTAATACTTCTATTTACAACATTTATGAAAAGAATAACATTGCTACTGAGAATTTAAAAGGGTATGTTTTAGAAGAAACATCGCCAGAAATTCTCGACAAATTTTATACAATATTTACAGAAGAATATTCTCAAAATAAATTAGAACTCATTAACAATACGCTCACTTCCACAGATAAATCTGTTTATGATTTATATTGCTATCCATTAAATGAGTTTACACAAAAACAGCCTATATCTTCCTCTATTTTGTTTCAATATCATGAATTGCAAAAGGAAGATTTTTTAGATAGTGTTGGTGTATTCTATACAGATTTACCAGCTAACGCAATTAAAGAGATAGCTTCTCAACTGTCCGTCGCAATAAATAACTTTGAAAATGACGCTATTCCGTATAGTATGGTATTAGAATTGAATCTTCTGAATTTTGTAATCTTATTTATTGTACTTCAAATCATATACTGTATTTATACGTCTTATAGTTTGAAAAAAATAGGTATTAAAAAAAGCATGGGCTTTTCTACTATACATATTTTAAAGGAGCAAATTACCAGTGTAATAAAATATTTTGCTGTAATATGTTTAGTATTACTGTTCTTGCTAAATTTATATTACGCATTAACAAACAGATATGATTTTTCTTATTTAGCAACAAGTGTACTGTTCTTTATTGGTGTTTTAGCTATAAATATACTTTGTGTTTTAATTACAAGTATTTTAATTAAGTTTGTTTCTTTAGAGGCAATGATAAAAAATAAGACTTTAAATAGCGGCACAAATATTGTAGTTCAGGCTATAAAAATAATTTTTTCGGTAATAATCGCTATCACTATTATTTCATTGCTGAATCAGGGGAACTCATTTAGACAAAGCCAACAAGCTGTTTTAGATTATAAGTATCTGGACGGATATTATACCGCTAATGGTTTTAATTCATCGGAGTATGATTATGCGTTAGCAAACACAGACATATTAGAAAAATATTCTGAACAAACATTAGAGATGTATAATCATAACCATTCACTACTATGTGATTTTAGGACAGACGGTGGTTTGCAGACATCACGCCCCTATTATGAACAACAGCTTGTTATTGCAAATAGAAATTATCTGAATGAATTTTCAAATATCCAGCTCAGTGGAAAACCATTGGGAGAAGATATATTTAGTGAACCAACAGTATTAGTTCCACATAAATATAAGAATGATGAAAATTCTATTAGCGAATATATTAAGCAAGAATATTTCCGATTGATGAATTACAATCAATTTTATGGAATACCGGGAGAAGAAAAAACTATTGATAAATTTAATGTTGTTTATATAGACGATGATTCTACGATAAAAGTCAATACAGAAAATGGTTTTTCGGATATGGCTAATCCTGTTATCATTGTTGATACGGGCAATTTTGCAGGACTTTACTATTTGGATTCTTTAAATACAAGGTGTTTATTTTTTCAAATGGAGTCAAGAGAAGATTTTTCTTCTTTGTTATCAGAATATGATTTAGAGCAATTAGTTACAGCTGGAACATTACTTACACCTTATTTAATGCAACTTGAAAATGTGACATTCGTTCTTAAAACACTCACTATGTTTACGATTGTCTTTATAGTGTCTTTACTGTTTATTTTGTATATTTCAAATTATGTGGACATTTTTGTAAATCGAAAGAGATATGCGGCAAAAGAGATTTTAGGATTCTCTCATTTTAGGACACTGAAAAATCGGTATATTTTTTGGGGAATCGAAATAATTATATCAGGCGTATTAACTGCTATAAATTATTATTTTGCTTGCCTTTTTGCGATTATACTTATTGACTACATATTCTGCGAATTGCTTTATAGAATTTATATCTCAAACGCTTTATATGAGATTGAAAAGGGGGCATAAGTATGTCATTGATTACATTAAAGAACGTCAAAAAAGAATATGGGAAAAATCAGGTTCTATTTGAAAATTTATCTTTAGAAATAGAAAAAGGCGAATTTGTGGGGCTTGTAGGGAAAAGCGGGGCAGGTAAAACGACACTTTTAAATATAATAGGATTGATTACTGATATATCCGAGGGAACAATCACTATTGATAGTCATAAAAATTTGTCCATGAACGGTAAAAATGCTATGATTTTGAGAAGATATACAATAGGCTATCTATTTCAAAATTATGGACTAATAGAAGATGAAAGCGTGTTGTGGAATTTAAAATTAGCTCTTGAATATAAAAAAGTAAAAAAAGAAGAAAAACTGAAACTAATCAATAAGTATTTAAAGCAATTTGAGCTAAGTGACATGCTTAACAAAAAAGTATATCAGTTAAGCGGTGGAGAGCAACAGCGAATTGCAATTATTAAATTGATTTTGCAAGGAAGTCAGATTATATTAGCTGATGAACCAACTTCTGGACTTGATAAAAAGAACGAATTGATAGTGATGAAACTTTTGAAAGAATTAAATGAAAAGGGCATTACTATAATCATGGTCACTCACAACATGAATTTGTGCGATTGTTTTTCCAGAGTTATAAATGTAGAAAACTTTAGATAGTTTGTTAAAGGGAGATACGCGGTTTTATTATACGTGCAATCTCCCTTTATATTTCGTCATATCAAGACTCATATTCAATTATGGTAAATTCGTGGTAAAACACTTATTTTTTCAAGTGATGAACAGCCCTTAAATGCTGTATTTATGCGGATAATCGGATTTTCTATATCAAGTTTCTCTTAAATATACGCTCATATTCCATGGATGTACCAACCGGGAATATTCTCTCGTTATCTGGGAAACCATATTTTCTTAGGATATTTTTTACATCACTTCCAGTAAAATGAATCCAGTAGACTTCTGTCTTATCTTCCCCATAGTATTCATATTTCTGAAGCTCTTTTGGACGGAATATGACAATGTTACCAGCGGGAACAATTGTTTCGTTATCAACAGTATCAAAATGAAAATGTCCGCATCCGGCTGCAATATATATAATCTGAAAATCAACACGTCCTCTTGGGCGATAGGTTGGCATCTTTGGGTGCTCAGACAAACGATAGATTCCGCAGCTACCGACAATCAGTGGTCGGCTTTTATCCTTAAAATCCATATGTGAATGTTTCAAATAACCGGTGTTCATGTACATAGGGCAGCACTCCTTTCACTCGATACAATAATCACGATTTCTTCGTTCTTCGAACTCTCGAAATCGTGCCAGCCATGCGCACTCCGGACTATCGTCCTGCGTGCTTATGACTGTTTACCTATCAAATAGAAAAGTGTCCGATGTTGCAAGCAGTTCGTCCACTTTTCTGCTTGATGGGATTATTGTATCATTTTGTGCATATTTTGTCCATTCTAGTTTATAGACATAAGAAATGGATTAAGGTAATATAAATCTAACAAAAGCGAGAAGGAAAAAAAGCAGACAGTAAGAAGAAAACTGTTTGCAGGGTTACAAGCAACAAAAAAGTGTATAAACTGTATGAATGAAGGAGGATTATTTATGATCGTGCCACGTTACTATGAGGACTTAAGTGTATTACATGACAATACGATGCCGGCGAGAGCTTATTACATGCCGGCTTCCAAGCGGATGGATGACCTGGTAGAGCACAGAGAGCTGTCAGACAGAATGCAGCTATTGAATGGTACATGGAAGTTTCAGTATTTTGACAGCATCTATGATATGAAGGATGCCTTTTATGAGGATGGTTATTCGGTTGAGGGCTTTGATGAGATCAAAGTTCCGAGTGTATGGCAGATGGCAGGTTATGATACACACCAATACACAAATATCCGTTACCCATTTCCGTTTGATCCGCCATATGTGCCACAGGATATTCCATGTGGAGCTTATGTGCATACCTTTGACTATGCAAAGGATGCTGCAGCACCAAAGGCATATCTTAACTTTGAAGGTGTGGATAGCTGCTTTTATGTATGGTTAAACGGCACCTATGTAGGCTACAGTCAAGTGAGCCACATGACCAGTGAGTTTGATGTGACAGACGTATTGCGGGAAGGAGAGAACCGGATTTCCGTGCTTGTGATGAAGTGGTGCGACGGTTCGTACCTTGAAGATCAGGACAAGTTCCGTATGAGCGGAATCTTCCGTGATGTGTATCTCTTAAAACGTCCGGAAAAGGGAATCCGTGATTATCGCATTACAACACAATTAGATTCAGACATTGCAAGGATAAATCTTACAGCAGCATTTTACGAGCCGACAGAGGTTCGGGTAAAGCTCGAGGATAAGAATGGAGCAGTTGTTTCCGAGGGTGTTATTTCCGAGAGTGGAGAAGCGACTTTTGAGATTGTAGATTATACACTCTGGAATACAGAGAATCCGTATCTGTATACGATTATTCTGGAGACGGAGCAGGAGGTAATCGTAGACCATATAGCACTCCGCAAGATCGAGATCAAGAATCAGGTAATCTACTTAAATGGACAGAAGATTAAATTCCGTGGTGTGAACCGCCATGACTCCGATCCGGTCACCGGATTTACAATTAGCATGGAGCAGATCAAGACAGACCTTACCCTGATGAAGCAGCACAACTTCAATGCCATTCGTTCCAGCCATTATCCAAATGCACCATTTTTCTATGAAATGTGCGACCGCTATGGATTTATGGTGATTGACGAGGCAGATATCGAAGCACACGGACCATTTATGCTGTATCGAAAAGAGGATACGGATTACAACCGCTTTAAGCGTTGGAATGAGAAAATAGCAGATGATCCGGTATGGGAAGCTGCGATTGTTGACCGTGTGAAGCTGATGGTGGAGCGTGACAAGAACCGGTTCTGTATCGTGATGTGGTCTATGGGAAATGAAAGCGCTTATGGCTGCAATTTTGAGAAGGCACTGGCATGGACAAAGAAGTTCGATTCGGAGCGGATCACGCAGTATGAGAGTGCCAGATACCGCAATTACGATGTAACCTATGATTACGGGAATCTGGACTTATACAGCCGTATGTATCCGGCACTTACTGAGATAGAGGAATATTTGGAAAAGGATGGCAGCAAACCATTCCTTCTGGTGGAATACTGCCACAGTATGGGAAATGGTCCCGGAGATTTTGAAGATTATTTCCAGATGATACAGGCAGAGGATAAGATGTGCGGCGGTTTCGTGTGGGAGTGGTGCGATCATGCAATCGCCCATGGTGTAGCCGAAAACGGCAAGACGATCTATGCCTATGGCGGCGATCATGGCGAAGTAATCCATGACAGCAACTTCTGTATGGATGGTCTGGTATATCCGGACAGAAGGATACACACCGGACTTTTGGAGTACAAGAATGTATACCGACCGGCAAGAGTAGTATCGTATGATGCAGCAAGCGGTGAGCTGGTGCTTCACAACTATATGGATTTCGATGATTTGAAGGATTATGTTGAGATTACTTACGAGCTGTCACAGGATGGACTTGTGATCGGAAAGGGGAAGCTTTCTGAAGTATCCGTATTACCGCATTGTGATGGAAGCACGACCTTAAAGCTTTCAATTCCGGAGAATGGAAAGGTATATCTGAAGCTGTTCTATAAGCTGAAGAAGGACATTCCGCTTCTTTCCAAGGCGTATGTCTTAGGCTTTGACGAGATAGATGTAAGCAGTAAGGGTGCAAAGAATCAGCAGGCAGTAGGCTGGCTTACAAAGGAAGTGCCTGATACGGGTATTCAGGTACAGGAAAATGATACAGAGATCATCATAAAGGGACGGGATTTCTCCTATACGGTCAACAAGCGGACAGCACTTTTTGACAGCCTGACATTTGCAGGCAGAGAATATATGAATCATCCGATGGAACTGAACATCTGGAGAGCACCGACGGATAACGAT
Organism: Coprococcus sp. RTP31081st1_H1_RTP31081_211007; assembly: GCF_040227275.1. Taxonomy (NCBI): domain Bacteria; kingdom Bacillati; phylum Bacillota; class Clostridia; order Lachnospirales; family Lachnospiraceae; genus Coprococcus; species Coprococcus sp. RTP31081st1_H1_RTP31081_211007. The sequence continues at coordinate 174,548 of NZ_JBEHVP010000004.1, forward strand.
ATGTATATCAAGGCAGAGTGGAAGAAAGCCCACTACAACGAAGCCTATACAAGAGCATACAAGTCAGAGGTGATTCAGGGAAAGCACGGAGTAACTGTGACAAGTCAGGCTTCGGTCGTGGCAGCAACCGTGCAGAAAATTATGGATGTGACAATCACTTGGACGATTGACGCAGCCGGAAGAATTGGAGCGGATATCGCAGTGAAAAAGGATGAGGAGTTCCCGGATCTACCAAGATTTGGTGTGCGGATGTTCTTAGATAAGAAGCTTACAGATGCAGGGTTCTTCGGTATGGGACCGCAGGAAAGCTACCGGGACAAGCATAGAGCAGCAAGCCACGGATTGTATCGTCTGAAGGTTTCCGATATGCATGAGGACTATATCCGCCCACAGGAAAACGGAAGTCACTACGACTGCGATTATGTGGAGCTTGGCAACAGCCAGTACGGTATCACTGCCGTTGCAGAGGAAGATACATTTTCATTCAATGCGTCCTTCTATACACAGGAGGAGCTGGAAGAAAAGGCACATAACTATGAATTGATAGAATCGGACAGTACGGTATTCTGTCTTGATTATGCACAGAATGGAATAGGCTCTAACAGCTGCGGACCAGACGTGTTAGAAGCATACAGATTTGATGATAGATTATTCCGGTTCCGGTTTACACTGGTTCCGTATGTGAAAGGATAATGATATAACTCGTTTCCCGAATATCGACGTATAAGTCCGGACATACGGGGATATTCGGGATACAAGAGAACAAAAGTAAAAGCATTTAGAATAATATAGGCATCAGACTGTTTGACACATGAAATTCTAAACATGATTAAGATGAGGAGTGATTCTATGGAAGAAAAAAAGTATTTAAAATGGTATAACAAAGTCGGATACGGATCCGGCGATATAGCAGGAAATGTAGTATATGCATTTTTAACATCCTTTGTGATGATTTATCTGACGGATTCAGTCGGACTTGCAGCAGGTATAGTAGGTACGTTGATCGCAGTTTCCAAACTGTTTGACGGATTTACAGACATTTTCTTTGGCTCGATGATTGACAAGACACACAGCAAGATGGGTAAGGCGAAACCGTGGATGCTTTACGGCTACATTGGATGTGCGATTACACTGGTATGTTGTTTTGCGGTTCCTACAAGCTGGGGAAATACAGCAAAATATGCATGGTTCTTTATTGCATATACATTGTTAAATGGTGTGTTCTATACAGCAAATAATATTGCGTATTCTGCACTTACTTCTTTGATTACGAAGAACAGTAAAGAGCGTGTGCAGATGGGATCTTATCGTTTCATCTTCGCATTTTCTACAAGCCTTTTGATCCAGTCTGTAACCGTAAAATTTGTTGATTACTGCGGTGGAGATGCAGCAGCATGGAGAACGGTAGCAATCATCTATGCAATTATCGGTCTGATTGTAAATACAATCTCAGCGCTCTCCGTAAAAGAGCTTCCGGAGGAGGAGCTTAACGATGGAGAAGTAAAAGGAGATGAAGAAAAGTATGGACTGGTTCAGGCATTTAAGCTTCTTGTAAAGAACAAGTATTATATGATGATCTGTGGAACATATATTTTACAGCAGCTTTATAGTGCCATGATCGGTGCTGGTATCTACTACATGACATGGGTATTGAAGGACAAGAATCTTTTTGGTCAGTTCGCCTGGGCGGTGAATATCCCGCTTATTATAGCTCTTATCTTTACTCCGACACTCGTTGGCAAGTGGAATGGTATGTACAAGCTGAATCTCAGAGGATATATCATTGCCGTTATTGGTAGAGCGTTGGTTGTTGTAGCAGGATATATGGGAAGTATTCCTCTTATGCTGGCATTTACAGCCCTTGCAGCACTTGGACAGGGCCCATGGCAGGGAGATATGAACGCAGTGATTGCTTCTTGTTCAGAGTATACTTATCTGACACAGGGAAAGAGAATTGACGGAACTATGTATTCTTGTACATCACTGGGTGTGAAGATTGGTGGAGGAATCGGAACTGCAGTATGTGGCTGGTTATTAGAGCTTAGTGGTTATGTCGGAACAAATGCAACACAGCCGCAGTCAGCACTTGATATGATGCAGTTTATGTATTTATGGTTGCCATTGATCCTTGATGTGTTAATTATGATTGTTCTTTCCAGAATGAACGTGGAAGCTGTAAATGAAAAATTGAAAGCTGAAAAGGGAATTAAGTCTGATGAAGTAACAGACGCAACAGAGTATTAAGGTTTATATGTAATGAAAAGCATTGTCTAATTGAACATTCGAGAAAGGCAATGCTTTTTGTGCAAGCTAGGTATTCAGTTTTCACAAAGCAGTCCTTTTAGTATTTTATGCATGATATACATGTTCAAAGTAATCAGCGTAGAATACTAAAAGGTTGTTCATATAATTCTTAAACTTGTTCATAATGCGTACCTCCTTTCCTTATTTACAAGCTGATTATAGAATAAATACAATGTGATTGCCTGCCAAATCGAAAAAAAAGTAGACAAATCTTGCAAAGGGGGCGTAACCAATGCATTTATCATTTGTTGATACAAAAGAAGAAATATTAGCTTTAAAAAGAAAATCGAAGCACGTTGCTCCGCATTTACATAATGCATTGGAGATCGTATGTGTGACAAATGGAACACTGGAGCTGGGAGTTGGACAAGAGTTATACCACATGGAAAAGGGAGATATTGGTTTTGTATTTCCTGATATTATCCATCATTATCAGGTTTTCTCTTCGGGAGTGAATAAGGCGGTTTACATTATTTCTCCACCATTTGCGATTGGGAAATATGCTGATATTATACAGACGATGGCACCGGATTACCCAATCATAAAGGCAGAAATGGTGGAGCCGGAAGTATACCGGGCAATTAATGCCATCTTAGATACAGACCACATGGATATAGCAGTTATACAGGCATACCTGCAGATTTTGATTGCAAGATGCATTGGAAAGCTGAAACTGGTCGAGAAAGGAGATGTGGGAAGTAAAGATCTTGTCTATCAGGCAGTATCGTACGTGTCTGGTAATTTTAGAAAGAATTTCTCGTTAGATGATATGGCAAGAGATTTGGGAGTGAGCAAGTATGTTTTATCACGAACATTCTCCAAAACATTCCATCGTAATTTCAATCAATATCTGAATGATGCAAGACTAAATTATGCTTGCCATCGCTTGGAAAATACCAGTGATGCCATTACAAATATATGCTATGATAGCGGATTTGAAAGTCAGAGAACATTCAATCGGGTATTTAAGGAACGATACAAAGTTACACCGAGCGAATACAGAAATATAAGCCGTACAGATATAATATCGTGACTATCAAACATAGAGGCAGAGAATGGAAAAGTTGTGGCTGTGATTGGATATAGGCAGTAAATGTGGCAATTCTACCTTTGAGAGGTGTACTTTTTTGCTGTGATAAGATAAGATTGTCATGATGAAAGGAGGAATGACCTATGGATATTGCTAAGATTGGAAGATATATCGCAGAAAAAAGAAAAAGAGCTAGGCTGACACAGAGACAGCTTGCAGATAAGCTCGGGAAGAGTGATAAGTCTGTTTCAAAATGGGAACGTGGAATTTGCCTTCCAGACGTTTCTGTATATATGGAACTGTGTGAAATATTGGAAATCAGCGTCAATGAATTTTTAGCCGGTGAAGATATCAGCGAAGATAGTGTAAGAGAAAAGTCTGATGAAACGCTATTGCAGGTGTCAAAGGAAGGAAAGAATAAACAGAAATTTCTGCGACGAATCATTGTAGCACTTTGTATTATTCTGACAGGATTTATCACTGTAATCGCTGTTATAGCGTGTAAGAAGATGAGACAACCCCGAAATTTCATAGAAGAAGTATCGCCGGATAGTGCGGAAATGAAAACTGCGGAACTGATGTCTGGAGCAGATGGGGTAATGATGTTTCGGTATAAGACAAAGGATAACTATAAATGCCTTTTTGTTTACTTGTCTGAATATCAATCCGGAAAAAGAGTATCGCATGAGAAAATTGCAGAAATATCTTTTAATGGTACGGAATCTACCGAAACTGGAATGATAGTGGTTGTTCCTAATTTTGAAAAATTTTCTGCAAGTCTAATTGTGGCAGATAACTATACGAAATACACAACAGAAAATCCAATTTTAAATGATGTTGAAGATCGGAAATATTATGGAAGATCGGCGACAAGCATAAACCATATATGTCCGATAGATTTTGGAACAGAGCAGGGGTTAGTGGCTTTGGTTTATGGTAAAAATGGATTAAGTATGTTACCGATACAGGATATTTCCGGAGATTATCTAAATACAGAGAATGATTATATGTATTATTACTCCGTAGAGTTTACGAAATGAGAATATGGATGATCTTCCTATAAAATCTTTACTGATAAGCATGAGGACTAAATATCCTCATGCTTTTTCCCTAGATAGGTGTCAATTTCCTTCTGGTAGTGTTGCAACTCCTTCAGGTCACGCTCATTTTGCCGCTGTTGTTCTTCAAGGTTATGCATGTTCTGTTTAGCCTGTTCCAGTAGTTTTTGTAGGATTTGGATGTTGGAATTCTCGGTATACCGGATGCCGTACCTGTCGTGCAGGTTCTTTTGTATCTCCTGCATGCGTCTGGCGTTCTGCACATTTTACCATTTCTGCAAGCCAACGGTATCCCGTGATACATCACCAGAGAAGTCACACATGGACGAGATTTTCAATCGACTTTTATCCAGTTTTTTTCACCGGGCGACATGGCATCATAAGCAGCTTTTCGCTTTTCTTTTCGTTCTTCCGCTTTTTTCTTTTGTGTTTTCAGATAGTCCTGTCGTCTCGAAATTCTCTTTTTTATGTTGTCATCGGTATAGAATGAACCGAGAGAGTAGCCACGATGAAAACGTTGTTCAACCGAAAATCGGTATTTTGTAACCGTTCCGTATTTCTTTGAGTTTCCGGTTTCAATTATAATATTCTGTGCTTTTAGTCGATTGATATAATCCTCAAATGAAACAGCTTCCATAAGAAGCTCCTTCAGTTCACACTGGATGACGGCACAGGCACAGACAGAACCATCCTCTCAGGAATCCATGCATTCTATGAGCCAGAGGAGTTAGTCGGCAAGACACTTATTGCAATAACAAACCTTCCACCTAGAAAGATGATGGGAATCGATTCATGCGGTATATATGAAAAAGGACCCCAGATTAGAAGTACACACTTCAGATTTGGGGTTCTCTTTTGGTGTGAGAGACGGATCAAAATCCATGATCGCAGGCATGAACAAGTCCGGTAAGTATGGCGCTGAGCTCAAGTTTTCTGTTAAGTCCATGGACGTAATGAAGGTCATGGTGAAGAGCGATTCCAAGAGCTCCAACGATGCACTCAAGGGCACGATGGCGCAGATAAAGGGCGAGGATTACACTGACCTGCAGACGGATGCCCCCGATATCAAGGAGACAAATACGATAATGGAGAGTCTGGATGCGATAGAGAATCTTAAGGCGGATTTCACGGTATCGGATTACTACAGCGTGTATTATTATACTGAGAGACGGCATTTCTCAGCTTTTGCTGGGAGTGCCGTCTTTCTGCATATAAGCCGCAGTTAATTCGCAAAACACATTCGCAGAAAGTCAAATTCAGTTCGCAGAATATCAAATGTAATTGATATTCTGCGAACTGGAGGGTATAATATGCGGTATCTTTGGGTTAGATGCTTGCGGTATGTTGATGCAAGCATGTGTGTATTAAAAGCGAAATGACAGGGGTGAAGGGTAGATGAGAAGATTAAAGTATGTTTTACAGAGTGCGATCGCCTGCTTTGTCGTGGCCGGGGCCTTGCTGGTGCTGTTCTGGGGAGCAGGAATATACAATATATATCATGAGTCACATGGAAATATATCGGATCTGTCAGAGCTGTGGTCGTATATTTCGGAACAGGGATTGATGTTTCTGATCGGATTGCTGGCTTTTGTGTCGTTCCTGGTATCCGGATTTCAGGCGAAGAAGGCCAGCGAGGCGGATAGAGCAGCTAACGGTGGGAACGAGTATGATGGTGTAGGATATGGTGATGCTGATTATTCTGGCACGATAAATGCTGGTGGCGGATATACATATGATTCAATGGACACATCTATAAAGTTAGATGAAGGTTCAGGTATGGAAAATGATAGGAATGTATATGGAAAAAACGGTATGCCATATGCGGACATCTATGGGATGACTGGAGATGCACAATTAACCAATACATATTCATTGCAGTCAGGTGCCAGAAAGATAAGCTTTGACCTGCCTCAGAGGTATAGACTGATAGATGGCGATGACAGTGATCCGGCATTTGCGGGGTTTAATGAGGAGCTTAAGCCGGAACTTGTCTATTGTTCACTTCAGGAGGCTATCGATGATGAGACGGCTGAGGATTACGTGCTGGATGAGCTGGTGGAGGATGAAGCCTGCCCGGAGGAACTGCGGACAAGGGCATATCTGAAACATGAAGTGATAGAGGGAAGACTTTATTACTATTATATATTCAAGTATAAGAAGTCCAGAAAGCAGAGACAGAAGTTTGCGGCGGCATGTGACATAGGCGGCGGGCTGTTCTATACGATAGAGACAGAATGGATATGGCGCAAGGAGGAATTGACGCTGGAAGCACTCATAGACTTTTTGAAGATACGGGTAGAGTGATTTATGACATCTACAGAACATGAGGTGATAATATGTGGACAATAAAGAGAATAGATGAGGCCGACTTCGGCTGTGAGGAGAGGCTTCCGGGGGAGCCGCTTATGGTGCTGGTGAGTCTGGAGTGTGACGATGGAAGGATGCTTCAGCTTGAGGTGGCTGACAACTGGCTGACCATGCAGGAGCTTGACGAGGGCGATGAGTGGCCGGATGATCCGGACGAACCGGATGAAGAAGATGCGAAAAGCGCAAAGCAGGTGCAGTGGATGGAGAGTTATCTGGATGCTCTGGAGGAGCTGGAATAAGAGTGAAAATAATAAGAATATCGACAAAACCGCCATATCATAAGCGATATTGGCGGTTTTTGTGCGTATGGAATTACTTTTTGCCATATACTTTAGGATAATATGTTGTTATAACGAAAAGAATGGTTGTGTGAATTTTGTCGATGTTTGGTTTGCAGGCAACTGCGTATGGGAGAGAATTAATGTTTGGTTTCACTGGTAAATGACATCCTCGACATGTCCAGAATAGAAGCGGGCAAGATAGAGCTCGAGGACAAGCCGTTTGACATAAGGGTTCTCGCAGACGAATTGAGAAATATGTTCCAGGAGAGCGTTGAGGCCAAGAACCTCAGATTTGATGTTGAGCTTGTAGATTTTACTGATTAATTCAAGACAACGATCTTCAGGCCATTTGAGCAGGAGAATGCAGGCATAGCTAAAAATTATGGAGGAACAGGTCTTGGTATGGCCATCACAGATCAGATCGTGAGACTCATGGGCGGTGAGATCGTGATAGACAGTATGCCTGAATGATGTTCTGGCTGTCTGATAAAGGATTGATGCCGGTTGACCAGTATTCCACATATACAGAGGCCGATCCTGCACAGGCTGACAGGGGCAATTTTGTGACTGTGAAGAATGTCGGTGCCAGCAGAAAATACATATATACACCATATTCTGCGGATATTCCGGAGGGAATATTTGTCAATGTGAACGAGGATATGAACTACCTGTCGATGGGTTTGTTTGGTGCAAAGGACTATCAGTACAATGAATATTCCGGTGACAGAATGAACGGAAGCTCCGTCAGAGAAGCCACAATATACCTCTGGATATCCTGCTGGGTATCGTTCTCGTATGCGTACTGGCGGTTACGGTGGTTGAAGTCAGATACTTTGTGCGGAGACTAAGTGATGAGAAGAGGTATGACAGATATGTCCGTGGATGGACATGTCTGCCGCTGTTTTTTGTTTTACTTAAAGATATCTTAAAGATTCGCCTCATTGAAACTTAAAGGGATGGCGGCTATAATCAGCAGGTGTAGTGAGAAGCTGCAGTGCGGATTACGCTGATGGATTGAGGAAGTGTAACCATATTGTAATAACTCTTACATATAATTAAGTCTGTTGAATGTATATTAAGTTGAACTGGCAGAAAGGCTTGGCATATAATCTATTCGATTTTGGAAGAAAGAAAAAGGTGGTTAAACGAGGTGGTAAATATTGAAAAATATATTGGAATTTATAGAGAATTCGGCTTTAAAATATCCAGACAAGCTGGCAGTTGCAGATGAGGAAGGCGGACTCACATATGGTCAGATGGAGAGGCTTTCCAGACAGATCGGTGCATGGATATATGAGAAGACAGATGGCGTGAGGAATAAGCCTGTTGCCGTGTTGCTGGACAAAAAGCCTGGGAGTGTGGCTGCCTATATGGGAGTTGTCTACAGTGGCAATTTCTATGTGGTACTGGATGCGGAGATGCCGGCGTCTAGAGCCGAGTCGATACTCGGAACGCTGAATCCGGTTGCAGTCGTGACTGACATCGGGCATATGGAGAAGGCGCTGGAGCTTTACAGAAATGGCGTGGATGAAGATGGATGCCAGGGACAGGAAGGCGAGAACAAAGAGGTATTCAGGATATTAAATCTTGACGAGCTGGACACAAGTGCAGATCAGTCGGTGTTGGATGCGGTCAGAAGCAGGGCGATAGACACGGATCCCGTGTATGCGCTTTTCACATCGGGCTCGACCGGAGTTCCAAAGGGCGCTGTGGTATCACACAGGAATGTAATATCCTACACCTACTGGTACACGGAGGCATTTGGTATAGACGAGAGTACGATATTCGGAAGCCAGACACCGTTCTACTTCAGCATGTCGGTGTCAGATCTCTACAGCACTCTTAAAAATGGTGCCACGCTGTACATCATACCGAAGGCGTATTTCACCTTCCCTATGAAGCTGATGGAATTCATGAATACATACAGGATCAACACGATATACTGGGTGCCATCGGCATTGCAGATCGTTGCAAATTACAAGCTGTTCCAGTACGCCCAGCTTCCCGAGCTGAAGAAGGTGCTGTTTGCCGGAGAGGTGATGCCGACAAAGCCGCTGAATTACTGGATACAGAATCTTCCGGATGCCATGTATGCAAATCTGTTCGGCCCAACAGAGACGACCGACATATGTACGTATTACGTGGTGGACAGAGTATTTGCCGATGACGAGCCGCTGCCGATGGGACATGCGTGCAACAACTGTGATGTGTTTGTTCTTGATGAGAACGGCAGGGAGGTGTCACCGGAGATCGATCCTGAGACGGGCTTCAGCCGTGAGGGTGAGCTCTATGCCAGAGGTTCATTTGTGGCGCTGGGCTACTTCGGAAATGCGGAGAAGACGAGAGAGGCATTTGTCCAGAATCCGCTGAATCCGTACTATCCAGAGCTGGTCTACAAGACCGGTGATCTGGTGAAATACAACAGATACGGCGAGCTGGTATATGTGTGCCGTAAGGACTATCAGATAAAACACATGGGTTACCGCATAGAGCTCGGCGAGATCGAGGCTGCAGCAGGAGCTATAGACGGAATCAGAAGCTATGCCTGCATATACGATGATGCGGCGGACAAGATCGTGTTCATCTACGAGGGCAGGAAGAAGGACGAGACGGAGCTGCTTAAGGCGTTCCAGGAGAGGGTTCCACATTACATGGAGCCGAACCGTTTTGTCAGGGTGACAAGCATGCCCCACAATGCAAATGGCAAGATAGACAGGAAGAGACTGAAGGCGGAATATGCGCAGCATGTGTGACAATTTTATTGATAAGGAGATAAGAGATTATGGAAGAATTATTAAAGATTTTGAATGAGGTAAAACCTGGAGTTGATTATGAGAACGAGACAGATCTTATAGGACATGGCGTGCTGGATTCCATCACGATGGTAACGCTGGTGCTTCAGCTCAGCGATGAGTTTGACGTAGACATTTCTCCTGTTGATATCACACCGGAGAACTTCAAGACAGTCCAGACCATATACGATATGATCCAGAGACTTGAAGACGAGTAAGAGCAGATATAGATATTGGAAGATGACGGGGACTGACTGCCGTCAAAAAATACTGGAGGAGTGAGAATTATGTCATATACGTCGATATCGTATCTGGTATTTATATTGCTCGGAGCGTTTATAGTGTACAATATAGTGCCGCTGAAGCACAGATGGAAGGTCCTGCTGGCATTCAGCTATCTGTTTTATTTTATCAATTCAGGCAGATATATCATATTTATCCTGTTCGGGTCGTTGACCATATATGTGGGCGGCCTGCTGATAAACAAGATAGATGATGGCTGCAGCATGGCAAGGAAAGCTCTGTCAAAGGAAAACAAAAAAGAGTACAAGGCACTTATCGGATGGCAGAAAAAGTGCGTGTGCGTATGCGTGGTGCTTGTGAATGTAGGAATTCTGGTATTCCTGAAATATTCGGTATTCCTTGGACAGGTATTTACAGATGTGCTTGGACTCATACACATAAATGTAGAGAATCCGATGTATCAGAGGATGATGCCGCTTGGAATCTCGTTCTACACACTGTCTGCGGTGAGTTACATAGTGGACGTGTACAGAGGCAAATACAGGGCATCGGACAAGTTTGGCAAGGTTGCACTTTTCCTTGCATTTTTCCCGCACATTGTTGAGGGACCTATAGCCAGGTTCGATCTTGTTGGAGAGCAGATGTATGAGGGGCACAGGTTCAGTTATGAGAACATGACCATGGGACTCCAGCTTATACTGTGGGGCTTCTTCAAGAAGATAGTTATTGCAGATCGCGCAAATATGTATGTGAACCAGATATTTGACAATTACGCAAGCTACACAGGACTTCCGGTAGTAGTGGGAATGCTGCTCTACACATTACAGCTCTATGCGGAATTCTCAGGCTGTATGGATATAGTAAGGGGAAGTGCCCAGATGTTTGGAATAGGACTCTCAGAGAACTTCAATCAGCCGTTTATGTCAAAGACGGTCAGTGAGTTCTGGAGAAGGTGGCATATGACTCTCGGTGCATGGTTCAAGGACTATGTGTTCTATTCAGTTTCACTGTCCAAGCCATTTGTGAAGCTGAGTAAGAAGACCAGGGAACATATGAATACTTTCTTCGCGACATTTGTTCCTATGTCTATAGCGATGTTCATAGTGTGGTTTGGAACGGGTATTTGGCACGGCGCAAGCTGGAAGTACGTCATGTATGGTCTTTATTATTGGGCTATCATGGTAATCGGACTTCTCATGGAGCCTCTTTTCAAGAAGCTGTATGGGAAAATGAATGTTGACCGCCAGGGAAAGGTATACAGGCTGCTTCAGGTTGTCAGGACCTTCATTTTTGTGAATGTGGGAATGCTCATGTTCAGGGCTGATGATCTTACAGCATTTGGACACATGTTTGTGTCCATGTTCAGGGGATTTACATTTGCGGATCTGACAAATGGAACTTTGCTTGGAATGAAGCTTGACATGGCAGATTTTGCAGTGCTGGCAGTGGGCGCGCTCATTCTGTTCCTGGTTGGACTTTACAAGGAGAAGGGACACCAGATAAGAGCAGAGCTTGCAACGAAGAATATAGCCCTCAGATGGGCAGTTTACTATGTGCTGCTGTTTGGAGTGATCATACTCGGAGCATATGGCAAGGGCTATGAGGTGGCTGGATTTATATATGCACAGTTTTAGAGGTGATTTATCTATGAAGAAAAGTGGACGTAATATAATAAAATCCATAGCATTTGCCCTGGTGGCCGTGATGATCATGGGAGTGCTGGGAGCTGCGTTTACTCCGAAGCGGAGCGATCCGGGAAGCGGAATAACCAACTCGAATGCAAGGGGCTTCTATGGAGAACCGAAGAATTCGATAGACGTACTGGTGCTTGGAGACAGCAATGCCTACAGTGCATGTTCTCCGATGTATATATGGAACAAATATGGAATTCCAACATATGTGGCGGCTGAGGGATTCCAGAATGTGACCGGGGCATCCAACCTTCTGGATGAAGTGCTCACATGTCAGAAGCCAAAGCTGGTGGTGTTTGATGTGAATATGCTCTGGACAGGCAAGACGACATTGAAAAAGGTTGAGAACAACCTGAAGAATCTGGCATATAAGTATCTGCCTCTTGCACAGTACCACAACAGGTGGAAGAGCATGAGTGTTTCGGACATGTTCGGTGCCAGGGACTACACATACAGATCAGCCTCAAGAGGACAGTATCTCAGCATGGAGGTCAAGCCGTTTTCAGGCCAGAGCAAGATGGTGGAAACCAAGGCTGTTGAGGACATACCGGAGGTATCAAAGATACTGCTCGATAAGCTGATGGACAAGTGTGAGAAGAATGGAATCAAGATCATGTTCATAGAGACTCCGACGGCGAAGTCATGGAATTATGCAAGACACAATGCCATGGTTAAGTATGCTAAAGCCAAGAATATTGATTTTGTCGATATGAATACGCTCAAGGGCGATTATGTGATCGACTGGAGCACCGACACGAGGGATGGCGGAAGACATCTCAACTGTAAGGGCGCAGAGAAGGTAAGCGCCTATCTTGGAAAATATATTTCAGAGAATTATTCTTTTAAGGATAAGAGACATTCAGAAAAGTATGCGGATTGGAATAATGACTATCTGGATTATGTGAAGTATATGTCCGGAGAGACTGTGTCGTTGGAGGCACAGCAGTCCGACGGAACGGTATCTAACAACTAAATATAAAATATATAAGTGGACGGAGGATTGAATCCCCCGTCCACTTTATTTTTTATTTTACTGTAACTTTGCATCTGGCAGATATATTGCCGGAAGTATATGTCTTTTTCTCAGTGCTGTTTGAAGGTGTGAGAACCGGTTTCAGCAGATAGCTCTTGCCGCGCTTCAATGTGATGGCTGTCACATTGACACGCATTGTCGAGGTGACCTTTTTCCAGTATTTGCGGGTCTCGGTTATCATCCTCTGCGGCATAGACAGAGACAGGGATCGTCAAAGTCGGTGCTGCAGCCATTATAAATGCTGGCAATAATTTTCTTATCCTCATAGACATAGGCTCCTCTCTTTCATTAAAGGTCAATCTGTTTATAAAAAACATGCAAAAGGATACAAAAAGGATATAAGTTTGAAGTATACTGTGTTCAGAATCTTAGATATCGATGATTTACATAGAGTGGCACGGCGCTGTGAGGTATACAGAATCAAAGCTGCCACGGGGAGGGAATATGAAGTATAGCATATTGCTTGTCGAGGACGAGCAGAAGATAGCAGAGGGGATAATGGACTATATGAACGGCAAGGAAGCAGAATATGAGACCTGTTTCACCTGGGCTGATGATGGAGACAAGGCACTGGAGCTTGTGTATGAGAACGAATACGATCTGGTGCTGCTGGACGTCATGCTTCCGGGGGCAGATGGATTTGAGATATGCAGGGCCATCAGGGCAAAGAGTTATGTGCCTGTCATTTTCCTGACTGCAAGGGGCAGGGAGGAGGATCGGCTGTATGGCTATGACATAGGTTGCGATGACTATGTGGTGAAGCCGTTTTCCATGGCGGAGCTTTCTGCAAAGATCATGTCATTCCTCAGAAGAAGCAAGGGGCTGTGGGAGAAGAAGAGCAGCATAGAGGCATATGACATCGTGATCTATCCGGACAGGCTTCAGGTATTTGCCGCTGGGAACGAGGTAAGGCTTGCACCGAAGGAATATGCCATGCTGAAGTATTTTATGGAGCACAGAGGAATGCTTATCACAAGGGATGATCTTCTGGTCAGGCTGTGGGGCTATGATTATGAGGGCAGCGACAGGGTAGTGGACAATCATATCAAGAAGCTTCGACAGGCACTTGGAGAGTCGGGTAAAAAGATCAAGACAGTATTTGCAAAGGGATACAGGATGGATTGAGACTGTGTGAAACGGTGCAAAGTGTAGATATAATTAATGGATGTGTCAGTACACAGACCCCATGACTCGGAGGTTATTAAAAGGGAAAGGATGTTTTATAATATGAAGAAAAATAAAAATATGTTATATGGGAAAAAACAAAGATTCGGCTCATTTTTTCTGAGAATATTTGTGCCGTTTATATTGGTGGCAGCATTGCTGGGAGGGATCGTGACCTATCTGTTGGTATCTATATATAATACTAGTGTAGACAACGGTGTAGCGAGTGCTGAGGAACGAATCAGGTCAAATGTAAATGAAGCAGTTACAGAATATCAAGATGCACTGGCAGGAGCCTATGTGGATGGGATCAATTATGATTTTGAGACTGCGGATAACAAATTCACCAGTGATGTTGAATATACGTGCGAAATGCTAAGTGCGATTGCAGTGGATGGCGGTGCTGCTGCAAGTCTGTACTATAAGGACTCAGATGGCACTTTGACATTGGTTGCCGGGCATGACTACCGTATGTTTTTTGTTGTCACAGATGATAACAATAAAAAGTTTAGATTGTCATGTACATATGAGGATTATCAGAAGATGATGGCGGAGGCTCCAAGATACGGAAGTGCCGATGGTTTGCCTGCTTTATCCAGGATAGAAGAGATATATGTAAAGGGAACCAGTTTCTGGATAAGTAAATATAGTTACTATGACTACGGTGATGACGTTAAGGTCATAGGAATTCATGAGGCTCAAATGGACTATGGCGAATCTGATGAGAAGAGTGTCACAGTAACAGAGATCCCCGATGGTTATGTGAAGCTTGACACAAGCAAAGGATACCATTTTTATAATAGCAGTCTTATCGGTTCGGGAGCAGCTTCCCGTAATATGGATTATGAAGGAAATATAGAGACTCTTGTGGCAGATCTGGGGGACTCCGGTGTTGGAAGTTTATCAAGAGTCAGTAGGAATTGTGATCAGGGAAAGCACAACACCGATGTGGTAGCGATTGGAAATAGTTATTATCTGGTGATGGATTATCACACCGACCTCGTAAAGTCTTCATTTGGAAAAGTGATAATTGCCACGTGGATAGGAATAGCACTGCTGAGCACGCTTGTCTCACTTGCAATAGCCTATGTATTGTACAGATCATACAAATCTGTCTATGACATGGAGCAGTACAGGCGTACCACATCAAATGCTATGGCGCACGATCTGAAGAGTCCACTGGCGGTCATCTCACTTTACGCTGAAAATCTCAAGGCTGGCACAAATCCTGAGAAGAACCAGTATTATATGGACGGCATACTGGATGAGGTCAGACAGATGAATACGCAGGTTGCGACTATACTGGATATGGCTAAGGCAGAGGACGTGGATACAAAGCTCAAAAAGACAGAAGTGGATCTGACAGGCATAGTTGACACTGTGGCACAGATATATAATGAGAAAATATCGGAGAAAAACGTGCAGATCGATATATCGGGGGCATGCACGGTCTCTGCGGATGAAGCTCTGATGTATCAGGCTGTTGTCAACATCATGGATAACGCTGTCAAGTATGTGACTGATGGCGGACACATCGATGTGAAGCTATCGGATAAAGAAGTGTCATTTGTCAATTCCAGCGAACCACTTGATAAGGACACGCTGGAAGGTGCATGGAAGCCATTTGTCAAGGGGGACAATAGCCGTCACGGACACAAGGGCACCGGACTTGGACTCTCGATCGTCAAGGCCATTATGGACAGGCATGGATTTGACTGTGAGATGAAGAATGTTGATGGGGGAGTGGAAGTGAGATTGATATTCAAATAAGAAGGAGTGGGATTTATGCATTTGTCGGTATCACAGGAAAAATTAAATGAAGAAATAGGTGATGAATATCGCATGGAGCAGCTCACGGCGAAAATCCGGGATACAGAGAATTTGATCTCTGAGTCCGAGAAAAAGATAGCTGCCTGTGAGTTAAAATACTCGGAGCTGCTGAAAAATTTCAAGATCACTATGATCCTGATTCTGGTTGTCGTGGGAATATTTGCTTATATAGCGGCAAATGCGGCGCTTATAGCGTACAGGTTCGTTGCACAGACGTATTTGTTTATCTTTGTTGGGGCTATGGTGGTTTCGTTCATAGCCTATGTGATAAGGCGTGCCACAAAAGAGATTCCTATGTACGTTCATTGTCGCCAGGAGGAGAAAGGAACTTCCCAGGATACCAGAAATTATGTTTATAGGATAAAGCAGGAGAAGAGACATCTGGCAGACTATAAGGCAGAGCTTGAGATGGTTAAGCGGAAAGGCGCACAGGCTGGATGATCAGAAGCTGTGGATCGACAGGATATTTGCGGAGAATCCATCTATGAACAGTGTGTACCCGGATGACAGCAGATATGTGCTTGAGCCGTTCTATTGATACAGGATGAATACCTGACACAGGTAAATGATGAGAAAGGCATAGTAAACGCTGCAAACAGCGGTATGATCGGAGGTTATGTGCCATGCCACAATTGTATCGATAACTGTATCCACGCTGTCCTGTCTGCGGAGGCTCGATGGACATGAACCTCCGCAAGGATGGTTATTTTGTTCAGGACAGTGCCTGGTATGAGGCAGAGCGGTGCTTCGATGATTTTGTCTCCAGATCCCGGGACAGGAAGCTTGTGCTCTTTGAGCTGGGGGTTGGATTTAACACGCCAACCATAATCCGATTTCCTTTTGAGAAGCTGACACGAGAACACGATAACATAACCCTTGTCAGGTTAAATCTCGATCAGGCTGTGATTCCGGAAAGTCTTGGGAACAGAGCTATAGGGATAAATGCGGATATGGCGGAGAGTATAAGTGATATACTCAACGTTTCAGTATCGCATCCATATCCTGTTCAGGGGCAGTGATCGGGTTTAGCTTATAATTCTCCACCAGATATTTCACCACGGTCTCGGACATGAATGCCGGCAGTGTCGGGCCGATATACATGTTGCGCACGCCCAGCGACAGCAGGGTGAGAAGGATACAGACGGCCTTCTGCTCGTACCATGACAGCACAAGGGTGAGTGGGAGGTCGTTTATGCTGCAATGAAATGCATCAGCCAGAGCCAAAGCAACCTTGATGGCACTGTAGGAGTCATTGCACTGACCCATGTCGAGTATTCTTGGAATCCCGTCGATTTCGCCGAGGTCGAGATCGTTGAAACGGTATTTGCCGCAGGCGAGGGTGAGGACAAGGGTGTCCATCGGAGTCTGCTTTACGAATTCGGTGTAATAGTTGCGTCCCGGATGTGCGCCGTCACAGCCTCCAACGAGGAAAATGTGCTTGACATGTCCTGCATTGATGGCGTCTATGATCTTGCCAGCCTGTGACAGAACCGCGCTGTGTCCAAATCCGGTTGTCAACATGTGACCGCCGTTTATGCCGCTCATGCTTCTGTCGTGTTCGTAGCCGCCGAGCTTCTGGGCATGTTTTATGATCGGAGTGAAATCCTTTTTGCCTGCTCTTGTACATGAGATGTGAACCATGCCGTCATAACCCACGACTGATGTGGTGTAGATCCTGTCCTTGTAGCTCGGCCTTGGCGGCATGAGACAGTTGGTGGTAAAGAGCACCGGCGCGGGTATGTTCTCAAATTCCGTCTGCTGGCTCTGCCATGCGGTTCCGAAATTACCCGCCAGATTATGGTATTTGTTAAGCTCCGGATAGCCGTGCGCAGGCAGCATCTCGCAGTGGGTATATACATTTACTCCTGTCTTTTCAGTCTGCTCAAGGAGCTGTGACAGGTCGTTCAGGTCGTGACCGGAGACCACGATAAATGGCCCTTTTTTGATGTCAACATTTACTCTCGTAGGCACAGGATTGCCAAATGATTCAGTGTTGGCTTTGTCCAGCAGCTCCATGCATTTGAAATTGACCTGGCCAAATTCCATGATGAGTTCTATCCATTCGGTGACGCTGTGCTCCCTGTTAACCTCGCACAGTCCCTTGTAGAACCACTTCAGAACCTCATTATCTGTGTAGCCGAGATTCATGGCGTGATGGGCGTATGCCGCCATACCCTTGAGTCCAAACAGCAGGGTGGAACGCAAGGACACTATATCCGTGTCACCATCCCATAGGTCGATCACCTGTATCTTTTCAGCCTCAGGTCTGCTGATCTTGTTCTGCTCGTTTTTAACCCTTCCCATAAATTCTTTTATTGCATTGTCGTCAAAGTTTACATTTGTCAGGGTTGTGAAAAGACCGTCTATGATAAGTCTGTCGGCGACCGCGCTGTGTTTATTCTCATTTTTTGAGAGTTCTGCAAGTTTTATAAGCTCACACACAAGCTCGTCCTGTAGATTAGATGTGGATGGCTGCTTGCCGCACACTCCAGTATTGATACATGCGGATCCCCCCGCTGTCTGCTGACACTGAAAACAAAACATATTTGACATGTACTGTATACCTCCTGAAATTATGAATCTATCTGAAAAAACTGGTGACTGCCTGGCAGTCTGTGGATTTTCTTCTAAATAGAGTATGGACAGTGAACAGGAGTTTTATACGCAAATTTGCTAAAGTATATCTGTGAAATAACATTTAGGGGGATAAAAAACTTTCGTTGCTCAGATAGAGGCGCCCTGAGAAAAAATGGAGACAGAGGTGGGGACGGAGGTACCTGTCCCCTCCGTCCCCACCTTCATTTGATACTGCGGAGTCGCCGGTTATATTGAGCAGATAAGTGCCGTCTTGCACGCATTTGACTGAAATTTTACATGGCGCTGATAGTGGGCAGATGTGAAAAAGTTTTATAGTAAATCAAATAACAGTTGATCTGGACGGGGATAAAGGAGAAATCACGGATGAAAAAGGAATACGGGGATAGACTGGCTCGCGCGCTTGAATTTGCAAATGAATCAGCCAAGTATCATGTCAGGAACTATGCGGATGGGACGCTTATGCCCGGAGATGCATATGCCGATCTGCCGATAGATGAGAGAGACCGAATGTATCTTGGACCGGATGCTGGAGCGCCCAACATGTATTCCAGAATATACCGCAGCCAAAGAGAGAAAGAGATGCGGGAGCAGGGCATGACAAATGAGCAGATAAAGCTGAGATGGGAAGCACTTGATGCCATGTGGCGCCAGGAGATAGAGGAGAGGCTCTACGGGGAAGCCAGACAGAATGATCGGTCAGAGGATGTTATATCAAGATACGAGAATGGAGGCTTGCCCGGTGATTTTCAGAGAAGGAGCGATCAGGCGGATGCGAAGAGAAGGACAAAATGGCTCGGGATACGAATAGTGCTCATAACCGTAGTAGTGGTGATCATGGCGTTCACGATACTTAATGAGGCCGGGCTGATAAACGGCATGAGTATAACAGAGCGGATATTTGACAGGGTAGAGCAGATATTTGGCGGTATGGACAACATATCATCAGGCGGTGCGGGAGCTGGTGGCGGAACAGATTCAGAAAATCCCGGCGGACTGGTGATCGTATACGGAGTAGTTATCTTCCTTATATTCAGATGGGTGAGTAAGAGCAAAAAGAAAAAAGAGAATATTTCAGATTCCAGTGTGATTTACACGGAGCTGATCCCACAGATTATCAGGAGACGTTATGGAGAGGGTAGCGTATACAGACATCAGGGTGGACTTCCTGATGAACAGATGAGAAGACTGAACTGCTTTGCTGGCAGACCATTTACACTGGATGGCAAGCCTTTGCTGGTTAACGGCCGCGACATGGTGGAGGGAACATACAAAGGTGTTCATTTCAGGTGCAGTTATGAATACATGGAGTACGAGTATTATCACGAGGACAGTGATGGTGATAAAGAGAAAAAAATAGACAAATTATTTGGGGGGCTGGTTGTTGAGATACCATATAGAAAGGTTTCATCGGCTTTGCTGGGAGTCATGGGAAACTCTGAACTGGCGATGAAGAATATATTGAAGTGTGGTTCGGAGAGTGGCGCAGTGGGAAGAATAGAAAAGACAGAAAACGAGAACTTTAATCTGCTGTTCACTATAAACTGCAATGACGAGGAGAATATATTTTATATGCTTACACCGGATGTCATGGAGAGGCTGGCGGCACTTTATCCAAAGGAGAAGGCGTCTCTCCATGTGACATTCGATGGGGACAGATTGTACATGTGTATAAGCAAGAGTGATAAATACATGGTATTTGACGAGGAGAAAAATATAAAAAGTATGAGTGATGTGGAGGCTTATCTGGACAAATACCTGCGCATGCTGCAGGAGACGATGGATGCGGCTCTGTTACTATAGAAGAGAAATTGTGAAAATGAGCAAAAGTACACGGAGGGAAATGTATGTTTACAATATTATTTAGCAAAGGTGTGTTCGTATTTTGTGTGTTGGTGGTAATAGTTTTGATACTTTTAGCGTATGCGATAAAGACTGCAAATGCTCTGAAAGCAGCGGAAAATAAGGTGAGAGAGCTGGACTCGGATGTGGATATTGCTCTTGCAAAGAGATATGATCTGCTCACAAAACAGTATGCGATGGTAAAGACTTATATGTCGTATGAGAGCGAGAATCTGATAACAGCGATAAAGCTCAGAAAAGGCATGACACCTGATGAGAAGACCGGGGTAGAGAAACTTATGAAAAATGCCTCGGATCAGATAAATGCAGTTGTGGAGGCGTATCCGGAATTGGCGGCGGGCAAGAATATAGAGGTCCTTCAGAACAGCTGCACAAATGCGGAGGAGCACATCCAGGCGGCAAGAAGACTGTACAATGCAGGTGTGACAAATTATAACAATCTGTGCAGCCAGTTTCCTTCTTCGGTGGTTGCGGCCATAACGGGTCACAATATGGTGGAGTATTTCAAGACTGATGCGGATAAGAGATCAGATGTGATATTTTAGCAGGGAATCCAGATGCTTTTGTGCATAAAAAAATCGGTGCGACGGGATTCGAACCCACGACCTCTTCGTCCCGAACGAAGCGCTCTACCAAGCTGAGCCACGCACCGAGTGTGTTTATCAACACTGCCATAATAGTATAAGAAGATTCTGGAAAAAATGCAAGGAGTTTTCTAAATAAATTGTCAAGAAATTCACCCAGGAATATCCGAGAAACTTTTGTGAAACTGATAATCAATCAATGACAGATAACTATCCGTTTATGGGGGGACCGTAGATACATTTTTGGGGTGCCCATAGATACAATTTATATAATATTTAGATTTGTTACAACGAAAATTTATAAGTGTATGGCAGAGTAATAACCAGAAAGTAGTTGATATGAGGATAAGGTGCAGGTGGTGATGGACAGAATGAAAGCCGCCTGAAATAGAAGGAGACGATAGATCATGAAGATACTTATTACTACGGACTGGTATGAACCTGTTATAAATGGAGTTGTGACATCGGTTGTAAATCTGTCAAATGAACTTAAGAAAAGAGGACATGAGGTAAAGATACTTACACTCTCGAGAAATCACCACACATATATAGTTGGAGATGTGATATATGCGGCGTCAGTAGGTGCCGGAAAGATTTATCCGGAGGCGAGGCTTAAGATGCCTGTTATCAAGGCGGTCATAGACAAACTCATAGAATGGAAACCAGATGTCATACATTCCCAATGCGAGTTCTCAACCTTCTTCATGGCGAAGAAGATAGCAGATGAGACAAATGCGCCGATAGTGCACACATACCACACGATATACGAGGATTACACTCATTACTTTTCGCCAAATGCAGCGTGGGGACGCAAAGTTGTGCAGAAACTTACCAGGATGTTATCATCGAGGGTCGATGCCATGATAGCACCAAGCAGGAAGATAGAGGATGTGCTTGAAAAGTATGATGTGTTATGTCCTGTTGAGGTGATCCCCTCTGGAATCGACATGAATAAATTCGGAAAATACATTGGAACGGACAGCAGACACAGAATCAGAGAGCAGTACGGACTCAGTGATGACCAGACAGTTCTTCTCTATGTTGGCAGATTGGCGAAGGAGAAGAATATCCAGGAGATACTTAGATGCCAGAAGAGAGTGCACGGGTATGGTACAATCCTCATGATAGTTGGAGACGGACCATATAGGGCGGAGGTAGAGGAACAGGTAAGAGCGCTTGGAATCTCAGAGAGTGTGATATTTACAGGCATGATCGAGCCTGATAAGGTGGCTGAGTATTATCAGGTTGGTGACTTCTTCGTAAGTGCATCCACGAGCGAGACTCAGGGGCTTACATATGTAGAAGCTCTGGCAGCGGGAGTGCCGCTTCTGTGCAGAGAGGATCCGTGCCTTGTAGATGTGGTTGATCCGGGAAAGAATGGCTGGAAATTTACTGATGAGGAAACATTTGAAACTGCGCTGGTGAAGTGGCTTGATATGAGTCCTGCTTTAAGGCATCAGCTCAGACGAAATGCAGTGCAGTCGGCATATGAATTCTCCACATCGACATTTGCAGACAGAGTTGAGAAGCTTTATATGAATGTGTGCGAGCTGCAAGCACTGGTGCTGAGGGCTTGTTAGAAATTTAATTTGTATGAATTCTCTAGTGGCTGTTGGGATAACCAGGGAAAAGATATAAAATTATCTCCAAATAGATGAAAAAGCTCTAAAAAAGAAAAAATTTTAAAAAATTATCCGTAGGACACAGAATAATGTGTTTTATGGATAATTTTTTATCTTTTAAGTGAAAACATTGTATATGAGATAAAATGTAGGTAATAAGCAAAGATGGCGAGATGACCTGATGCATGAGTTACTATCTAGATGACAAAAAACTAAAAAAATATGCTTTATTTAAAAATACAGTTGACAACACCATGACACTAGTGTACTATTCAACTAGTACAGCAGTACAGAAGAGCTAGACAACATACAAGGAGGAGGTGTGTGATGGAATTTAAGACGAATATCCCCATATATCTTCAGGTCATAGAGGATATAAAGCAGAAGATCATAGCGGGCACACTGCCTTTGGGATCTAAGCTTCCGTCATCAAGAGAACTTGCCATAGAATACCAGATAAATCCGAATACTGCAGCGAGGATTTACAGCGAGATGGAGTCTATGGGGTTGTCCTATACCAGACGTGGAATAGGAACATTTGTGACGGAGGATGACAGGGTCATAGACGACCTGAAAAAGGAAAGAATAGAGGAAATCATACAGAGCTTTGATGAACAGCTCACCGGTATGGGATTTTCACACGATGAGATCCTTGAACTGCTAAAAGAACACTTCGGGAAGTAAAAAGGAATAAAAAAGAAGGGAAATGATACAATGTTAAAATGCGAACATCTTGTTAAGAAGTATATCACCACCACAGCGATATCTGACCTGTCACTGGAGATTGAGCCGGGACACATATATGCGCTGCTCGGTCCGAATGGAAGTGGAAAGTCAACACTTATGAAGATCATAGCCGGTCTGGTCAAGCCGGATTCAGGAACTATCACAATAGATGGAGTGCCTATGACATACAGGTCAAAGAAAGACATAGCGTATATGCCGACGGAGGCTTTCTTCTTCGGATATATGAACTGTAAAGACATAGGAAAGTATTACAAAGATTTCTTTGATGACTTTGACTATGACAAATACATGGGATTGCTTGCTGAGATGGAGCTGAATCCAGATCAGAAGGCGAAGAGCATGTCTTCAGGAATGCTGGCAAAGCTCAAGATAGCGGTTACTCTGTCCAGAGACAGCAGGATCGTTATGCTTGATGAGCCACTGAATGGAATAGACATCATAGCTAGGGAGAAGATCATCAGCACGATTGTCCGGAATATATCGGATGACACAGCCGTGCTCATGTCAAGCCACCTTGTGGATGAGCTTGAGAGGATCGTGGATCACGCATTCTTTATCAAGAATGGCACCTGTGTGCTTCAGGGTGATGCGGAGGAGCTGCGAGTGAGCAGGGGCAAGTCGATAGTTGATATGTATAAGGAAATATATGCTTAGGAGGAACCGCTATGAACGAAGTTCATAATAGGAATCGGTTCCGACGACCTGCCCCGCTCGTGTGAGCGAGAGGGGCGATACATATTGGATAGTTAAATTTGTTGATGAAGGAGAGATAGATATTATGTTAAAGATGATGAAATATGAATACAGACGTGGAGTATTTTCACTTCTGGTGGTTATAACGGCTCTTGCGGCAGCAGAATTGCTGTTCCTGATTGGAATATTTGCAGAAAAAGATCTGCTAACTGGACTTGGTATCACCTTCCTTGTGCTGGGAGGCTGGGCTTCGTTTATGTTCGTCTTGATATATGGTGTGATAATATACAGTCAGGATCTGAAGAACAAGACTGGGTATATGGTGTTTATGACGCCAATTTCAAATTACAAGATTATCGGGGCAAAGCTGCTTTCAATCCTGCTCACCGGTGCGACACTCGTGGCCTTTCTTGGACTGCTTATAGTTGTTGATTATAACCTGCTTAAGTCACATAACGGCGGTGTAGCTGGTGCTGAGATTGTGCTGGATGAAATTCTGGGGACAAGAGGATTATCAATAGGAAGTGTCATTGCAAATGTTGCAGGGCTTATAGCAATAGCACTTATTCAATTCTATACAATGATCACTATAGCGTACCTTGCAGTGTCACTGTCTTCAACAGTACTTCAGAACAAGAAGATAAAGGGTGTTGTCAGCTTTATACTTTTTGTGGCTCTTTATGTGCTAGTGAGCTACATAGCATACAAGCTTCCGCACCTTGGGAAGAACGTGCAGGTGGAGACTATGCTTGACGCGATGTATAAGAACATACCGCAGCTTATTCTCTATGTTGTATGCATGATCGGCAGTTATATAGGAAGTGCGACACTGCTGTCTAAGAAGATCAGTTTATAATGTAATGAGAGGAATGCATTAAGATGGCAGTAGATATGAGGAATGGTGATGTGATGAAATGGTTTAGATACCTGGTTACAGGAGTCTGCACAGGAGTCATAGTAGTGCTCCTTGTACCTGTGGCTGTGTGTGGGATCTGTGCATATGGTGTGTGGCGGCTGCTCAATATGGTAACAGGCGGAAATAAAGAGCCACGCAGGACGATGATAAAGCAGAATTTATAAATGTATATTTTTAATCAACAAGATAACCCGGAGTGAGAAAATGTCTCACTCCGGGTTATTGACGTTCGGGGAGGAATCCTGTAGTATTTTCACTAGAGTTAGACAAGGCTAACCAAACCTATTTGCCACAAGGAGGTTTTGTATGAGTGAAAATACATGGGAGATCATGAAGGGCATGGAGCTCGGTGACGTGGAACTTCAGATGGCACTTCAATGTGCACCGGTGATAACGGGTGTCAAGGTGTCAAATCTGCTGAACATAGAACTCAGCGGATATCGTCAGATGGTGGAGATACTGAAGGACAGTGATATATGTATGTACACACTGGGAGCAACCTGTGGCAGGGTAAATGTATTTATCTACAATGCGGCAAAGCTCAGGGCATTTGTTCAGAGGGATGATGTGCAAAGACTTATGTCTGAGCTGGGATATGCGGACATGGAGCTTTCTGAGATACTTGCGGTGTTTCGTGAAAAATATCAGCAGTACTTAAAGAGCAGAGGAAGATTCACCTCAAAACAACCGGCACATGAAGATCAGGCTTGTGGCGATGGATCTTTTGGCAAGGAGTGGTTCCCACACGAGATGGGCTTGTTGCTGGGATACCCGCCAGAGGATGTGGAGGGATTTATTCTGCAGAACGGAAGAAATGCACTTTGCTCCGGTTATTGGAAGGTATATGGGGATGCTGAATCAAAGCGGAGAACATTTCATATATTTGAATGTGCGGAAGAGAGACTTATTCAATTTCTTTCAAATGGACTGCATATGAGAGATATCATGGGGATGTACACGGCGAGCAGAAACGCGGCGTAGAAGTATATGGAAAGATGCAGATAAACACAGTTTACAAGGATGTATAGGGAAAGCCCCCTTTTACATATAATTTCATAAGGAGGATTATTATGAGCAAAATTAATATCGTATTCTGGACACAGGGCGGAAATACACAGATGATGGCGGAGGCTATCGCAGACGGCGTGAGAGATGCCGGAAAGGAAGCGGAGGTAGTATTTGTAAGCAGCATCACACCGGATGCACTCAAGGATGAACCAGTATTTGCACTTGGATGCCCGGCTATGGGAGCTGAGGTGCTTGAGGAGGCTGAGATGGAGCCATTTGTTGCTGAGGTTGAGGGATTTGCTTCAGGCAAGAAGATCGCACTCTTCGGTTCATACGGCTGGGGAGATGGCGAGTGGATGCGCGACTGGGAGGCGAGAATGCAGTCAGCAGGCGCAGAACTCGTAGGCGGAGCCGGACTTATGTGTCATGAGACACCTGACGCAGAAGGCCTTGAGGAGTGTAAGGAGCTTGGACGCCAGCTGGCAAATGCGTAGGTGACGGACGGCACTTAGATAAAATAACCATATATATGCAGTCACGTTTGGCATATATATGGTTATTTTTTATCTACGTGCCTGGTCGTGGGGATATAAAAAGAGCCGCTTGAGAAAATCTGTAATTTGAATGTGATTCTCTCAGGCGGTTCTTTTTTGTGTTGAATTTGTTCTTAGTGTCCTACGTACTGGGCCTTGTGGCTGCCGTGGTGCTTGATGTGATTGGTTATGTATGGTGCGATGGCGATGTGTTTGTCCATGACATTTCCAACTATGGCGATTCCCTTGCCCATGGTGAAGGCAGCTAGGACTGTGCCGATTCCTAGACCGTAGACATGACCGAGGATAAAACCTGTCATGGCAGCTGTCGTTGCAAGGCAGATCACATCAAACGAAATCTTAACCTTGGAATATTTTGCCGATATAATCTTAGACAGCTCTCTTGGGAAAAGGTCTGTCGGGATAATCGGAAGTCCACATCTGTTGGACAGTGCGATTCCGATACATATCAAAATGTAACTTATCACAAAGTAAAGGATTCTCCATGGGAGGGCAGTTGGCAAAGCCCCGATCCACATCTCATGGATATCCAGCATCTTGCCAAATACGAAACCAACTATGAAGCTGCACAGATATTGGGGAACGAATTTCTTTCTCATGATCATGAGGGTGAGAATAAGTACGCCCTGAAATATGTATGTCCAGGTTCCGAGAGTCAGTCTTGGAAGAACCAGCGAGAATGCGTATGGCACGCTGGATATTGCCGATATTCCTGCTGCAGAATAGAGCATGAGAACCACTCCGAAACTGTTGATGGTGACTGCTGTTATCAGGGCGATCTCGCCCCACATGTTATGCAGATGTGCATTTCCTGATTGAGTATTCATTTTCTGCTTTTCCTCATTTCTTTCATATATGATGCGTTTTATAACATATACTTTGATTTCCCCAGCATCAGGGGAGCTTTAATTGTCTAAGACTTCATATATATATCCCTGCGGTTTTTGATTGTAGCACCGACAACACCACATAACAAATAAATAGTTTTTATGGTTTGATAGATTTTGTCTATAAAAAATATTCGGATTGTATTAAAATATGAATAGGATCATGTATAAATAATGAAAAGGGGGAGTTATAAGTGAACCTGTCATATATTAGATATTTTGTTGAACTGGCCCATGTTCAGCATTACACAAATGCAGCCAGAAATCTGAATATAACGCAGCCAAGCCTCAGTCACGCAATATCCCAGCTTGAGGAAGAACTTGGGGTAATGCTTTTTGAAAAGAATGGGCGCAATACGGAGCTCACTGCATTTGGCAGAGAATTCCTTGCATGTGCAGAGCGTTCGCTTGGCACTCTTGATGCGGGGGTAGAGTCCATACAAAAGGAGGCTGCCGGGGATGGCGTGATACGGCTTGGTCTAATAAGACCTCTTGGAATGGAATTTGTACCGCGTCTGGCAGCGGAGTATTTGAAGAAAGCTGAAAACAGAAATGTGTCGTTTACATTTCATACAGGGACCACAGGGCAATTGCTTGATGATCTTGCGGCTAGAAAATATGACATGGTTTTCTGTTCGAGACCGCCTGAGACGATGGGATTTTCCGCCATTCCAGTTGGCAGACAGGATCTTGTTGTCATAGCACCGTCGGGACATTATTTGGCAGATAGGGATTCGGTGACACTCGAGGATACACTGGGATATAAACATGTATATTTTTCGAAGGGATCTGGAATGAGAAGTCTGGTGGATGAGATGTTTGAAGGACTTGGCAAAGCTCCTGAGATAGCATGCGAAACGGAGGAGGATGAGGTCATAGCCGGACTTGTGGCAGCAGGGTTTGGAATAGCGGTAGTCCCTTACATGGATATACTCAAAAGGCTTGATGTGAAGGTTCTTAGCATAAAACATCAGCTGGTTGACAGGCTTTATTATGTTGTTCATGACAGCCGGACATATATGTCCCCTGTGGCGACAAAATTCCATAAATATGTGTTATCTAGTAATTGACAAATTAAGGTATGATATATAGAATGGTTCTCATATGAACTTGTAAAATTGAGAAAATGTTGCACAAATCAAATTGTACAATTACTACAATAAATCGCCAGGAAGTTTAAGGGGGCGCATAGTTAGTGGATAGGACTGCTGTATTTAATATAGCATTTGAAATGTGGGGAATATTAATCTGTCTGTTTGCATTTGTGGTTATATTCCTTCAGAAGAATAATAATAGAGATAAAAAGAATGTGAGTCTATGTATGGAGGCTGCATGTATCATCCTGCTGGCTGCAGATATGTTGTCATGGTATTATCAGGGAAAAACAGGACAGACAGCCTATTACATGCTGAAGATAAGCAATTTTGCCGTGTTCTTTATCAACTATTTATATATGACTCTGTTTACGTTTTATCTTCTTGTCATTCTCAACAGAGGAGAGACGAAGATGCCAGCGAAAGCAAGGGGCGTGGTAGTTCTGAGTGCTGCTGGGATAGTCCTGCTCATTATATCCCAGTTCAGTGACAAGCTGTTCTATTATATAGATGATAACAACTTTTATCACAGGAGCAGCTGTTATCTGTTGTCTCAGCTTATTGCTGCAGCAGGACTTGTTCTAAGCTTTTCGATACTTTTGCAGTATAAAAAAAGACTGGAAAAAAGAGTTTTCTGGTCAAGTGTTTTGTATTTTATCCTGCCATGTATATCCACAGTTGTTGTCATATTCTATTATGGGATTTCATTTCAGACGATATCTGTGGTGGCTTCTACACAGATCATGTTTGCAGTTGATATGGTCGAGATGGACAGATCACTTGCGAGATCCAGACAGGAGGTTGAGCGCACAAAGTACGAGGCTGAGCATGATCTTCTGACCGGCATGTACAACAAGACGGCTGGAATGCAGAGAATAAGAGAGTATATAGATAACATGACTGACGAGGACAGTGCTTCCCTTGTATTTGTGGATATAGATGATTTCAAGAGTGTAAATGATACATATGGTCACGCAGTTGGTGATTACTGGATTGAGAAGGTGGCAAAGTTTCTCCGGAGTGACTGCTATGAAGAGGACGTTGCCTGCAGGTATGGTGGAGACGAGTATGTTGTGCTTCATAAGGGCTTATCGGATATATCTGTTCTGGAGTCAAAGGTGATAAGATTTGCCAGAAAACTTCAGCGCAAGGCAATGGAGAAAGGGCAGAATGTCCATTGCAGTGCTGGTATATGTCAGATCAATGGTTCAGGATTCAGCACAGAAGAGTGTATGAATGTCGCGGACACTGCGCTGTATGAAGCAAAAAAGAAGGGCAAGAATGTCAGCGTGATCCACAGCATCAGCAGGGATGGTACGGACAGAGTGACCGTACTTGACAAGATAGAGTCTGATATAAAAAAGGCTCAATCCAGGGTAGAGGCAAGGATCGCATATATGTATACTGATATTATATATGTTAATTATGAGAACGATAAATACCGTGTTATAAAAGGCGATTCTGAGCTGAACAATGCTGTATCTTGTGCGAATAACTACGATGAAGTAATTGGATTGATAAGTAACCGGTTTGACTCGGATCGGTCAAGAAAAATAGTCAGAGATTTTCTCAGCCGTGAGCGCATGGAGAGTTACACAGGCGGCAATACGGAATATCAGACAGAAAATTTCCTCAGAGGGGTTTTGTCAGTCAGCTGTGCAAACAACCATGGGGGTGCAAGTCTTATACATGCTATCCCGGTGGACGAAGACGGTGATAGAGGTTACTTTGTGGTTGTGCAGGATCTTGACATATATGTTGGTTGAAGTATATAATTACACATAATAATCTAAACGAAAACAAGTTGGTGGATTTTTCCGGATCAGGTCATCTTTTCGCCCCACAACCGCAAGGTTGTGGGGCTTTATTTATGCCATCCGGGGATGGAGGTTTTATGAACGAGAATTTTATGAAAGAAAAGCCGGTGTTCCCACTTTTGATGTCCATGGCACTGCCTATGGTTATATCGATGATGGTGAATGCTTTGTACAATATAGTTGACAGTTTCTTTGTGGCTAAGATAAGTGAGGATGCGATGACAGCACTTTCGTATGTATTTCCACTGCAGAATTTTGTAAATGCTGTGGCGATCGGATTTGGTGTTGGAATAAACGCGGTGATAGCCATATATCTTGGATCCAAGGACAATGAGCGGGCAGATCGTGCAGCTAGTTGGGGGATGTTTCTTGCTGTTATACAGGGAATAGTGATGACGGTCGTGTGTATTGCCATCATTCCATCGTTTCTCAGAGCCTTCAAGGCAAGTGGAGACGTCCTTGACCTTGGCTGCCGTTATGCAGACATAGTATTTGGATTTTCTATAATTATTTCGGTTGATCTTGCATTTGAGAAGGTGTTCCAGTCGGTTGGACGCATGATAGTTACAATGGTTGGACTGATGGGCGGCTGCATTGTGAATATAGTGCTTGATCCGCTGCTGATATTTGGTGCGGGACCATTTCCTGAAATGGGTATAGAAGGCGCTGCACTGGCAACTGGCCTGGGACAGGTGTTTACACTGATCATTTATTTTATTGTGTACTTTGGAAGACCGATAAATGTGAAGTTCGGCATAAAGTATTTGCATGAGGGCGGTCTGATGGTGAAGAAGCTTTATGCCATAGGTATACCTGCCATACTCAATATGGCACTGCCGTCTCTGCTCACAAGCGCACTCAACGCCATACTCAGCATGTATTCGGCAACTTATGTCATGATCCTGGGCGTGTACTACAAGCTTCAGACATTCCTGTATATGCCGGCAAATGGAATCATTCAGGGAATGCGTCCTATCATAGGCTATAACTATGGTGCCGGAGAGCATGCAAGAGTGAAGAAGATATTCACCATAACGCTTGCATTAAATGTTGGAATCATGCTGGCTGGAACAGTTGTGTGCCTGCTTATCCCGGAAAGGCTTATAGGTATGTTCACAGAGAATGTGTCTACAATAAATGCAGGTGGAACAGCACTGCGCATCATATGCGCCGGATTTGTAGTGTCGGCTGTGTCGGTAACTGCATCGGGGGCACTTGAGGGGTTGGGGAAGGGAACTCCGTCCCTACTCATATCCCTGCTCAGATATGTGGTTGTCATAATCCCGGCTGCATGGATACTTTCAAGGCTTTGTGGTTTCGGACCTGCTGGTGTGTGGAATGCGTTCTGGGTAGCAGAGCTTATAACGGCGGCGTGTGCGGCGTTTATATATAGAGGGGCTGTCAGAGGACAGAGGGAAGTGGTTTAGATAAATTGAAGATGTAATACAAATAAAGTCACGACATGATGTGATGAATAGATATGTGTCAGTAATCCTTTGGACATATCAGTATCGGGTCATGTCGTGACTTTATTGTTTTTTCTACTGTATTTTACTAATAAGACATAAAGGCTAGAGCTCGGGAATCATCTATGAGATTAAATTGAAGAAAATATTATATACCAAAAACCAATATATAATTATGCATTTTGTATACATGAAGCTTGAAAAATAAAATGGTTTTATTGAAAAGTAATAAAACACATAGTATAATTTCTCTATATTATTTTTCTGTTAAGAATATAGTTCTGTTAATATTTGTCGAGTATTGGGGGAAAAGACAAATATCTTATTATCAGTATTATTTAATCAATTAATATCCCCGGAATCGAAGAAAGACAAAAACTGTCTATGTAATTTCTGTATTATTACGAAGGTTATTATGGTTGCGTTTTCAGTTGAAAATTAGGTCATATACAAAAGAAACAAGAGATAAAAGGTTCGTTGGTTTAGTAGGGAGGAAGAATATTGAGAATATGGGATAGAAAATAAGCGTGTTATAAATATGAACATTGATAAGAATAATATATTGGAGAAAGGAGTTGCAAGATGGGTTATTTCCGAAGTGATGAGCATGTTAGAGTGGTTGGTTCTGTGGATGAGTTATTACAATTGTTAAAGACATTATTTAGTGGATGTATATGTGTAAATGATAATGAATGTAATATCAAGATATTATTTAAGTCTGCAGAGATTTGGTTGGAAAATAAAGATAATTATACAGATGTTCAGTTGAAAAAAATGATAAAAGAAAATGAATCCAGTTTAGAAATAATATGTGAATCAGAGGGCAGAAATACTATTGATCCAATTGATACATATTTGGTTCAACTATTAGTAAATGAATTTCCGTTTTTGAAATTAAATGGAGAAACAACGGGATGTTCATATTCTATTCCCTGCGCAGTTGGGTATAGAACAGATAATGGAAAACTGTATACTACCATATTTCCTGAATCACGTTGCATAGATGTAATGTTGAGAGAAACAAACTACTTGGATTACATGGAAAGAATATTACCATATGATGAGTTTTGCAATTTATTTTGTGTCGATAAATCTAAGTTTTCTGAAAAAGATTTAGAGTGTCTTTATAGGCACTCTATAGATTTGGCTGAGGAAGATTATTTTTATGTGGATCAGGAAGCAACTACATATCTAATTTTTTATGGGAAGACGTCCGAATATATAAATGAATGTTTTCCAGATATTGGATATGAAAGATTTATAGAGATTTGTAATTATGGAACAGAGATTGGAGAGAAAAATTATAAACAGACTATCAAGTTAATAAAAGCCAGGGGAGTTATTGATCCTCTGGAATTTTGCAAACGAAAATTTATGCCCGACATGTTTTGTAAAGATTTATTTGACGAAAATCCTAATAGTTTAAATTCAATTATCAACTCAAAAGCTTTTATGAAGGATAGTTTTTTTCCTGAAGCTGATCGAAATTATGAATATAAGGATATTGATGAATCTTTTGATATATATATGCCTAAAAAATATATTAAACAAGATTATAGTGCTGATGAATCGGAAATTGCTGCTGTAATATATAATATTGTTATGGCACAATCACCTATACATATAGACCTAGTGTGTGATCAAGTTGCACCGTTATGCGAAATAAAAGAAAAAGTATTAAAAATCATTAATAAATTTGCATTGTTTGATAGATGGGAGGTTAGAGGAAGGTTTTTATGGCGTGTTGACGGCAGCGAGGTTGTACCACGGATTCCTATAACAGAGGAAGATGCAAGACTTTTTGATTATATAGAAATAGATGAACTGGCTGCTGCCATGCTTGTAGTTCTCAAGAGAAACAAATATATAAGAAAAGCACATTTGTATGAGATGTTAGCGAGTTTATATAAAACAAAAGTATGTGAAAGTAGATTAGATTGTGTTTTTAGTTTGCTTTATAGAAATAAAGCAATAAAAGAACTCGAAGGCAAGGTATATGCATGTAATACAAAGTAGAGGTGGTAAAACTGGATAAAAAAGTGGAACGAGTAATGACTATGTATGAACATCTTGCCGATGGTGGTTGGATAAACAAGAGCCAGGAGGCTGCTAGATTTGGTGTGGACAACAGGTCGATTCAAAGGGACATTGAAGATATAAGAGCTTTTCTTGCAAATCATCCTGAGATGAACAGAGAACTGGTCTATGACAGAACACAGAATGGATATCACATAGTGCAGAATCATACGACGACCCTTACAAATAGTGAGGTATTTGCAGTGTGCAAAATACTGCTTGAGAGCAGGGCTATGGTGAAGGAGGAAATGTATCCGATTATAGATAAGCTGCTTAAGTGTTGTGTATCTATAGAGGATTATAGGAAGGTTGCAGGTCTTATAGGCAATGAAAAGCTACATTATCTTGAGCCACATCATGGAAGAAAGTTTGTTGATACGCTGTGGAATATAGGAACTGCAGTGAACGAGCACAAGCTTATGAGAATGAGGTATCAGAAACTCAAAGAACCGGATAAGGTGAAAAGGCTTATACAGCCGGTGGGGATAATGTTTTCTGAATATTATTTCTACCTGTGTGCGTACATAAGTGAAAGTGAAGAAAACCCAGCTCTGCCCAAACATCAATTCCCAACGATATACAGGATAGACAGGATTGCTGAGTATGAAGTTCTGGATGAGCATTTCAAAGTCCCTTACGCTGATCGGTTTGAGGAAGGAGAATTCAGAAAGAGGATTCAGTTTATGTTCGGCGGAGAACTTAGGACTGTGAAATTCCTGTATAAAGGAATAAGTATAGAGTCTATATTGGATAGATTCCCAACTGCTGAGATCCTGAAACATGATGAAAATGGCTGGCTGGTCAAGGCTGAGGTATATGGTAACGGAGTGGATATATGGCTTAGAGGTCAGGGGGATATTCTGGAAGTAATTGGCGATGATGAAAAGGATCATCAGATGCCTGATATGAGTGTGATAAAAGAAAGAGAGGGGGAAGAAAAAAGATGACGATTGATATTCAGAGACTTAGACGAGATATGGTGAATGCTGGATATGGAGCATACTATGGTGGAGGTTTTGGTGGTGGCCTGATGGGAGCATTTGATGCTAACAGTGCTTCACCGCAGGAACTTGTTGAGATGGCAGAGAGAATGGGATTTGACATTAGAGATTATGCAGTGATGGATTATGAAAGTGACTATAGTCATACAGATCCTGATGAATGGGATGATGACTATGATGACGATTGCGATGACAATGACGATAATGATCTTGATGGTGATGACTATTATTAGCAGAACAAGAAATGTACATTGAAAAAGGAGAACAAAAGCCATGGGACTTTTGGATGACGACGATGGTGATTTGTACGATAAGTTCGTGTCGAGTCTTTCAAAAGAGCAGGAGGAGAAGTTTAAATGGTTACAGGAGCATGATTCTGATGAGGATGGTTATGATTATGCAATTGCAGATTTAGTTGATGAACTTTCGGAAAGTCAGAAGATGATGTTTTTCATATTATTTGTGAATAATAATGAAGACGATGACGAGTAGGTCATAGCTAGATTGATCACCATATAAAAATCTGCCCCACTCATAAATTTGAGTGGGGCTATATATTATACGAGAGGATACAGCATGGAAGAATTACAGATAGTCAAATATGAGAATACGGATATATCTACGTGGAATATTGATCAGATAAAGGAACAGCTTGCAAAGGAGCTAGAGTATTATACAGATGTTGTATATACGGATGACAGTTTTAAGAGCGCAAAAGAGGACAGGGCTGTTCTTAATAAGGCGAAAAAGGTTATTGATGATGCCAGAAAGGCTTATAAAGCCAAGTGCCTTGAACCTTATGAGGCTATGGAGAAGAGAATAAAAGAGCTTCTTGATATGGTAGAAGTTCAGAGAAAACATATAGACGAGAAGGTAAAAGAATTTGAGTCTGATCAGAAAGCTGAGAAGGAAAAACTGATACGGGAGTATTACGACAGCAAATCAGGTACACTGGGGGAGATGGCAGATAGACTGTACAAGGCTATTCTGGATAAGAATTCAAAGTGGCTCAATGCTTCCGGCCCTAAGGGAAAAACTCTTGAGAAGGCTATATGGCAGGAGATTATCAGAGTTCAGGGTGAAGTGGACAAGATAAAAAATATGAACTCTGTATTTTTAGACAAGCTCCTTGATGAATATGTTGATACTCTGTCAATTGAGGCTGTAGAGAAAACGGAAAATGAGCTCAAGTCAGTACTCGATTCTGCAGGTGTGACATCTGATGGGATAGTAGAGAAAGCAGAAGAACCGATGGCTCAGATAAAGGAGTCGGGAAGAATTGAACAGAAAGAGAAAGGTGAAATCATCCTTGCTCTCAATGCTACGCAGACACAGCTTGACCAACTTGTGGATTTTATGAAGGCGATAGGAATTACATATGAACTCAGATAGCTTCAACTGGGACCGGATAAATGAACAGCAGAGGCAGGCTGTTCTTGTATCGGATGGACCGGTTCTTATCATAGCGGGACCCGGTACTGGCAAGACATTTACCCTTGTGAAGAGGGTTGCGTATCTTGTAATGGAGAAGAATGTTTCGCCTGAGCGAATTATGGTTGTTACATTCACAGAGAAGGCCGCCAAGGAACTTCTCACGAGAATTTCGAACGAATTCTTGAATTACAATGTAAATATCAATATGAATGAAATGTACATAGGTACATTTCATTCAGTGTGTCTGAGGCTAATGAAGGAGCACCTGGGAGGTGCGCCTGATGAAAATAGCAAACGGATGATGGATGCTTTTGAACAGACATATCTTGTGTGCAGGAATATCGATGAATTCCGTTTTTTGAAGAATTATTCAAAATGGATTACTGCTAATGAGCCATGGCAGCAGGCTTTGGATATATGTACCTATGTGAATCAGATTATGGAGGAACTGGTCGATTTCGAAACGCTTCAGAAGGATTCAGATGAGGATGTGAGATTTCTGGGGAAACTTGTGGCAAGATATACAGCATTGCTTGAAAGACATGGAGTTATGGACTTCTCGGCAATACAGACAGAGACTTATCGTATGCTTGAGACACACCCGGAGATACTTGCTAATATCAGGCAGAAACTGGATTATATTATGGTGGATGAATATCAGGATACCAATTATATCCAGGAGCAGATAGTATTTGCTATAGCTGGTGACAAGAAGAATATATGTGTTGTAGGCGATGATGACCAGGGAATGTACAGATTCAGGGGTGCAACTATTCGTAACATATTGGAATTTCCGGATAAATTTGCAGCAGACGAATGTAAGATTATAAAACTCAGCCAAAATTACAGGTCAGAGGACAAAATAATTCAATTTTACAACAGATGGATGCAGAATGTGGACGGTATAAATCTCTTTAATTGGGATAAGTATCGATTTGACAAAGAAATTGTTCCGGCGAGATCTGATAGTTTTCCTGGGGATTCTGTATTTGCATGTGATTATGGAGATGGTGGGCTTACTGGTGCAGGAAAAAAGAAAGTACTTGATATTATCAACAGGCTTATAGCAAATGGTAATATAAATAATTTCAATCAGGCTGCGTTTCTATTCAGATCGGTAAAAAGCAAAGAGGCTTCAGAACTAGGATCATATCTTGAACAAAATGGTATACCAGTATATTCGCCGAGGTCTGATATGTTTTTTGATCGTATGGAAGTTAAGCAGCTTATTGGGTGTATTATGTGGTGCTTTAATGATTACATGGATGATTTAAAAAAGAACCATTTCAATATAGAGATTCCAGAGAAGCTTAAGAGTTATTATATCGGTTGTGTGAAGCTGGCAATGACCCTTATGAAACAGAATAAGGGATTGCAAACTTACATAATGGATATCATGAAAAAAATCCGGAATCTTAAGGGTGCTGGAACAACTTCAGATTGTAGGTGCGAGAATGAGAATGAATCTGAGAATGAATCAGAGCACGAATGGGGATTGCTTGATATATTTTATAGGATTATCTCATTTGAGCCTTTTGCGTTATATCTTAGTGCAGATTTAAATGGCAACATCACAGAGACCAGAGCTGCACGAAATTTGGCAGAATTGTCAAGGATGATTGCCAGGTTTAACTTTCTGCACGATATGCATAAGATAACACCAGAGAATAAGACTGTACTGCCAGAGGAATTTTTCAATATATATATTAAGTATTTGTATATTGATGGTGTAGGTGAGTATGAGGATGAATCAGAATATGCACCTAGCGGATGTGTGTCATTTATGACTATTCACCAGTCAAAGGGACTGGAATTTCCGGTCGTTGTGGTTGGCTCTTTGAATAGTAAGGTAAAAGATACATCGAATGCACTTATGTCAGCGGTTGAGTCAAGATTTTATCATAGACCACCATTTGAACCATTGGAAAATATAAAGTATTTTGATTTTTGGAGACTGTATTATACAGCATTTTCCAGAGCACAGAATATGCTTATCCTTATGGCTGGCGATAAGGTTGGAAAGTATTTCCTGCCATATATCAAAAGCCTTCCAGGTATAGAAACCTGGAATTGCGGCAGACGATTTGGGACGGTTAAGGATATACATTATAAGCATGTATATTCATTTACATCTCATATATCTGTATATGATGGATGCCCGATGCAGTATAAATTCTATAAGGAGTATGCATTTGCGCAGAATAAAATGTTTCACACGTCAGTTGGATCTTTGGTACATGCCACACTCGAAGATATGAACAAATGTATTATATCAGGCAATCTGGAGCGTGTTGGCGAGGAAACGATAACTGAATGGTTCTGGCTGAACTATGCAGGTATGCAGGAACAGACTGGGTATTTCTTAACGGATGAGCAGCAGACGAATGCCTTGAATCAGGTTATCAGGTATTTCCG
This sequence comes from Coprococcus sp. RTP31081st1_H1_RTP31081_211007, assembly GCF_040227275.1. Classification (NCBI taxonomy): domain Bacteria; kingdom Bacillati; phylum Bacillota; class Clostridia; order Lachnospirales; family Lachnospiraceae; genus Coprococcus; species Coprococcus sp. RTP31081st1_H1_RTP31081_211007. Next base: position 213,113 of record NZ_JBEHVP010000004.1, read on the forward strand.
CCATAGAAAGAATGAACTTGGAAGAGTGTGGAAGGCAGAGGAGGAAATCAATCTTGTGCTGCCTGACTATATACTGCAGGGAATAATTGATCTTGTTGAGAGCGATGAAGATGCTGTGGAGATAGTGGATTATAAGACAGGACCAAAGCCAGTCATTGAAGGCCACCCGGAACGGGTGGAGCATTACCGAAAGCAGCTAGAGATTTACGCATATTTGGTGGAAAAGAGATATGGCAGGAAGGTAAAAAGAATGCACTTGTATTATACAAGTACATCAGAGGATGGAAATCCGCTGATTACATTTGAATGGAATAGAGAGAATGTGAATCATACTGTTGACGAAATATCAGAGACAGTTAGGTGTATAGAGGAGAAAAAGTTTGATAGATCTGTTCAAAATTCGTATGCATGTGAATTCTGCGATATGAGATATGTATGTGGCAAAGAAAAGTGTTGATGAACAATGGTTATGAGGTGAGTGTATGGCGATATGTTTAGTATGTGGAGATGAAAACGGCAAGGGATGTATCTGTGGCACCTGTGCAGGCAAGACTGATTTGGAGGCTCTGGCAAAGCGGATGATAGCGTATGATCTTCAAAATGGCGATAATCCAGTATGGAATAATATAATAGAGGATCAATTGAACAAAAAGAGTTTTAGGTGGCTGGTGTTTGCGGTGACCTCAGATCTTCCGGCTCCAAGGAAAGATTATCTTAGGGTGTGCGCAGCTGCAAGCACCTATGATAATAAGTGCGGTGTGGTAAAGAACAGCAGGCCATGGTTGTATGAGATTACCGGTTTGGATAATTTTATGAAGAGAAAAGGTCCTGGTGGAGAGACAGGCATAATGCCATCTGAGAAAGATTCATTGCTCGATTCGGAGAATCTCAGCGGAGACGAGCGGAGTTATGTGGCTGGCCTTGTCCTCGATGCATTGTATAAGGATTACAGATATGAAGAGGCTGAGTTGGTTCTCAATTATCTGAAACTGTTTCCTGAATTGCCATTTTGTCCAAGTGTTAATATGGCAGACTACTATATAAAGACCAGAAGGTATGACGAAGCGGAGAAGATCATAGATAAGCTCAGATCACAGATATCTTGCACCGATAACGATATTGAAAAGTCAACTGTTGAAAAACTGGAAGAGGATAAGGAAAAATATCTTAAGAAGAAGCTGCAAGGTAAGAGGGAGTACTATCCAAATCCTGATGAAAACAAGGATGATATGTTGAAGAAGTATGAGGATTTTATATCTTCTATAGGAGTTGATATTCCGGATTATTATTCATTCAAGAAGATGATACCTGATCCTATACCGAGGGATCAGTATCCGTCACCAAAGGAGATAAGAGATACGGACTTTGATTCTTTTGTTGCTTTTTCGCTTGGAACAACAGGTGAGGATGTGAACAAAGATTGCATATACGAAATTGATGCAGTCAAGGTTGTCTCTGGTGTTATATCGGGAGAAAGATACCATACATATGTAAAACCATACAAGAAGGGGCTGGAAAAAGTTGCTGAGAGTGCAGGTATCCCTTCAGATATTCTTAAGGATTCTCCTCAGATGTGGGAGATGTTCAATTCATTTATGGACTATGCAGGTGATTTGGTTCTGGTTGGTTATGATGTAATGAGAATTGGAAGCAAATTCCTTGCAAGAGCTGGCCGGTATGCTAACAGGATAGTGAACAATTTGTATTTTGATTTGAAAAGAGGTGCTTTGAATGCTTCAGGTGAAGACAGAGTTCCGGTTAGTGCTGATGATGTTGCCGAAATGTATTTAACATTAAGGAATGTTGAATCGAAAGATAAAGAAATTAGCATGGAAGATATGTTTGCTGAGTGGGAATGAATCGAAATGTAAAAGCAAATTGAAAGAAATAGAAAACTGGCGTCAGTATCGTAATCAGATAGTACATGCCATGTTTAGCAAAGACATAGAGGTTCTGAGATCTAATTATAAAGAGCATGTAGAACAGGGATATCAATTTGGCAGATATGTGGACCGGCAGGTGCAGGCTTTGAAAAGAGTATAGAAGATGTTGCTATAGACATATTATGTCTATCCTGATTGATAAAATGGAATCATCAATTACGGAGGTATTGATAATGAGAGTTGTTAATCACTGCTTGAGAGTACAGCTATATTATAATCAGAAAATTCACGACAAATGGGATAGAAAATAAGCGCGTTATAAATATTAACATTGATAAGAATAATATATTGGAGAAAGGAGTTGCAAGATGGGTTATAGTTGGAGTGATGAGTGTGTTAGAGTGGTTGGTTCTGTGGATGAGTTATTACAATTGTTAAAGACATTATTTAGTGGAGGTATAGGTATAGATGATTATGGTACAAGAATATATCTGGGGAATGTGTATTTTGATTTGAGCGACAAAGATAATTATACAGATGATCAGTTAAAAAAAATGATAAAAGAAAGTGGATCTAGCTTAGAAATAACATGTGAAACAGAGAGTGATCCTATGGATGAATATTTGGTTCGACTATTAGTAAGCAAATTTCCATTTTTGGAATTAAATGGACACGCAACGGGATGTCAATGTTCTATCCCTGTCATAAAGGGGTATAGAACAGATAAAGGAAAATTGTATACTACCACATTTGAGGAACGAAGTATAGATCTAATATTGAGAGAAACAAACTACTTGGATTATATGTTTAGACTATTACCATATGATAAGTTTTGTAGCATATTTTGCATTGATAAGTCTAAGTTTTCTGAAAAAGATTTAGAGAGCCTTTATACACGATCTATTGATTTGGCTGATGAAGTTGATTCTTATGAGCCAACTAATGAATATATAAATGAATGTTTTCCAGATATTGGATATGAAAGATTTATAGAGATTTGTAATTATGGAACAGAGATTGGAGAGAAAAAGTATAAGCAGATTATCAAGTTAATAAAAGCCATGGGGGTTATTGACCCTTTGGAATTTGGCAAACGAAAATTTATGCCCGACATGTATTGTGAAGATTTATTTGACGAAAATCCTAATGATACAGCTTCAATTATCGAATCAAAAGTTTTTATGAAGGATAGTTTTTTTCCTGAAGCTGATCGAAATTATGAATACAAGGATATTGATGAATCTTTTGATATATATATGCCTAAAAAATATATTAAACAAGATTATAGTGCTGATGAATCGGAAATTGCTGCTGTAATATATAATATTGTTATGGCACAATCACCTATACATATAGACTTAGTGTGTGATCAAGTTGCACCGTTATGCGAAATAAAAGAAAAAGTATTAAAAATCATTAATAAATTTGCATTGTTTGATAGATGGGAGGTTAGAGGAAGGTTTTTATGGCGTGTTGACGGCAGCGAGGTTGTACCACGGATTCCTATAACAGAGGAGGATGCAAGACCTTTTGATTATATAGAAATTGATGAACTGGCTGCTGCCATGCTTGTAGTTATCAATAGAAACAAAGGTATAAGAAAAGCATATTTGTATGAGGAGTTAGCGAGTTTATATAAAACAAAAATATGTGAAAGTAGATTGGATTGTGCTTTTAGGTTGCTTTATAGAAATAAAGCAATACAAGAACTCGAAGGCAATGTATATGCATGTAATACAATATAAATTAGATAGCGAAAGCCAATGCACATGTTTCATGACGCATTGGTGTCTTTCGCAGAAAGACGGGTAATACATATGGATTGGCAGGAGTTTCAGGATGAATTTCCAATAAAGTTAAATGAACAGCAGCAGGAGGCAATAAAGACAATCAATGGACCGGTACTTTTACTGGCTGTTCCAGGATCAGGAAAGACTACGGTTCTTGTGGCAAGGCTTGGCTATATGATTTTGTGTAATAATATCATGCCGGAGGATGTGTTGACAGTTACATATACTGTTGCGGCAACGAGGGATATGTCCGAGCGGTTTGCATCTTTTTTTGGAGATGAGCTGGCAAATAGATTACAGTTTAAGACTATAAACGCTGTGTGTGCTGGGATAGTAAATTACTATACAAGAGCGAGGGAAGCTGACCCATTTGAATTGGTTTCAGATGAGAAAATGATAATGGGTGTTCTGGCACATATATATCAGGATGTGGTTCAAGAGTATCCTGCTGATAGTGATCTGAAGGCTGTTAGGACTCTTATATCATATATAAAGAATATGATGCTGACTGATGAAGAAATAGTCAGATTGGATGCTGAAAATGGTATAGAAATATCGAAGATGTATAGCAAATATCAGGAGTGGATGAAGAAGAATAACTATATTGATTTTGATGACCAGCTGGTATATGCGTATAAGTTGTTATCGGATAATCCGTGGCTTCTTGAAAAATACCAGAGAAGATATCAATACATATGTGTGGATGAGGCACAGGATACATCGCGTATACAGCATGTGATCATTGCTTTGCTGGCATCAAAGGCAGAGAATCTGTTCATGGTTGGTGATGAAGATCAGAGTATCTATGGTTTTCGTGCGGCATATCCACAGGCATTACTTGAGTTTGAGAAAGATCATGCCGGGGCAAAGGTTTTGCTTATGGAGGATAATTTCAGATCAAATGCAAATATTGTTATAGCTGCTGACAGATTTATCCAGAGCAACACCTTAAGACACAAGAAACAAATGAGGGCAACCAGAGCGGGAACTTGTATAGTTGAAGAGATTCGTGTCAATTCAAGACTTGAACAATATGAAAACCTTGTAAAGGTTGCAGAGAATTGTAGAATCCAAACTGCAATTTTGTATAGAGATAATGATTCATCTATTCCATTGGTTGACTTGCTTGACAGAGCTGGAATTGATTACAAAATGAGAAATGCAGAATTGTTGTTTTTCAAAAATCGTGTTGTTCAGGATATAGTAAGTATTATAAAGTTGGCTTTAAATTCTAGAGATACAGATTCGTTCATGAGTATTTATTACAAAGTTGGAACTTTTCTCCGCAAGGTTGATGCATCGAATATTTGTGAAAAGAGTATTCGAGAGGAAAAAACGGTGTTTGATGCTGCGATGTCATGTGGACTCGGCGGTGGACGCATAGGCAGAATAAACAAGTTGAGAGCAGGTTTGAAAAAGTTAAAAGAAGATACTGTTAATGATGCGCTTGACCGGATCTTAAATGAAATGGGATATGGATCATATTTGAAGAAAGCAGAAATTGGAACGTCCAAGATAGAAATACTAAGAATTCTCGGAAATAGGCTTGATTCGGTAGAACAATTGATATCTAGGCTTTCTGAGCTTGAGGAAATTATAAAAAACAAGAAAAATAATTTCGATTGCCCGCTTATTCTTTCTACTATACATTCAAGTAAGGGACTTGAGTATGATACTGTATATATGATTGATGTGGTTGATGGGATTCTGCCTGAACGATCTGGTAATAGTTTAAAGAATGTTACTAAAGAAGAGTTGGAGGGATATGAAGAGGAACGACGCATCTTTTATGTAGGTATTACCAGAGCTAAGAATAAGTTAATCCTATACAATTTGGGAAGGGGAGTCAGCTTTTGTGATGAGCTGTTAGGAAGAAAAAAGGCACCGGTAGTCACAGTAGTAAGTAAACAGGAAAAACTTCTGTGCGAAACAGGGAAGAAAGGGGCTGAATACAAAAACAGAACTGCAAAGAAATCGTTAGAGATGGATGGCAGTGTATCTGCGAAGATTATTCCAGACAATAAGTATATAGGTAGGAAAGAGAAACCATATAAAGCGCGTGCCTTTGGTAAAAACTATTATAAGACATCTGATAATACATCTTCAGGAAACTACAAAAAGCTTCATTTTGAAGTGGGGGACAAAGTGGTACACAAAAAGTACGGTAATGGCGAGGTTGTATCTGTGGTTGGAGACAAAGTAAAAATTCGTTATGGAGATACAGAAAAAATCATGAGTATCATTGCTTTGTCGCATATGAATGTATTAGAGATAAAGAAGTGAATAGAAAACTAATTATAAGGGGCATTATGCAGTGATTAGCATGGAAGATAAAGAAATTAGCATGGAAGATAAAGAAATTAGCATGGAAGATAAAGAAATTAGTATGGAAGATATGTTTGCTGAGTTGGAGGGAATATGAGACTATTACATTTGAGCGATTTACATTTGGGGAAGAGCATATATGGCTATTCGATGATAGAAGATCAGAGATACTGGATAAACGAATTTTTAAAGGTGTGTGATGAGCAGAAACCAGATGCCGTCATGGTTGCGGGGGATGTGTATGATCGTGCCACACCTGGGGCGGCGGCAATCACGTTGCTGGATTACTTCATTGAGGAGATTTCAAACAGGCAGATCCCACTGCTTATCATCGCCGGCAATCACGATAGCGGGGAGAGGCTTGAATATGCTGGGGAAATATTGAAAAAGCATGATGTATACATAGCGGGTGTGCCACAGCGGAAGATTACCAGAGTTACACTTCCGGATGAAGAGGGAGAGGTGAATTTTTATCTCCTGCCATATCTGTATCCGGAGCGCGTAGCAAGCTTTTTTGACAGAAATGATATTAAAAGTTATGAGGAGGCAATGATCAATTATCTGAGTCATCAGGATATAGATACCGGTGAGAGAAATGTTCTTATTGCCCACCAGAACATCATTGCCGATGGTGTAGAGGCAGAGCGTGGTGGTTCTGAAACCATGTCAGGAGGAATCGGACCTATCGACTATTCGGTGTTTGATGATTTTGATTATGTTGCTTTGGGCCATATACATAGAGCCCGTCCGGTTGGAAGATCACAGGTTCGTTACGCCGGTACACCTATCTGTTACCACCTTGACGAGACAAAGCAGGGAAAGAAAGGCCCGTTATTGGTGGAGATTGGCCCGAAGGGTGAGGGAATAAAGGTTGAAACTATAGAGATAAAGCCGCTGCATAGGATGCGGTATGAAAAGGGAACAAAAGAAGAGTTGCATGCCATGTTTGAAAATGATAATGGCAGAGATGAGTATGTGGGACTGGTGATGACGGATGAGAGAGTAGACTCGGTTACGTATGCATACTTCAATGATCTCTTACAGAAAAGGGGCAGCAAGCTTTTGGAATTCAGATCAGAGGCGAAGTCCCAGTCAGGAGTCAGGGAAGGCAGATCCCGTGAGGAGATACAGAGGGAGAGCCTGCAGGATTTATTTGCGGAGCTATATACGAAGGCGAATAACGATGAGCCACCAACCACAGAAGAATATGAGATGATGAAATTTGCAGCCGATAAGATGTCCAGATGCGAAGTCACAAAGGATGCAAATCCAGATAATTCTCTGGTGGATGAAGTGATTGCATTTGCCAGACAGTTAGGAGGGGAGTAGCATATGAAACCAATAAAACTTGAGATGACAGCGTTTGGTTCGTTTAAGAATCATACGGTGATAGATTTTTCCAACTTTGAAAAAGAAGTTTTTCTTATAACGGGAGATACCGGGGCCGGCAAAACGACTATATTCGATGCCATTACATATGGACTTTTTGGAACCTTAAGTGGTTCAGGCAGCAAGTCGAGGACCCCGGAGATGATGCACACGAAGCAGCTCTCTAAGAGTATTGACACAGTTGTTGAGTTGACATTTGCACACAATGGTGACACTTATAAAGTTGTGAGAACCATGCACTATGCTAAGAAGCAGAAGCTTGAGAATCAGTATGACGACAAGGCATCTCTGAAAGCTGTGCTTTATGATTCGGAAGGACAGGCGTGTTGTTCGGGTGCAAAATGCGTGACAGACGAGATTGAAAGGATCCTGGGAATCAAAGTAGAGCAGTTCTTGAAGATTGTCATGCTGGCTCAGGGCGAGTTTAAGGCATTTCTTACTTCCGCGGGTGACAAGAAGGCAGAGATTATTGGCACCTTGTTTGACAGCAGTAAGTATGAGTATTATGAGAAGATATTCAAGCTTGCATATGACAAGCTGGCGGACGAGAGAAAAGAATCTGAAGGAAGAATAAAGCTCGTGCTTGATAGCACGTTTAACAAGCCGGACACAGACAGATATTCTGAGGAGCTGTGGCTGTGGAGAGGGGAAGATGATAAGCTGATCGGCAATCTCACTGCACTGCTTGATGATGAGCAGGAAGAGTATGACGAAGTATCCAGAAAGGCAAATGAACTTGCAAAGCGCAGGGATGATCTGCTTTTGGAAAGAAAGAATGCGGAAATTAACAATAATAATCTGAAAGAATTGGCAGAGTGTCAAAAAGCCTTGGAAGCGCTTGAGGCAAGAAAAGGTGAGATAGCCCAGAAGAGGCTTGAGCGGGAGCGAATCTGGAAGGCCTGGTATGATATACATGGTTTGGTGAATCAGCTGGAGAATATCCAGAACAGATTGAATTATGAGATTGAGGAAAAATCAAATCTGGAGAAGCGACTAAGCGTGGTTACGCAGGAACTGACACAGCTGAGTGAGGAGGCTGCTCAGGATGAGGCTATACTGAGTCAGAAAGAGAGCTTGGGAATCGAGATTGATAGTTTGCGGAAGTCAGTTCTGAAATTCAAGAGCAGGGATGCTGAGAGAAAGAACCTGCAGACTCTCCAGAAGAGAAGCGACGATATACTCAGTAAAATATCCACTTACAAGGATGAGAGGAACAAGACAGAGAGCCTTCTTGAAAAGTGTAAGGAGCAGCTGAGGCATCTCTCAGGTGCAGACGCCGTGTTGATAGAGAAGAATCAGTTGGTGGAATATAGGGAGAAACAGCTTGAAGATATCAGAAGTCTGATAGGATACCGGAATTCCCTTCTTGCCACTGAGAAGAAAAGGGAAGAGGCGGCTGCCATCTGTGCAGAATCAAGTGAGAACTGCAGTAAGCTGGATGCGGAGTTTTATGATCTTCAAACCCGCTTTTACAGTGGACAGGCTGGACTATTGGGCGAAAAGCTTCTGGAGGATATAAGGAAGAATGGCTCAGGAATCTGCCCGGTGTGCAGAAGTAAGATCCAAGGGGATGTCAGTAAGATTGTGACAAGAGGTGAGGATGTTCCTGTTGAAGATGATGTAAAGGCCGCAGAGGAGCGGAGTAGAAAAGCCAAGGCAGAATTCGATAAAAAGCATAGTGAATTCGAAAGATACAAAGCCCAGTCAGAGGAAAAGAGGGCGGAGCTTGTAAAGAATCTGCAGAAGCTTCTGGGAGATTCCGTAGCGGATCAGGCACTGGCTGACGGATATCTGGAGAACCAGGCTGAAGCGGAGGAAGGGCAGAAGCAGCAGGCGATTGCTGAGAGAAAACAGGCCGAAGAAAATGTAAAAGAGAAGGAAAAACAGGAAAAGAACAAGGAGAGATTTGAAGAGCAGCTGCATAAATTTGATGAGAACATTAATATAGAGAATGAAAATCTGGCAGCTGTCAATAAGGATATTGCGGCTTCTAGTGAGAAGATAAAAGGTATCGAGGAACAGCTGAAGGGCGAGAGCGCTGAGGAAGTTGAGAAAGAGATAAAGTCTAAAGAAGAAAAGTGCAAGGCTATCGAGAAAATTCTCAGTGATCACAAGATCAGTAAAGAGAAGCTGGATAAGGATAAAAATGTCATCACTGGCTCTCTGGTCAAAATCAACGAGGATATACCTAAAGATCAGGCGAATAAGAAGAGTATATCTGAAGAACTCGAGAACAAGCTGGCAGAGGATGAGTTCGATAAGGTTGAAGATGCGGAAAGACTGATACAGGATATTGCAGATGTGGCTACATGGATCAAGCAACGTGACGAAGAAATAAAGAAGTACGACATGGATGTAAAATCCACGAGTGATATTATAGCTTCCCTGGAGCCGAAGACACAGGGCTGCGAGTATATCGAACTCTCTGCAATCGACACCAGATTGGACGAGACAAAAACAGAGATTGAAACCGTGAAAGCTTCCCTGACCAGTGTTGACAAGCTTATAGACAATCATAGATCTGTACTTGATACAATATCCACTGAGAGTATGAAACTGCAGAGCAGCAGACAAGCTGTGAAGATGCTTCGCTCCTTGAGTGAAAAAGCAAATGGAGTGAGCACGGATGGAGGAAAGCTGAGTTTTAGCAGGTATATTATGAGCTCAGTATTTGCTGAGATTGTACAGCATGCAAATGTATGGCTGGACATTATGACAGGTGGAAGATATGAGCTGGTTCATGTTATGGAGACTAGCCACAACAGCTCCATCGCAGGGTTTGAACTGGAGATCCGAGATGTATTGCTTGGAACTCAGAGAGAAGCTGCATCGCTGTCTGGTGGTGAATCATTCCTTGCTTCTATGTCACTTGCTCTTGGCTTATCTGATGTGGTTCGAAATGAAGCGGGTGGTATGGATATGGAGGCCTTGTTTATCGATGAAGGATTTGGTACTTTGGATGAAGAGGTGCTGACTAAGGTGGAGGAGGTACTGAAAACCTTAAAGAGCAATGGAAATATGGTTGGCATCATAACTCATATAGGCCGTCTGGAAATGATCACCGACAAGATTATAGAGGTGCATTACGATGTTGAGACAGGTAGTGCAGTAAAAGTAAAGTAAGAAGAAATTTTGTAACTTGACCTTTGAACCACAAAAGAGGCGGCCATCAAGTTTTGGCTGCCTCTTTTAACATGAATGAGATATGACTAATAAAATCAGGCTAGAAACCAATCCCCCCAGGGCGCTGACTCGAGGTGTCAGACACAGAGAATGTTCATCTGCACCTGATATCGAGAAATTCTTATGAGATAATCCCCAGCTTCTTAAGCGCCGTTATAGTACATACGGAGGTGTTCTTGTCGTAGCCAAGCTCCTCAAGTTTTGCTGGGTCGGAGATGTTCTCTTTCTGCGCAGTGAGCATAGCTTCCGTCAGCAGATCTTGGCCCTCGGAGCGTCCTTCAGCTAGTCCTTCGGAACGCCCTTCATCCTTGCTTTCCTTAAGTTCCTTAGCCATAATTCTTCTCATCGCATCGTTCATCATAGAATGTGCCTCCTTCCATGTCTCAATTTTTTCTTCGTTTACATCGGATACAATGGCAAATATTGTCTCGGCAAACATGCTGTGTCTGCTGTCTAACTCGTTGGCATTGTTCAAAAAATCATTGTAAGTGTCCTTTGAAATATCAGCAGTGAGCGCGTTCAGCCAGATTATGTCTTTTTCATCTTTGCTGGAGCTTTCAACATCTGACGATGGCTTGGTAATGACGATCTGTATTGGAAACTGAGCGCCGTCTACATGGTAGATGTTCCTGATATCTTCGCGGATGGTATATCCAAGTTCCTTAAGCTCTTTCATAAGTTCCCTCGGGTATGCGGCGCGCACGATGGATATTGTCATATCATTCTCGCAGACAGGTGCACCGTATGCATCGCAGTTGGCGGGAGAGATCATATACAGCAGCGCATATGCCTGTACCTTATAAAAAGTCTCAAGGTTTAACTCGTCCTTCGGTGATTTGTATTCAAGTATATTGTGTTTCCTGAAAAATCTGCCGATGTTGTTGTCGATGACCAGATCGTCAGGTTTCTTGACCACGGTCAGGTCTATGCTCAGCGGTTTCCTGGTGAGCTGAAATTCTTCGTTGAATTCAATATCATCCTCGTAGTCCTTCAGATACAGCCGCATGGCGTGGACAAATCCTGTGTGCCACTGGACGCGGCCTGTTGTATCGTCAGAGCAGGTAGCACTAGTTGTGGAATCATCCTCTGCTGCCTGAGTCGCATCACCGTTGATGACATTAAGTTTATCGTTGTGTTTGTTGTTATATCTCAAATAAGTACCTCCATTTTACCCCATAAATTCATAAATAACAATGTTGTAAATAGTTCATCTGGCCAGATGATCGTTTGCGTTTGTAGTTCCCGCGGGAGATACGTTATGTTTGTATTTATTGAGAATACAGTAAAGGATAAGATATTTCAATAAACCGGATATGAGTTTAACAGAGAGTTCACAGAAATTGACAAGGTGTATAATTGAGCCTGTGTGTTTACGGTATTGCCCTGATAATATACGGTATGTTAGAATGTTCATGGTTATCCTACAGAAACAGTAGGATAATTAAGACTGTTTTGTCTGCGTGGCAATAAGCCCAGGTTTGTGCTGTGCTGATTTAGAGCTATTGTAATAAGTGAATTTGGAGACCGCCGCGCTAGCTTGAGAGAAAGGAAAAATCGTGGGAAATATATTCAGAAAAGCATTTGTCAAATCAATCCCAATCATGTGCAGCTATTTGTTCGTCAGCATGGCATACGGAATTATGATGGAGAATGCCGGATTCAAATGGTATTATTCACTGCTGGTCAGCCTGACGGTGTACACGGGGGCGTACCAGTTTGTGCTTGTGACGCTGCTTTCAAGCGGAGCCTCCATACTCACCATGGCGCTCACTGCATTTCTGATGAACAGCAGGCAGAGTTTCTATGCGCTGACATTTGTGGATGAGTTCAACTACATGGGAAAGCGGAAGTTATATATGATACATACAATGACGGATGAGACCTACGCCGTGAACTGTACCCTGCCGGATACCGGTAAAGAGAAGCAGAGCAGCATGTTCTGGGTGGCTTTTTTGTCGAGGTGTTACTGGATGATCGGTGCGGTTGCCGGGGGAATCCTGGGGCAGATCATTCCGTTTGATATGACGGGGATTGATTTCTGTATGACGGCGCTGTTTGTCATCATATTTATCGATCAGTGGGAGAAGGCGGAGAGCCATATCCCAGCGATTGCAGGAATTGTGATAGCGGCAGTGTGTCTGCTGGTAATTGGACCGCAGTATTTTCTTTTGCCGTCACTGATCATAGCGTCAGCGGTGCTGGTGGTGTGGAATATGAGGAGAAAGTAGGAAAATATCATGAATACGAAATATATATTGATAGGAATTGCGGTGTCGGCAGTTGTAACATTTGCACTGAGGGCACTTCCATTTGTCATATTTGGTGAAAAAAGGCAAATGCCGGAGATGCTGGTGAAACTCGGTAAGGTGCTTCCGGCGACCATCATGGCGGTGCTCATAGTGTACTGTCTGAAGGGGGCGGTGGCGGTTCCGGTGGCAACTGGAATACCAAGTCTCGTTGGCGTTCTGGTGACAGGCGGGACATACAAATGGAGGCACAATACGCTTCTGAGTATCCTGCTGGGGACTGTGAGTTATATGGTGATGTTGCGTCTAATGTAGGTGATCACTTTTGGTTGATTTCTGACACAATGTTTTCGTAACCAGCAATGTCTCCATAGATAATGTCGTTGAAAGTGTTAGAGCCTTTTTCTTTTCTTAGCACGGCGATTACAGGTTTGGATTTATCTTTGGCAAGTTGATTGTTTTTCATAAGAGTCATTGGTCTGCCGGTGGCAACAAAGCCAATAGTGTATTTGTTTGATGCAGAGGCAAAGCTACAAGAAACTTTACCTTTGGAGAAGTTTTGTTGGCATTCAATATCAGATGCTGAAAACATGTTGCAAAAATAAGGTAATGCAACTATTTTTTCTCTTACAGAACCCTTGGTAGATTTTTCAGATTGATTTTTCTTTTTAAAGTCAAAATCATTTGTTGACAGTGTTCCTCTTATGCATTTGTTGTAAAAATCGGATGCTGAAAGATTTGAATTTACACCAAGAAGGTGCATATAGTTATCCTTATCTGCATGAATTTTTACGTGTTTCTCAGTAAATGCATTTGAAATTATTAAGTATTCGTAATTGCAAAAGGTGTTTCTATATTTGACAGCGCAGGCTATAGCAATATTTTTAACACGTTCTTTAAAAGGAATTTTTTCCATAAATTGTCCTTCGTATTTGTAAAAGAAAAGAGGAATGGAAAAATTCCATTCCTCTGAACCATTGTTTTTAGCAGTAATCTCTGCAATCGGATGGGTTTTAGGTCTCCACCCCGACCACTCGATAAGGTTTTTAGTCTCTCATCCGACTTACTATTATAGTATGTTCAATTTAATGAAATGTCAATATTACTTAGTATTTTTCTTTTTATAGACGATACAGTAACAGAGTTATATTTGCAATGGGGATAGACATTATTTAATGAAAGTTTTATAAAAGTATACAAAACGGATAATTTGTACGCATAATCCCACTATTGAATGAATGTGCATAATTTGTTAGAATAGCTGTGTGTTTATCGACTTAAGCACATATTATAATATGAAGATATCATCGCGGCAGATTTTGTCTGGGCAGGTGATATTTGGAGATATTATTAGAAAGGATCTGAATAAGTAATGGATAGATCAGATAAACAGAGAATTGAGGGGATCGTGCAGAGGATATTGGATGATTTCGGCGATGACAGAGCCATCAACAAGACGGATCTGTGCAACGAGCCGGATAAGACAGCCATTATCGATGTGATCGACAAACTCATGAAGATTCTGTATCCGGGTTATTACAGCGACAAGCTGTATAAGATATACAGCCTGAAGAATAACATGTCTGTTATCATAGAGGATGTAATATTCCATCTGAAGAAGCAGATCATGATAGTTCTCAGGTATTGCAAAAAGTTTCCTGAGCTCACAGATGCTGAGCTTGAGGATAAGGCGATGGATATAACATATGAATTCATGGATAAGATACCTCAGATAAGAGACTATCTTGAGACTGATATCCAGGCGGCATTTGACGGAGATCCTGCTGCGGGCAGCAAGGATGAGGTCATACTTTCATACCCTGGTCTGTATGCCATATCTGTATACCGTATGGCACATGAGCTTTGTCTGCTGGAGGTGCCTATGATACCTAGGATCATGACTGAGCATGCCCACAGCGTGACCGGAATAGATATTCATCCGGGTGCCACCATAGGAAAGTATTTCTTTATTGACCATGGTACGGGAATCGTTATCGGCGAGACGACTATTATCGGCGAGCATGTGAAGATATATCAGGGCGTGACACTTGGAGGACTCTCTACACAGGGAGGTCAGAAGCTCAAGGGAGCCAAGAGACATCCAACCATCGGTGACAACGTGACCATCTATTCAGGCGCGTCCATCCTTGGAGGCGAGACTATCATCGAGGACAACGTTGTTGTGGGTGGTAATACATTTATCACCAACTCAGTAGAGAAGGATACAAGGGTTACTGCCAAGAAGCAGGAGCTTCAGTATAAAAATAATTAGAGGACATACAAATGAGTGACATACGAAAGATAGCGGTTCTGACCAGCGGAGGAGATGCTCCGGGCATGAATTCAGCTGTTAGGGCTGTGGTTGTATCGGCCATCAACAGTGGAATAGAGATAGTCGGAGTGATGCGTGGTTACGAGGGACTTATCGACTGGGAGACACAGCCGCTCGGCCTGGCGGACGTCAGGAACATAAACAATCAGGGTGGAACGATACTTTTCACCAGCAGAAGCGAGAGATTCCTTCAGAAAGAATACCGCGAGCAGGCGGCAAAGAATCTGAGAGATCACGATATAGATGCGCTTGTTGCCATCGGTGGGGATGGAACACTCCGTGGAGCCATAGCATTTCAGAATGAGGGTATCAATACCATCTGCATCCCTGGAACAATAGACAGAGATGTTGTATGTTCTGAGTATACGCTGGGATTTGACACAGCGGCGAATACAGCCATGGAGGCCATTGACAGGATAAGAGATTCATCGGTTTCCCACGGACGATGCAGCGTCGTGGAGGTCATGGGACGAAAGAGAGGCTATATAGCGCTCTGGGCAGGCATGGCGACATCAGCTGATGCCATCATAATTCCTGAAAAATGGGATGGTGACTATGACAGTATCATAGATACGATAAAGGCAAAGCATGCTGACGGAAGGAACAGCTATCTGGTTGTTGTGGCCGAGGGTGTTACAGATGCTCCAGAGCTTGCACAGATGATTCTTGATAAGACTGGTATAGAGTCGAGGGTATCGGTGCTTGGCTATATACAGAGAGGCGGACAGCCAACGGCAAAGGACAGGATGTATGGCTCACTCATGGGTGCGTATGCCGTTGATGTACTCAAGAAGGACAAGGCAAATCGTATGATAGCTATCAAGAACGATATACTTATAGACTATGATATAAAAGAGGCAATTGATATACAGAACAATCAGATCGATTCCTTCCAGTATGAGCTGAGTAAGCTGCTGGCCGAGTAATCGGTGAGGCTGGCAGTGGGTAAAAAATAAGCTGACTGATTATAAAAAGATATATAAATGACAGGTATAAAAGATACAATATAAAGGAGAAGGTTATGAAACAGGTAATATTAACAGGCGACCGTCCTACGGGCCGTCTTCATGTGGGACATTATGTAGGATCACTTAAGAGAAGAGTCGATCTTCAGAATTCAGGAAAGTATGATGAGATTTACATCATGGTGGCTGATGCGCAGGCGCTTACAGACAACGCAGAGCATCCTGAGAAGGTCAGACAGAATATTATGCAGGTTGCTTTGGATTATCTTGCCTGTGGCATAGATCCTGAGAAGTCTACTATATTCATCCAGTCAATGGTACCAGAGCTCACAGAGCTCACATTCTACTATATGAACCTTGTAACAGTGGCAAGAGTCCAGAGAAATCCTACCGTTAAGGCAGAGATCAAGATGAGAAACTTCGAGGCAAGTATCCCTGTTGGATTCTTCTGTTATCCTATCAGCCAGGCTGCAGATATCACAGCATTCAAGGCCACAGAGGTTCCTGTTGGAGAGGATCAGATGCCTATGATCGAGCAGTGTAAGGAGATCGTTCACAAGTTCAATTCGGTATACGGTGAGACACTTGTTGATCCAAAGATCGTTCTTCCTGACAATGAGGCATGTCTCAGACTTCCAGGTACAGATGGTAAGGCCAAGATGAGTAAGTCACTTGGAAACTGTATCTACCTGTCAGAGGATCCTGCAGATATCAAGAAGAAGGTTATGTCCATGTACACAGATCCAAATCACATCCGTGTTGAGGATCCGGGTCAGATCGAGGGCAATTCAGTATTTACATATCTTGATGCATTCAGCAAGCCAGAGTACTTTGAGGAGTTCCTTCCAGACTACAGTGGTATGGATGAGCTCAAGGAGCACTACACCAGAGGCGGTCTCGGCGATGTAAAGGTCAAGAAGTTCCTGAACAATGTTCTTCAGGCTGAGCTTGCACCTATCAGAGAGCGCCGTCAGATGTGGGAGAAGAGACCACAGGATGTATATGACATCTTAAAGAGTGGCAGCGAGGTTGCCAGAGCAAAGGCAGCAGAGACGCTTGCAGATGTGCGCCGTGCTATGAAGATTGACTATTTTGAGAACGACAATCTTTTCAAGTAAGAAATATTATAACTTTTAGCATGATTACATGTGCAAAAAGGATAAAATTCTCACTGAATGTCCTGAAAAGTGATATTGGGGACAGATCAAGGGAATTTTATCCTTTTTTCATGCAAATAATCATTTTAGAGATATTTTTGTGCTAATGACGAGCAAATTATCTCAAAATAAGAAAATCCTAGGGAGATGACATATCACCCGAATGTGGAGTTAAATAACGCTGTCAATCACATATTATGTCCTCATAACCACAGCTTCATACGGATACAGTCCTGTCAGTGAAATTACACAGTGCAGATGGGCGTAAATTGCAACAGTCAAAAACAGTAATTACCTGAGTCGTTAACTATATAAATAATCCGGATTTCTCCTTGCTGTGCTCCAGCTTGTCAAGAAGCTTTGCGCAAGGCTTGGCGAGCAGCAGTCCGATGACCGCTGAGATCGCAACATATATCAGCAGGGTGGCAAGACATTTGCCGTAGGTGTGCTGATACATTCCGGCGACACATTCCCTGAGGGCGTTCATGCAGTATGAGAACGGCATGAATTTGTACAGGTACTGGTACACTGATGGGAGCACTTCCACAGGGAAGGTTCCACCTGCTCCCGCAACCTGAATGACCATGATGATCACGGCGATGGCCTCACCGATATTGCCAAATGCCACGGTGAGAGAGTAGATCAGGAATGTAAATACAAAGCTCGTCATTATGGCGGCCAGTGCAAATGCTATCGGATGCTTGCACTGTATTCCCACGTAGAACAGATCGCCCATAACGGTTATGATTGTCTGGACCTGTCCGATGACGAAGAAGTTAAGATATCTTCCGAAGAACTTCTGGTAAGGCTTCACGCCCTCAAGCTCTTCATTGTCCTTGACCTTAACGTGTATGAGTGCCACAAGTATGAGAGCACCGACCCACAGTGCCAGGACCGTGTAGAATGGTGCCATGGCTGATCCGTAGTTGGATATCTCGTATACAGCAACTGTGTTCATCTGTACCGGTGATGAGATGAAATTCACTATCACCTGTGGATTGTCCTTGATGGCATTTATGAAATCCTGGTAGCTGCTGTTAGACGTGATCGTCTGTATGTCGGCCTTGATCTTGTCTATGCTTTCTTTGAGATCCTTCAGACATTTGATCGTTCCCGCGATGTCTGCGGTTCCGTCCTTCAGAATGTCCTGATACTCGGTCAGGGACTTGCTGATATCGTTGAAGTTTCCCGGAACATTTGCCAGCACGGTCTGTGCCTGCGCCAGAGATGACTGGATATTCTCTAACGAAGATTTCAGTTCAGGCGAAAGTTCGTTATTTATGAGATCCTTCACTGAAGCAATGTCATTTGTACACTTCTTTATGTCGGACGATACCGCTTTTTTCAGTGATGCAAATTCTTCGTCCGACAGGCTTGTGTCGGATACAAGCTTTGCTAAGTCTTCGTTCAGATTTTCAAACTGAAGTTTGGCATCCGATACTATAGGTGACTGGGCTTCGATCAATCGGTTTATTGTGTCCAGAACATTGGTGCCAAGGGAACCATTGAGGTCAGTTTCGATTGACACTGATCCGATATCGTGGGTTCTTGAGAGGCTGTCCACGGTTTTACCAAGCTCTGTAAGCCTGTCAGAGATCATGTCGAGACCTGTGTTCAGCAGTGATATCGAGGTGTCTGCAACGTCGCTGCTTATGCCTGCGCTGTCACTCAGATTTCCAAGACTGCTTGAGCCGCTCTGTGCCATGCTGTCTATGCTTGGAAACAGAAGCTGAGTGGTATCGATGGCATCTGATGCAGACTCTGTGAGCAGTGAAAATGTATTCAGCATATAGACGTAATTGTCCAGCGTGGATGAGATCTGTTCCAGTTTGCTCTCAAGACCGGCAACGAGGTCTGAACCGTCTATGTTATTTCCGGAAATGAAATCTCCGGCATTTGCAAATACCTCGGTCAGCGTGCTTATGATCTTTGTGTTTATCTCGTTTTGGACGGTCGTCTTGACCTTGCCGGTTATCTTGGTGGCAATGGCGTTCTTCTTGCTGTTCTCGTAGTATTCGATATTGGGATTGACGATGTTGCCATTTAGTATGCTGAGCATGTTCGCCGTGAAGTCCTTTGGTATGATTATTCCGGCATAACATTCCCCGCTGGCGATGAGTTCAAGTGCCTCATCTTTATTATCGGCAAATGTCCAGTCGATAGTGTTGTTGTTTTCAAGACTTTCGATCACCATGTCTCCGATGGTCAGATTTATTCCGCTCATCTCGATTCCCTCATCCTCAGAGTAGACGGAGATCTTCATGAGTGAGGTGGCGGACTCTCCATACGGATCCCAGTTTGACAGGATGTTGAACCACGCATACAGGGAAGGAATTATGCACAGACCCATGACTATGGACAGTGCGACAACATTTGTGGTGATCCTGCGCAGATCAGATATGTATACACGCCAAATGTTTTTCATGATAATTCCTCCTTGTCAGCTTCTGTGTTTTCTGTGGCTTCATCCTGTTCATCCGTCTGAACCGAGTCGCCATGTTCATCCGTCTGAACCGAGTCGCCATGTTCATCTGTCTGAATTGTCTCGTTTTGCTCATCAGACTGCACAGACACACTCTGATCATCTTGCACAGCCTCAGCCATCTCAGCCACCTTGTCCTGCACGGCGGTGATCTGTGTCTGAATGTCTGTTTTTACATTTGTTATTATGTCGCCCAGCTTTTTCTTCGGTGCAGAAACCTTTGTATATATGCTGTCTATGTCGATCAGACCATCTATATCACTGCCTAAATCCTGAAGGGAGTTTACCATTTCCTGTATCTTGTAGTCCGAGTACTCCACATGTATGAGGTATGCGGCTATTATGAACAGGCTGGCGATCCACAGAACAAGGAAGATGATCTTGGAGCTTCCTGTCAGGAAAAGGAGTATAAGGAAGGCTGCGGGCACTGTGAATATACACTTTATACCAGCCTTAAGCTTTCGTACATTTTCTGCATGGGCATTGTCTCTGAATGCAAGCACCTGGGACTTTATGTCAGATGGCTCGGTGCTGGTTGTATTTGAATTTGTATCTTCGTTCATGGGTGTTCCTCCTTATTTGCATTACATCATATCCGTATCTTCCATACGTTTCTCGATGAAGTGCATGATATGGATAAATGGTTTTCTGATTATAAGTCCTATGACCAGTGCAACCACAATGAAAATTGACAATTCAAGCAGATATTTGAACAGGTCTGCGTGATACATTCCGCCAATACATTCACGCATTGCATTTATCGCATATGGGAATGGGAAGAATATGTACACCTGTCTGAAGAAGTTCGGAAGAGCCTCTATAGGGTAGGTTCCACCGCTCCCCGCTATCTGCAGCACCATGATCACAACAGCGAGGGCCTTGCCTATGTCGCCAAATGATATGGTGAGTGAATATATCAATATTGAAAATGTCAGCCCTGTGAGTGCCGCAGTTGCCCAGAATGCAAATGGGTGCAGACACTGTATCTTCAGCAGGAACAGATCTCCAAGCACTATGACCAGAACCTGAAGCTGAGACAACAGGAAGAAAATAAGGTATCTTCCAAAGAACAACTGGTGTGGTCTGGCATCCTTCAGATAGTCCGCATCCTTCACATGCACCTTCATGAGGGAGACGAGAATTGTCATTCCGACCCAGATGGCAAGCACTGAGTAAAATGGTGCCATGGACGAGCCGTAGTTGGCAATGCTGTAGTAGTAATGTTCCTCGACAACAACAGGCTTTGACAGGAATGACGCCAGCGCCTCTGAGTCTCCGTTGAGGAAGGCGATGATCATGTCGGTCACCTCGCTGTCGGCGGCCTTGTTGATCTCGTCTGTGGCGGTCTGGATCTTGTCACGTATACCACTTATGAGATCGGAGAGGTCTTTGAGACTGGTGTTCATTGATGCAATAGTCACCTTATAATTGTCAAATACAGAGCTTGCACTACTGATGGTAGAATTCAGGGTATTTAACAGATCCTGAGCGTTTTTCAGTGCATTTTTGATGTTCAGGATAATGTTGTCCATGTCAGGAATGACCTGGCTGGTAAATGTGTCATCTATATCTGAGACAGAGTCGATGATCTGGTCGAGCTTATCTGATACGGCATTTTCTGCATTTGTGATCGCAGATATATCCAGACTATCGATGGTGTCAGCGGTGAGAGAGGAAATCTTCTTAACCTCTGTTTTCAGCTTGTCAAGCTTGTTGAGTGCATCTGAAACCTCATTCGTGTTGCTTATGTCAAGAGATTTGATATATTCGTCGACTGCATCGATCTTTTGCTGAAGTTTGTCTGCATCTGCCTTGATATTCTCAAGATCGGCAGATATGTTCTCTGCATCATCCTTCATATGGATAAGCTTTGCAGAGCTTTTCAGATTCTGTATGTCCTGCGCGATGCTGTCAATCTGATCCTGAAGAGAATTCCTGACAGTGTAGTAGGTTGAGCCCACTGAGTCTATATCAGACATGCTTGAATCAATGGCGGAACCCGCATCGGACAGAAGCTTGCTGCTCTTGTCAGTTGCGTCCTTGAGCTTTGTGCTGGTCTTGAGTTTGTTATTTGCCTTGATTATGGAATCTATGGTTTTCTGGTATCCGGCGAGATTGTCATCGACGGTCTTGAGTGCTGTGATGAAATCCGTTCCCTTGAGATCCTTCGACAGATCTGTGTCGGAGTCGTCAATGGCAGTGATAAGCTTCTGTGATATCGCCTTGACGTAGGTCTCGTTGATGCTTGTCTTGAGCGTTGAGACTGCAGTGTCGGTTATCTTAGGTGCCACGGCATTTTTCTTCTCATTTTCATAGTAGGTGAAGCTTGGATTTACGAAGTTGTCCGTCAGGGCATTGAACATGTTGTAGGAGAAATCCTCATCAATGACGACGGCGGCATAGTAGGTGCCTGATTTCACACCGCCGATGGCGGACTTTTCAGATTCCGGAAATACCCAGCCGATACTTGTCTGGCTTTTCAGCTTATCGACCACTGACTGGCCCATGTTCATCTCGTTGCCGTCCGCATCTGTGTAGCCCTTGTCCAGGTTGACGACGGCGATATTGATATTGCCGGTATTGGCATATGGATCCCAGTTTGCAAATATGTTGAACCATGCATACAGCGCAGGCAGTATGCACAGTCCAACGGCGAGAACTATTGTGAGTATACTTTTTTTGATACCGATCAGGTCGTTTTTGAATATTTTCAGTATTGTTTTCATTTTTATGTAATTCCTATTTATATAGTAAATGCATCAGCGAGGACTGATGTACATGAGAGAGTCCCCGCTGATGATCGTTTATTATTCTACAGGTCTTTGAAATGGAACTGCTTCTTTCCGGTTGCGTAGTCATCAACTATCTGTCCATGTCCGTAAAGCTTGTATTTGTAAGTTACAAGTCCCTCAAGTCCTACAGGGCCTCTTGCATGGATCTTGCTTGTGCTGATTCCGACCTCTGCGCCGAAACCGTATCTGAAGCCATCGGCAAATCTTGTGGAGCAGTTCTGGTATACTCCCGCCGAGTCGACAAGCTGCATGAAGAGGTCGGCAGTGTCGGCATTTTCAGTCACGATACAGTCAGTATGGTGTGAACCAAAGTGGTTGATGTGTGAGATCGCCTCCTGCACATCGTTCACGATCTTGACTGAGAGCACCAGGTCAAGATACTCTGTATTGAAATCGTCGTCTCCCATGATCTCAAAAACGTTCTGGCTGTCAGTTGCGGCATTCGTATGTGAACCATTGGCCTGACCGTCAGCTGTGTATGCCCGTTTGATGATCTCCGCCGCCTCTGCGGTTCCGCGTAGCTTTACACCATTCTCCCTGAGAGCTTTAGCCATGACTGGAAGCATTTCATTTGCCACATCCCTGTGGATGAGAAGTGTCTCCGTTGCGTTGCAGGCAGCGGTGTACTGTGTTTTTGCATCTATGATGATAGGGATTGCCTTTTCAATATCCGCATCCTTGTCTATGTATGTGTGGCAGATTCCGTCTGCGTGTCCCATGACAGGGATCTTGGTGTTGTTCATTATATACTGCACAAATGCATTTGAGCCTCTAGGTATGAGCAGGTCAACGGACTTGTTGCATGACAGAAGCTCATCGATCTCGTTGTGCTGGCTTGCCTGGAGCATGCAGCCCTCTGGTGCTCCGTTTGCAACGGCTGTGCTGTAGATCACATCGAAGAGAGCCTTGTTGGTGTTGGCAGTTTCCTTGCCACCCTTGAGTACTGCGCAGTTGCCGCTCTTGATGCACAATGATGATATCTGGACCAGCGCATCCGGTCTTGCCTCGAATATGATTCCGATGACACCGATAGGGCAGGAGACTCTCTGAAGGACCAGCCCCTCGTCAAGCTCTCTCTTGAGCTGGATCTGTCCAACCGGGTCAGGGAGCTTTATGAGCTCATCGATTCCATTTGTCACGTCAGCGAGCTTGTGCTCGTCGAACTTCAGTCTCTTCTTGACTGATGCTGCGATCCCGTTCTCCTCGGCAGCAGCCATGTCCTTTGCATTTGCCGCAAATATCTCATCCTTATGTGCGATGAGTGCGTCCTTTACATGTACTAGTATATTGTTTCTTGTATCTTCTGAAAGTGCAGCCATTTTGTAGCTGTCAGCCTTCATGATGCTTGTAGCTTCCTGCATGTTCATAATCTTGTTCTCCTTTATAATACTGTATGTCATGTGCACTTATTCTGTCGTGGCACATGAGCATATAATCCATTAAATATTACCACAAGTTTGGGGAGATGACCACAGGGAAGAAGATAAAAAGAGGCCATCGCATAATATGAGCAATCCACATTTGGAATGAAATCCGTATGGATGATTGCCATATTATGTGATGACCTTTTTATATGGTTATTGAGTTGTTATATATTGCTCCAAATTAGCAGCTTATTACAACAAAGCTCTGTGCCGGAAGAGTGATAACTCCGTCAGCGATACCTGGCTGTGTGCCGTTTATTGCTATAGAATAGATAACCTTTGCGTCACCAGTCAGCTCAGCAAGCTTCCTTGACTGGGTGTCTGTATTTTTAGGGTTCACTGCAAGGAGTAGATTTCCTCTCTTGTATACCAGTGGCTTTCTGCTGATGATCTCAAGGTTGCTCTTGTCCAGCAGATCGGCCTGTGAATGTCTGAGGGAAGTGAGGGCTTTCACTGTATTGAGCAGTGAGTTCTGGTCTGCCTCGGAAGCCTCAACATTTGCGGCATTTTCTGCAGGATCAACCGGCAGATAGAGCTTGTCGGCAGGCGCTGATGAGAAGCCCATGTTGTCACCGCTTGTCCACTGCATAGGAGTTCTTGAGCCGGTTCTTGTAAATCCGCCCTCCTTGCTTGCCATGCTTCTGAAGCTCATGGCGATCTCATCGCCATAGTAGATGAATGGATTGCCAGGCATTGTCAGGAAGAATGCGTAGGCAAGCTTTAACTCATCCTCCGAGAGTCCGTAGCTGATACGTGTAGTGTCGTGATTTCCTGTGATGAGGGCTATAGCACCCTTGTCCTTTATCTGCTCGTATCTTCCCATGTATTCATCAATGAAGTGGTCGCAGGTTCCTTTGCTGTCAGCCTTGAAGAAGCTGTTGTTCTCCGTGCTGTCGTCAAGTGACTCTGGAAGAGATGCAAATGCATTCAGGTGAGCTTCGTAATCTCTTACCAGAGAGTTATATCCGTTGCCCATCCAGTCGAGATAGAAGTCCATGTCGAAGCCGGCCTTGATTGACTGTTCAGCCTTTCCCCACTCAGATACAAATGCTGACTCAGGGTACTCAGCGTGTATATCGCCGAGAATGTCCTGCCATACGGCAACTGTTCCGCTCTTGTTCGCATCATCATGCTTTACAAGTGAATCTGCCATATCTACACGGAAGCCGTCACAGCCCTTGTCGAGCCAGAAGCGGCATACGTCCTTCATAGCCTCTCTGGTTGCGATACATGCAGGATCGTACATGCTCTTGTGCCATCTCTCAGTTGGATTAAGCACTCCATAGTTGAGAGCCGGCTGGCACTTGAAGAAGTTGACGATGTAGGCACCGTTTCTTGGTGATTCTCCTGCGATGTAGTTGAGACCTGCACCGCCACAGAGCCATCCGTCAGTCCACATATATCTATCTGAGTATTCATTTTGCTCAGCTTTTTTGCTCTCGGTAAACCATGCATGCTCCTCAGATGTGTGGCCTGGAACCAGGTCGAGGAGAATGTGCATGTCCCTCTTGTGAGCCTCAGCGAAGAGGTTCTCTATGTCCTCCATTGTTCCGTATCTTTCGGCAACCTTCTTGTAATCCCTTACATCGTAGCCTGCATCGGAAAATGGTGAATCAAAGCAAGGATTCATCCAGATAGCGTTGCATCCAAGAGACTTGATATAGTCAAGCTTTGCAGTGATTCCGTTGAAATCACCGATTCCGTCGCCGTTGGTATCATAAAAACTCTGTGGGTATATCTCATAAAAAATTGCGTCTTTAAGCCATGTAGCCATAATAAATGTCCTCCTTATAAAAATGCAGCATGCGCATATAAATGCACTTCGCGCGGCGCATGCGTTACTATTCGTTCCTCCATAATATGAGCAGCGCACTTGCAGCTATGCGCTGGTGGTTTAAGGTATAAGGTACTGCAAACCCACACAGAAATCTGCCTCAAAATACGGAGAACGATCTTATTAGTATTAAGAAAATTCTACTCATTATAATAAAATATAATATGGAAAAATGTAATCCTTTATATGTAAATTAATAGATTTATTTTGCAGGAAAATATACTTGTTGAAAACGCACAGCAAACATAAAAATATCTGTATTTTATCTGGTTCAAATATGGGATAAAATTTGCTTTAATCTGTAAAAGTTTAAACACACAAATGCAATGATATATGTTACAATCACAAGGTATGTGTCAGCAGAGATGGAAAATACATAATGTAATGGCTTGAAGTAGATGTTTGACACAGACAAAGGGCGTATCAGGTTTTGAAAATCGACACATAGTGCCAGCCTGATAATCCTGATAATATATAATAGAAGGAGGCAGGTGCCATTTTTACAGACATCTGCAAAAGAAGATTGTATGAGTAAAGAAAGTAACAACGGCGACAGAGAAAAGTTCGCCTCCAGACTGGGGTTCATCCTCGTATCGGCGGGATGTGCTATTGGTCTTGGAAATGTATGGAAGTTCCCGTATATATGCGGGCAGAATGGCGGAGCGATATTTATCGTGATATATCTGCTGTGTCTGCTGCTTCTGGGATATCCTATCCTTACCTGTGAGTTTGCGATAGGCAGAGGGAGTGGCAAGAGCGTTGGTTCAGCGCTTAAGGAGCTTGCGCCGAAGGGCGGCAACTGGCATAAATTCAGCTGGTATGCCTATGCCGGCAACTATCTGCTGATGATGTTCTATACTATGGTAGCGGGCTGGATGGTATACTATGTGTACGTCATGGGATCAGGACAGCTTCATGGTGGGTCAGTAGAAGCAATAGAAGACAAATTTACAGGGATGCTTGCATCACCGGGACTTATGGTCGCGATCACACTTGCGGTCATCGTGTGCTGCATAGGTATATGTTCACTGGGACTTCAAAACGGAGTGGAGAGGGTGACAAAGATCATGATGCTTGCACTCATCGTTCTGATGATAGTCATGGCGGTGAACTCACTCATGCTCTCGGGCAACGAAGAAGGACTTAAGTTCTATCTTGTTCCAAGTATCGAGCGTGCAAATGCCAGAGGCTGGGGCAATGTACTATTTGACGCCATGACCCAGGCGTTCTTTACACTCAGTGTAGGTATGGGATCCATGGAGATATTTGGAAGTTATATAGGCAAGGAGAGAAAATTGTCTGGCGAGGCGAAGAGTGTTATGTACCTTGATACATTTGTGGCACTCATGGCCGGAGTCATCATATTGCCAGCATGCTTTGCGTACGGGATCAGCCCGGACAAGGGACCATCACTTCTGTTTATGACCCTGCCGAATGTGTTCAACCACATGCCGGGAGGAAGAGTGTGGGGAATTCTGTTCTTCATATTCATGTCATTTGCGGCGCTTTCCACGGTTATTGCGGTGTTTGAGAATATCATATCGATAAGTATAGATATGTTTGGATGGAAGAGAAAGAAGTCACTTATTATAAATCTGATCGGGATATCAGTGCTCTCCCTGCCGGCTGTGCTTGGATTCAATGTGCTCTCAGGAATCACTCCGATGGGAGCAGGTACAAATATCATGGATCTGGAAGATTTTCTCGTATCGGGAAATATCCTCCCACTCGGATCATTACTTTTTGTCCTGTTCTGTACAAGAAAGAATGGATGGGGATTTGAAAACTTTGTCGCTGAGGCAGACAACGGTATCGGTAAGCCGTTTCCGCAGTACCTAAGAAAATATATGTCATACGTGCTGCCGCTTATAATTGTGGTAATCTATTTCAAGGGATACTATGATACATTTGCCCCGAAGGGACCAAAACTGCTGTGTATCTGGATGGGAGTTGCAGCATTGTTTGTTCTTTTCATAGGCTATCTGGCGTTTGGACATGGACGGAGCAGAAGAGAGCAGACAAAAGAGTAATTGCGTTTTGGAAATGTCTCAAAAAAATTTATAGATTTAACGCAGACTCATTGTTTTATGGGACAAAATGTGATAATATATAAGTACCAACAGTAAGTCCTTCGATAGTGCGTTTATCTATGTAAGTGTTCTGTGTGAGCATCGCTCGGAGGCAATTGGTATTTTAAATATTTCAAAAAAGGGATTGAAACCGCGATATGGGTCGCAAGGTTCAATCCCTTTTTGATTATGTCAGCTCGTAAACACCCTTAAGTATACCCAGCTCTTTCATAAGCTCCAGCTCATCAGTATAGTGTCCGGTCTGCAAGTGAGAATAGAACAGATTAGAAAATACATCCGCTATCTGCACAAATTTGTTGCAGGCCGAGTCAAAGTAGCTCACTGAGAAATTACCTGCGACCTGACCTGACAGTGAAAGCTCAGTGTTCAGGTAATTTTCAAGGAATGATTTGTTCTCCACCCGCTCATTCCTCTCGTCAAGCTGCAGAAAGCAGTCCTCGTCAGGAAGATATCCATTCTGTATGAAGTAGAGCAGGGCAGATTTGATGGAGAAGTTGAATGTCCTGGAGATGTTGTCGAAGAAGCGGTTCGGCAGATTTTCATTCTTCATCATGATATAGTACACGTCAAAGTGATGCTTCCTGGAGAAGTAATCCACAAATATGTGCTTCATGTCTCTGTCAAACTGTGCACCTTTTAGTTCACGGAATTTGCCGTCCCGGAACATTCTCCCGCCGTGCTTGGTGATCTTGCCGGTCATGTCATCGACCTTATCACTGTCCAGATCAAGAAGCATCTCATAGTTGGAAGAAATAAATCTCTTGTAAGCACGCTCAAGGGCGACGGGATCGAGGACATGGATCATAGACACCACGAAATACTGATCGTTTGTGGCATATTTATTGATAGAACCTGATTCGTCTATGTAAATGTTCACGATTCCCGCCTCCTTATATAATCGGATCACACTGTCCGTCCAATTGGGTGGGACAGACCGTCGGAACTGACGTCAAGTGTGAAAAGGTTCCTTCTAACATAAGTATCGTTACTATTAGTCCACTGATACAAGCTCTATCTTGAAGTTGAGCTCTTTGCCGGCCATCTCATGGTTTGCATCAAATGTGATGGATTCGTCATCTTTTTCAATGACCTTTACAAGGAACTGCTGTCCCATGGAATTGGCAAGGTATACCTGATTACCGACCTCAAGATTCTCAGCGCCAGGCATATCTGCAAGAGGAGCCTTGATGATGGCCTCCGGGTCAGGCATTCCGTATGCGTCCTCAGGACGAAGATGTACATCGATGATATCGCCAACGTTCATGCCCTCAACTGCCTGATCAAATCCCGGAATCATCTGTCCTGCACCGCAAACGAACTCGATAGGCTCGCCCCTGTCATATGAAGAATCGAACTTTGTTCCGTCGTTGAATGTTCCTGTGTAGTGAACCTTACAGGTTCTTCCTGTGTTACTCATAAAAATTTGTCCTCCAATTGGGTAATATGTCATTAATTGTAACATGAAATAGAGGGAATGGATATAGGAAAAATTATGGCGTTCCAACCTCGATAAGATTGCCGTCAGGATCATAGAATCTGATGACTTTTTGTCCCCATGAATGAGTCATGAGACGATTGACATATTCAATGTCGTATGGCGACTCATCAAGTTTTTGTGCAAACTCCTCGATATTATTTTCTTCAAAATATAACTCCGAAGCATTGTTATGTGGAATTACAAGATTTTCAATGAATTCAGCCCAAATAGTTGCATCCTGAAGGACCAGCCCTCCCGTCAGGATCACATTTCCCTCGTTGTCCAAGATAACCTCAAGCCCGAAGATATCTTTGTAAAATTTTTTTGATCGTTCAATGTCATTTACGACGATTAGTACATTTTTTAATTGCATAGCGGTTTTCTCCCAAATGTATAATATAAGTTGGTTTCTGGTATTTAGTTTACCAAATGATTTGCGAACAGTCTACATAATATATGGTAAAATTAGAAAAAGCTATTTATTGATTGTAGCGGCAGCGTATTGTGCAGTCGGCGAGGATAGAGTAAACTGAAACCAGTTTAGAATGAATGGAGATAAATTATGTTGAAATTAGGATGTCATGTGGGTATGTCGGGCAAGGAGATGATGCTAGGCTCAGTGAAGGATGCTGTGGCATTTGGCGCAAATACATTTATGCTCTACACAGGCGCACCACAGAATACGAGACGCAAAGATATATCGGAGCTTAGGATACAGGAGGCACATGAACTCATGGCTCAGAACGGCATAGAGGAGTTCGTGGTTCATGCGCCGTATATAATCAATCTTGCAAATACAGTAAATCCTGCGACTTATGAAATCGCAGTGGAATTCCTCGCAAAGGAGATTGACAGGGCGACAGCGATGGGATCACAGACCATAGTCCTTCATCCGGGCTCACATGTAGGAGAGGGCGTGGACAAGGGAATTGCAAGCATAGTAAAGGGCCTGAATGAAGTCCTGACCGCGGACACCGCATGCCACATAGCTCTGGAGACCATGGCGGGAAAGGGCAGTGAGATTGGAAGAAACTTTGAGGAGCTTGCGCGAATCTATGATGGAGTGAGTCATAATGACAAGCTTCGTGTGTGCTTTGACACTTGTCACACCAGCGATGCGGGCTACGACATCATACATGATTTCGATGGAGTCGTGGAGAAGTTCGACAGACTCATCGGCAAAGATCAGATAGCCGTGTTCCATATGAACGACAGCAAGAACGAACCGGGAGCGGCTAAAGACAGACACGAGAACTTTGGGTTTGGCAAGATCGGCTTTGAGCCACTCATGTACATCATGAACCATCCGGACTTCATGGAAGTCCCAAAGATCCTGGAATCCCCATACATCAAAGACCCGGAAAACAGCAAGAAAAGCTACGAGCCGTTCAAACGGGAGATAGCAATGATCCGAAATGGAAAATTCGATCCGAAGATGAGGGAGAAAGTGGTGGAAGATAACAGATAAAAAAGGAGTTCTACTTAGTAGAACTCCCTGAATGTTTTCTTTCGGCATCTCTGCCTATCCGGGTTTTGGTAAACAAACAACCCTTATGAAGCTCAGCCATGCACTGTTTCCCGGAACATCACACGCATCATCACTCTACAGCCTGCTACGACTATTAAGTTTACGTCAGTCTGATAGGCAACTCCTGTCACCTGCATAACAGCGCTTTCGCCCCATTTCTACTATTCATTATAAGCTGAGCCGCAAGAAAGGCAATAAACCTGTGGTTTACCATTGCATATCTAATGTTCAGTCAAAACACAGGTAATCAGCCATTCATCTGCTTCAAAAAATATAATAAAAGAGATGTATGTTGTGTGTGGGCTATCGGTAGTGAAGCGACAGCAGTCGAACGTGATAGCACATACACAACATACATCTCTTTTTTCATGAACTGAATACAGATGAAGGACTGATTACCGTCCGTCCCTTACTTCTCCGGATGCTCTGTCAGCCAGTGCTCGATGACCTGCGCATCAGAGTGACACTGCACAAAAGTTCCGTTGATTCTCTGGGTACTCTCAATACCCTTTCCAGTCGTGATGACAAGCTCACCAGGCTGAGCCTCATCAAGTGCTCTTGTGAGAGCCTGCTCCCTGTCAACGATTATATAGCAAGGCTTTGTGATGTACTGCTTGATCTCCTTGCAGATCTCCTCACAGGACTCAAAGCCCGGATCCTCCATGGTGAGAACAACCTTGTCGGCATACTGCTCAGCAAGTCTTCCCATATCCTCACGGCGCTTCTTGTAACGCTCACCGCCACAGCCGAATACAACGGTTATAGACTTTGGCTTCATGGTCTTTTTAACCATCTCATACAGTCTGTACATGCTTATATAGTTGTGTGCGTAGTCGATCATAAATGTGCGATCCTTCCAGTGATATACCTGTAGTCTTCCCGGAACATATACATCTCTGATGCTGCTTCTGATCTGATCATTTGGAATGCCGATGAGAAGAGAGGAGATGATTGCGGCAACAATATTTTCAACATTGTAATCACCGATCAGGTTGGTGTTGTATGCTCTGTTCTCTCCTCCGTATATAAGCTCAAAGTAGCTGTTATGGTCTGTGAGATCTTCATTGTGGATGCTGGCGAATTCAGTATCCTTTTCAAAGAAATCGTCATCCCTTGACATGAGCTTTTCAATTGATTCCTTGCTTCCGTATACAACAACGTGCTTGTCTCTTACTTCATTATATATAGTCTCAAAATATCTTGTGTCACTGTACAGCACAACGTTGTCACACTGCTTCAGGAAGGATACCTTGCATCCGAGATAGTCCTCCATGGAGGCGTGCTCTGTCGGGCTGATGTGATCGTAGTCGATATTGGTAAATACTCCGACCTTGTAGTGCTCTCCGTAGATACGGTTCATCTTCATGGCCTGGGAAGAAACTTCCATTATACAGTGTGTACAGCCTTCATCTACAGCCATGTCGAAGTATGTCTGGAGTTCAATAGGCTCAGGTGTGGTGAGAGTGGTCTCAAAAACCTTTGTTCCAACATCAATCTCATGGGTTGAGAATGCTGAGCATCTGTTGTCGGTGTATTTGTCCAATATATCCTTCATGACAAATGTAACTGTGGTCTTTCCCTTTGTTCCGGTGATTCCGACCTTGGTCATGTTATCGCCTGGATTGCCGAAGAACCATCTGGCAGCGAGAGCCATGGCCTTTCTTATATCATTTACAATAATATAAGGAATGTCTACGTCGTCGTACTTTTGCTGTGACAAATATACGATGGCGCCCTGTGCGATGGCTGATTTCAGGTAATCCTCCTTAAATGAGGCACCCTTGCACACGAAGAATGTACCTGGGACCACATCCTTGGAATTGATGGTTATATGGGAAGGAGTGATGTCTTTGCAATCCTCCGAATATTCAGTTATAAGATCCTGCCTGCTTAAAATATCCAATAAAGCTGTAAATTGTAAATTCTCTTTCATACTTTTCCCCTTGGAATGTGTCTTTTATTGTATTTGTACGGACTATGATCCGTACGACTAAATGTATCACTTATTATGCTTTCTATAAATAATTATGTCAAATAAAAAATACTCAGATCATTCGTTCTGTTCTCTTCATATTTATCTCCATTTGCATACAAATATATCCAAGCTGGTACAACCATGCCTATTATAGCATAACCTCAGGTATTATAGCACTTAAATTGTCGAAATGCGAAGCATTTTGGCCCGGTATTGATAACTTCTATCATATGCAAAAACTTGTGTTGACAAAGTGTGCCTGTTCAATTAAATTGTAGTCGCAATTTAAAAAGAAAGATGAACTAATGAAGAGGTTATACGAATATAGTATAGACAGAATACATATTATAAAGAGGTGATGAAATGTCAGAGTTCATAACATTATTTATACCATTTGCCGGAACAACACTAGGAGCGGCCATGGTTTTCCTTATGAAAGATAAGATATCCCCGCTTGTGGAGAAGGCTCTGCTCGGGTTTGCGGCGGGGGTCATGATCGCGGCGTCCATATGGTCACTGCTCATTCCGTCCATAGACATGGCGGAGGCACAGGGAAAGATAGCGTGGCTGCCTGCACTTATCGGATTTGCTCTTGGAATCATATTCCTGCTTGTTCTTGACACGGTGATACCTCACCTTCATCTGGAAAGTGACAAACCGGAGGGCGTCAGGTCAAAGCTTCAGAAGACGACCATGATGATATTTGCAGTCACGCTCCACAATATCCCCGAGGGCATGGCAGTGGGCGTTGTGTACGCCGGCGCAGCTATGGGCAATATGGGCGTGTCCGTCACAGGTGCATTTGCACTTTCCATAGGAATCGCTATACAGAACTTCCCGGAAGGTGCAATTGTGTCCATGCCGCTTGTTGGCGAGGGCATGAGCAAGAAGAAGGCATTTCTGTATGGAACGCTGTCCGGAGCTGTGGAGCCGGTCGGAGGTTTCCTCACGGCACTGCTGGCTGTCCAGGTCACACCACTTCTTCCGTATTTCCTTGCATTTGCGGCGGGAGCCATGCTCTATGTGGTCATAGAGGAGCTGATACCTGAGTCTCAGGCGGGCGAGCATACCAATATAGGAACCATCGGTGCGGCGGTGGGCTTCGCTCTTATGATGGTGCTGGATGTGGCACTCGGATAATGACGAAAAATGCTAAATGATAAAATATGAGCAACTACTCATGTTGATTTTAAATGCAAGTTAGTTTAAACTAACATCGTAGATCATGTGAGCTCCTGTACCCTCTGTAAACTGCTGAATCGGAGGGTCAGCAGGGGTTATACTCGCGCGACGAAAGGAGAAATATAAAAATGATGAATTATCTTGAGATTGAAAAGGTAATAGGAAGAGAGATCCTTGATTCAAGAGGAAATCCAACAGTTGAGGCGGAGGTGTATCTGGCAGATGGAACAGTAGGTCGTGGTGCGGCGCCAAGTGGAGCTTCCACAGGTGAGTTTGAGGCACTTGAGCTTCGTGATGGAGACAAGTCAAGATACCTCGGCAAGGGTGTTCAGAAAGCAGTAGAGAATATAAATACTACTATAAATGACGTACTTACAGGAATGGATGCGTCTGATATATATGCAGTTGATGCAGCAATGATCAAGGCTGATGGAACAAAGGACAAGTCAAACCTTGGAGCAAATGCTGTCCTTGCAGTTTCAATCGCAGCAGCAAGAGCAGCTTCAATCTCACTTGACATTCCTCTTTATAGATTCCTCGGTGGAATCTCAGGAAACAAGCTTCCAGTTCCAATGATGAACATCGTAAACGGTGGATGTCATGCTCTGTCATCAGGGCTTGACGTTCAGGAGTTCATGATCATGCCAGTTGGCGCTCCATCATTCAAGGAGTGTCTGAGATGGTGTGCAGAGGTATTCCACGCACTTGCAGGAATCCTCAAAGAGAGAGGCCTTGCTACATCAGTAGGTGATGAGGGTGGATTTGCCCCGGCACTTAAGTCTGACGAGGAGGCTATCGAGACAATTCTCGAGGCCGTAAAGAAGGCTGGATATGAGCCGGGTAAGGACTTCAAGATCGCTATGGATGCTGCTTCATCAGAGTGGAAGAGCGAGAAGGGCAAGGGCTGGTACAAGCTTCCAAAGGCTGGAACAGAGTATACAGCAGAGCAGCTCATCGAGCACTGGGCAAAGCTTGTTGAGAAGTATCCTATCATCTCAATCGAGGATGGTCTCGATGAGGAGGATTGGGAAGGATGGCAGAAGCTCACAGCAAGACTTGGCGACAAGGTCCAGCTTGTCGGTGATGATCTGTTTGTTACAAATACAGAGAGACTTGCAAAGGGTATCGAGATGGGATGCGCAAACTGTATCCTTATCAAGCTCAACCAGATCGGCTCAGTATCAGAGACACTTGAGGCTATCAAGATGGCTCATAAGGCTGGATACACAGCAATATCATCACACAGATCAGGTGAGACAGCGGATACAACTATCGCAGATCTCGCAGTAGCACTCAACACATGCCAGATCAAGACAGGTGCTCCTTCAAGATCAGAGAGAGTTGCAAAGTACAACCAGCTCCTCAGAATCGAAGAGCAGCTTGGCGACTCAGCTGTATATCCTGGAATCAAAGCTTTCAACGTAAAGCAGTAGGATAATAGCATTAGCTATACGAATGCATCTCCACTGGTGGAATCATCGATGGAGGTGCTTTTTTTATACTTTAATTAAATAAAAAATGACTAAAAATTGCCAGATAATATGTGTGTATTTTAACATTAAAAATATGGAATCACTTGACAGATAGTGTTAAACTATACATAGGCTTATCGGGAGGTAGGAATCATGGCTTCAAAAAGAGATTATTATGAAGTTCTCGGCGTATCAAAGACAGCCACAGACGCTGAGATAAAAAGAGCATATAGAACCCTGGCGAAGAAATACCACCCGGACACGAATCCTGGCGATGCGACGGCTGCAGAGAAGTTTAAGGAGGCCTCTGAGGCCTACGCGGTACTGTCTGATGCCGAGAAGAGGAAGATGTATGATCAGTTTGGAATGGCTGCATTCGATGGCTCCGGTGGAGCTGCCGGTGGTGATCCATTCGGAGGCGGAGGCTTCCACTTTGAGGGTGGAGACTTCGGTGATATGTTTGGCGATATATTTGGCTCGTTCTTTGGCGGCGGTGGACGCTCACAGAGAGGCGGATTTGGCGGATTCGGTCAGGGAAGCTTCAATGCGCGGGGCAGAGATATGGAGGCAAGTGTCACGGTAGATTTTGATGATGCAGTATATGGTTGCGACAAGACTCTGTCGTTCAATGATGGACGGGGAGGAAGTTCCCAGTTCACTGTACACATTCCGGCGGGTATAGACAACGGCGGTGTGATAAGACTGGCTGGCAAGGGATATCCCGGAACCGGCAAGGGGCAGCCTGGAGATATGCTGCTGAAGGTCAATGTAAGAGACAAGGCAGGTTATGAGAGAAAGGGTCTGGATATATACACCACGGCTCTTGTGCCATTTGACACGGCAGTTCTCGGTGGAGAGATATTGGTCCACACCATGTTCGGTGATGTGAAGTGCAAGATAGCACCGGGTACTCAGTCGGGAAGCAAGATAAGGCTTCGTGGCAAGGGTGTCCAGGCGAGGGGCGGCAATACCCATGGAGATCATTATGTTACCGTGAGAATTGCAGTTCCAAGGAACATTTCACCAGAGGCGAAGGATGCGCTTAAGAAGTTCACAGAGCTTGTGAACAAGGGCTGATAATATTATGTTCACATAGAAACCAGGGCGGAAAGCTCACTTTATGAGCGGTCTGCCCTGGTTTTCTCAGCTAAAGCGGGAGCTTCTTGACTTTGCAGACAAAAATACATATAAGGATTACTTCAAACCATTGATTTCAGGAGGAAAAATGTTATTAGATAAAGATATACGAGAACCCCTGTTTGATTTCCTTGAGGAGCGATATGGCAAGGTGCGTATCCTTGAGGAGAAGACCGTCGGAAACTCCCGTGCGGATGTGGTAATGGTCATTCCAGACAAGATAGTGGGAATCGAGATAAAAAGTGATGCGGATACATACACGCGGCTGGAGAGTCAGGTAGCAGACTATGATCTATATTTTGACCAGAATATCGTGGTGGTGGGAAGTACACATGCAGGTCATGTGGCAGAGCATGTACCAGACTACTGGGGGATCATATCTGTTGAAGAATATGATACAGGCATCAAGTCAGATACAGATGGCAAGCCAGATGCAGAAGGCCTGGAGGATGGAGTGTCAGACAAGCTGACTCACAAGATCGATTTCTACGTGGTCAGGGAGATGCAGCCAAATCCACGGGCTGATCTGCTTCGTACCATACGTATATTGTGGAGACCGGAGCTTGCACATATTCAGGAGACCTACAGCCTTCCGATGTATAAGGGAAAGAGCAAGGATTTCGTCAGGACACTTATAGTTGACAGACTTCCGGCGGAGATCGTGCACCATGAGATAAGTGAGATCCTGTTCGAGAGGGATTATGCCGCCATGATCGAGCAGATACAGGAATTCAGAAAGGCACAGGCGGCAAAGCGCGGCAAGACGGTCAGGAGAAAGAAAAAGAGATACAGAAGAAAAAAGAGAGATGCATAGAGGTGACAGCATGATAAAGAAGTATACATACGGAAAGCCATTTCAGACAGAATCAGTAGTGGTAGATATCGCAGCAGAAAAAGGACAGCCAGATCACGGCAATATAGACTTAACAGCCGGATTTTCGTACACATTTGGTCTTGAGGACAGTGATATAGTGTATGGCCTTGGCGAGGCGAACAGAGGAATCAACAAGAGAGGCTACAAGTACATAAGCAACAATGCAGACAATCCGCATCATCACGAGGATGTATACTCACTGTATGCATCACACAACTTTATTATAGTTTCAGGAGCGCAGACATTTGGCCTGTATTTTGACTATCCATCCACGATCACATTTGACGTGGGATATACGAAGTGCGATGAGCTGCATATTTTCTGTGACAGCGCAGATTTGGATATCTATGTGATAACAGGTGACAGCCCATATGATATCACGAAGCAGTTTAGGAAGATGATCGGAAGGAGTTATATCCCGCCAAAGTTTGCATTTGGATTTGGACAGAGCCGCTGGGGATACAAGACACCGGAGGACTTTGAGACGGTGGCGAGAAAATACAGAGAGAACCACATCCCGATCGATATGGTCTACATGGATATAGATTACATGGACAGCTATAAGGATTTCACCATAAATGACGACTTTGGCGATTTTTCGGAGTATGTGGAGAATCTGAAAAAGGATAATATACGCCTGATCCCGATCATCGATGCCGGAGTAAAGATTGAGGAAGGTTACGATGTGTATGAGGAGGGCGTGGCAAATAACTACTTCTGCAAGAGAGCAGATGGAAGTGATTTCGTTGCGGCGGTATGGCCGGGATATACACATTTCCCTGATGTGCTGAACCCTGAGGCGAGACGCTGGTTCGGTGCAAAGTACAAGATTCTGACGGATGCAGGTATAGAGGGCTTCTGGAATGACATGAATGAGCCGGCGATCTTCTTCACCCCGGAGGGCGTGAGCGAGCTGAAGAAAGCTATGAAGAAGTTCATTGAGAAGGACGAGACTGTGGACGATGTCTGGGGCATCTCGGGTATGGCGGCAGGTGTTGCCAACAATCCGAAGGATTACGCATCTATGTATCACAATGTGGATGGGGAGATGGTGCGTCACGACAAGGTTCACAACCTCTTTGGATATAACATGACAAGGGCGGCAGGCGAGGCGCTTCGCGAGATCTCACCGGATGAGAGACGACTTTTGTTCTCCAGATCGTCTTATATAGGGATGCATCGTTATGGCGGCGTCTGGATGGGCGATAACAAATCGTGGTGGTCACACATCCTGCTCAACATCAAGATGCTTCCGTCCATGAATATGTGCGGTTTCCTGTATACGGGCGCGGATCTCGGCGGATTTGGCTGTGATACTTCAAGGGATCTTCTTCTCAGATGGCTCGCACTCGGTGTGTTCACTCCGCTCATGCGTGACCATTCTTGTGAGGGTACAAGAGATCAGGAGTGCTATCAGTTTGAGCATATAGAAGATTTCAGGAATGTGATCGGTGTCCGTTACCGATTGCTTCCATATATATACAGCGAGTACATGAAGGCGGCCTTGACGGACGACATGATGTTCAAGCCGCTGGCATTTGAATATCCAGATGATAAGATCGCAGCCCATGTGGAGGATCAGCTCATGCTGGGAAATGAGATCATGATCGCGCCGGTTTACACGCAGAATGCCATCGGAAGATATGTGTATCTGCCGGAGGATATGATGCTTGTAAGGTTTACGGCAGACGGAGCAGTTGAGCAGACGGAGATGCCTGCAGGACATCACTTTGTTGAGGTACCTTTGAATGAAGTCATCCTTTTTGTAAGAAGTGGCAAATGTATACCTGTCGTGGATGTGGCGGAGTGCGTAGCGGATATCGACAAGACTACAATGCAGCTGATTGGCTACAGGAACAGCAGCTATATGCTGTACGATGATGACGGTTATACAAGAGAGTATGATCTGGAGAAGAATTGTGTCACCTTGAATAAAAAGTAAGATGCGAAGAGCAGCCCTTAGTTGGATCGAGAGAACAGCGGGGCAGGGATAAGCCGGTAGTGGCATGGTTAGTATATAATAGATATCATAGAATATTCACAAGGAAGAAAAACATGAAAAACGTAAAATTAATAGCATCAGATATGGATCACACATTGTTGATGGAAAATGGAAAACTCCCGGATGGCTTTTTTGACTACATTGACAGGCTGGATGAGAAAGGAATCAGATTTGTTGTAGCCAGCGGGAGACCTATGTACACCCTGAGAAACATGTTTGGAGACAAGATGGATAAGCTTGTGGTTATCGGCGATAATGGTGCTGCCATATCAAACTGCGGTGAGATCATATATAAGAGCCTGATGGATGTGGAAGAGTACCAGAAGATGATACGATTTGTGGAGGACGAGACCGATGGAGTCGCAGTGCTCTGCGCCCTTTCCGGGGCTTATGTCCTGAAGAAATACGAGAAATATGCGAAGTTTTTCCGTGCATTCTTAAGCAATCTCACATTTGTCGACGATATGAGGAGCCTTGATGTCGAGGCCAATAAGTTTACGATATTTGCTCCTGATGGGGATGCTGCCGTGAAGTACAAAGAGATCTATACGCCTCGTTTTGGCGATAACTTCTCAGTCACTGTGGGCGGAAGAGAATGGATAGACATCATGAACAAAGGTGTTGACAAGGGCATGGCTATGCGAAAGATCGGAGAACTCCTTGATGTTGATACCAGTGAGATGATGGCATTTGGAGACAACTTCAATGATGCGGAGATGCTTAAGACGGTATATTACAGCTATATCGTGGCAAATGCGCAGCCCGGCATGGAGAAATTTGCAAGATTCCGCGCCCCATCCAATGAGGAGCGCGGTGTGCTGCAGGTTATGGAACAGGTGCTGACATCATAACAAGAATATTCCAGCATTACGAGACTGAAATGATATGTACCCTCTTTACTGGACAACCAGTAAGGAGGGTATTTTTATATGTGTGAGTACAAGTCGAGAATGGAATTACAGTTTAAAGGTAAGTGTAAATATGCTTCCATGTGGTATGTTGTCACATACGGTGAGGTCGGCACTGTGTAGATCTGCTATACTTTTGGCAATGCTGAGACCAAGACCGAAATGGGTCCGGTGATCATTGCGCCCTGAGTAAAATGTCTCAAATATGTGAGGCTTGTCCTCATCGCTTATCCCATCACCCGTATCAGATATCTGGTAACACAATCTCTGGTCTCTCATAGATACTGACATAGATATGGCCCCTTTGGAGGTACACGATATGGCGTTGTCGACCAGAATTGACATGCACTGGAGCATTCTGTCCCTGTCCATGGAGAAAAGCGGCAGCGGGTCGTCCGGTATGGACACAACCAGATCTACATTTTTCTGAATGGCAATGGGTTCAAAGCGATCATAACAATCTATTATTATATCTTCCGGGTGAACCTCATCAAAATTATCTCTGCCAGACTTCTTGATATCGGCAAATGTCAGAAGATTGTTCA
Source organism: Coprococcus sp. RTP31081st1_H1_RTP31081_211007 (assembly GCF_040227275.1). Taxonomy (NCBI): domain Bacteria; kingdom Bacillati; phylum Bacillota; class Clostridia; order Lachnospirales; family Lachnospiraceae; genus Coprococcus; species Coprococcus sp. RTP31081st1_H1_RTP31081_211007. The sequence goes on from NZ_JBEHVP010000004.1 coordinate 254,105, forward strand.
CCATATCAGTCATCCTGTCACATTCCCTCTGGGCTGTTAAAATATAATCATTGTCAGTCTCGTTCGGCTTACTGCCGGATAGTCCGTTGAGGCATGATTTGATGATGGTTATAGGTGTTTTCAGCTCATGGGACGCCACAGCTATGAACATATCCTGCTTCTGATATGCCTTATTTACAGGGACAAGTATCCTGACCGTGAAAATGCATGAGAAGATGGACAGAAGTATGATCGCGGCGGAAGTTATGAGCAGAAATAAAATAATTATCTTTGTCTTGTATGCGGATAATACAGCATTGTTGAATACTGTGTGTATGGTATAGAAAGTGCCACCTATATTTATGATGCTGTAGCTGTTCCAGTAGTCTATATGATTATACCTGACAGTATAAAATCTTCTGTTGGTTTCCCCTTGATTTACCGCATTGTAATAATCATCCCAGTACATAGGCTGAGAGTATGGAGAGGCAGCTTCCAGAACTGCTGCACTCTCTGCAAAGCTGTTTGTCGACATGACTGTGTTGCTGTTTCGCAGCACATCTATATTGAGATTTTTCTCGCTGTATTCGGTTAGAATCGGAATGTCCAGGATGCTCACCTGTTCGAGATATGAGTATAAAAGATTTACATCCCTTGAGTACGATACATGAGTGCTGTTTGTGTACTCCTTTATCACAGTGTGGAGCAGCAGTATGGACATGGCGGCCAGAATGACCGCAATGACGGAGGACAGAAATGTGGAAAGTCTTTTTTTTAGCTGCGCTATCATGTAGATGTGTCCCCCTCTCCACAGACGAGCATATATCCATTGCCGTATACTGCCTTTATCACAAGATGGCTATGGATTGTCTTAAGTCTGTTTCTCAGAAAATAAATGTAATTCAGTATATTTCCATTTCCCACATTTGAGGTCAGTCCCCATATGGATTCTATGATCTCGTCCTGACTGACGATCTTTCCTGCTGATCTCAGCAACAGTTCAAATAGCTGGGATTCTCTGTTGGTGAGCCGCACCGACTGGTCACCACATTGAAGTGTCCGGCTGTCAATCAGATAAGTGACATCCCCATATGAATAGTCAAATGTATGAATCTGGTGAGATCTTCGGTATAGTGCATTTACACGGGCCAACAGCTCGTCAAATTCAAAAGGTTTGACGATGTAATCATCGGCGCCACGGGAAAATGCTGCAGTTTTGTTCTCAAGTGTTCCGAGGGCTGTGAGCATTATCACGGGTATTGATATTCTGTCAAAATATAATTGGTTCAGAATGTCCAGGCCGGACATGTCGGGGAGCATCCAGTCAAGCACCATGATGTCGATGTCCGCACCGGAATATATGAGCTCCGTACCCTGCTTTCCGGTTGTACACAGTGTCACGGTTATTCCGTGATCTTCCATTTGCCTTTTCAGTATTTTCCCAAGATTGAGGTCATCCTCTACAAGAAGCAGATTCATACATATCCCCTTTTCGTTATTGTGATATGGAATGTAGACCATATGTAGTTCGTAGTTCATTCCTACTTTATAGTAATTCATTTGAGGAGCGTTTGAAAGCGGTATACTCAATTTAGATGTTTTTTAGATAATCCATGAGACTGTGGATGCTACAATCTGTATATGAAGACCTGGGAAGAGGGAGAATACCAATTGGGAAAAGGAGGTAATTATGAGACGTATAAATATATTTTTACTGCTTGCCGCCGTTATAATAATGTGTTGTGGCTGCGCTGGTACATCAGAAAATGAAGAAAATGTGAAGGGAATGTCTGAATACCAGAAGGCACAGTTAGATGTGGCGGAGGTGTATGGATTTGGAAAGACTCATGATGGCTATGTATGCATAGGAGAAAATCCTGACGGGGATGCTGTAAAGATGACGCTCACATCACTTGATGGTGAGCCCCGGGAGGAAAAGCTTGACTTAGATTCTATAATATCAGCGGATGAGAAGATATCGGCAGCATATGTTGATGGGGATGGGAGTGTCTATATAGCTTTGAGCAGTGTCACAGGAGATGGTGACATAGAGAGCAGGATCGCCTTAATAACAGGGAATGGAGAAGTCAGACAGTTATCCGAGGGCATTGAGGGAAATGTGACAGCTGTCAGACTGCTTGCTGACGGTTCCGGCTATATCTCAGGCTGCCCGGGCGGTGAGATAAGGTGCTTTTCCATGGACGGCGAAGAGAGATTTGCCATCAAAAATATGGATTACACAGATATATGTGTGGCGGGAGATCGGCTTATGGTTTTAACAGAGAGAAGTCTGTTGTCATATGACATATCCGATGGAAGTGAGGCTGAGACCACCACGTCATTTGATGAGGGAATGGCGGATGGGCTTGCCGAGACATTCAGCGGCAAGGGGATGGATGCGGTGAGCTGCAGAAATGTCATGAAGTATGATGACGCTACTGACTCACTGTATCTCATGCTGAGCACAGGGTTATATGAGTATAAGCTGGAGGATAGGCTGGGGATAAGACTTGCGACATTCAGGGATTCGGATATCGAGTACGACTATGTGGTTGAAAGCAGCGATACATTTGTTGCGATAGCTGGTGACAGGAGCGGAAGAAAGAATGTGGTGGTGTATTCATCTGATCCAAGCTATGCATCAACCGTGGTAGATGAGGAGCCGGATGATAAGACGGTCACACTATATTCGCTCTATTATGCGGAGAGCTATGAAACCTTGATCTCGTGGTATGAGGCATACCATTCGGATATGACTGTGAAGTATGTGTGGGGCGTGGATGACGAGAATGGAATATCTGAGAGCGATGCCATAAGTGCGCTCAATACACAGCTCCTGGCAGGTGAGGGACCAGATGTCATCATCATGGATGGGCTGAATGTTGGAAGCTATGAGGATACCGGAGTTCTCATGGAATTGTCCAAGGTGTATGACGATATACTGCAGGAAAATCCAGATTGCCTGGAAAATGTGTTAAATGCATACAGAAATAGTGATGGTTCGATATACGCAATTCCGGCTATGGAGACATTTACTGCCATTATCGGACCGGAGAATGAGGTCAAGAACGTGACGGATGCCCGGTCGCTTGCAGCATATATAAGCAGTCAGGACAGACCGGAATATGGAAATGACTTGTCATTCTATTACTGGGAGTGCTATTTCGATACGCTGTATCCGGTATATGCATCGGAGATTGTGGATAGTGATGGAAATTACGATGCTGAGATGCTCAGAAAATTTCTGGAGGACTTAAAGCTTCTGTATGACACGGAAATGGAGCGGACGACCCAGGATCAGATCGATGAGTGGACTGCCGAGTGGGGAAGCTACAGCGATCAGGTAAAAAGAGCCATAAACAGTGAATATATGAGTCCGCTGTTTAACAGATCATGGTCTGGCAGAAAGTCAGCATTTGTGAATATGAAAACTATGGGAGAGTCCTGGCGTTTTTATAGTATAAAAGAGGACTATGGGGTGGGAGCAGGCGAGAGCGGAGAAAACACAGATTACGCATACGAAATATGGGGAAATGACAGTGGGAAAGTATTTGTGCCAAACACAGTCATAGCGGTAAATGCCGGTTCAAAGAGCCTGGACAATGCGGTCAGTTTTATGAAGGCTTTGTTCAGCACGGATGTACAGAAAATATATTACGGAGTTGATTGTGGCAATCCGGTAAATATGGAGGGCGTGCGGGAATGGAACAGAGAGGCACAGTCCATGGGAACTCCGGGCGGAAAGATCACGCTGGGCGGAAGTGATTACATGGACTGGTCGTATTGGCGTAAGGAAGAGTATCTTGATGAGTATATAAGAAAACTTAGAGAGCTGGATACTCCGTCAAATCCTGACGCGAGGGTCCGCAGTGTGATAAGGGATAACGCTGCAGACTATCTTGAAAATGGTGAGAGTCTGGACAGTATAGTAGATTCCATCGATAAACTTTTAGGGGTATATCTGAGTGAATAAATTGGTTAGCAGAAGAACAAATGAAACGGTTGGATTTGTGATTCCGGGCTTTGTGGGTGTCCTGATCTTCGTGGTAATTCCGCTGATGGATGTATTCATATCATCCTTTCGTCATGCGGGGCAGGGCGGATTTGCAGGACTGCAGAACTACAGAGCCGTCTGGAGCAATACGGCATTCAGACTGGCGGCGGGCAATTCCCTGAGGTTTGAACTGGTGAGTGTTCCACTGCTCATGGTGATATCGCTGATAGTTGCGATAGAGGTATACGGAATGAAAAGCAACATAGTCAGGTTTGCATTTCTCATTCCACTTGCCATACCGTCAAATTCGTTGGCAGTGGTATGGAAGATATTATTCGCCGATCTCCTTTCGGGAAAGGCTGTCTTCTGGCTTTTTGTAGGTACATTTATATTTAAGAATACAGGATACAACATGCTAATCTGGATGTCTGGATTGTCAGCGATACCGGAGACTGTGTATGATGCTGCCCGGGTTGACGGAGCCGGAAGATTTACACAGATATTCAGGATCACACTTCCGAATATGAAGAGATCTTTTTTTATCGTAGCCATGTTGTCAGTGGTGAACTCCCTCAAAATATTCAGGGAGCAGTATCTGATGGCGGGTAGTTATCCCGATATGAGTATATACCAGATACAGCACACATTTAACAACTGGTTTGAGAAGCTGGAGATCAGCAAGCTCACAGCGGGAGCGGTTATGACGGCTGTTGTATTTTTCGGGATCATACTTGCCATACGTGCCTTATGTCTGATCGACTGGCATGGGATCTCGGCGAAGTATAACAGAAAAATTTTCCAGAGAGGACGTGGGGGCAAATGAGATATATGGCAGAGGGGATACATTTGTTATTGAAGGTGTTCGTCATAATTGGTGCGGTACTTGCGGTGCTTCCGTTATTGTTTCTGGTAAGTGGTGTATTTATGGGTGAGACAGAGCTTGGGCAGTTATTGTTTTCGGGAACTGACGGCGGAGCTGGATACACTGCGTGGCATATGATACCGCTTTATCCGACATTTCAAAATATCGTGGAGCTGCTGTTTGACACTCCGGAATACTATGTGCTTTTCTGGAACTCGGTGAAGATTGTCGGGGTGGTAATAGCCGGACAGCTTGTGTTCGCTGTGCCGGCGGCATGGGGATTGTCCCGGAGCGGCAGCAGGTGGGCAAAGCTGATATTTGGCCTGTATATGTTCTGCATGATACTTCCATTTCAGGTGACGATGCTGTCACAGTACATAGTGCTAAACAGTCTCAACATGATAAATACCCATTGGGCTATCATTTTGCCGCTGATGTTCTCAACATTTCCGATATTCATTATGTACAGTGCCTTTGAGCAGGTTCCTGATTCTGTGGTTGAGGCGGCGAGGCTGGACGGTGCTGGCAGCTTCAGGATATTTATATATATGGCTGTTCCCATAGCAAAGAGGGGGATCATAGCGGCGGTGATATTGGGATTCCTTGAATATTGGAATGTCGTGGAGCAGCCGGTTGTATTCCTCAAGGACAAATATCTGTGGCCGCTGTCTGTATATCTGCCAAATGTGACCGAGGGAAGCGCGGGGAGAGCGTTTACATTTGCCTTGTTCAGCTGTGTTCCCTCACTGATCGTGTTCTATGTAGGCAGGGTAATTCTGGCGGAGGGAATATCCATAGGCTCTGCCGAGGATTGATGAAGGCTGGTTGTAGGAGAAAAACAGGAGAAGAGTTATGAGGCGATTTTCAGGAAAGCGATTTGAAACAAAGCTATGGGCAGAATGCGGGGTAAAGGCTGTTGGAATATTTATGGCGGTGGTTATTGCCGGCACATTTATGTCGAGATTTGCGAGCAGTGCCCTGACACCGAGGGTCGAGACGGAATATGCGGTGTCTGGGACGGTATCCACGGAGATTTTGCAGGATGTGGTGATAGATGGAGACAAGAAGACGCCGGTGTACGTCTATCCAGGACTTTTGGCCCAGGAGATATATGTGAGTGTCGGGAAAAAGATAGAGCAGGGAGATCCCCTTATGAGGGTGGATGTGGCAGCTGTCAGATCTGAGTATCTTGAGAAGAAGCTCGAACAGAAAAAACTGAAGGAACAATACTGGTACACATGGGGAGACGAGATGGCGGTTATGGATGACAAGATCGCCGTGGTGGATGAACAGATCTCATATCTGGGGAAACTCATGGATGACAATGGTGTTGTCTGTTCGGAGCTTAATGGGCTCATATCGGAGTCCAGAGTTGGAATCGGAAATAAGACTACTGAAGAGGCAGCTTTTGTGATAACAGAGAAGTCGGACAGCTACACCATAAAAATGTCAGTGACTGAGGAGCAGAGACGGTACATAGAAAAGGGGGATAAAGTTACAGTCCAGATGGATGACAGCGGTGTGAATACCGAGGTATCTGCAGTGTACAGTAATGTTGAAAATGGTCAAGGCTATATAGTGGAGGCTGTTGTTCCGGGCGATACATTCGATGTGGGGGACAGCGTGCTGGCAGAGATCTCACATCAGTCTGAAAAGTACGGATCTGTAGTTTCCATGTCAGCAATACACGCTGATGTGTCTGGTTCATACGTGCTTGTCGAGAGACCGAAGGATACTCTTCTGGGGACGGAGTATGTTGCAGAAAAGGTATACGTGACCGTCGGGGATACAAATAATTATGATGCCGGTCTTAAGAAGAGCCCATTCACCGGTGATGATAAGATCATTGTAAGTTCTGACAAGAAAGTGGAAGCCGGTGATACTGTACGTGAAAAATAGGTGGCTTTGTATGAGGAAATTTGTGATCGGTATATTTGTCGGAATTGCGTTGTTGTGGCTGTTTATATGGAATGTAGTAAATGAAATATATATGAGTGGCGGGTATGGTGTCGACAGAAATTATGCATTTGTCACCACAGGGCAGACCATGTACACCAGAATGAAGGATGAGGATTATGTGAAGGGCACGTACAGGATATATCCGGGCGAGACGGTTGGCGGAGATGCTGTATATAAAAAGGTGCAGTCAGATATAGTTGTGGTTGATTTTGCGGTGGAGGATATGTTTTGGGGAGCTGGAGCTCTGAGAAGAAATGATGCAGCTGGATGTATCATAAGCGGGGAGCTTTCGTATACACTGTTTGGAAGTCGCCATACCACCGGTTCCGTCGTGACCGTGCTTGAAAAAGAGTATGTCATCCGTTCTGTCATTGACTCGGAGGAAAGTTTCATGATCGTTCAGGCAGAGCAGGGGCATGGCGGTGACTGGGAGTTTGCCGACAGTAAAATTATAGATGGCATGGTGCTCGATATATCAGATGAAAATTACAGAGGGGAATATGCCGAGGAGGCTGCCGTTCATCATGGTTATGGCAGCAGCTTTTACTATGCCTCGGATTATCTGGATATTCTGCCGGACATAAATCTGCCGTCAAAATGGTCAGATTTTGATTTCTGGAGTGATGCCTCAGATGAACTTGAGGCTATACATGAGCGAAGATTGTATTCTGACAAGGATGTGCTGGAGATATTTTATCACAGATGTGGGCAGCAGCTGAATATGTACAGGCAGCGCAGCGCAATATCCGCACTGTTACTATCTGGCTGGTGCGTGATGGTTCTTGTTAATATCAGAAAAAATTCTAAAAAATCTGCTTAGGGAATTGATGCTTTATGAAACTTGTGTTAAAAATACTAGCAGAAGTTCCCTAAGGAGATGTCATATGATTTACACATATCCGGATTATTATAAGAAATTCAATTGCATAGCGGACAAATATTACACGTACCGAATTATTTTCATCTATAAGATCATCTAATGATGAAGTAACCATTCTTGTCTGGTTTCTATCAATTCCAACAATATATGCCATAATCTATCCTTCTAGATTCAATATCTTGCACTTTAATAATACCATTTATTTGAATTGTTTGACAGTCTGGCGTACGGTGCTGTGAGAGGACGGCGGTTAATTACTGCCGCCTACTCGATTATTGATAATGTAAGCAGTGACCACTAAAACTTAATATTAAACGTAATAAGATTGTAAGATGTGGATGTTAGAATAAAATCGTCAAATAGATCAGACGGCAAATAGATCAGATAAAGAAATGACAGAAAATGAAAAAGAAATGAAAAGGAAGATGTATCATGAATATATTATCAACCCACAATCTTACAAAGACATACGGAACAGGAGACAATGTCGTGCATGCGCTTACAGATGTGTCACTTGATATTGAAGAGGGAAAATTTGTATCTATCATAGGCAGTTCAGGAAGTGGAAAGTCAACACTTCTAAATCTCTTAGGAGGACTCGACAGGCCAACATCGGGGGATGTTATACTGGACGGCAAAGCTATTTTTGAAATGGACGATGAGGCACTTACTATATTCAGAAGACGAAAGATAGGATTTGTCTTCCAGAATTACAATCTGGTGCCAATATTAAATGTGTACGAGAATATAGTGCTTCCGATCGAGCTGGATGGAACGAAGATAGACACTGCGTATGTAGATAAAATTATGGATGTGCTCGGGTTATCGGAAAAGAAATTTTCCATGCCTAACCAGCTGTCAGGAGGCCAGCAGCAGAGGGTTGCGATAGCCAGAGCGCTGGCAGCAAAACCTTCTATCATATTGGCTGATGAACCGACAGGCAATCTGGACAGCAAGACCAGCATGGATGTCATTGCACTGTTAAAGCTGACTGGTAAAGAGTTTGCACAGACGATAGTGATGATCACTCATAATGAAGAGATAGCAACCATGGCAGACCAGATGATACGGATCGAAGATGGCAGGATCTTCTCAGCAGGAGTACCAGATGGGGCAAATGGGGGTGAGAAGGATGCTTAGAAACAATAACCAGGCGGCGGTGAGCAGGATATATCACCGCATGTTAAAGCAGAATAAAGTGCGAAATGTAATTGTTATTTTGGCGATCGTTCTCACAACATTTATGTTCACGGCTGTATTTACATTGGGATTTTCCATAGCTAAAAATCTTAACCAGATGCAGCTCAGACTTCAGGGAACAAGATCTTCTATATATATGGAGCATCCATCTGAAGGTCAGATAAATGATATAAAGTCCTGTCCGTCACTTCTTGCGGCTGGAATACAGATCGATGCACAGACGGTAAGCACGGAATCAGGCAAGTACAGTTATCTGCTTCAGTATGATGATGATACGGAATTTAATGAGAATCTGAAACCTGCCATAACTGATATAAAAGGCAGTTATCCGAAGGATGAGAATGAGATAATGCTCACAAAGCAGATACTTGACAATATGGGTATCACGTCGCCAAAGGTAGGTCAGAATGTTACGTTTGTGATGGATGGTGAGAGGAAAAATTTTGTGCTCTCAGGCTGGTACACAGGATTTGCCAAGAGCAGCGTATGCCTGGTGTCAAAGAAATATGTGGATTCCCAGGGAATAGATATGCAGAAGGATGGACGTGTCAGTATCTCCGCAAAGGAGGGCAAGGGTGATAAACTCCAAGATGAACTTGAGAAAAATGTTACTTTGAGGCAGGACCAGAAGTTTGACGTGAAATATGATGTTCAGTCTGAAAATGGTTCAAACCGTGTTTTTATAGCTATAAGTATAGGCATTATAGCTCTTATGATACTCCTTAGTGGATATCTTCTTATATATAATGTAATGTATATATCTGTCACAAAGGATATAAGATTCTATGGAATGCTGAAGACCATCGGAGCCACGATGTCCCAGATACAGAAGATAGTGAAAAAACAGGCACTATATCTGGCTTGTATAGGAATTCCGATAGGTGTACTCCTTGGAACGGCGGTGTCATTTGGCGTTGTTCCTCTTGCTATGAACATGCTGTCGGTAGACAGGGAAGCTGCACTTTCATCGGCGGTCAGTTTCAATCCGGGAATATATGTATTTTCCGTGGTATTTGCATTTGCAACTGTATTTATAAGTGCAAGGAAACCGGCAAAATATGCAGGAAAGATATCCGCAATCGATGCTATGAAATATGCTGGAAATATATCGGGGACAAGATATAAGTCCACAAGTGGAGGAAGACCCCGGAAGATGGCATGGAGGAATGTGTTTCGTGAAAAAAAGAGAAGTATACTTGTGTTCGCATCAATATTCATGGGTTCAGTTACATTTCTGTGTGTGAATACATTTATATCATGCATGGATGCGGACAGTTATATAGAGCACTATCTTCACAATGATTATGTGCTATATGGCGACGGAGAATCAGATAACTCTAAGCCTCAGGCGACCATGGCAGATATCGCGGATCAGATGCGAAACATTCCGGGTATGGGTACTGTAGAGGTGGACAGAAGCGCAAATGTAAGACTGCCATTTGATGCTGAACTTTATGCACCGTTTATTGAGACCGAGGATGACCCGGAATCTCTTGCGACATTTTATGAGACAACGACCAACAGTGAGGCACAGTATGGGGCACCGCTGATATCGGTCAATTCAGATATGATAAAGCTCTACAACAAAACTGCCAGACAGAAGATTGATATAGATGCATTCGAAAAAGGAGAGGTATGTCTGATAGGTTATGTAGATTCCATATCAGCGTCGGAGCGGATGACGGATAAGACTCTGACACTTGTAAATGACCAGACGGGCAGGAAGAGACAGATCTCAGTCGGTGCAGCCATGATGAGAACAGAGCAGTCAGCAATCACCGCTGGGTATTATTGGACACTTGGTGGAGCTCCGGAGGCGATATTTGTGAGTGATGCGGTGATGGATGATCTGTTCCCGGATGCGGAGATCTCATGCATCATTGCGGATGCGGAGACAGGAAAAGAATCAGAAGTGACACCATATGTACAGCGCATCGTAAAGGAAAATCCAGTCATAGCCGGTAGTGATATCAAGTCGGTGGAGGGCTCGGAATTCAAGAAGTCTATGCTGTCGCTTGAGGTGATAGGCGGTGGAATGTCGATCATATTGATACTTATCGGAGTGGTGAATTATATCAATGTCATGATCACCGGTGTATATACGAGAAAACTGGAACTGGCAGTGCTTGAGAGCGTTGGAATGACAAAGAGGCAGATACGTAATATGCTTATGTACGAGGGCATGTTTTATGGTATTATAACAACAGTACTTATTGTGACGCTTGGAAGTCTTATGATGTATGGAGCTGGCCGGCTAAGTGTGAATATAGCCGATTATGCAGTGTTTAATTATCCGTATGCACTTGTTGCCGGAGTCGTTGTTGTGCTGTTTGCTATATGCATTGTGGTTCCGGCGATGGTGTTCAGACTTGTGACAAAAGATACGGTGACAAGCCGGCTGAGAGAAGCATCATAGATATTGGGCAGACCGGGAGTCGTGAAAATGATATGGAATCAGCATGTAATTGATAGGAGAAAGTATGAAACGTATTTTGGTCGTGGAGGATGATGTGATCATATGTGGAGGTGTGAAGTTATTCCTTGAAAAGATGGGATACGAAGTTGAAACTGCGTACTCATGCAAGGAGGCGGATGGCTGTCTGGAACATGGCTTCGATCTGATATTGCTTGACAGAAACCTTCCCGATGGAAGGGGTCTTGACTATTGCAGAGAACTGAGAAAAAGTACAAATGTCCCGATCATCTTCCTCACGGCAAGAGATACGGAGGCTGATATGATAGAGGGGTTCCGGGCTGGCTGCGATGACTATATAGCGAAGCCGTTTTCCGTGGAACTTCTGTATCAGCGGATAGAGGCAGTCCTTCGAAGAAGTGAAAATGCACTGGATGGGGTAAAGCACGAACGTTTTCATTATGGAGATATGAGTGTTGATTTTGAACGGATGCAGGTGTACATATCGGATGAACCGATAAAGCTGTCCGTTACGGAATACAGGATACTGGAACTGCTGATAAAAAATAAGGGACGCGTTCTCACAAGGGATATGATCATACAGAAGATTTGGGATGACAATGAAAATTATGTGGATGAGAACACGCTGAACGTGCATATCAGAAGACTGCGTCAGAAGATAGAAAAGGATGCCGGCAATCCGGAGTACGTGATCACGGTGTTTGGAATTGGATATACATTTGGCGAGACATAGGCAGGGGTAGATAACAGAGATAATATGGATAAATATATTGAAAACTATGGTAAATATACGAAGAGAGTGAGGATGCTGTATGTATGCTCACTTCTTTTGTTTGTGTTTTTAGCAGTATTCGAGTATGTATGTTCAGGGAAAATACTTGCGGCCATAGGCGCACTGGCGTGTGGTGTAGTTATGTTTGTTGTCATAAAGTTGCTGCAGAAGGCAGATGATGACTTTATTTCGGAGGTCGTGGCAGATATGTCGGATCTTCTGGACAATCTCTCTGAACTGAAACGGCAGCAGGTATTTCCGGAAAATGATGACTCGCTGGTATCAAGGCTGCAGAGCAAGGTTGACAAGATAATCGATGCGCTGAAGCTTCAGAATTCCAGAGAGAGGCTGGAGCATGAGAATATTAAGGGGCTGGTATCGGATCTTTCCCATCAACTGAAGACACCAATATCGAACCTGAGGATGTACACGGATTTTCTGAAAAATCCGGATATAAGTGATGATGAGCGTACTAGGTACTTGCAAGTCCTTGAGCTGGCGGTGGAGCGCTTGTCATTTCTCTTGGAGAGTATGATAAAGGTATCCAGACTGGAAAGCGGACTTATCAATCTCGATGTGAAAAGCCAGAGTATAAATGACACTGTGCTGCAGGCAGTGAAAGATGTATATGTGAGTGCGAAAAATGCCGGTATAACTATCAGATATGATGAACAGGTGAAATGTGATATACAGCATGACAGAAGATGGACTGCGGAAGCGTGTTTCAATCTTTTGGATAATGCGATAAAATACGGAAAAACTGGAAGTGAGATAGTCCTGTCGGTCAGAAAACTAGGGCTCACGGTTGAGGTCAGTGTGACAGATGAGAATGAACCAATAGGAGAGGATGAGCGTACACATATATTTGAGAGGTTTTACCGTGGCAGAAATTCCGGTGACAAGGATGGTGTTGGAATAGGACTTTATCTGTCAAGGGAGATCATAGAAAAACAGGGCGGAATGTTAAGCGTTATTCCCCAAAAGGACGGTAACAAGTTCGTGATCGTGCTGCAGAGCCGATGAATGGAATAATGGCATGATTATATATAAAGGAGTACATATGATTTACACATACCCGGATTATTATAAGAAATTTAATTGTATAGCGGACAAATGCCCGGACACATGCTGCGGCAAATGGCAGATAGTGATAGATGATGATTCGTTGGAAAAATATGAGGATTATAATGGTGAGTACAGGGATGAGCTGCGCCGCAAGGTAAATTGGAAAGAAGGCGTTTTCAGACACGGCAGAAGTGGAAAGTGTGCATTTCTGCGGGATGATATGCTATGTGACATGTATATACATATGGGTAAGGAAAGCCTTTGTACCACCTGCAGGGAGTATCCGAGACATACGGAGGAATTCGAGAATGTGCGCGAGGTTTCGTTATCACTTTCGTGTCCTGAGGTGGCACGTATACTGATGAACATCACGGATAAGGTTACATTTGTGACTGAGGAAGATGACGAGGACGAGGTGTTCGATGACTTTGATTATTTTCTGTATTCCAATCTGGAGGATATCCGGGAGGCGATACTGAATGTCATTCAGGACAGAAGTGTGGACATACGGAGCAGAATAGAGAGGGTGATTCAGATCGGTGCGTCGGCTCAGAGACACTATGACGAGGGCGACCTTGTCATGTGGGATGAGTGTGAGGAGCAGGATAAGCCGGAGATCCACGGAGAACATGAAGAGTATATGTTGCTTCAGAAGCAGGCTATGTTTCTCATCGAAGATCTTGAACTTTTGTATGATGACTGGGAGGATGTGCTCATTGAGTCACAGGAGCTGCTGTTTGGACAGGGTGAGAAGGTTTTCATGGAGAATAAGAAATGGTTTGAAAAGTGGTGGAGGGACAACTGCGAGGTTACAGGTTGTCATCCTGGACAGGAATCGGATACTGCTGAGAGTGTTGTGACTGAGGACAATGTGATTGAGGGTGAGCTTCGCATGACGATGGACATATTCCTTGAACAGATCATAGTCTACTTCATCTCGATATATCTTCTCGGCGCAGTGTACGACGATAATATATCCGGCAAGGTAAACGCATGCGTCGGACATGCGGTTGAACTCTATATGCTGCTCATGGCTAGATGGCTCAGAAATGGTGAGACTTTGTCGGCGGATGATCTCATAGAGCTCTCTTACAGATATTCCAGGGAGATAGAGCATTCGGACGAGAATCTTGAACAGGTTGAGGTGCTTGACTGGTTTGATCTGTAGTTATATCTTCTCAAGATCCTTATACTGCTCCAGTGCGGGACTCTCATCGCCGACATACCAGTAGTCACAGCAATCACCGCCGAGCGCCTCGGTCTGTGTACGGATCAGGCGGGCGTGCATGAATTCCGCAAGGTAGTGGTCAGTTCTGCACAGATATGGGAGCAGGTCCGCATAGCCATGCTCCTTTGCATGCTTGGCTATAGGGCATCCGACTAGGTGGAAGCAGAACCCTTCTGTCCTTCCATCCGGGTTGATCTGAACCTTCCAGCTATCCATCCACTCGCCTTTTGCCTGGTGTTCTTTTTGCATCTTGTTGAATTTAACATAAGTCTTTTCAAATAGCTTGTATGGCCAGTTGCTCTTGTTGCCATTCACTATTTTTCCGAGAAATTTCATCTTTTCGGCGGCGTCCCGTTTGATCCTGAGAAGAACTTCTCCGTCAAGCCTGTGGCCGCTTGCCTCATAGAATGATACGATGGTAAACCAGTCATACATATTGGCTGCCATCATGTTCTTTCCGAGATCCGGCATGTCCCTGCGCATAAATTCCCTGTAATATTCATCAGCCCTTTTGAATATACCATCCGCCTCGGACGGAAGATTCTCTTTGCAGTATTTTTCGTAAAGCTTTGCATAGCTCGATACTGAATATGCCCGTTTCATCTCATTTACCTCCCATAACTTGATGCCAGTCTATTAGAATCCGCAGTGGTGGGGCTGACAAATCCAATTTAACTATTGGGTTAGAATATACTAACTGAATAAATTTTATCATATAAAGTTCAGGATAACAAACAATAATGTATTGAAAATTTTTGTTAGGTTGGGGAAAATCTATATCTATAGAAAAAACAATATAAAAACATTTGTATATAGTAAAATTAAATAATATAGTAATGACATTTAATGGTAAATATGATATAGTTTGTTATTATATTATTAAGTAGTCGTGGGTATTGAGGTAAAGTTAAAAAATGATGGATAATCAAGTATTATCAGTCATTTAGGGGAAAATGGGAGGAAGAATACCATGAATAAAACAAAATGTTTATATAT
>NZ_JBEHVP010000005.1:0-97628 GCF_040227275.1 Coprococcus sp. RTP31081st1_H1_RTP31081_211007
TTTTCCTAACCATCTTTACTGTTATTGGTTTGTTAGATCTTTGATATCATCTCTGATCCGACGTTCTTGAAATTCTTGTTTGGAATTTCAGGGTTGTCATGTTGTTAATTTTTCAAGGTTCTTTATGTCCTCGCCTCTCAGCGACAACTTCTAAATACTATCACATTCATTTCTTAATGTCAACAACTTTTTTCATCTTTTTTCAAGTCATTTCGTCAGCTCTTATGAACTGATTTCGTATCATAACCGGGTGATTATATAACGAATAAATCTCAAAATCTGATGCTTTATAGATGTTTCTGACACCGTCTCACGCGACAGCTTTTATAAGATACCACCATCATTTGGCAAAGTCAAGCACTTTTATTGAATTTTACACGAAATAATTTTGGCCACAATACCAAATGATACTGTGGCCATGCTCACCGCTATTATCGTGCTTTATATGATTGAATATTTTCTTCTATATATACTCCAGTGCCTGCTGTATATTTGCGACACCTACCACCTTCATGTCTCCAAGGTCTTTCATCTTCTTCACATTGTCCAGATTGGATCTCGGTATGATACAGGTCTTAAATCCCATCTTTGCGGCCTCGCGTACTCTCTGCTCAGCACCTGACACTCCACGCACTTCGCCTGAAAGTCCCATCTCTCCAAACATGACCATATCAGAAGGTATGGCACGGTTCTTGAAGCTTGATACAAGAGCAAATACTATTCCCAGATCTGCCGACGGATCATCAAGGCGCATACCTCCGGCTATATTCACATATGCATCACAGCCCGCCATAACTATGCCGCCTCTCTTCTCAAGAACAGCAAGCAAGAGATTTACCCTGTTGTAGTCGAGTCCCACACTTGTTCTTCTTGGCAGATTGAAGCTTGACTGGCACACCAGAGCCTGGATCTCAAGCAATATCGGTCTTGTTCCTTCCATTGTACATACTACTACAGACCCGGATGTGTCATCAGGTCTTCCATCCAGCATAAGCTGTGACGGATTCTTCACCTCTGCAAGTCCGGTTCCCTTCATCTCAAATACACCGATCTCATTTGTCGAGCCAAATCTGTTCTTTACTGCACGAAGGACTCTAAACCCGGCATTACGCTCGCCCTCGAAATAGAGAACTGTATCTACCATATGTTCAAGGGTTCTTGGGCCTGCCACGGTTCCCTCTTTGGTAACATGTCCTACTATGAATATGGCGATCCCTGTCTGCTTCGCCATCCTCATGAGTCTGGCTGTAACTTCCTTTACCTGGGATACACTTCCCGGTGCAGACTCCATGTCATCCGTAACTATGGTCTGTATGGAATCTATAACAATGACCTTTGGAGTGTCCTTCTTGACATACTCCTCCACATCCTCGAGATTGTTGACACAGAGAAGCAGCATATCCTTTGTAAAATTTCCGATACGCTCTGCCCTCATCTTTATCTGTGAAAGGGACTCCTCACCTGACACATAAAGTATCTTCTGTCCCATCTCTGACATATTCCTGCACATCTGCAGCAATATGGTGGATTTACCTATACCCGGATCTCCTCCAACCAGCACAAGGGATCCGCTCACTATCCCGCCGCCTAATACTCTGTTTAATTCGCCTATTCCTGTGGTAAAACGCGTCTCGTCGGTGGTCTCCACCTCCAAAATGCTTGTAGGCGCCACGACAGCCCTTCTACCGGACTGGCTCTTGGCGCCTACTGTCACTTTCTCCTCGCAAAATGAATTCCACGCTTTACAGCCGGGGCACTGCCCCATCCATTTTGTCGATTCGAATCCACATTCCTGGCAAAAAAACACCTGTTTTCCTTTTGCCATAAATATCTCCTGTGTATGCTATATTAGTCAAATGCTCTCTTAACATCAACCTTGACTGGTCTGCCCTCTTCAAGATCTACGCTTATGCTCATCTTGCCACCGAGGTTGGTCTTGTTCTTGCCGACATATACATCGTCTACGTGAACCTTGTACTCTGTCTCAGGCTCAAGCTCAAGTGTGATGGACGCATTCTCTGGTCCCTCAACTACAAATGTAACATCGTTCTCATCAGCCTTGAAACCATGTACTGCTGTTCCCGGTACTGACTCATATACGAACATTCCGTTCTTCTCAAGCTTTGTGATCTCGTTGAAAGTCTTTATCTTGTAGATATCTCCCTGGAACTCAAAACCGTCCTTCTTGGTCTTTGCTCCAAGCTCATAATTACCGAATTCCAATGACTCCCCCTGTGCATTTATCAATTCATTTACTACTGACATTGATCTTATCCTCCTGTTGTTGTTGTATGATCTGAACTCTATCGCAATAATATCCTGATATATATCAATAATCTCTGTATACTATCCGTTAGTGATTTTCATTATACAGTAATGCATCCTTTTTTTCTACAAAATTATGCATTTTCACCAATATTTCATATTAATTTCTACTGCTTAATTTTCCGCACTTTGCACTACTGTATATCATGCTCACATCACAAATATCTAATCCGACATCAATCCTCTGTCTTTTGTTTCGCTGTAAGTGATATTTTCTCAGTGGTTTTCCCGTCGGCTTCCTTCTTTTTCTTCGTTGACACTGTGACTGTATCACCTTTTTTGACATCACCTCTAAGCATCGCCTCCGCAAGCACATCCTCCACATATGTCTGGATAGCCCTTTTGAGTGGTCTTGCTCCGTACTTCTTGTCATAGCCTTTTCCAAAGATATATTTCTTTGCATGGTCGGTGAACTTAAGCTCAATATCCATCTGTGTCTGGACACGGTTCTTAAGTTCCTTTAACATAAGTCCGGTTATATCCTTTACATTTGCCTCGCTCAGGGCATGGAACACGATTATGTCGTCTATTCTGTTCAGGAACTCCGGCTTGAAGGTTCTCTTGAGCTCATCCATTACATTGCTCTTCATCTTCTCATGTTCCTTTGTCTCATCGCTTACCGTGACAAATCCAAGCTGCTTAGGGTCAACTATACCCTGTGCCCCTGTATTGGAGGTCATGATTATGATGGTGTTCTTGAAATCCACCTTTCTTCCCTGGGAATCCGTTATGTGTCCGTCATCAAGTACCTGAAGGAGAATGTTGAACACATCGCTGTGAGCCTTCTCTATCTCGTCAAACAGCACAACAGAATACGGATTGGTCCTGACCTTCTCACTGAGCTGTCCGCCCTCCTCAAAGCCTACATAACCCGGAGGTGAACCTATCATCTTGGACACGCTGTGCTTCTCCATGTACTCCGACATGTCAACTCTTATCAGGGCATCCTCACTTCCAAATACTATATCTGCAAGAGCCTTGGAAAGCTCTGTCTTACCGACACCTGTAGGTCCGAGGAACAGAAATGATCCCATCGGCCTCTTCGGATCCTTAAGTCCGACTCTGCTTCTCTTGATAGCACGTGATACGGCTGTAACAGCCTCCTCCTGGCCAACTACCCTCTTGTGAAGTTCACTCTCAAGGCGTTCAAGCTTCTTTGACTCCTTCTCCGTGAGCTTGCTCACAGGGATCTTGGTCCACACGGACACAACATCCGCAATATCGTTCTCCTGAACTGTGATATTTCTCTGGCTGGAAGACTGCTTTCTTGCATTCTTCTTTGCAAGCTCCTTCTGTCTCGCGCTCACCTCTGCCGCCGCCTCTATATTGCCAGCCATGAGTGCCTTCTCCAGATCGTCGTTGAGCGTTGTAAGCTCAGCCTCCACAGCCTTTTTCTTCTCATAATTATGTCTGTCCGATGAGAATCCGAGCCTCTTTCTGGAGCATGCCTCATCCATAAGATCTATGGCTTTGTCCGGCAGGAATCTGTCTGTTATATATCTGATGGACAGATCCACCGCAGCTTCAACCGCATCATCGCTTATATCGACATTGTGATGCTGCTCATAGCATGGTCTGAGTCCCTTGAGTATCTCCACTGCCTCATCCCTTGTAGGCTCATCCACGTACACCGGCTGGAATCTTCTCTCAAGGGCCGCATCCTTCTCTATATACTTCCGATATTCGTTCAGAGTCGTAGCACCTATCATCTGGATCTCGCCGCGTGACAGGGACGGCTTCAGTATATTGGACGCATCTATTGCACCCTCGGCACCGCCTGCCCCTATGAGTGTGTGAAGTTCATCCACAAACAATATGATATTGCCATCCGATATGACCTCTCCGATGACCTTCTTTATCCTGTCCTCAAACTCTCCTCTGTACTTGGAACCGGCAACCATGCTTGAAAGGTCAAGCGAAAGAAGCCTTTTACCCTTTACAGTATCCGGCACTTCATCGTGGGCTATGAGATATGCTATGCCCTCCACAACAGCAGTCTTTCCAACACCCGGCTCTCCGACCATACATGGATTGTTCTTCATTCGTCTGCTGAGTATCTGCATGACTCTCTCTATCTCTTTTGTACGTCCGATGACCGGATCCATATTGCCCATCCGTGCTTCCTGTGTCAGATCTCTGGAATACTGATCCAGTGTAGGTGTGGATGTCTTGCTCTTATTTCTCGACTTTTTCAGTGCTGCATATTCTCTCTTTGCCGTATTCGCATCGCTTCCACAGGCCAGAAGTATGTCTGTGTACACCTTCTGGATATTTACATTCTCTGATGCCATAAGCTTTACAGCTACACAGTCTGTCTCCTTTATAAGTGCCAGAAGGATATGCTCTGTTCCCACCTCCTGGGAATTGAGTCTTCTCGCCTCATACTGTGAGTCATCGAGAATCCTTCTTGCGCTCATCGTATATTTGTCTCTCTCCCCTGTGACTACTCCACCGGGTTCCAATGTATACTTCAACGCATCTATGATCTTAACTATATCCAGACCATTCTCGTTCAGAATACTGTACGCTGTTGTATCTGCTACAGATGCCAGTGCAACGATAAAATGCTCGCTTCCGACAAAATTCTGTCCAAGCTTCCTCGCCACCCTGTTTGCCTCTTTTATAACTATGTCAGATTCTTTGCTGTACGGTAATTTCATTCAGTCCACCTCAAATCTAAATAATCTAGGATTTTATGCGCTTCATTATAGCATATGTCGTCGTGCGTAAGCGCGATGACCTACGCACGCATCAGCGTGCTTCATTATAACATATATATTACAGGAATACAAAAGAGGTTTTGAGACAAATTCTCTCAAAACCTCTTCCGTAAATATATATCTATAGATTACTGCTCGTCTATAGCCTTACCTATATCATGTCTCATGTACTTGTTGTCAAATGTGATCCACTCTGTCGCAGCATATGCATTCGCACGAGCCTCGAAAAGATCCTTGCCCTTTGCTGTAACACCGAGTACACGGCCGCCATTTGTCACGATCTGATCACCGTCAAACTTTGTGCCGGCATGGAATACAAAGTAGTCATCCTTGCCATCAAACTTCTCAAGTCCATGTATAGGATAGCCCTTCTCATATGATACAGGGTATCCGTCTGATGCAAGAACTACGCACACTGCCGCATTGTCCTCAAACTGAAGATCAACTTTATCAAGTGTTCCGTCGATACATGCCTCCATGACATCGATAATATCATTCTTCATACGAGGAAGAACTACCTGAGCCTCAGGATCGCCAAATCTTGCATTGTACTCGAGAACCTTAACACCATTTGGTGTCATCATGAGTCCGCAGAACAGAACTCCCTTGAACTCTCTGCCCTCTGCCTTCATGGCAACCATGGTTGGCTTGTAGATGTTCTCCATGCAATACTCGTCTATCTCTTTTGTATAGAAAGGACTTGGGGAGAATGTTCCCATTCCGCCTGTGTTGAGTCCCTGATCTCCATCCTTTGCTCTCTTGTGATCCTGTGCTGAAGTCATAGGCTTGATCGTTGTTCCATCACAGAAGCAAAGGACTGATACCTCACGTCCTGTCATGAACTCCTCTATTACCATGGTATTTCCGGCTGAACCAAAGTGCTTGTCAAGCATGATCTCCTTGACGCCTGCCTTTGCCTCCTCAAGGTCATTACATATGAGAACACCCTTGCCGAGTGCAAGTCCGTCAGCCTTTAAAACTATAGGGAATGTGGCTGTCTCAAGGTACTTGAGCGCTGAATCGGCATCTGTAAAGTTCTCATAAGCCGCTGTAGGTATGCCATACTTCTTCATGAGATCCTTGGAGAACGCCTTTGAGCCCTCTATGATCGCTGCATTTGCACGAGGTCCGAATGCTCTGATACCGGCTGCCTCAAATGCATCGACCGCACCTGCAACAAGCGGATCATCCGGCGCAACAACAACCAGATCAACTGCCTTATCCTTTGCAAATGCAACCAGCTTGTCAAAATCCATCACACCTATATCAACGCACTCTGCAAGTGCTGCGATACCTGCGTTGCCAGGTGCACAATATATCTTGGATACTTTATCACTCTTTGAAATACTTGTAACTATAGCATGCTCTCTTCCGCCGCTTCCTACTACCAATACTTTCATGGATATTCCTCCTAATCTTCTACAACTGCAATTCCATCTTCAACATGTACTTTGCCATGGGCGATCTTGTCTATAACCGCAGGCAGAAGCTTCCACTCAGCCTGTTCCATCACACGCTGCTGCAGAGCTTTCGGTGTATCACCATTCTGTACTGCAACTGCCTTCTGCATGATGATCGGACCTGTGTCAGTGCCTTTATCTACAAAATGGACCGTAGCTCCCACTACCTTGACACCTCTTGCAAGGGCTGCCTCATGAACTTTAAGTCCATAGTAGCCTGTTCCGCAGAATGCCGGTATGAGTGATGGGTGTATGTTGACTATCTTATTCGGATATGCATCTATCACTATCTCAGGTATGACCACAAGATATCCTGCGAGAACTATAAGATCCGCTCCGGTCTCCTGAAGCTTTGCGAGAAGTGCCTCGTTGAATCGAGCTCTGTCCGCGTAATCCTTAGGGCTTACGACCTCCGCTGCTATCCCCGCCTTCTTCGCCCTCTCAAGAGCAAATGCATTCTTATTGTTGCTTATGACCGCAACTATCTCCGTATCTGTTATGACTTTATTATCTATGGCATCTATGATGGCCTGGAGATTGGTTCCGCCGCCTGATACCAGAACTGCAACCTTTAGCATAAGTCTACTCCCTTTTCACCAGCTACAACTGTACCGAGAACAAATGCCTTGTCGCCGGCAGCTTCTATAGCTGCAATAGTCTTATCTGCGTCTGCAGGGTCTATAGCAAGACACATACCAACTCCCATGTTGTATGTGTTGTACATCATATGCTCATCTATATCGCCTTTCTTTGCGAGAAGCTTGAATATAGCCGGTACCTCATATGAATCCTTCTTAACCTGAGCACGAACTCCGTCTGGAAGCATTCTTGGGATATTCTCATAGAATCCACCACCTGTGATGTGACTGCATCCCTTGATCGTAATGCCTGCATCCTTCACTGACTTGAGAGCCTTTACATAGATTCTTGTAGGCTCAATAAGTGCCTCACCGAGTGTCTTGCCAAGCTCGTCGTAATATGTATCAAGAGATTCCTTTGTCATCTCGAAAACCTTTCTTACAAGTGAGAAACCGTTGCTGTGCACTCCACTTGAAGCGATACCTATAAGTGTATCTCCAGGCTTAATGCTCTCTCCTGTAATAAGCTCCTTCTTCTCAACAACACCTACTGCAAATCCTGCAAGGTCGTACTCATCCTCAGGCATAAGTCCCGGATGTTCTGCTGTCTCACCACCTACGAGGGCAGCTCCTGACTGGTTGCATCCCTCTGCAACGCCGCTTACTATAGTTGCAATCTTCTCAGGATAGTTCTTGCCACATGCTATATAGTCAAGGAAGAAAAGTGGCTCTCCACCAGAGCATGCGATATCATTCACACACATTGCCACTGCGTCGATTCCGATGGTGTCATGCTTATCCATAATATAAGCGAGCTGAACCTTTGTTCCGCATCCATCTGTTCCTGACAGAAGTATAGGCTCTTCCATATCCTTGATCTTAGCGAGACTGAAAGCTCCTGCGAATCCACCAATTCCGCCAAGTACCTCGGGTCTCATGGTTGTCTTGATGTGCTTCTTCATAAGCTCCACAGACTTGTATCCAGCTTCAATATCTACTCCGGCATTCTTGTAATCCAATTTCTTATCCTCCTGTTATCTGTTTTGTACAAGGCGCACCGGCACCTTTTCAAATATTCCAATAAATTATAGATTATATCGAATACTTTGTAAAGATTGAGATGATTACAAATTGATAATGTGGTGAACGTGTGGTATAATCACAATATATTGTGATTATAGCTATCCGCAATATATAACAGTCGATTATACTACAGCAAAAGCAGTTACTAAAGGAGCACCCGCATGACCAACAACAGATTGAACATCGGTATTTTTACATGTCATATTGATAACGATTACGCAACAGAGGTTTGCAAAGGAGCTGAATACGCAGCAAAGGAACTTGACTGCAATCTCATCGTATTTCCGGGCATGTTTCTGAATGCCTCCTTTTATGATCCTGCCAATCAACTGTATGATTACCAGTATAATTCGATTTTCTACTATGCACATCCTGAGTGTCTGGACGCACTTATCATCTCCGTCGGAGCTATATCATCTCTGTTATCGGAGAAGGACATGAATTCTTTCCTTTCCCATTTTGATGGAATACCTATCCTCACACTGGAGGAGAAGCTTCCGGGATATCCATGCATCAGAACAGACAATTCAAGAGGAATGAGGGATGCCATAGAACATCTCATAAAAGAACACAAGAGAAAGCATATATGCTTTGTTGCAGGCAAGGATGACAACACCGACAGCAATCTCAGACTCAAGATATACAGAGAGGTTCTCTCTGAGAACGGACTCAGCGTTGAGGACCGCATGATAATACACGGCGACTTCGCAGAATACTGTCAGGAGGAGACTGCACAGCTTCTGGATGCCAACCCTGATGCGGATGCCATCGTATTTGCAAATGATCGCATGGCAATAGGCGGTTACGCAGAGCTCAAGGCCAGAGGAATACGCATAGGAGAAACCATGTCAGTCATCGGTTTTGACGATTCACCATCTTCCGTCAACATGGATCCCCCCCTCACCACAGTCAATATCAATTCCTGTGAACTCGGTTTCCGTGCAGTGTATGCGGCGGTGAGACTTGCCCAGACCGGCAACATGAAATCCGAGACTCTGGATTCCAGACTTATAAACAGACTGTCCTGTTGCTGTCACCTGTGCACAGAGAGTGACCTGATAGATGCCGGCAGACATTTACTGGATCTTGACATACCGGACATCATCGATATTCTCGACGGACGACTCTTCGGAGAGATCGCAGATTCTTTCTTTGCCTCCAAGGTCATGTCCGCATACAACAGGATACTCATTGATATAGTATCCGTGATCAAGAGCGACATTGATACGGAGTACCCACAGAACAAGATCATCGATGAACTCAAATGTATTCTCGAATCTGACCTGACCGATTTTTATTCTGTCCAGAAAACAGCATACATGTTCCGTGAACTGGCTTCCATCTTCTCAAGCTGTAAATTGTCTGCAGCCAAGAGTCTCCAGTTCAACAGACTTAACACGACCATAACCAACACCATATCACTCTTCATCTCGAATCAGCTTTACAACACGATATACGAGAACAAGATGATGGGCTGGTCATCAATATACATAACCCGTGACACCCTGACATACGGCGAGGATCTTGGCAAGACATACACATCCATCCTCCACAAGCTTCAGGGGCTGAATTACGAAGGAGCTTACATCTACACCTACGACGATCCTGTGCGCATCACAGACACGGGAAGCTGGATCGTTCCAAAGTCAGTCTTCCTTCAGGCTTTCTTCAACCCGAACA
Source organism: Coprococcus sp. RTP31081st1_H1_RTP31081_211007 (assembly GCF_040227275.1). Taxonomy (NCBI): domain Bacteria; kingdom Bacillati; phylum Bacillota; class Clostridia; order Lachnospirales; family Lachnospiraceae; genus Coprococcus; species Coprococcus sp. RTP31081st1_H1_RTP31081_211007. The sequence goes on from NZ_JBEHVP010000005.1 coordinate 9,847, forward strand.
ATTGTCAGGTGCTTTTTGGAGAGTCCAGAAGGGTTCCTTCTGTAGAGATTTTTGACAACGAATATACATACTATGACAAGCGTTTTACATCCGTCATAGTTCCTATATTTACAAACGAGGATCACCACGGAGTGTTCATATGCAACACAGATGTGGCTCACTTCAGTTCCATATATTCCACCAGCCTGCAGCTCGGTGCAGCACTGAAATATATGTCGCTGCTCCGTGAGCAGAACATCACGCAGGAACAGCTCAGGATGTCTCTGAACGAGATCCACGAGAAGAACGAGCTTCTGAACCACCTGTCGACATCAGATGAGCTGACGGGTATATATAACAGACGTGGATTTATGGAGCGGGTTGAATACTATATCAACATTCCGTCAAACTGTGGAATGAAGGCCATACTTCTCTTCGCTGATATGGATTCACTGAAAGTTGTAAATGACAAATTTGGACACAAGGACGGTGACTTCGCCCTCAAGAACATCGCGAACATCCTGTCCCAGAGCTTTGGTCCACATGATGTCATCGGTAGAATAGGCGGCGATGAGTTCGTATGCTTTGCATTTATAGACGACTCCGATTACGTCACCGAAGTGCAGCGCAAGATCAAGGATTTCTCAGCCGAGCTGAACGCAACCTGTGGCAAGCCATACTTCATAGAGATGAGCGTTGGTGTTACTGAATTTGTCTGCGATGGAGAACAGACCATCGAGGATCTACTCTCACAGGCAGACACGGCACTTTACTCAAACAAGAGATACAAGAGAATGTCCATACTGAAGTAATCTTCAGTATCAGAACAAAGATATATACATAAAGAGAGACAGATATTTATTTCGACTGAAATAGATATCTGTCTCTTTTTGTCCTATAGGTCTTTTTTCATAATCGCCAGGCTGTCTATGCCTGATCCAGCGCTTCATTGAGCTTCTCTGTTCCCGGCAGGACAAATCTGCCCTTCTCGATGATCGGAACTTCAGTTCCATCCGGATGAACGGAATATATTCCTCCTATCTCATCGTAAGGTATTGTTATGTCTGTATGGCAGTTGAAATACGCCTTTGACACATCTGTTTTTCTCAGAATAGAACACTCATTGTCCTTTGCCACGATCTCCTTGCCATCAGGATTGTGGAGCACATTTTCCTCACTCCAGCTATAGCATGTATCTCCCACAGCAAAATGCGGCCCCATCTTCTCAACTATGAGGATAGGCAGTTTATACACTATGTCATATTTGTTTGCCATGACGTATGCTGTCGTATTTGTTCCTATTGCAAACTCTCCTATAGGAAGTGTATCCCTTCCGCCCAGAAGATTCTCCTTTATATACGCCTTGTTCTTCTCCGTATCCGGATAGTTGTCACATGTATAGTCCGCTATTTTTCCATCCTCAAATGTAAGCTTGAGATTCACATATTTCAGGCCGTCCAGGAATACTTCACTTACGTTTAATATTCCGTGGGTTCCGGTGAGCTTCGGTGAAGTGAACACCTCTCCAACAGGTATATTCACATCGGCTACGCAGTTCTCAAAGTTGGTCTCCTTCGATGGATCTGTCATCTCGTGCATCATAACGGTCATATCAGTCACATTTGCTCCCTGACCGACAACCCTCACGTGTTCAGCCTTATCAAGCTCATCTATCATACTCTGATGGATTGCCCTGAACAGATCATTGTCCAGTGTGTTGATCCTGACAGTATCCCTGAATATATCTCTGTATCTATCTCCGATCTCCGGCACAGGGTATGCTATTATAGTGAAGCTGCACTGATCCTGGGCTATATATTCATTTACGATCTGTGAATTCATTGTGCGGTATGAGATCGCAGCCTCCTGCTGTTTCTTGTCGAGCACAGGATTCAGTTCACTGTTCTCCGGCTCAAATGGGTTCTCGCCGAACACCTCGACCACCGCAGGACCCGCATATACTGAAGCCTCATAGGCCATATTCTTGTATGCCTGTCTGAGCACCTCCAGCTTTCTCTCCATGAGCTTCTTGTCCATGAAGAGTGCCTCATCCATCCTGTGATCGTACTCGAGCTGTCTGTTAGGAACGCTTGACGAATAACCTATCCTGTGTATAAGTCTCCTGTTGATCCTGTTTGCCGCATATCGGTAGCATATCGGCCTCAGACCCATCTGCTCAAACTGCAGTATCGCGGCTCTTATCATCCTCTCCTGTCCAAGGAAATATCGGATATTTACAGTTTTCTTCTTCGAGAGATCTATTCCGGCAGCCTCGAATCCCAGTCTGTATCCCTCGGTGAATGTTTTTGCCATGGCCTCTATCTCTGAATCCGGCAGGGTACTCATGAAAATCGCCGTGTCGATCTCATTTTTTCCAACATACTCTCCATATCTGTACAGATACGTGACATCGCCCAAATCGCTGTTCATAATGATATCCGTCGCAAATGTGAGATCAGGGTCAAGCTGCTCTCTTATCCTGTACGTGATCCAAAACTCGGCATAATCGTTCTCAAAATAATACACAGCGGATTCCAGATCCTTCACGGAAAAATCATCCTGAAACATGAAATATATCTGGACAAACAGCTCCGCAAACAAAGTTATGTCAACCACTCTGCCCTCAAACGCGTACACTGTCATTCCTCTTATCTCGTTGTACACAAATCCCAGAAGCTGGGCGATGCGCTTTATCTCCTCTTTGTCACGGGTGTAATCCTTTGAAAACTCACCCATGATATATCTGTAATTTGCATAGCTTCTATTGTAGTTGTCTCCCAGTATATCATTGTACAGCCCATGGTTCATCGCCTGAAGCTGATCAAGGCTCCTGTCTGGCAGTGCGTCATTTTTTACCAGTTCCAGAACATCTCCTATTCTAGCTATAAATCCGGCAACATGACTGAAATAATCTCTGTACGGCTCCTTTACCAGTGATTCATGGATTATCTGTCTCACACGTTCCATGATAAGCTCATAGCGCTCTTCTATATCATCATATTCTTCTGTAAGATTCTTATAATAATTCATCGCATGCCCTTTCTATAATCCCATCAATAAAAATATAACAGACGCTCCAAGAACTATAACATTAAGTATGATCGCCATCTTCTTGTTTGTTATACCTCCGTTGTCCGCCCTGTAGCCTATGGCCGAGAATACCAAGCCTGTAAATGCCATCAGCATCGCGCTGACCATGAGGACTCCGTACACCCTCTGTACCTTTCCCTGGGTAAGTATGGATTTTATGATGGATATGACCACAAACACTCCGCCAAATCCGCCCAAAAAGTATCCAATTATGGTGTCCGTCGGCAGACCCGGTGTCGAAACTTTGAATTCCTTACTTCTTTGCATGATATCTCCTGATAAGTTTTGCTGTAACGTAATATATACAATATCCTATGACTCCACCAAGCGTATTCATGATGATGTCATCGATATCGAACACACCCAGTTTGGTTATGTACTGCACCGTCTCTATGACAAGTGTAAATCCCAGAGAGTACAGCAGAGCCTGTACAAATGTCGTGTTCTTATTTCTCGCCCATCTGAGCAGCATACCAAACGGTATAAATGCGATTATATTGCCATAGAGATTCAGAAATACACTCATTGGCGACATCTGATCACCGTATGTGATAAATCGCTGTATTTCCTGCAGAGGGTGAAGATTGTATCTGCGTTCATCATATCCCCCTCTGCCAAACATATCGCTGAAAATAAGAAAGTAAACGATACAGATTATATAAAGCACAAACAACACAGAGCACACAGCCCTGAGTTTTTTTCTATCTATCTGCTTCAAAATATTACTCCTGTCAGGACAGGTCTGCAACTTTACGCATCTCCATTATTCTGTCAAGAAGCATGTCTGCACACTCTTCCTTTGACATCATCGGAAGTTCACTGATACTGTCCCTTGTAATGAGAGTGAGAACATTGGTGTCAACACCAAATCCCGCCCCTGCGACCTTTAAATTATTTGCCGCAATAAGATCTATATGCTTTGAATCTATCTTCTTCCTTGAATTCTCTATGAGATCCCTCGTCTCCATGGAGAATCCGCAGATGATCTGATCCTGTATCCCCTTTTCAATTCTCTGATTTCCAAGTGCAAGCAGAATATCCTTCGTTCTCGAAAGCTTGATGCTCATGTCTCCATCAGCCTTCTTGATCTTGTGTTCTGCCACCTCTGCAGGCCTGTAATCAGCCACCGCAGCAGCCTTGATGATCACGTCCTGCTCTGTACTTCTGTCCATGACAGCCTCATACATATCCTGAGCCGATGTTATGTCAACCACATTGACAAATCTCGGCGGTTCTATCTCCACCTTGCCTGTGACCAAGGTGACGTCCGCCCCTCTGAGCATGGCCTGTCTGGCAATGGCATATCCCATCTTGCCTGTGGAGTGATTCGTTATATATCTGACCGGGTCTATGGCCTCACGGGTAGGGCCTGCCGTAACCAGAAGTCTCACCCCGGCCATATCCTTTTCTTTCGCTATGGCCTTAAGGATATAATCCTGAAGAACCTCCGCATCAGGGAGCTTGCCCTTGCCTGTGTCTCCACATGCAAGGTATCCAGTTGCGGATTCCACTATCTCATATCCATATGACTCAAGCTTCTTTATATTGTCCTGTACTATAGGATTCTCTATCATTCCAGTATTCATGGCCGGTGCTATGATCTTAGGACATTTTGCCGGCATGATCGTTGTGCTGAGCATATCGTCTGCTATTCCCCCCGCTATCTTGCCGATTATATTGGCCGACGCAGGTGCCACCATGAACACATCCGCCCTCTTTGCCAGTGCTACGTGCTCCACGTTGAACTGGAAATTCCTGTCAAATGTATCGACCAGGCATTTGTTGCCTGTGAGCGTCTCAAATGTGATCGGATTGATAAAGTTTGTTGCGTTCTCCGTCATGATGACATGCACATCCGCATGCTTTTTCACCAGCATACTTGCCAGATTGGCTATCTTATATGCCGCAATGCTTCCTGTGACTCCGAGAACTACTGTCTTTCCTTTTAACATACTGTGTATTTTATCCTTTCTTCAAAGGCTGTATTCTATAACTCAGCTATAAAGTTGTCAATCAGTCTCGCCTTGCCGAACTTGACTGCCATTGCACAGAGTACATGTCCTTCTGCCTTCTCTATGGACTGCATGGTATCCATGTTGACCATCTCTACATAGTCGATAGTTGCAAGCGGTTCAGCAGAGATGAGCTTCTTCATCTCACCAACGATCTTCGCTGCGTCTCTCTCTCCGTCAGCTATCATGTCCTGACCAAGCTTTACGGCCTTGCTGAGAACTACTGCAGCCTTTCTCTCCTCTGGTGTGAGGTAGATGTTTCTTGAGCTCTTTGCCAGTCCGTCCGCCTCTCTTATGATCGGACAGCCGACTATCTCTATATCAAAGTTCAGATCCTTGACCATTCTCATGATGATGGCAAGCTGCTGGGCATCCTTCTGTCCAAAGTATGCTCTGTCAGGTGTAACTATATTGAAGAGCTTTCCTACAACTGTACATACACCCTTGAAATGTATTGGACGTGTAAGTCCGCAGAGTGCATTTGGAAGTCCTGTCATGTTGATGAATGACACGAAGCCGTCTGCGTACATCTCCTCAGGCTCCGGATTGAATATGATGTCTGCACCTGTGCTCTCACAGAGCTTTGCATCAGCCTCAAGATCTCTTGGATAGCTCTCAAGATCCTCGTTTGGTCCAAACTGTATAGGATTTACAAATACGCTTACAACTGTTCTGTCGTTCTGCTCCACTGACTTCTTGATAAGACTCTGATGTCCCTCGTGAAGATAACCCATTGTAGGAACAAGACCAACTGTAAGTCCCTGCTTCTTCCACTCTTTAACCTGCGCTCTTACCTCATCTATCTTCTTTAAAATTACCATGATCGTTTTCTCCTTTAGTATAACTTCTCTATTACTTCATCGTCTATCTTGTATGTGTGCTCAGGGCCCGGGAATGTTCCGGCATTTATCTCATCGATATAAGCCTTAACCGCACCTCTCATAACATCGCCCACATTTGCAAACTGCTTTACGAACTTTGGAACAAAGTCTGAATACATGCCAAACATATCCTGATTTACAAGCACCTGTCCATCGCAGTAACGGCCTGCGCCTATTCCTATGGTAGGGATGCTTACTGTCTCTGTGACTATCTTCGCAAGCTTCTCTGGTACGCACTCCATTACGAGCATGAATGCGCCTGCCTCCTCAACAGCCTTTGCATCCTCTATGAGCTTCTTGGCTGCAGCCTCTGTCTTGCCCTGCACCTTGAATCCGCCAAATGCGTTGATGGACTGTGGTGTGAGTCCAAGATGTGCACATACAGGTATGCTCGCCTTGACTATGGCGCTTATCTGCGGACACATGTCCTGACCGCCCTCAAGCTTCACCGCTCCGGCACGTCCTTCCTTCATGATCCTTCCGGCATTGACAACCGCGTCATACACGCTTGTCTGATAGGACATAAATGGCATATCTGTGATAACAAGAGCATTCTTTGCGCCCCTTGCCACCGCTGCACTGTGATGTATCATATCATCAACAGTTACAGAGATCGTGTCCTCATATCCGAGGATAGTGTTGCCCAGGGAATCTCCAACAAGAATAGTGTTGACTCCTGACTCATCCACGATCTTCGCCATGGTGTAATCATACGCTGTGATCATGGATATCTTCTTGTCCGTTCCCTTCATCTGCCTGAGTGTTGCCGTCGTGTTCTTCATAATTAAATTCTCCTATTCCGTTCAGTAGACGTATCAAACCGCTATAATCTCTGTCCGGGTGCTTTCTCTCTGCCACCGGCACAAGGCATCTGGACACCGCAGCATATGCGCTCCGTTCATCTCCGCTCAATGCATTCAGATGCTTTCTCACAGTTTCTGTATCGCATCTCTCAACAGGCCCTGTCAGGCTGTCAACCGTTCCCCTGTCAGCCGCAGCTTTCGCATTGCCGAGGAACAAAGGCACTATAGCCCTCTGTGCCTCCTCCGCCGAGAAGCCGCACTGTGTCAGAAGCTCCTGTGAAACCGCCAGCAGCCCTGTTACCAGATTGCTTGCAAACACCGCAGCGCCGTGATACTTCACCTTGTCGGTACCATCAATGCGCACACAGCTATTGCCGAGGGCTCTTATGACAGAACATACCTTATCGACATGTCTGTCATCTCCCTCAACTGTAAAAAATGAATTGTCCAGTTCTTTATAGGATTCGTACTTTGAACTTATTGCATACATAGGATGAATCGAATAACCAAAGGCTCCCGCCTCTGTTATACCTGAGAAAATATCTGATGTCATCGCCCCACTGGCGTGACAAATGATCCTGCCACGAATGTCAAGATCCTTTATACTCTTCCACACCTCTCCTATCTGTCCGTCAGGAACGGTGAGAAAAATAATTTCACTATACTCACACAGCTGCTCCAGGCTGTCGTACACACAGGTCTCGGTAAACTCTGCTGCAAGCTCCGCACTCTGTCTGCTGGCGCTAAAATATCCACCAACCTCCAGGCACAATGCTCCATCCGTTTTCTCTCTGACAAGCTCTCTCTTCTCTGCGATATACCTGCCAAATGTGAATCCGACTTTTCCAGCTCCAATAAATCCAATCCTCATACAATCACCTGCTTAAATCTGTTGTCAGTATCCGTGTATGCGCTTCCTGTGGAAGCATGATTCAGGTACAGCTTCTTTCGAATACCATCCATCCAACATACTAACATTCCACTTTTTAATTGTAAAGTTAGTACTTAAACTTTTCTATTACTTCTTCGTTAGCTTTCATGGCAGCCTTTTCCATGTCTCTACGCTCATCCTGAAGCTTTAATCTGACTGCCTCGTTGTTGACACCGATTATCTGAAGGGCAAGATATGCAGCATTCTTGCTTCCGTTTATCGCAACTGTTGCAACAGGGATTCCTGAAGGCATCTGAACGATAGAAAGAAGTGCATCCATTCCATCAAGAGTTGCGCCTGAGAGAGGTACTCCAATAACAGGGAGAACTGTCTGTGATGCCACAACTCCAGGGAGTGCTGCCGCCATTCCTGCAGCTGCGATTATGACCTCTGTTCCGTTATTGTTAGCTTCCTCGATGAATTCTGAAAGTCCTGCGTGTGCTCTGTGTGCTGAAAGGCATCTCACATCGACCTCCACACCGTAATTCTTAAGAATTGATACTGCCGGCTCAACCTTTGGCAGATCACTTGTTGATCCCATGATAATTGCTACTCTCATTTTTCATTTCCTCTTTTCTTGTTTATTTATATTGCAGCGCAGGCTTATTTTGCCTGCGCACTTTATATAATGTTAGATACTGTTGAGATACTGGTCTATCATCTCACTGGAGGTCTGGTAATCTCCGGTTCCCACATACTCCTTAAGTGCAGTGAAGAACTCTGTGTCTATATCTCCGTAGGAGTACCTGTCAATATCACGTATAAGGTCCTCCACAGGTTCGCGGTCCCCCGCTCTCAAGAATGCCCTGAGCTCCTTGAGCTTGCTCTTGTTTATTCCATCCCGGACTTCCTTCTCAGCAGGCTCCTCCACATGATTTATCTTTGACATATACTTGTCTATCTGCTTGAAGAAGTCGTTCATCATAGCTATAAAATCGCGGGTATTATCGCGGGCATACTGCTGGTTTCCGATATTTATCGCAGACTCCAGGTTGGCCGCCTTGCGCTCGATTCCGTAAGCCCCGATATTTGCACTGCTGCTCTTGATGTCATGGATTATATTTTTGTACTTTCTCACATCGTCGTCTATATATTTTCTGAGCTGCTGTACCTCTTCCCGGTACTCATCCCTGTAATTTCTGACAAATGTGTTAAAGGTTCTGAAGCTTCCACCCATGGCTTTGACGGAATCTTCCACGGACACAAATCTTCCAAGCAGGACTGCATCCTCCATATAGTTGATGTCATCATCGGACTGGGAAAGCTCTGTGTCTCTCTCCTTTATCTTGTCCTCCGATATATAAGTCCTCAGCATGGATTCTGCCTGATCGAGCTCTATCGGCTTAACTATGACATCGTTGAAGCCCGATGTGAGTATCTCCTCTCTGGATGTCTCGACCGTGTTGGCGGACAGCGCAATGATAGGCATCTTCTTGTACTCCTCACCGTCAAGATTTCTCATCTCCCTGACGGTATCCAGTCCATCCATGACAGGCATAACGGTGTCGATAAATACCATATCGTAATTCTCCACCATGACCTTATCAAGTGCATCAAATCCCGATGTGGCTGTGTCGCACGCCAGACCATATGTATCAAATATGGTCTTCTCCACCTGTAATGCAAGCTCTGAGTCGTCCACTATAAGTATGCGGGCATCCGGCAGCCACAGATGTGAATTGGCATTTCTTCTCGCCATCTCCTTGCGCTTTCTCTCATTGTAGTTGACATAACTATAATCAAACACTGACTGCTTGATGCTGAAGCGTATGGTCGTTCCTGCGCCATATATGCTCTCTGCGCTGATGCTTCCATCCAGCATACGCACAAGCTCCTTGGCTATGGCAAGGCCAAGACTGACTCTGAACATTCCTATATCTGATCTCTCATAGGAGTCATCCAGCTCAAACAATGTTCCAAGTCTCTCTTCCTTAACTCCAAGTCCTGTATCCGATATCTTGAAGTCCAGATATATCTCATCGTGATCCCTGTCAAATATTCGGGATATCTCAGTCTCCGGTTCCTCTATGAGCTCCGAGAATTCACTGACTGTGTAATCCTCGGCCTCCGCCTCATCTACATCCTCGTCAGCTCTTCTGGCTATACGCCAGTCAATGTCTATGCTTATATAGCCCTCTTTTGTAGTATTTGCGGACCATGCAAATATGTTCTCAAGAATCTCTCTCACCGCCGTCATATCTCCTATGAGTCCGTTCGGTATCTTGTCCTCAATGCTGACCTTGAGATCGATGAGATCACTGTTCACCATGGACTTGAATTCGTCGGAGAGCTCATCTATGAGATCCGAGGCAAAATACTGCTTGTACTCCGGCTCTATGATGTCGTCCTTGAGGTTTGAAAGCTTCGATATTCCATCGGACATATCGAGTATCTCTCTTCCCGCAGCATACATGGCACCGTACTGTGCATACTCATCACTCTGGGTATCCTGACAGTTTCTCATGGCAAGCTCTGAGATGGCGATTATGTTATTGAGTGGAGTCCTTATCTCATGATTAAGATAGTTTACATAATCATTCTTTGCCTGATTGGACTTCTCCGCCTCCTCACTCTTCTTGCTGAGCTCTTCCACCTGCTCGTTCTGTCTTCTGAGAAGCTTGAAGATACTTCTCGCAACAGCTATTCCCACTAAGATAAGAAGAACTATAAATATCACAAGGAGCATCTTTGCCAGATTCGTCTCGAAAAAACCAAGTTCCTTGTCTATGACAAATGTAAGCGGCTGTTCACACTCCACGCCGTCCGCATTTTTTGCAGTTAACATAAAACGGTAAGTACCTCCCTCAAGATTGGTGTACTCGACCTCCATCTTGTCAGTTCCCGTGAGCGTTCTCTTCTCGCTCTCAAAGCCCTCAAGGTAATACTCCACTGATATGTCAGCACGGTTTACATAACTAAGGACTGAGAACTTGATAGTTATTCTGTTGGTGTTCTTCGGCACATCTATCTGTCCGTCCAGATCTGAGAACTGATGCTCAGTTCCATCCACCTCTATGGAGGCAATACGAACCCTAGGAGCTACCTCGTTCACATACTCTGAATTGAGATTTATCCTGCACAGCCCTTCATCGCAGCACACATACACAACGCCTGTCTTTGACACATAGTTGGTTGATTTCTCTGTTATGTTGGATATTATTCCGTCGTTCTTCGTAAAGCTTATATATTCAGGTGAGGCATTGCTCAGTATATCCTTCTCATAATATCTGTATAAACCTCTGGAACCAAACATCCACAGGTATCCCTGATCGTCCATTATGAGATCGTATATACCGTTGGTGTTATCCACGGTGGTGACTTGTCTGACGGTTCCCTCCTGATAATACAGACCATTGTCCGTTCCTATCCACAAACCGCTGCTTCCGCGGACCATACTTGACACAACGCTCATCTTCTGGGTATCATCCAGCTTCATCTTGCCGACAGTATAATCCGTGTCAACTATAAACACGCCAGCGCCGTTGGAACCGGCATACAGCTCGCCGGTCTCGTCTGCGTACAGGCTGATTATGTCAGGGTTATCAAGTCCATCCAGTCTCGATATGCTCTTTACGACATCATCGCCCTCTATCACAGATATACCGTTCTCTGTTCCAACCGCCACCGTTCCCGGCTTTATCTCAGTTATACAGTTCACGGCATTGCTTATGAGTGATGACTCTCCACGGCTGTAGCTCTTGTACTGCCAGTTTCGGCTCACCTTTATTACACCATATATCTTATATGTAGCTATCCACAGATGATCGTCCGAATCCACATACAGATCTCGTATACTTATACCGCTGAGCTTTGATACGAGCTCATTGTCCGCACTCATCACAAGCTTGCCATTTGAATCTACGATATACAGACCTTCATCAGTTCCTATAAACGTGTTGCCATTGTAGCTCGTCACACAGTTCACGATGGAGCTGTCTATGCCGTACTTCATGGTGACATTCTGGAACTTGCTCCTCTCCAACTGAAGAATACCTTTTCTGTATGACGTAAACCAGTAATTGCCCTCAAAGTCTATGATCATATCGCTCATCGACTCGTTAAAGCTCAGTCCCCCGATGGCTGTCACATTACCCTTTGATGAGATATATCCAACACCGTCATCGGCAAGCGCCCAGATGTTGTCGCCATCCGAATATATCTTGTTGATTCCGTGAAGGTTGCCCGTGTTGATGATCTCATTCTTGCCGTCTGTTCCTATCTTAAGGATGCTGTATCCGGCGGATCCATAATATCTGTTGCCATTCTCGTCAACATACAGTGAGTTTATATCGTCGACCCTGTACTCTGACTTGTTGGTTATGGAGACATGTCTTTCAGGATCAACGGTTATCAAAATATCATTATTGGCTATTGCATACACATAGTCCCCATGTCCTGATATATTTCCCACGCTGAGTCCTGACACGACATCATCAGCCAGAGCTTCCGCACCGTCAGATGACAGACGAAATATTCCCGACGAGGCCGCTATCCACAGATTCTTGTTATCGTCCTCGTACATGGCGTTGATGGTCGACACACCCAGATTGTACATCTCGGAAACTCTCTGAAAGGTTCCGTTATCATACATGTAGAGTCCATAGTTGTCCGTTCCAACATACAGCTTCTCATCACTTGTGAGATAAATGCAGTTGATCGAATATTTCGTGGCATCCTCGTCACCGTCCAGTGAGAACAGTGTAAATTCACTTCCGTCATACCTGTAAAGTCCGTTGTCCGTACCTATCCATATGTATCCACTCACAGACTGGCACACACAATTTGCCTCTCCACTGTCAAACCCATCGGTATCGGAGAATGTCCTCTGGTTATAATTTGATGTAAAATCCTCATCTGCAAACACACTAAGCCGTGGCCACATCACTGTCGCCACGGCAAGTATTATCACGTATATGATAAGTTTCTTTTGATGATCTCTCATTTTTTCCTCCGAAGATATGTCCGCTCCTACGCCTCTTTGAGGAATGCAACATATCCTTTCTTGGTCTCATATATATCTGCCTTGGATGTCACTTCCCATGGTGCATGCATGTTGAGTACAGCCACGCCACAGTCTATTACCTCCATACCATACAGTGAAAGTATATATGCGATGGTTCCGCCGCCACCGACATCTACCTTGCCGAGCTCGGCTGTCTGGTATGTGATCTCCGCATCATCCATGATCTTTCTTATAGCCGCCATGTATTCTGCATTTGCGTCATTTGATCCTGACTTTCCTCTTGATCCTGTGAACTTGTTAAATACCATTCCTTCACCGAAGATAGCCGCATTCTTCTTGTCAAATGCTGACTCAAATGTAGGATCAAAGCCCGCAGATACATCCGATGACAGCATCCTTGACGATGCAAGACATCTTCTGAGTGAGATCTCTGAGAAGCCACCCATGGCGTTCATGATCTCAGCTACAGTATTCTCAAAGAAGTGTGACTGCATTCCTGTTGCTCCAACACTTCCTATCTCCTCCTTGTCAGTGAGCAGACAGCAGGTCGTCTTCTCCGGATCGTCAGCCTCAAGCATGGCGACAAGGGATGTGTATGCACACACTCTGTCGTCCTGGCCATATGCCATGATCATACTCTCGTCTATACCGCAGTTCCTTGCCTTTCCTGCAGGAACGATCTCGAGCTCTGCTGAGAGGAAATCCTCCTCCTTCATATCGTACTTCTTCTCAAGGAGCGCAAGTACAGCTTCCTTTACAGCCTCCTTCTCCTTGCCCTCAAGCGGTCTGCTTGCAAACAGTATGTCAAGCTGCTCTCCCTCTATCACTGAATCCGCTCTCTTCTTGAGCTGCTCCTGAGAGAGATGTATGAGAAGATCTGTAACACAGAATACCGGATCATTCTTGTCCTCTCCTATGTTCACTGTCATAACGTCACCATTTGTCTTTGCAACAACACCGTGTATGGCAAGTGGGAGTGTTACCCACTGATACTTCTTGATTCCGCCGTAATAGTGAGTGTCGAGATATGCAAATCCGCCCTTCTCATAAAGCGGATTCTGCTTCACATCCATTCGAGGGGAATCAATGTGTGCACCGAGTATGTTCATGCCCTTCTCAAGCTTCTTCTTTCCTATATTGAACATGGCGACCGTCTTGTTCATCCACACGGCATACACTTTATCTCCAGCTGCAAGGCTCTCCTTGTTCTTAATGATCTTCTTCAGATCTCTGTAGCCGTGATCCTCTGCCTGTCTGACGATCTCTTTAACGCATTCTCTCTCTGTCTTGCCATTGTCAAGGAATTCCCTGTAGTCCTTACACAGGCTCTCCAGCTCCTTTATCTCATCCTTCTTGTATTTGTTCCACGCATTTTTCTGTGCCATTTTCATTGCCTCCTGTTAATAACTGTACACATCAGTGTCTATATTCCACGCACTCCTGCGCATAGTAATACTGCGCAGGATAACGAGTATAGCTCCCATTATTATAAAGAAAATAATATATACTGCATATGACGGGATCATTGTAAACTTGAAAACAAGATATCCTGCCACACACAAAACAATTGCTATAACAATTGCAATAGCCATATTAAAGAATGCATTCAGATTGCCTCTGAGCGCACCGTATTCATCCTCCCAGTCAAGCTTCGGATGTGTTGAATCGAGAAGCACACCTGTGTATGTGCAAATGCCCGAGCCGAGGATTCCCAGCACAACATAATACACACTGTCTATAACACTACACTCCATATATATACAGAGGATAACCGTGGTAACCGCGATCGTCACTCCGCTGAACAGCATGCTAACCCAGACCTTTGCGCGGATCTGGAGATCATATGTCATCGGGATGTGCTTTATAAATGATATATGGCTTCCCTCTCTGGTGAACGCCGTGGATGCGATACTGTTCATCGCTGTTGCAAAGAATGCCAGGGCGATGACCGCAACCAGCATGACCATGTCAGCCAGGAAAAGCCCTCTTCCAAATGTGTCTCTGAATGCCCTGATCGAATCCGCAGTTGCAGGTATATTGAACAATGCCACAACGAGTATCGGCCATATCAGGTTGACCACAACGCAATACTTCCTGTATGCCGGAGTCCTCACCAGTGTCTTTATCTCCTTTGCCATATATGATCTGAACGGTGTCTTTATGGCAAAGTCCTGCAGCCCGACAACTTCCTTCTGGCGGCGTCCTGACCTTCCGGTGGATGACACAAGGTATACGCCCCTGAGGTACAGCAGATTTCCAAGGAAAAACAGAAGTGCCACACAGCCAGCGTTCACAAGCACAAAGAGCAACATATACACGATGTTGTTACTGCCCAATGCCTTCAGGAACAGCGGAACCGTGAAAAATATATTGTTCATTACCTTTATGAATATATTGTCACCATTTTTAAGGCTGTCTATGTAATTATTTATATTCACAGAGTCCATCTGTGCAAATGACCATATGAAAAGGCCTGCAAACACTACAACCGCAAGTCCCACCATGAAGTCCACATTTCTGAGCAGTTTGAGTCTGCTGAAAAACGCCATGACTATCAGTGCAAATATACCACAGTACACCAGCGGCAGAACCGGAAGTAAAAATACGCCAAGTAATGAGGTTATCACGGATACCGGCTTTATCTCTGCGGCTACAAAGTAACCGATAAATCCACAGAAGAGAACCATAAACTCCATGACGCTCTCGGCAAAATATGCGTGTGTAAACTTGGCGGCCACAAGCTCTGCCGGTTTCACAGGCAGCGGCAGTAAATGATCAAGATCAGATGAAAAATAAAGCAGATTGAATATGACCATTATACTGAATATAACGCCGAACACCGACATGAGCTGGATAACGAGGTTGAGTCCCTCTGTACAGCCTCCCGCCTCCATGAGTGCTGCAGTCATTATGTAAACTATAAATCCCACAACGATACAGCACGGGATCATGATACAGCACATGGCGATGATTCCCATGACCTTATATGCCTTTGCCTTGTCCCCATGCTCCGGCATCTCCATATCATTATTCCTGCTTATCATACTGAGCAATATCCTAAAATTCTTCATGCGTCATCTCCACAAATATCTCTTCAAGAGATTTGTTCCTGTGCTGTGTCTCAAGCTCATCCAGAGTTCCCTGGTATATATCCTTTCCCTTTCTTATCATGATTATCTTGTCGCAGAGCTTCTCTGCAACCTCGAGAACATGTGTTGAAAAGAATACACAGTTTCCTGCGTCGGCATGTTCACGCATCATTTTCTTGAGCTCATATGCCGCATTCGGATCAAGTCCCGTCATAGGCTCGTCGAGTATCCATACAGGTGGATTGTGCACAAGCGCAGCTATGACCATCATCTTCTGGCGCATACCGTGGGAATAGCTGACCATCTGTCTGTTCAGGCTGTCCTCCATACCAAAGCGTTCAGCCATCTGCTCTATCCTCTGCTTTCTCTCGGTGGTCGATACTCCATATATATCAGCGATGAAATTGACATACTCAAGTCCCGTAAGTCTGAGAAATATATCAGGATTGTCGGCTATATAACCCATGGACTGCTTGGCCTCCATCGGCTTTTCTCTCATATCGAAACCATTTATCTTTACTCTGCCCTCCGTCGGCATAAGTATACCTGTCAGCATCTTGATGGTAGTTGTCTTACCCGCACCATTCTGTCCAACAAATCCTACTATCTCACCCTTGTGTATATGGAAACTGAGATCATCAACTGATACAATGTCTCCGCCATACACCTTCTTAAGATTCTCCGCTATTATCATGCGCATGTCCTTTCATCACTATATCGTTTTTGCATACCCGGTCTTATTATATCAATTCAGCGTACGGTTTACAAGTTTACCGTTGTATCAAGACAGAATGAATATATGACCTTCTCCTTAACCTTCATGCCGGTGAGCTGTTCAAGCACATCGGCGTATTTGTCGAGCTGGACATGGTATCTCTTAACCAGCTCCGACGCATCCTTCACGCTGTCTGTCTTGTAATCCAGAAGAACTATGCCGCCATCCTCCTCGAAGTAGGCATCTATGATTCCCTGTACAACTATCGTCTCGTCTCCGCAGTCCTTAAGTGAGCCCATTATTTCTCCGGGCTTCATCATCATGTAGAACTGTCTCTCACGGTACAGTCTGTCCGACTTGCCCGCAGCCGCCATGCGCTGTCCTATCTCACTGTGTATCATCTTATATATCTTCTTTGGTCTTATCCGCTCTCTATACAGCTCATCAAATAACCCAAGCTCAAACACTCTGTCGACATCCTTCTCTGCATCCGCAACAGTTTTCCCTGAGAAGTCTGCAAGCTCCATGATCTTGTGATAAATGTTTCCTATCTCATTTCCATGGACTATCCTCTCCTCACTCATGAATGCTGGGATTGGGACCTCACTTCTGGCACTGTACTCCCTGCTGGTTAGGATATCCGGTGTAATGGCATCCTCACCGTGCGCCTGAAGTCTTTTTATCTCGGTTATGGACATCTTGCTCTTAAGCCCCGAATGTCTGTAGCCATACCTGAATTCCAGTCCGTTCTTCACATGGTCATAAAGTTCTTTGTCGAGCTTCGCTTCAGAGGCTTCCACTGTCATATTTTCTGCTTCATCCTGATCAGTCTCAGGAGACATAAAGCTGTCGGCCTCCACCTCGATGCTCTTCACATGATCGCACTCTCCCACATATCTGAGCGCGGTATATATCCAGGCGGCATAGCCATTTGCTTTCATGATAGATGCATAATTCATCCTGTCTCCGATTATATACATATCACAGGCTGCCTTGAATTTATCTGCATCCTTCACGCACCCGGTCATGTACAACTTTTCCTTTGCCCTGGTTAACGCCACATACAGGACTCTCATCTCCTCGGCATAGGTCTCCGCAACGATATTCTTACTCATTATCCGCTTGAAAAATGTCATTCTTCTGGCTCTTGTTCTGAGGTCGACCTGGTCGCACGCCAGATAATGATCCTGGTGGACAAGCACATTTGATCTGGTGTCCATCAGATTAAACTCCTTGCCGAGCCCAGACACAAATACAACAGGGAACTCCAGTCCCTTGCTCTTGTGCATGGTCATGACTCGGACGACGTCCTCATTCTCACTGACCACATCAGCCTCTGCAAAATCCAGATCATTTGTCTTGAGCTCATCAACATATCGGATGAAGTTGAACACGCCCTTGCTGTTCTCCTCGAAATCATCCGCCTTCTTGATGAGCATGTCGATATTCGCCTGGCGTCTTCTTCCCATCGGTCTGGCACCGACAAACCAGTAAAATCCGGTGGTGTCCAGCACGTATCTTATTATGTCGCTTATGGACATATAATTTTTATTCTTCTTGAGATAGTCAAGCATGCGGAGGAATTCCCACAGTCTGTCCACAGCGTGTTTTTTCTCGCCCACATGGGTGTCCATATAATCTATGACCTTGTCATAAAGTCTGGCGTTCCAGTCCGTGCCGTTCTTCTCGTATCTGCTGCGGTATTCACCCACTATAACCGCAAGCTCCTCCTCATCAAGGCCCACCAGTGGCGACCTTAAGACAGCAGCCAGGTCGTAATCCACGTAGCTGTTATCAACTATGGAGAGCATGCTGACCAGTGTCCGTATCTCAGCAGCATCAAAGTAGCCACTCTCACTCTCAATATACAGAGGTATGCCCTTCTCCTGAAATACCCTGTCAAATATGGTGGATGCTGTGGACACACTTCTAAGCAGTATGACGATATCCTTATATCTGACAGGTCTCCTGTCAGCACCACTTCCAACATACAGAGGTTCACTTCCGTCAACAATATCACGTATCTTACCGGCGATATAATTCGCCTCAACCTCAGGATTGCCATACTCCTCAGATACATCCGCTTCTCTCATATTGTTGTCTATGAGTATGAACTCTGATACAGGGCCATGATCCACGTCATCCGGCTCCTTCATCCCTTCTCCGTCACTTATGGCAAATCTGGAATTGAGCTTTGCGCCCTCATCGTACTCTATGTCTCCTAGCTCTCGCCTCATGAGCTGGGCAAATATTGAGTTCACCGTCTTTAACACATTTATCTCACTTCGGAAGTTTCTGGTCAGCAGTATGCTGTTGCCATCTATGTCCGGGTCCGCTATGTCAGCATCACCCAGCCTGCGGTAGCTGTCATACTTCTCTATGAACAGATCCGGTCTCGCCATTCTGAATCTGTATATGCTCTGCTTAACATCGCCGACCATGAATGTGTTGTGGATATCCTCACCGTGTCCCGACACACTTGCCAGAATGTATTCCTGCAGAAAGTTACTGTCCTGATACTCATCTATAAGTATCTCCCTGTACCGCCTTGAGACTTCCTTTCCAATCTCTGAAGGGACAGCCCTGCCATCCTCTATTCCATCGCAAAGTATCCTGAACGCGAACTCCTCTATGTCGTGGAACTCGAACATATTCTTGTCCATCTTGACCTTCATCAGCTCATCCATATAAAGCCCGGTGAGCTTCAAAAGTGATGATATCACTGGCTCAGTCATGGCTGCCTGCCTCAGAATGTCATCCACATCCAGGACGACCGAAACTATGTCGTCTATGATCGACTTATACACATCCCGCCTTGATTTGACAAATTCCTTCTTCTCCGGGTCAGCTCCACCGCCCGGGTTCACAAATCTGTCAAATGCATAGCATATACTCCGGCCCTGGGCATCCTTCTCCATCTTGAGTCCCTCCGGTCTCAATGACGATCTGTATATATCTCTGAGTTCAAACAGGTCAACATGCAGGTCGTCTTCCCCGCCACAGCTTCTGAGCATGTGTGTTATCAACTCAACATCCTTATCCACACGGAGTCCGTACGCCTCAAGGCCATACGCCTCCGTTGCATATTTCTGGCACTCCCTGACCATATCATCCGCAGTTCTGAGCATCATGTACACCCTGTCCGCAAATGTTCTGACCATCGGAAGCCCCATGACTTCTCTTCTCTTCTCCTCCTCAGTGGATGATGTATCCACGACAAATTTCATGGCATCCGCCGCCTGCGCAAGCCATTTTTTCGGCTCCGGATAGCTGGATATAACCTTTATTATCCTCTCAACGATATCCGGCACGGCACTGTCACTCTCATTTCTCGCAAACGTCATTATCAGCCTGTCGAAACCGGGCACGACCGATTCATCCTCATAGCACATCTCCATGACCTGATCCATCACGTCGCGCTTTATGATCTTCATCTCCGTGTCGTCCGCTATGCCAAATGCACAGTCAAGCTCCACCCTCGCAAAGTATTCCTTCACTATCCTAAGGCAAAAGCTGTCTATGGTGCAGATGTCAGCATGGTTGATCAATGTCATCTGCTTTATAAGATGCTCGTCATATTCGCCCTTCGCCATCATCTCATCTATCTTTTTCTGCAGTGCCTGTCCTATCTTCTCCTTCATCTGGGCCGCTGCCGCATTTGTAAATGTAACGACAAGAAGCTCATCCACAGATACCGGCTCGCTTCCCTCTATTCTGTCACCACGCGAATTTCTTCCGGCCACCATCTCTATGATACGCTCCACGAGCACCGCCGTCTTACCTGACCCCGCCGCTGCAGATACAAGAAGATTGCCATGCCTTGTGTCGATGACATGCGCCTGCTGGTCTGTCCACTTTATTCCATTGTCAGTCTTCATATCTTTTCCCATGTCATCATTCCTCACTTATCTCTATATCGAACTCAGCAGCTCTCTTCACTATCTGTTCAGACAGTTCCCTCAGCTCCTCAAGATGCGCCCTCTCCTCCGCAAGCTTCCTGCCGGTGCTCTCGAGAGTATCCCTCATCTTCTGTGTTGCCTTATCGCCGCGGTCATCTACCTTCTTCTTTGCATCCTCATACTTTTTCCGGGCGCTGTCACATGACTTAACGGCCTTCTCCATATCGCTCCTGACCTTCTTGTATTCAGTCTTGATATTCTTTATATCCTCAGCTTTGCGGTTGTAATTTTCCGCCTCGCCCCTATAGATCCTGGAGTATGAATTGCCTGAATACTTGCTGTCAAATGCACATATGCCCTTAAAATCACAGTATTTGCACGCATTTGCCTTGCCCTCATTGACCGGATTTATCTCGATGCTTCCCTCGGCTATACTGCCGGCAAGCCTCTCTATGTTCCTGCGGTTCGCCTCCATGAGATCTGTTATAAGAGTCTCCTCAAGGCTCTGTCCGTTCTTGAGTGTCGCTGAGCTGTTGTCCATGACCTTCAGCGCCCTGTTATCTCCATTGTACAGGCCTGAATATCTGGACTCCTCAAGTATCTTCTTCTCGAAGGTGTCCACAAGCACTCCCCCGAACACCTCGTCATCAGCCGCAAATCCCATGCCGTCATCAGTGTATCTGATCTTATCTCCCATTGCCGTCACGTCACATGCCGGATTGTCAAAGGTATAATACAGAAGTCCGCCCACATGTATACCACCAGGTCTTCCAAGCTGTGCCATCCTGCGCTTTTCAAGCTCGCAGGCTATGGCACCGTATGTCACAAGCTGCATCTGGAGTCCTCCGAGCACCTTGTCTATATCCAGCTTCTTATCAGATGACTTGTAATCTATAATCTTGAAATAAGCATCCCTGTCATCCGTAAATTCATCTATTCTGTCTATAACTCCCTTGAGGCTCATCGTGAGTCCATTTGGAAGGTTGAATATATATCTGTCTATGTTGTCTGCATTTTCCGATGTGTTGAACCGCCGCTCAAAATTCTCCGGGTCCATCTCCCCACATCTGATAAATGTGCGGAGCGTCCTGGCTGTCCTCGATGCAACATCCGCCAGAAGCTTTTTCATGTATGCCGCTCTTGAAGAATCCTCAAAGTACAGCCCGGCTTCATCCTCCGCAGATTCATTTGCAAATTCCACCGCCTTCTGTTCCAGCTCCGCCTCGTCCAGATGTACCCAGTCGTTGTCCCTGAACATCCTGACAAATGAGAATATCTTCTCCATGGTGCTGTGAAGTATATTACCAACATTTGCAGCGCCTATCCTGTATGTCTCCCTCTCTCTGAGCGAAAGTCCGTATGTCAGGAAATACTTGAACTGGCACTCAGCATACCGCTCAAGCTTGGACACACTCTCCACCAGATTCTCTCCATATATAAGGCGTACAGTATCTGGAGACAGATTTTTTGACGAGTTAACATAATTCTGCCCGAAATTGATCGATCTGAGCTGTCTGCCATATCCCATCTTCGAAAGCAGTTTTCTGACAGCGTCCAACGTCTCCCCGGCTTCAACGTCATCAGAATGTCTGATGATGTATCTGAGCGCTCCCGCCGCAGTCTCCGGCATCTGACCGTCCACATCATACTCCTCCGTCCGTATATCCGGGAATATATTCTTTATCCTGTCTATCAGGTATGACGGCTTCATGGACTTGAGATCCTCTCCGATCTTTCGGCACAGCACATAGATCATATCCGATGCCTTGGTGAGCGTGGTGTATATATAGAACTGTTCTATATACGCATTTGTCTTATCTGATGGAGCCAGCTCTATACCGTAGTCCTCAAGACTCTGGCGGTCTGCACCGGAGAGTATCCTGCCCTTCTTGGCCGGTTTCGGAATTATGCCTTCGTTCACTCCCGCCATGAACAGCACCTTTATATGGTTGAGCCTTGATCTCGTCATATCGCCGACCACCACGCGGTCTATAGTCGGAGGCACTATACCGATCTCCATATCCGCTATGCCTGCATCCAGGATTCCCGCATATTCTTTTACGGTAAGCTTCTCATCGCCGATTATAGCCTCCATCTTCTCAAACAGGGCAACAACCTTGTCAAATATCCTTCCGTATGCATCTCCCTCATCCCATCTCTCCTGCTCATACAGCACTTTCTTATGAGCCTCAAGCTTACCGCACACATCAAGCTGCGCAAGGAAGCTGTAAAGAGATTCCGTATATGTTCTCACTGTGTTCTTGGAGCCAGGGCTTGCCGGCTTCCACACATCGATACATTTGTCCGGGAAAAGCTCCATGATCTGGGCTCTTATAGACTCCATGTCTGCCGCATAGTCAGGATTCCTGTCATCGGTTATCTCCTTCGTCCAGCTCCTGTAACCCCTGAGATTCCTGAGAAGCACATAGTTCTCCATCCTCTCAATGTCGTCCTGATCCACACCGGTCATTCCTGACTTTAACAGTCTGAACACGCTGTCAAATGAGAAGTTGTCCGTCATCACACCGAGGAAAGCGCTTATGGTGTCTGAGCACGGATCTCCCTTAAGAGATATATTTGCATCTATGAACACAGGGATATCGTATTCCTCCATCGCCTGACGGTAATACCTTGCCACATCCTGCAGATCACCCGCAACCACGGCTATATCCTTATAACGGTATCCCTTGTCCCTGACAAGCTCTCGTATTCTTCCCGCTATATACTCAGCCTCGTCTGCCGCCCTGTCCACAGCGACCACATGTATGTCTCCGTCATCGCCTGTGACTCTGCCATGGGGGTATCTGAACAGATTGGCCTCAAGTCCTGCAAGCTCCTTGCTTTTCTCGAATCTGTACGGTCTGCGATCCTGACACATAACGACATTATCCAGTATGTCCACCTGCTCATCACCCGCCATTTTCACAAGCGCCTGCATAGTCTCCTTGGTGAGTCTGAACAGCTCGTACTCCTTCGGCTTTGTGAAGCCTATCTGCGACGCATCTATCGTAAATACAAATATCATGCTCTCAACGCGTGTCATGAGCTTCCTGATAAGATCCATCTGTACCGGTGTAAATCCTGTGAATCCGTCAAGATACAGATGGCTGTGTGCCAGCATATCCGACCTGTCCACGCATTCAGCCAGCAATTCAATGAGCTGCTCCGCAACTATATAGCTGCCATCCCTGTTGTACTCCTCAAATCTCTTATATATAAGCCTGATGTCATGCATTTTTCTGTATACCAGACTGTCCTTATCCAGCTTGTCCATGACTGCGTCGATCGAATCCCTGTCAACCGCATACTGGAACAACTCAGACATCATGGATTTCATCTCATCTATAAAGCCCATCTTGTTGATATAGCTTCCATAAACAAGAAGCTCGTCCTGTGACTCCATAAGTATCTTCTTGATGAGCATGCTCTTTCCAAAGTCCTCCAGAACCCTTCCCGGATTCACTGACAGCTCATCGAATACCCGGTACGCAAGCCTGTTGAAGCCTATGGCATCTATGTTCATTGTTCCATGCCTCGGATGCATGGTCACTATATCTCTCTGCGCCTCCATGGAGAACTGCTCTGGAACCACATACAAATAATTCAGGTCTCCGTGAGCCATCGACTCCTCTATCAGCTTCTTTATCACATATTCTGTTTTTCCTGAACCGGCGGGTCCCAGTACAAACTGTATTGCCATCTGTATTCTCCTTACACCTCAATATACTGTTATCTATGCTGTTTTTTCATCTGCTAATAATTTTCTCATAAAATCGCTCTCTTGTGAATAAAATATATAAAAAACAGGGAGAGCAAATAATGTCATCAACTAAACTTATCGTATTAAAATCAAAAGAACTCATATACACCGCCATACTGCTGGCACTTGTGATCGTATTTGTCATTATACTTATCACCATGTTCCGCGGCAAAGATTCGGATGACACCAGTGGTTCAGCCAGGAGCATCGCAACCTCAGCCCAGACTGATCCGTCTCCTAAGCTCGACGAGATACATTACACACCGGGGACATACTCATCTTCCCTTGTTCTGGGAGAAAACACTCTGTCCGTCATGGTCACTGTGGATGAGGACTACATCACAGATGTGTCATTCAAACAGGTGGATGAGACTGTGACCACCATGTACCCACTTCTTGAAACGGCACTCGAGGATATCAATACTCAGCTTCACTACATATCTTCCGTGGACGATATAACACCTTCCGGAGACAGCACATACACTACCAGACTTATCATAGATTCCATACGAAATGCCCTGAAGGATGCCGTGATCAACTAGCTGTCACGGTGCTTTCTGCCAAAACAAAAGGACATATGACCGTATATATCTTGTATTATATACGGTCATATGTCCTTTATTTATCCCACCGTTTATACAGTCGTTACTGCTTTGCAACTATGTTATCCTTATCCTTGAAAATACTGCCTCCCGGCACATATCCCCTGACTCTTGATACAGGATAGATGTTGCTGAATCTTCCTATTACGGTTCCAGGATTGAGGACGCTGTTGCAGCCAACCTCAACATTATCTCCGAGCATTGCACCAAACTTCTTAAGTCCTGTTGCAATGTCAAAGCTCTGTCCGTCCACATTTCCCTTAACGTGAACCAGAGTCTTGTCAGACTTCACATTGGACGTGATGCTTCCGGCACCCATATGTGACTTGAAGCCGAGGACTGAATCTCCCACATAGTTGTAATGAGGAACCTGAACGTTATTGAATATGATGACATTCTTGAGCTCTGTTGAATTACCTATCACACAGTTCTCTCCGACCAATACGCTTCCTCTGATGAACGCACCCGGACGAACCTCTGTGCCTGCACCTATGATTGTCGGTCCAAGGATGGTTGCTGTTCCATACACCTTACAGCTCTTGTGGATCCACACATGCTCATCCACCTCATTGTACTCATCCTTGTCCAGACTCTTTCCAAGCTCAAGCACGAAATCCTTGATAAGTGGAAGCGCCTCCCATGGATAGGTAAGCTTCTCAAGAAGAGGCTTTGCCATGGTCTGATCCAGGCTGTAGAGCTCCTTTATTGTTACAACTGACTGTATATCTTCCATAATAATAGTCTCCTTTTCTATCACATATAACTGATACATACTATGTTATACACCTTTGAATCAGTATGTGCAATCACTGTGTATCCGCATTCTTCTCCGCCTTTGCGCCTGTTCTGGCTGTGGCTCTTGTCTCCTTCTTCTGGGCACCTCCGCCCTTGGCGTAGAACACCTTCGTTTTGTCGAATACCCCTGTTATTCCATTCTGGTTCTGTATCTGCTTCACAAGGTTTGTGTATTTGGTGACAAATGTAGTCATCTTATCCGTGTATTCCTGCTTGGATATCTGACCTTCAGCGACACCCTCAAGCCCCTTTTCCCAGCTCGCCGTCAGGTCCGCTCTCAGCAGACCGTTGATGGAATAATATACTATATCGTATATTATCTCCCCAAGGAATGTCGGGGTCACTATCTGTGTCTTCTTGTTCAGCGATATATATTTGTTCTTCTCCAGCTTGGTGATGATCCCGTCTCTTGTGGCACTTGTTCCGATTCCAGCTCCCTTGATCTGCTCTCTGAGCGCCTCATCCTCTATGAACTGTCCGGCATTCTCCATGGTCAGGATCAGTGATCCTGAGTTGTATCTCTTAGGTGGGGATGTCTCACCCTCCTTTATGTCGATTCCCTGGACGCTCAGCTTGTCACCCTTCTTTATCTTCGCAAGCCTTGCTATGAATTCAGGGCTGTACTTCACATCGTCCTTCTTCTTGGAAAAGCTGTTGGCCGCCACCTTAAGATAGCCATCGTTTATCAAATATTTGAAGTTGGCAAACAACTTCTCTCCGTTCTTGGAGAGTGTCATTGCAACCTTCTGGTATTCCGCAGCAGGGTAAAATATGCTGAGGAATCTCCTGCATATGATCTCATATACCTTGAGAGCTGTAGGTGCCAGACTTCTAAGTGCTCCAAAGCCCTGTCCGGTAGGTATGATGGCGTAGTGGTCGGTGATCTGCTTATCGTTCACATATTTCGTCTTTGCGATTCCCTTATATGTGCCGCTCTCCATGGCCCCCTGTGCAAATTCTGCCACAGGCTGGAAATTCTTAAGTCCCGATATGTTCCGTCCTATCTCCTTTGCCACGGCCGTTGACAGCACTCTGGCATCTGTTCTCGGATAGGTTACCAGCTTCTTCTCGTAGAGCTCCTGGACTATCTTGAGGGTATCGGACGGACTGATCTTGAAAAGTGATGAACAGTCATTCTGAAGCTCCGCCAGATTATACAGCATCGGAGGCTGTTTCTTCTCTTTCTTGCGCTCCACAGCCTGGGCCACAGCCTCGGGCTCCCCTGCCTTCAGCTCCGCCAGAAGCTGCTCCGCTGCGGGTCTCTCTTTAAATCCATTCTCCTTATACAGAAGAGGCGACTCGAAATACTTTGTGCCCTTCACTGCCTTCCATTCTGCATCAAATGTCTGTCCTTCCTCGCCCACATTTGCAACGAGTCTGTAGAACGGAGTCTTTACAAACTCCCTGATCTCACGCTCTCTCTTCACTATTATACCGAGGACACAGGTCATGACACGGCCCACGGCTATGACACATCTGTCCATGCCGAGATACCTCTGGACTACATTTGAAAACTTCAGCGACAGCGCCCTTGAAAAGTTGATACCCATAAGGTAGTCCTCCTGGGCCCTAAGGTACGCTGCGTCGCTGAGGCTGTCGTACTCTGAGAGCGGCTTCGCCTCACGGATTCCCCTGAGGATCTCCTCCTCGGTCTGTGAATCGATCCACACACGGCGTTTCTCCTTGCCGGTTACGTGAGCCATTGAATCCACAAGCCTGTATATGTATTCTCCCTCTCGTCCTGAATCCGTTGCCACATAGATACAGCCTATGTCATCGCGGGTAAGCAATCCCGCAACGATATTGAACTGTTTCTTTGTGTCAGGAAGAACTTCATATTTGTATTCAGTTGGAATAAATGGAATAGTTGAAAGGCTCCACTTCTTAAGATTCGGATCGTAGACCTCCGGGTAGCTCATGGTGACCAGATGTCCGACACACCATGTGACAACCGCTGTATCCGACTCCAGGTAACCATTTCCCGCATTGCCCTTCACCCCCAGCACGTCGGCAAACTGCCTCGCCACGCTGGGCTTCTCTGCTATATATAAATTCTTCAAATTATGCTCCTATTCTTTCAGCATCCGCCACACACATGATCCTGTTTATGCCGTGACCGGTGCAAAAATACATCACAACACATCTGTATATAATAGCAGAATTTGTGGAGTGGAGCAAGTGGGGACGGAGGTGCCTGCTCCTCCGCTTCGCACTTGCCCCCCCTCCACACGCATTGCGCGTTAATACAGAATTGCTTCGCACTTCTCCACCGCATTGCGCGTTAATACAGAATTGCTTCGCACTTCTCCACCGCATTGCGCGTTAATACAGAATTGCTCCGCACTTCGTGCTCCCGCAATTCTACGCGGCATTCACACTCCGGCCTGTCGGCCTTCGTGTTCATGTCGCGTCATCCCGTCAAATGCGCTACATGCCGCGAGCAAGCTCTCGCATGTGCGCGCTTGACGGGATTATAACGCGCAAAAAGCACCCCGCCTGCGATACCGCAGACAGGATGCCTCTAAGCTATTTTATATAGAATTTAGTAGGATTAGCAAACTCAATCTATGTTTTACTGCTCGAATAACAGCTGCTCGTATGTTGGGAATGGCCAAGCTGTCTTTGGAAGTTCCTTCTCAAGTTCATCAGCAGGCTTTCTCACTGTGTCAAATGCTGCAAATACTGTGTTGTGGAAATACTTAGCCCAGGCCTCTGTATCTCCCTCGTAATCTGATGCCTTTGCAACCAGCTCCTCAAGGGCTACTGTAGCGCTCTTGAGCTCTGTGAGCTTCTCTGAGATGGTGTTCAGAAGTGATACCTGAACTGTAGGATCAATTCCGAGAGCCTTGATCTCAGCTGCACCCTTTGCAAGTTCTGCCTGATATTCCATAACTGCAGGAATGATCTCCTCATTAGACATCTCTATCATAGTGAGTGCCTCGATGTTGATCTTCTTTGCATAGTTCTCAAGCATTACATCAGCTCTCGCCTCAAGCTCTGCCTTATCCATAACTCCAAGGTTCTCGAAAATCTTAACGCTCTTATCTGCTGCAAGATAAGGAACAGCATCAACCATACACTTGATATTTGGAAGACCACGCTTTGCTGCCTCCTCAACCCACTCATCTGAGTAACCGTTGCCATTGAAGATGATTCTCTGATGCGCTGTGAGTTCTCTTCTGATGAGTGCCTTGCAGGCTGTCTCGAAATCGTCAGCGCCCTCAAGTTCATCTGTCATCTTCTTGATCTGATCTGCAACTATTGTATTAAGTACCATCATTGGGAATGCGATGGACTGTGTTGAACCAACCATTCTGAACTCGAACTTGTTACCTGTGAATGCAAATGGTGATGTTCTGTTTCTATCTGTGGCATCCATTGTAAATGTAGGAAGTGTTGATGCACCTGATACATATGTCTTGCCCTTTGGGGACTCTGTAGCCTCACCCTTCTCGATAATCTGCTCAACGATCGACTGGAGCTGCTCTCCAAGGAATGCTGAAATGATTGCTGGAGGTGCCTCGTTAGCTCCAAGTCTGTGATCGTTTCCTGCTGATGATGCTGAAAGTCTCAGGAGCTCAGCGTTGTTATCTACTGCTACCAGAACTGCTGCCAGGAAGAACTGGAACTGAAGATTTGTCTCAGGATGCTTGCCTGGATCGATGAGGTTCTCGCCCTCGTCTGTTGAGATCGACCAGTTGTTGTGCTTACCTGAACCATTTACACCGGCAAATGGCTTCTCATGGAGTACGCACTCAAGGTCATGCTTTGCAGCGATCTTCTTCATGGTTGCCATAACCAGATGGTTCTGATCTGTGGCGATGTTGGTTGTTGAGAAGATTGGTGCAAGCTCATGCTGTGCAGGTGCAACCTCATTGTGCTGTGTCTTTGCAAGGATGCCGTATTTCCACAGCTCCTCGTTCAACTCTGTCATGTATGATGCGATCTTATCCTTGATCGCTGCGAAATACTGATCATCAAGCTCCTGTCCCTTTGGGGGCATTGCTCCGAAAAGTGTACGTCCGCAGAGCTTAAGATCTGTTCTCTTTGCAAATTTCTTCTTATCTATCAGGAAGTACTCCTGCTCAGGACCAACTGATGAAGTAACCTTCTTGGCTGTTGTGTTGCCGAACATTGCAAGAGCCTTAAGAGCTTCCTTGCTGATGGCATCCATTGAACGGAGAAGAGGTGTCTTGTAGTCAAGTGACTCTCCTGTATATGATGTGAATGCTGCCGGGATACAGAGGATACATGTTCCCTCATCTGTTGTCTTTACAAATGCTGGTGATGTGCAATCCCATGCTGTATATCCTCTTGCAGCACATGTCTCACGAAGACCGCCTGAAGGGAATGATGAAGCATCCGGCTCTGACTTGATGAGCTCCTTGCCTGTGAACTGAAGGATAACGCCGCCATCACCGACTGTGCTTACGAATGAGTCGTGCTTTTCTGCTGTTGTCTCTGTAAGTGGCTGGAACCAATGTGTATAATGTGTTGCACCAAGCTCCATTGCCCATTCCTTCATGGCTGCTGCAACTGAATCTGCGATTGATGTATCGAGAGGCTCGCCCTTGTCAATAGTCGCCTTGAGTGACTTGTAAACTGCCTTTGGAAGTCTCTCTCTCATGACCTGATCTGAGAATACGTGTGAGCCAAATACGGCTGAAATTTTGTTCATCATAATTACTACTCCTTTTCCTGATTAAAATGAATCCTTAACGTATCCTCAAAAAAAGAGAAAGGTGTCCTCCTTCTTGAGAACACCTTTGTCCATTTCGTATCATCTAATTGTTGAATATAAAATACTCCATATTCTTTCAAAAATCAACCCCTAATTTTAAAAAATTTATCAAACATATATTGCACTGTTCTCATCCACACAGTAGCACGCCAGCTTTCCGCCCCTGTTTCTCTCTCCATTTCCGCAGTCGAGATCCATATAGTAAGGTGTCACGTAAACGTTGTAGGAATGATCTTCATTGAGTCTGTTCGTCGTCACATGTCCGCAGAACACGTACCTGTCAAATGCTTTTTTATCTGAAAAAGGAACATTGTGGATATCAGGTGAGATGAGAAATCTGTATTCATCTCTTCCCACGGCATTCGTTATAGATTCAGCGATATTGATCGTTCTATCAGCATTTCTGATGTATGAGCCACAATGAATGCCCGGATGGGTGACAACACAAACTCCGTACTTTGGCGAATGTATCTCTGTGTAATGTGACAGATGTGCCAGAAACCCATGCAGTTTCATCTGATCATCCACATTGAGCTTCTTGATATCTCTGACTGTTCCACCACCGCCGAATATGATCCACTGTCTCTCTGACATGCTTCCCTCTATGTACATCTGGGCAAACAGTTCATGATTACCCTTTATGAGCTGCATCGAACCACCCACAAGATAGTCCGACATGAACTCAAGAAGAGAAATTCCCTCGTCGTTCCAGTCAAATATGTCTCCCATGACTATCATGTGGTCCACGGCTGGATCAAAGCTTATCTTTTTCAACATTTTTCTGAATGACATGACATCTCCGTGGATGTCGGATATGAGATATAACATTTATACATCCTTTGACAATCGTCCTATCAGTCCAGCCTCTTAATAAGCTCCTCATATATCTCCTCCGCCACCGCCAGCTTATACGCCAGCCTGGTCGGCTGAGGTGGGAGCTCCACATAATACTCTTCCACATCACCATCTATATCTATGGCAAAGTATACCTGTCCCGGAACTGAGGCCTCCGGATTCGCCGGATCAACATTGCCCATGGTTCCAGTCACACCGATCCCTATATTCGCATTATACGCCTTTCTACACGCCTGCGCCATTGAACCCGCAGTTTCCTTTGAATAGACTGTATACTTGTCTATAACCTCTGCCGGAACCCCCTGCATGATCTTCGCCTCATTGCAGTAGGTGATAAATGCCCCTTTCAGCACTGCGGATGATCCTTCCGTGTCGGTGATGAGGGAAGCTATCTGCCCTGAAGTGGCAGATTCCATGGTGGTTATGGTTAGGTGTCGGGAGATAAGAAGTTGTGTGAGATGCCGGTAATTCATTCTGATCTTATTCTCTATATTGCATTCATTCTCCATAAAGCGTCTATTCTCCTTCTTTTTCTTTTCACCTTTAGAATAGTAACTTTCCTCAAATTCGTCAAACGAGATGATATACTATTCCTGAAGCATATCCAACCCCAATCCGGTATTGCATTTTGTTTTCCCAATATGGACATATGTATTAAAAAATTGCTTCTCCTTCAACTCTCTCGGACTGTTTTCAAATATAAGTGTAACAGATTCTTTTACTAGTTTTCTATAATACATTAAATTCCGAATCATCCCTTAGCAACAATCAATCATTATATCAAGGATCGCTAAAATATCTGATAATTCTTTTCTAAACTTTTTCCTGTATAATTCGATATCGCTATTATCTTTAATTTCTCCAATTAATTCAAATGAATTTTTCTCGTTGTAGCAGGCAATCACGCCCATATTTCCAGAAAGTTGAACTCTTGTACGTTTTCCCATTTTCTTCAAGCCTGAAATAAACTGAGGGGTCAAAATAGAATACGCAAGGTCATCCCCCGATGCATTAACCTCAAACTGGTCATCAAATACGCGATCTCCCGTTTTCAAGTAGCTTGATATATTGTTTTTTTCATCTATGTATACGGCCTTTCTATTTTGCCTCATTTTCCCAGAATTACTCTTGCCCATTATCTGTACAAATCCATTCACGCTTTTACTCAACGCCATTGTCATAAACTGTCCTGAAAACTCTGTAATAGTAGTTTTCAGGTTGTTTTCATTTGCAGTATAATCCTGACTTTCTGTTTTCAATTCAAGATCACTGTATGTAAATTCTACATTTCTGTATATTCCATGAATATAATCTGAACCTGTTGCTCTATTATAAGTTGGAAGAATACTGCATTTTTTTAAAAAAGATTCATCCACATAACCACTTGGCGAATAATCAATAACCTGAATTCTCTCCTCGAGAACCCCGAGCACAATATTCTGTCCTATAAACACCCTGAGGTCTTTCATTTTTTTATTACACAGTATAGCAAGTAAGAAGCCAATAAATATGCATACTACAGGCACCACTCTAAAAACAGTATCAATAATTGGACCATATATATCAAATATTACCCCCACAAACGGAAGGAGTATTCCCACTAACGACAAATACATGGGGATTTGTATTATTTTGATATTTCTTTGTTTTGCTTTTATTATACTCTGCATTTCTTCATCATTTTTATAATTAACTATCTGCTTATTCATATATACTCCTTGTTCCGTAATAATCAATGATGCAACTGGTAAACTTTTTCATTGACATTTACACATTGAAGCAGGATTTTTCATTGTGGCTGCCATCTTCTA
Organism: Coprococcus sp. RTP31081st1_H1_RTP31081_211007; assembly: GCF_040227275.1. NCBI lineage: Bacteria > Bacillati > Bacillota > Clostridia > Lachnospirales > Lachnospiraceae > Coprococcus > Coprococcus sp. RTP31081st1_H1_RTP31081_211007. Next base: position 42,773 of record NZ_JBEHVP010000005.1, read on the forward strand.
TGAAAAACATTCTAAATCCCAATATCATAACCGGAACCACCTCGTTCATATGCAGCAAAAGCGTCACTGCCGGCTTGATAAATCCCAGTTCCGCCAATATAGCATATATGATCAGAAATGCTTCTATCATATATATTCCAATCACAAACGTTCCACGTCTGGCAGATACCTTCATAAGCTTTGCTGCAGACAGAATGACAGCAATTGACAAAATAACAAGCAATATGAACCACAATATACACAAACCAATCCCAGCCTGATGTTCAATTATCGTAATATTATATCTTTCTCCAAAAATCCTGTCTGGCATAGTTCCAGCCTGATCCAGTTCATCCATGATCGACGAACCTGAAATCTTATTCTTACTGGTAAATACATCATCACATCCGGCGAATATAAGTATAGCTCCACAAAGCAGTGATAACAGACAAGTCACAATATTCAACCTGTGCTGAACAGCCATGTATACAATAAACATAATCGTTTCTGCACACACGATAGCAAATGTGAGATCATCTTTGGCCGTCACAAGTTTTACACTCACAACATTTACAAGTTCGATAAGAAACCAGAACAAAACTCCACTCCAACTTTTCTTTACAAGGTCAACGCCCTTTACCATAACCACAAAAGCTAGTATCGTTATCACCACAGCATATATTTCGTCACTTCCCGAGCCGAATAATCCCCAATGTCCTCCATCATCGAGTCCACTGTCGGTATGTATTGAAAACGTCACACTTGCCCAGCAGATAACGGCATACAGAAGCGTAAGCACAAACAATGCCGCCGCATCTCTAAATTTCTTTTTATCTGTAAAAAGCGATCCACAATAACGCACTGCGCCGTATGTCTTATCACATATCTTCTCAAGTGGTAAAACAAAAAATATCACCCCTACAAGAATACATATAAGAATATTCCTTATCTGGCTGACTGCACCTCCGCCGCCTATGTATCCAGCAAAAAATGTATTCTCCGTTCTCGTCATTATTCCCCACATGGCCGCATAACATATAGCTGATATCACAAATGCCGGTATTGCCGTTTTTAGAATCTTCTGATCGTATTTTTTCATCTTTCTCCGCCTCCATATATCAGTTTTTCTACCTGTAAATCATCCTTTTTTAAAAGGTTTAAAAAGGCTTAATAAGGTTAAATAAGGTCACCGTATACACTGCGACCTTATAAGTTCCTGCCTTATCTCCTCATTTGGCACAAATGCAGAATTACTCTTTCTCTGATAAGCCAGATATCCAAGATGGATCAGGTAAGTGAGAACATCATCCTTATTCGCAAAACTTACTATGTCATTCTGAAATAAAGCCTTCAAATAATTCAGTATTATACCAATCTTTTCACAAGCTCCTCATAAATCTCCTCCGCCACAGCCAGCTTGTACGCAAGCCTTGTCGGCTGAGGTGGAAGCTCCACATAATATGCTTCCACATCGCCATCTATGTCTATGGCAAAGTATACCTGTCCCGGAACTGAAGCGTTCGGATTCGCCGGATCAACATTTCCCATTGTTCCAGTCACGCCGATCCCTATATTCGCATTATATGCCTTCCTGCACGCCTTCGCCATGGCACCTGCAGTTTCCTTTGAGTAGACTGTGTACTTGTCTATGATCTCCGCCGGAACTCCCTGCATGATCTTTGCCTCATTGCAGTAGGTGACAAATGCCCCCTTAAACACAGCAGATGAACCTTCCGTGTCTGTGATGAGGGATGCAATCTGCCCCGAGGTGGCGGATTCCATGGTAGTTATGGTAAGTCCTTTGAAAATAAGTAACCTGGTAAGTTTTCTATAGTTCTCTCTTATATTGTTTTCTCCATACTGTTTGTAATCATTCACTTTATTATCAATCATAGATTAACGCCACCTTATTAGTTGAATATTTACAGTCTATCTAACATATCAGTGACAGTAATCTCCGCCACAAGTCTTTAGGCCTTTTATCCCGCCAAAATAAGCACTTTCTTGCCCTCAAATGCAAATCCGTAATGTACAATATGGTCTTTGTCTATCCCCTCATCCACAATCTCTGTATCATATTCTTTCTCATTTATCTGAGTCAAAGCTGCAAGTGCTGTATCCTGAAGTGTATGTTCGTCTTCCTAGTTTTCATCCTCATCACTATCATCATCTGTATGGTCCAAATCATCAAAATCATCAAGATCCATACATTCATCATTATATTTCGCTTCCATAATCTTAAAGATCTGCTCACGTTCCTCGTTTCTGATCTTCATAAGTCTACTATATAGCTCACTATAGTTTACCGGTTCTCCATTTTTCTTTTTCTCATCCACAAGCTTATTAGCTTTTTCTACAAAATCAAGAAGGTCGTGACGTTCCTCTTCACCCTCATCTTTATCGTCAGGAATCATCAGTGCTTTGTGTGCCATGTCTACCTTTATATCTGTCAGCCTTGTCATTTTCACTAGAGCATTAAGCTGCTTCTGAAGGCTGATAATCTGAATCTCCAATACTTTTCTATCATACCCGCTATCGATTATCTCCTGATCAGGATTTATGAACCTACACTTCAGATCCAGCTGTGGCTTAATGGGAATAATCAATAGTCTGACAGCTATAAACACTGCTATCATACTACCCATGTCAAATAATGAATGACTGCTGAAACTGTTGTCCACAATTCCTGCCTTTGCACATATTCCAAATATCAGAAGTCCCAAAACACTTACATCTATCCATATCAGCATCCACATTCTTTTATGTGAATAACGTTCAACTATCTTCGAAGCACATGCCAGCAGAACGATAATAAATGCCAGCAATGCAATCATCCATATAACAACTGGCGAATTCAACGGTTCGCCCACAAACGAATAATCACCTGATACATTTCTGCGCAATCCGTTCTCGAATCTATCCATTACAGGAAGTACAACATATCCATAAGCTATCCCCAGCATCACATTAATGATTATATAAATCAGCCATTCTCCTATCGACTCGCTATTATATAATGCATATATCATAAGCACTTCCACAGCTGCACTGAACAGCACAATTAGAACCCATATGGCATATCCAGTCATCTGCCAGGCAGAAGATAATGAAGTTTCAAATAACATATCTGCTTTTTCACAAATCCGGTTTGCATATATGTATGTAATAACGGCAAGATAAATTACCGATAAGATAAACCATACAATACCACTCTCAAAGAATTGCCTGCATATATAACATACTGCAAGACTCAACGCAATCACGCAAAATATGTACAAGCCTGCCCGGCTAATCTTCGTATAAGGGATATAACAAAAAATGGCAATCAGCGAGGCAATCACAAGTATGGTAACTAAAAACACTCTTGATTGCCTAAGATTCGGATTTCTCTCTTTACAAATATAAAGATAAAATTTATACATGAGTTCCCACGGGATCAAAATAAATACCATGCCGATGACTAGCATCTGCCATTGATCCCTAATCCACCACGGCAGGAACTGCGCAAGTCCGGTTGCTTCAGCGTTAAAACTGAATACTCTCTTGAATATAATAAAGTCTTTTACCACAAATGCAACCAAAAGCAGTACTATGATAACTGCTGCTTTTATCTTGTAACTTCTGGATGTTATTGGTTGCTTCTCCTTGTAAGCTTTTTCATCAAACTGGCAAACTCTGTCATCAGCATCTAACATCTCTTCTGATATATCATTCGTTTTTTCAGTTGAAGTTCTGCTTGAAGTCTCATTTGAAATCTCTGTTGAATCTTCGTTGGTTTTTTCCACTTGCTCTCTCCTTTTCCTCGTTTTTTGTAGTTAGTTTTTGTCTTATTAAGACAAGAATTTCACTATCGCTGCACTATATGTCTCTCCTCTTTTGTATTGTGGCTTATAGAATCAAGCGCCACTTTTTAATATATTAAATTATACACAGAACTTAATTACTTAACAATGTAAGATTGAAATCTGCTGCTCTGGTGGCTTCTTCCCGACTTCAAGCTCGGAAATCTTCAAATGTAATGTAACTATAAGCATTAAACTCTGCAGATTAGTCAATTAAAAACGCATCGCTAAGATGGAGTGCTAAAATAAAAAAATACTAATAATACAAAGGAGAATAGCCATGAAGATGAACAAAATCAAAAAAACATTAGGTATTTTACTTATGACTTGTGTATTGCTGTTTGCATCCATAACTCAAAGCGAGGCAGCTACCGCAACTATGACACAAGCTGAAAGGAAAGTATATACCAAGTGGTTGCTCAACGGAATCACCAAAACTCAATACGGAACATATTACAAAAGCAAAACCCAAGGAATAATGTATAATCCAGAATTCTATGTTTATGACATCAATGGAGACGGACACAAGGATATCATTGTAACAGGTCGATTAGGTCTCAGAACTATGACTTATTCAGAGGTTTATATGCATGTGAACGGTAAGTATAAAGCTATTCCTGTAAGAGGAAGCCTGTACGGTGTGTCAAATGCAGGCATCTATACAATTGAGGATGATTACAGTTCCGCTGGGGCTGTACGTTATCACACTTTATCCACATACAAATTCAGTAAGCATGGAAAAATCTCACAAAACTATACTTTTAGCAAAACCACCATGTATTATGACATCGACAGAAATATCAGATATAAAAACGGAAAAGTAATCGAGAACAAATGCACATCCTCAACTGGGAAGAAAATAAGCTTAACAACATTCAGAAAAACTAGAACCCAGGTCAACAAGAAGAATGTGTCTAAAAAAATGCACCCGGTAAGCAAGAGTGGTATTCAAAAATACTTAAAATAAAGCTTTTCGGGAGCATCCCAAAGTTTGTGTAAACCTTCAAACTGATGTAAGATAAAATTACTCAGTTTGGAGGTTATTTTTATGGCAAGAAGAAAAGACAGCCCACAAAAAGCAGCAATGAGAGAAATGATGCGTGACTATCTGAAAAATAATAATATCAGCATCAAAGACGGCACCGATGTAAACAGTATCATGCGCGACATGATGTCTGTCCTTTTGGAAGGTGCCTTGGATGAAGAACTGGATGAGGGGTTAGGATATTCCAAGTATGACTACCGAAACAAAGAAACGGACAATAGTAGAAATGGACATTCCCGTAAAACTATGCATACCAGTTATAGAGATATGGATGTAGCCATTTCAAGGAATCGTAATGGTGATTATGAACCACAGCTGATTAAGAAGTATCAAAATACAGCAACTCAGGACATGGAAGAAAAAATACTTTCTATGTATGCCAAAGGAATGACAACCGGAGACATTGAATCCCACATGCGTGAATTATACGATATTGATATTTCTGACAGCACAATCAGCCGGATCACAGACAAAATCCTGCCGATTGTAAAAGAATGGCAGGAACGCCCTTTGGAAGAAGTGTATGCTGTAGTATTTATGAATGCAATCCACTATCACGTCCGCAGTGAAGGACGTATTGTAAAACGTGCGGTTTACATTGCCCTTGGTATCGATATGAATGGGAAAAAAGATGTTCTTGGAATGTATGTTGGAGAAAACGAAAGTGCGAAATTCTGGCTTTCTATCATGAATGGATAAAAAAACAGAGGCGTTGAGGATATCCTGATTGCATGCGTTGATGGTTTAAATGGATTTTCACAGGCAATCGAGGCTGTTTATCCAAAAACAGAGATTCAGCAGTGTATCATCCATCAGATCCGTAATTCAACGAAGTTTGTTTCATACAAAGACATCAAAAAACTGATGGCTGATCTGAAGCTTGTATATGCAGCTCCAACGGAAGAAACCGCTTTAAATGAACCGGAACTGTTCAAGGATAAATGGGATTCCAAGTACCCGAAAATCTATAAATCCTGGAATGATAACTGGGCAACCCTGTCCACTTATTTCAAATATCCGGAGGCAGTAAGACGGCTGATTTATACCACAAATGCCATTGAATGATTCAACCGCCAACTCCGGAAAGTGACCAAAAGCAAGACGGTTTTTCCGTCGGATGACAGCCTTTTGAAAATGCTGTATGTATCTGGCAACCATGGATATCACGAAAAAATGGACCGGACACAGGCAGGACTGGGGACAGATCCATTCCCAGCTTGAAATTTATTTTGAAGAACGTCTGGCAGGACGGAACCTGTAAAGCAGTCAATTTTAGGCAGGTTTTATTGACATGCCTAAAAACTACTGTATAATGCAGATATGGGCAGAATCCGGAAAATCGGCTCTGCCCATTTGTAACTATTCACAAATCTTATATCAGTTTTTAACGTTTACACAAAACTTGAAACGGTCTCTCGTAATCCAAGTTGTTTCGATCGTGCCATTACTGCTCTTAGAATACACAATTATTTTATTTGCCGCAATACCAAACCTGACCAGCATTCTTGCGTTCAGTATTATTCCACAGGAAATTTGATAACATCTGTCGTCAATATATCATCCATAGTATCAGTGTCTTCCATCTCAAGTTTAAACTCAACATTCTTAATTTCCCTTATTTTGCTTTCTTCCAAATCATCTTTGTAAATGGTAATCACGCCAATTCCCTTCCTACTATCAAATACAGTAAGCGTCACATATGCATTGAACATCAGACCATCTATTGACATATCCTCCAGATTTATATACACATTCTTGCCTGTATTGTTCTCCATGCAGAAATATAGATTAGTATTTCCATATTCATCAGTCTCATTTCCAAGTGCTGTTATTCGGATTCCATCTGCACTGTATATTTCCTGCTTATCCGTGTTTGCATCCACTTCTTCGCCAACCTGCGATGTCTCCAGCTTATAATATTCATCCTTGAAAATATCCTCGTAACTGTCCTTGTCTTTCTCCTCTGCCCAGAAATAGAATTCAACTGTTCCTATGTTTGTGATCCCTGCAATTTTTGTTGTATCATCAGAAAGCGTTACACATGAATTGCATTTCTTTCCAGCAGCCACATCGACTCCCCAGAACACCCAGTCCATATAGCCATTTATAACTATCTTTTCGCTTCCGATTGTCAGGTCCTTATCTGTATTATTCTCCACTGTAACCTCTATTTGATCCTCGTCGTATTCGTTTACAGAATAACCAGTGGCTGTAACCTTTACACCATCCTTGTCAAGCAGCACCTGTTCTTTTATAGATGTATAAGAAGCACTCGCTTCCTCTTCTACAGTTGTATCTTCTGTAGTAACCATTTCTGTCTCTTCTGTAGTTTTTCCATCATCTGAGTCTTCATCTGAATCCTGCAGATTCTTGTTGCCCAGTTCTGATTCAAGTATTTCTTTTTTACTTTCTATTACTGGTGAAGCACATCCTGTTATCATCAATGCACTCAGCCCCGTAAGCGCCATTGCCAACAAAATCTTCTTTCTCATATGTATTGTCCTCCTCATTCACAGATCTTTCATTGTTCTACCATAGTCTTCAAACCAGGATATACACATCCCCCAGACTCAGTTTCTTCCTTAATACCATTGTACTCTTCCTGTGTTATGAGATTATCATTATTTTTGTCCATAATGCTATTTGTAGTGTAGAAAAAAACACTCTCACCATTTTCTAACAAGTCTGTATAAAGATAATACTCTGTTTGCATTTCGTTTCCTTTAAACACCTTATAGGATACTATAAAATTAGCCGCTCCTCCTGATCCTTCTGTACAAAAATGGTTTCCACAGTAAGTTGTATTGCTTCTTTCCCAACTTGCCGCAACAAGCTTTGGAACGTCTCCATCCATTGTGTATATGTCGTATATCAATGGTGATGTCATATCTGCAATAATAAGTTCTTTTACCCCATCACCATCAATGTCATCAATTACATATCCCACATTGTCCAGTTCTTCCAATACTAACATTACATTATATCTAGCATACACATCATCCGCCGTCTCATATGGGAATTCAATATTGGTCAAATCCCCATACTCTAATTTCTGATGATTGAGTTCGATATATCTGCTTATTATCTCTTCATATTGTGTTAAATAAACAGCATCATCAATATTCTCTTCACTCGGAATATCATCCGCTACATCGGTCTCTGTTTTCTGTTCGGTCACAATTGATTTCTCTGTATTTTTCTCTTCTGATATCATTTCTTCCGCGATGCTCACCTCTCTTGTCGTTGTCTGAGATTGAATCACGTCCAACTTATCCTGTATACTTTGGCAACCTGAACCAACATATGTAATTCCTGTCAAAGCCAGCAACACCCCCACTATCTGTACACTTTTGTTTCGCATCATGCATTCCACCTCATCTACACTGTCGTCTTCTGCCACTGCCAATATGGTATTATTGTACTTTTCTGATTTTACCAACTTATCTCCGCTAGCCTGGCTTTATATATTATTTCTGTTCATTGAACCATAGCTTTGCTTACAAAAAGTAGTAGAGCATAATCAATCTACGGCTCTTAGAATACACAATTCATTTATTTGCTGCAATACCAAGCATATGGACATCATTATATATGAAATCACCAAGTAATATATGCATCCCGTCAATTATACCTATAAATCCTCTTGGAACTACTACCAACTGCCTTATACGTCTTACGTCCAACTTTTTTGTATACAACAACCTTATACGAGTAATTTGACCATAGTCTATTAGCCTTGCTGTCACTATAATATGTAATACGATTGGATTTTATTGTCTTTACAAGCTTATATCCACCACCATTTATACTTCTATATACTAAATATCCTGTTGCATTTGCCGAGCTTGATTTCTTCCACGTGATTCTTATACCCGCACGCTTATTCTTTATAGATGTAATCTTTGTTTTCGCTGGAACAATTGTGAAATTTTTCTTTATTGTCCCCTTATATGCACCTTTAAACACAATTTTATATGTATATGTGCCAATACTCTTTCTTCCCAACGGAATATATATTGTGTAATCTCTTCCTTTTACAAGGCGATTCCCACTATTATCCTTAACGATCACCGACGGATTTCTTACTTTTCCATTATACATACACTTTTCTGTGGATAAACGTACATTCTTTGAAGTCATTGCTATACCACTGGAAATCGTAAACATATACGATCCAGACCAATCGGCTGCAGGCACCATAGGTGGAACGATAACTATATAGTGTACTCCCGCCGAAAGCATATATCTATATATTTTTTTGTTATCTTCTCTGCTTTGCCATTCATATGCCTCTCTGTCGCCTTCTTCATCATAGATACTAAGTCCACAAGTATCCGCATCTATAACTTTGAATATAATTTCAACTTCTGTCGACTTTTGCAAATAAAATTTGTATATATCTTTTTTGTCATTTAAAGCCAACATACCAGTTATTGTTGATGGTATTTTTACAAGGGTAGCTTCCTCAAAACTATTATTTGGTTCTCCCTCGCTTGTTCCCACACTTTTATACGAAGTTTCTATCTTATAATTTGCAGTTTCCCCATCATAAATATTTTTTCTTCCATAGACCACTATATAATATGTCCCTTTTGATAAATCCCAATGAAAATTTGTTTTTCCGAATTCCAAATCATAATTATATTCCATATTTTCAGATGCAATACAATCCCCATCATCGTCATATAGTCTGATTGTATATGGCATCTGATATGCTGTAAACTTAATTGAAACTCTTCCTGCATTTGTTATACTAAATTCATATTCATAACTTGACTGACTCGATGTCAAAATTCCATCTACACTTTTTCCAAGAGTAAGATATTCATCAGATAAAGCCAACTCTGCTCTACCTTCCGCTATATCTATATTATCAGACGCTATAACAGTAACTGCACCTCCCCCTATAAACACAACTAATATGCAAAGTACAACAACAATATTCTCTGTTATCCGCTTTAATTTCTCTATTATCATAAACTTAATCCTCCCTCATTTCTTATATTTAATATTCTAAATAATTATGGTCTCCGTATGCCAAAGCTGGCGATATAAAACAAATTAAATCTGTCTTGTTATATTTTACCATATTATCCCATGCATCTTTACTATCATGTCCATATTGTCTCTTTTTATGTCTATTTTTGTGTTTTACTATTTTTATCATCTTACAATTAGTTTAATTCCGCCGCAGCTTTTGTAATTCTATCTGTGAGATAATCATTGGCAGATTTCAGATCTGGGACAATACATTTATGTGAATTCCACTCATTTTGGTAATTATCAAAAGTATCCTCTGTGATTTGTCCAAGATCATTTTCATCATTTTTATAACTCATGTACCCATACATGATTGAATCATCCGGCCTCCCCGCATTGCCTTCCATTAAAACTTCTAATAACTCTGCTCTCTCTATGTCTCCATCCAGCGAATACATAATTATCTCCTGATTAGCTGCCCCATTTGAACCAGTTCTTAATATAAAATCTCCGCAATAATCAATCCTACAGCGTTCCCAACTGTCAAGCACCATTTTCGGAGTGTCACCTTCCAAGGTAAACACTTCATATATCATCGATGAGTTTATATCTGCCAGCAGAAGCTCATATATACCATCACCATCTATATCTGAAATTTTATAGCCAACATCTGAAAAACCTTTATCCATTATATATATACTGTACCGCCCATCGGTGTCTTCCCCATAAGGATATTTATCCATTGAAAAGTCTCCCAAGGTTCCATCATCCTCTCTGCATACATCCCTCTTACACGCATGCTCATAGATCAGATCACAGTATATTTCCTCGGCTTCCTCATAAGAGAGCGTCTGTCCACGCTTCTCATTAACTTCTTTTTCAGTTGCTGCTACTTCAGCTTCATCTATCTCTGTTTTCGTGATTTCACTTGCATTTTTATCTTCTTGCGTATAAGCTTCCATCGTCGGCTTATCAGATATACTGCTCTGCTTCTCCGATTCTGTATACTGAGCATCTTTATCCTCATACAAACCGGGTTCTGTACTGTTCGATTCACTTGTTGTAATTTGAGATTGTATAATATCAAATTTATCATGTATGCTCTGACAGCCTGATGCAACACACGCCGTACCTGTCAAAGATAGAATCAAACCCATTATGTGCCAATACCTATTTCTTCTCATACTTATCTACCATCCTTATCGTTGCCTCTGCCAGCTTCACCATCACATATCTGTTCGGATGAGTTCATTAATTATACGCTTTATCGTATAATCCTCCATAATTCTATTTTATAATTTTTGCTTTCTTTGAAACACCTCTTAATGTCAATATTTTTTTGTACTCCTTCAATTTCCTGACAGGTACTCTGATCACGATTTTACTATTTACGCCTTTTAATGCTCCTGCACGGACTGAATTTATCGTTAGCTTTGTTGTTGTTATTGTTAATCTTTTTAATTCACTACAACCAGCTAATGCTCTTTCGTTTATTACACACACGTTATTTCCAATTTTCACACTACTCAACATTCGACATCCATAAAATGCTCTTTTACCTATTGATTTCACATTAGAACCAATAGAAACGCTTTTTATATTTACATATTCTCTAAATGCATTATCTCCTATTGAAACAACTGAAAATCTAACACCACCTATTACTACATTGTTTGGTATAATTAGCTTAACTATCTTTTTTGAGTTTTTTCTCGATGCAGCCCCTGTCAGAGATACCATACCGCATCCATCTAATCTGGAATCTGTAACTCTATATTTTAAATTTCCTACATTATATACTTTTCCGGTTTGTATTCGTATTTTAACTCTCTTTGTAATGCTTCCAGAATAGTTCCCTTTTCCAGATATTATTACCTTTGCGATTCCAATATTTTTGTTATTATGATATCCAATAGTATAATCCTTTCCGACCTTCATAATTGTATTTCCACATTTCACTACAATTTCAGGATATACGCATGTTTTTCCTGTATATATATCAGAATCAGGAACTCCGCAAACCGAAATTTGATTATTTTTTAACGAAATATCTCTAGATTTTATCAAAAAATTTTTTTTAATAGTACCACTGTAATCACCCTTACCAGTAATAACTATAGAAGCATTTCCAACATTTATATTGTTATTATACGTCAATATGTAATCCGTTTTTTCATTTAAAACAGTTCCCTCAACTTTCACTTGTACATTTTGGAATGTTATTCTTCCACCTTCATAAATAACACTTTTTGGTATACCTATAATATCTACATCATATATTTTACCTATATCTACAATTGGTTTTATTATATAAAAATATCTATCTATTGTACCTGTGTAATTTTCTATACCAGATATAATTATTTTTGCTTTTCCAGGATTTTTATTATTTTCATATGTTAAAGTATAGTCTCTTCCCTCCTGAAGTTGAATCCCATTTAGAAAAATCGTAATACTCCTTTGTTTTTGAAAAGCCCCATCATACGTTTTATCTTCTATTCCTTGGATTATAGCATCTGATATATCAGTTTTAACCACTTCTAATACTTCATATTGTATTGAACAGTCTATTGCATATTTATATGCATTTGACCACCTGTAACATCTTATTATCAAATCATCACTATGTTCATCAAACACCATTGCGCCCATTCTTTCTACACTTGCAGGAATGTATATACTCTTTAAATTTCCGCAGAATGAAAAAACATAACTTCCGATTTCTTTGAGTCCATCTGGTAATTCAATACTTGTTATTCCCTCGCAACTGCCAAAAGCGCGTTCCCCAATTTTCTGTAAATTTTCTGACAATGATATATTATGTAAATTTATACAGCCATAGAAAGCTGATTCTCCTATGCTTGCCACACTTGACGGAACATTGATTTCATACAAGCCGGTAACATTTCTAAAAGCACACTGCCCAATTCTTTTTAGCCCATATTCAAGCCTTGTATTCATACACCCTACAATCAATTCGTCATTACTTGTATTTATTACTGCATTGCAATTATTCCTACTATCGAAAACTTTATTATTGACTGCAACCTGTATTTTTTTTATATTGGAACAACCAGAAAAGGCTTCCGTTGCAATGGTGTTAACATTTTCAGGTATATATATGTTTTCCAGACTTTCACAGTTATAAAATGCTGTAAATCCAATTTTCTCAAGACTGTCAGGAAATGAAACTTGTTTCAAATTACTACAGCATGAAAAAGCACTAGAACCTATACCTGTAACCCCTTCAGGTATAACTACGTCAACTATAGTATCGTTAAACTGAAATGCTTCTTCACTTATACTCACAACATTCATTCCATTTATCTTTTGAGGTATTTCCACTTCACTATCTTTTCCATTATATTTTATAATAGAAATTGTTTTATCACTCGGATTTTGGCTATATTCATAATCTCCATATACTAGATTCCCTGCTTTCACTCTCATCTGAGTTCCATCTAATACAGCCCCCAATATTAGAAGTACCCATATTACATTGATAATTTTCTTCACAATCATTCACCTCTATATATCATCGCAATTTATACAGTTCTCAAACCATTATCTACTTGTTATCTTTGCTTTTTTTGATATCCCCCTTAGTACCATTAAACTCTTATACGATTTTAAGCATCTTGCTGGCACCTTTATTAAAGCCTTGGAGTATATACCTTTAAATGCGCATTTTCTAACAGACGTTTTTGTTAGATATGTCGAATATATGTCCATTTTTCTCAAATTTGAACATTTCGAAAAGCAGTTGTCACCTATTCTCCTTGTATTTTTACCAATCGCCACATTTGAAAGTGATTTACATCCATAAAAAGCATTTTTTCCTATCGACTTTACGTTTGATCCTACTATTAACTTTTTCAGATAAATATATCCTTTGAATGCATTATCCCCTATTGCGACCACATTCATTTTAGCATCACCAATATTCACATATTTTTTTACATTTAATACTGTGAATTTCTTATTAATTTTTTTATCCACACTTCCGATCAATGCTACATTTCCTTTTCCATCAGAACCAAAACTCATAACTTTGTACTTCAGTCCACCCGATACATACACCTTTCCAACAGGGATTTTTATAATAAATGTTTTTGTTATACTTCCCGTATAATTTCCCTTCCCTAACACTACAACTTTGGCAATTCCCACATTTCTATTATTATAATATCTTACATCATAGTCTTTCCCCAAAGATAACATCGCATTGTTATATCTAACAACAATTTTAGAATATGTATGCGCTTTGCCTGTATATACCTCAGTTTTTGGAATTCCAGCTACAGTTACTGAAGATGATTTTTCTGAGATTTCTCGCTGTTTGATGCTTACTTTTCTCGTAATACTTCCTGTATAATCACCTATTCCGGTGATAATAATATTCATGTTTCCAACATTTATATTTCCAGTATAAGTAACAATATAATCTTTTTTCTCCTCCAAAACAGTGTCAGATATTGTAACCTTCAAATTAGGGAATGTTATTTGTGATCCACTGTATGTTACACTGCTCGGAATATTTGAAATGCTGATATTTGAATTTGTCCCGATATTTACAATCTGCTTTATAATTAAAAATGTTTTCTCTATAGAACCACAATACTTTTCAATTCCAGATATTATTACTTTTGCTTCTCCTGGATATATATTATTTTCATAAGATAATATATAATCCGTTCCCTCCAGAAGCTGAACATCATTCAATTTAACACTTATACTATCCTGTTTTTGTGAAATTCCATCATAATTCTTATTTTTTATACCCGAAATCTCTGCCTGTGATATATCAAGTAGTGGAGCCTCTATAATTGTGTATTTAATTGAATTATTAACGGCATATTTGTATGCAACCGAACCATCATAACATTTAATTTCAAACATATTATTGTGCTGACTGAATACATCAGGTTCTATTATAATGGCACTATTCGGAATTAATATACTTGATAAGTTCTTGCATTCTGCAAATGCTTTTTCTCCTATATATTTAATTCCATCCGGAAGTTGAACATCCATCAGACTTATACAACCATTGAACATCCCTTCTGATATTTCTGAGCATCCCTCTAATATTTCTATTTTTTTTAAATCTACACAATTACTAAAAATATCACTCTGAAGAATTTCTATCCCCGATGGTATTACTACACTAGTCAACGCTGAATAAGCAAATGCTGACATTCCTAATTTTTTTACATGCTCTGGAATTGTAATGTTTTTTAAATTTGTGCATGCGGCAAACGCACAACTATCAATTGTTTCAATATTATTCGGAAGTTTAACAAAGCTCAAAGAGGAACACCCCTCAAAGGCTCCATCTCCTATATATTTAACACTTTGTGGTATATAGATGTTTTTTAACCCCGTACATTCTCTAAATGTTCTTGTTCCTATAGAAATAAGCCCAGATGGCAATTCTATATACTCTAAGCTTGTACACAAAAAAAATAATTCTTTAGGTAATTCTTTTATATTCTTTGATAATTCTACACTAGTTAATGCTTCACAATGAGAAAAAACACCAGCCCCCATTTCTACTACGTTTTCCGGAATAACAACTTTTTTCAGATCTGGGCAATTGTAAAAAGCTTCGCTGTCTATTTTCACGATATTTGATGGAATTTCTACGCTGCTTAAATTATTGCAATGATCAAATGCGCATACCCCTATACACGTTACACTTTTAGGTATTACCGTATTTATACAGCCACGCAGGATAGAATTGCTACTCGTTTCAATTAACGCATTACACTCTTCCCTGCTATCAAAATAAGTATTTGCTTCATCCACCACAATAGAATTTATATTACCACATCCACAGAATGCATAAGAGCCTATTTCCTTAACACCAGAAGATATATATATTTCATTTAAACTTTCACAATGATAAAATGCTTCGCTTCTTATCTCCTCTACTCCCGATGGGATATATATTTTTTTCAAATAAACACATTGTTCGAATGCATTATCCTCTATAATTTTCAAGCTGTCTGGTAATTGTATGTCTTCCATACTGCAACTGCGAAATGCACTAGAAGATATTTTTTCAACAGTATCTGGTACACTCACTTTTGTAATTAATTTACCAAAAAAAGCTCCCTCACCGATTATTGTCACTTTATAATTATCAATATATGCTGGAATTTCTACAATTTCATTTTCAGCCATATATTGCGTTATCGTTGCTGTATTACCGTCTGGATTTATCTCATATTTATAATCACCACTTTCATATTCATCAGCCATAGCACATACTGACATTGAAAAAAATACAATAATAGTAGTAATAATAGCACCTAATACATCTCGTAAAATTCTCATAATAAATCCCCTTTTTAATAAATTCGGTGATGGCGACTATTTGTAAACCTCTATCAGTCAAATTAATTCCACTTATGTCACCATCACCTCATATCTTTATCTTTTATTATTTACTGAAACAACTCATTCAGCATATCATCTAAAGATTCTCCAGCCTGTCCAATTCCATACTCGATAAGTTCTCTCTTCGGGCATGATGCAGCAGACATATAAATATAGCTGAACAACAACATTGCAACTACAGCCAACACAATAGCAACCGTTCCTATATTTTTTATTTTGGCATCCTTTGTAACATTTTTTGATAATTGAACTATTCCAAGTATTAAACCGACAAAGGCAAATACTGCAATGAATTCAAATGAGCCACCCCAATTATTTATATAAACTACACATGCTGGTGCAAAATGTTGTGCATCTGTAGCCAAGATATAAATAAGTGATATAAGACATACCAAAAATGCTGCACCCGCAAAAATTAAACCAATTGTTCCCAATGTACACGACACTTTCTGTACAAACTGACCATTATATTGATTATTATTGACCTGATTTTGAACAGATGCTTCGCTATTTCCAGCATTATAGCTATCTTCAGAACCGCCTCTCACTGTTAATTGCGGCTGAGCGGCTGCCTGAGATGCCGACATCTTCTGAGTTGCTCTGTCATCGTCATCATCATCATAAATATCCTGATCACTTGCCCCTCGTTCATTTTCAAATCTCTGAGGTGCGATAAGCTGGATTATCTCATCAGTACGACCTAACTTAATAGTGTCTCCTCCATTCAGATACTCCACGCTCCCCTGCTGCATTCTCTTAACATTATTTATGTATGTGCCTGATGAAGAATAGTCACTCACAGCAAACCTTCTATCATTTGGATTATATTGTATCGAGCAATGCTTTCTACTTATATTTTCATTACTGAACACAAAATTTGATACTGCGGGATTTCTTCCTAACACTATTGCTGTAAACGGTGTCAATTCGATTTCTGATCCGGCATACTGCCCGGATAAAAATTTTATCTTTGCATTATTATTCGCCATATATACTCTCCTCTTACACCCATTGCCTACATATCGCTATATTTAAATTCTTTTCTCTTCAAAGCGCATATTGCTCTCTGAAATTCTGCTACTTCATACAACGAAATATTTTTAATTGAGAATGTATATTTTCCTCCTGGGAAATGAACAACAAACCAATTTCCCCACAGTTTTAAGTATGTATACGCCTGTATAAGTGTCAGCGCAAGGAATGGCAAAAATGTAGCAGCAACACCTGTAATCGACATTGAAATAATACCTACAACAAGCCAAACTCCCGCCATAACCAGACTCCATATAGGATTTCTCTTCACTATCGATGTGCCTGTAACCTCATCAAGCTCTACTACATCTCTTGAATATGCATATGATATAATTCCTTTATGCTCATTTATGTATAATCTTCTATTTGTAAGCACTGCCTTATTCTTAAGCAAACCTTTTCCAGTAAAGAAATTGAGTACACGATCATTAGACAATGTAAGCACTTCTTTTTCATCATCTTCTACCAGATAATCTTCAAATATAGATGCACCATTATCTGGTCGAGGTGTGTACTTTTTAGACAATCTTTTGATAACTCCCGTCCTCTTAGGTGTACTGACATTCGTATTTACAAGCTGTGCAGAAAACGTAAACACATTGTCTGAATGACCAAGCTTAACTTTTGCTCCATTATCTATATTTACTGTCTGCTGTGGTCCCAACTCATTACCATTTACTGTTGTTCCCGATGTTGAATAATTTAGTAAACTCAGCCGTCCTGTATTTTCGTCAAATGTTATTGCACAATGAACCCTGCTTACTCTGTCAGACTGGAAGAAAATATTACAATTCGCTCCATTTCGTCCCAGAACCTGCTGCTTACCAGGCTGAAGATCTATACTACTTCCCTGTAATTCTCCCTGAATAAATGTAATTTTACCAGTATACATATTTACTCCTCCTCACTATGTAATCCATCATCCCAGCTAAACTTCTTTCCACAGAAAGGTATAAACGCCAGCTTTGTCTCGCCCACAAGTATTACATCATATGCATTGAGTTCTTTTGATCCCAAAACGACCTCATCATTTAAGTAGAACAGGCCCCTGGAATCTCCAGGCTGAACAATAAACTTTCTCTGTCTTGGCTCATATACGATTATCGCATGCTTATCTCTTGATACTGTTCTATCCTTTGCAAGAACTATATCCTGATTTGCATTTCTACCTATAAAGTTTCTTCCTGTCTTTAATGGGAATCCAGTTCCTTTATCACTTCCCTCAATGCATACAACCCATCCTACAACTTCTGATTTTCCTGAACTTCCACTGAAACCTATTGTCACTGAATCATCATCATCTTTTTCCGGCTTGTTTTTTGCATCATTTATCATGTCTGTGAATGATGTATCGGCATCTGTATAATTTACAGTATCATCAGTCGCATTGCTGGAAAGTGATGTTCCACCTGAAAATGCAGAATCATTTACCGGCTGAGTATATCTCATTGTCTGTCCCATACCTTCATTTGCACTTGCACAATGTGGACACATTGAAAACTTGTCCATATCATAGTAATGACCTTTCGCACATCTTGTTAAATTCATAAATTTGTCCTCCTCTTGATTGTATATTTATGACGGCATCTTTCTGCCCTTTATCTGCCATATCTAAGCAGAATTACCGACGTATTATCTTGATTTCTCTGTGTAAGCTGCATAACAACCTTATTTAATCGTTCAGCTATCACCTGCATACTATTCTGATTATCCAAAACAATATCTAATATCTGTTCGTTGCTAAGTCTCTTATAAAGACCATCGCTGCACAATAGTATCAGATCATTTTCTTCCAGATAAAATGGCTCAGTGTTACTATCCGTCAACGAGATATTGCCCATTCCTAAATAACTTATAAGTGCTTCGGCCTGATTCTCCTGCATCTCGTACTCTTTCTCGGTTATCTGTCCATTTCTCAGCATTGTATCCAACTGCAGTCTGAAATTATGATCTCTGTTTATTGCTTGTATATCATTGTCTCTCACTATATAAATTCTGCTGTCACCTGCTGATATGAAATACATACCATTCCCTTTTGTAACAACGCACACTAAAGTACAACCGCCTCCCAATGCATTTCCATACTCATCCTCGAGATCTGCTACACACTCATCGAGACGTACAACTTCCCTCTCTAAGAATATTGGAACCTCACTAAAATCATTCACTGACTTAAAATCATTCACTAACATTTTCACCGCTGTATTACTTGCCAATTCACCACCGTTCAAACCACCCATACCATCGCAAATTACAGCTAAAGTCATTCCATTTTCATACTTTGCTACAAATAAAGCATCCTGTTGATAACTCCTTGTTCCTATTATTGATGACTGTCCGATTTCAATATGCAATGCATTTTCTTTACGATCTATACTTTCCCAGTTTATTTCTTCAGTAAGTCTGACTGTTGTAACTTCATTTTGTCTTGCTGCTTCTTCTCTCATAAATATGTCACTCCTACCTTAAAAGAACATTTCTGATTTGCCAGTGTTACCACACTTCCTTTATCTACAGAATATACTTGGTTTGGGTTAAGCTTGTACCCATTAACCCATGTTCCATTCGTAGATAAATCCGTAATGTATATCAAATCTTCTAGGCTGTCGTAGTATACCTCACAGTGCTTTTTACTTATAAATTCATCCTGTTTGAATATAATCTGGGCATAATTCTTGGTTCGGCCAACAATTACTCCTCTGTCCAGAGGTATATCAATGGTAGTACCTTCATTGTCTCCAGAAATAATAACTATGTATGGATGCGGAATTCGTCCATGTGTTGCAGAAATAAGGTTATCTGTAACCGCATGTATTCCGTTGGCCTTATTCTCATTATTCTTTTTTAAGATATCCGCATTTTGGTTATCATCATGAGAATATACAGTCTCATTTATCAGCCTCATATCTGATAAAAATTCATAAATAGTCTGTGTTCGTTCTTTATAATTTACTCTCAACGCTTTATATAAAGCATCAGTTACATACTCTGGAATATCCTCATCATCCAGAACTATATCTTCACTGGATAGCAGTCTTTCATTAGGGTTTAATAACATCTTTCCCGTAAGAAGATAGTATACGGTCGCTGCAAGTGAATACACATCAGTAAATGTACCCTGCTCAGACTTTGATGAATACTGCTCAAAAGGAGCAAATCCAGGAGTAAGCATCACTGACAATTGTTCATTACCAGATTGTCTTTTTATATTTTTGGCATTTCCAAAATCAATGAGCTTTATTACACCGGTGCTATCCACCATAATATTGTCTGGCTTTATATCTCTATGGAATATATTCAATGCGTGAACCTGAATAAGCGCAGTTCCGACATCAAATAAAATTTTGTTTACATATTTAAACTTTAATTTACCATTTTCCCTAACAAGTTTTTTTAATGTAACTCCGTCAACATATTCCATCACATAGTATCCGGTGCCATTTTCTTTAAACCTGTCATACACTGATACAACAGATTCAACGCCTTGAAGCTTCCATAGAACATCTGCCTCTTCCATGAATCTCGTAAGGCCATGATTAAAAATTTCTATTTTCTCATCCGATACTGTTTTTACTTCTTTTCCATTTGATAATCTTACGGCGCTATCCCTCGGGAAATATTCCTTCACAGCGCACTTTTTGCCTTCTGCTTCGTCATATGCCACATAAGTTATTCCAAATCCACCTTGACCAATAATTTCATCTATACGATAGCGATTTGATAAATATGTTCCTTTACCCAATGCATATGTAATATTCATTCATATCACCACCTTACTATAATTCCTACTGCACCGATCATCAGTCTATCTCCCGAAAACAACTGATGTCTGTCAGTTATCTGCTTGCCATTTAATTTTGTACTGTTTGTCGCAGTCATCAACGGCTGAACGAATAACTCTCCATTTTTGCATTCCAATACAATATGCTGTCTTGAAACTGTAACTTCATTGATAAAAACGTCACAGGTGTTTGCCCTGCCTATAAATGCACTTCCATTTATATGAACATTTTTCACATCAGGCTTTCTTCCTATAACCTCTATCTGTACATCCATCGAACTATTGTAGTTATGTCCGTTATCCATGCCTACATCATTATTATTTGTTATTTGTGCATTTTTTCTGTGTCGATCTATTTTGCGTTTTTTCTTCTGCCTATGATTAACAGTCAAAATAATCACTAAAGTAATAACAACAACCACAACTAGAGCTGAAAATATAATTATCAGCTTTCCAACTATTCCATTCGTCCACCATGACTTAAGCTTATTGATAAATCCATCGTTATTACTTCCAACGCCGCCATCTGTAGGGGTTGCAACACCATATAATTCTACTGATGTTACCTCAACGACTTCTGTTGTTGCATATCCCGTCCAATTGCCAGATGTTGTACTATTTTCTGTTATTGATTCCTCGTTATTAATTGAATAACCAATATTTAATCTTCCTGCTACATCTGTCTCTATATTTAGGAGCACATCATCAGCAGCTTCATCCAATGGTGCCGCATCAATACAATCCTCTTTAAAGAAGTTGTCTATCCCCTTCATCGAATCATATCTTTTACGTGTAGTGTCCGGAGTAGCCTTATATCTGGATATATCGACCCAATACACTAAACTATTACTTTCATTTAAAAGCTCCTTACTTTTCTTTTGTAACTTTTCCTGACCATCGGTTAGCAATATATACACATTTTTATTGTCAGTATTTTCTTTATTCTCCAATACTGCATACAATTCGTTATTAAATTCATCAGGATTCCTATTTTCAGAATCCACAAAATCATTAGTATTACGAGACTGACTGATGACATCCGACAGATTTACCACACCTGTATTATTCTTTATGGTCGTAAAATCTCCGGTTTTCTTTTCAGCTTCAGAAGATGTTATATAATACACCTCTATATTTCTTGTCAGATCTCCGCTTCTCTCTGCAAAATCACTAATTAGAGTTCCAACATATTCCAGATTTTTTCCTGAGTCATTTCTTGCATCATACTCGTCCAGATATATTGATCTTTTAAAATCCCAAAAAATATAATAATTTACGCCACTATCATCCGTTACATCTTCATTACTTTCACTAACCATAGTGTTTTCAGCACACGCAGTTATGACCGAACCTATTAACCCATTCATAACAAAGGCCATGGTTATCAGCACGCTCAGGCCTATTTTTTTTAAATATCTGAATAGACAGCTTTCACTCATCTCATCCACTCTCCATTTCCCAAATTTTATCGTAATAAAAGTTCTTCACTATATGTTCCGATACATATATGTGTTCCACCAGCAACTGAAACGACCTGTCCTTTTTTTGTTATTTGACCACCTGGAAGGATTATTCCATTTGTTGATCTGTCTTCTATTGTGTACAAACCAGTACCATTGTTGTAGCTTAGTCTGCAATGTGTACGACTGATGAAATCTCCCTCCATGATCAAATTACATGTTGCCGGATCCCTGCCTATAGTTATGATATTTCCATAATTCACAGCAATAATAACCCCTACCAGATACCCTCTGACACCGATAATCGCACCTCCATCCTGTGGAACATGATTTAAAACCTGCTGTCTTGAATTGATTTTCTTAACATTCTCCATTTTTATCCTCTACTATTAGTATTCTGGGCAAATATAATTTCCGCTCTCATCTTTTTCATTATTACAAATTATCAGTGAAACCGATGTTCCATAATCGACCTCGGAATATGCAGAAACACCTTGACTTAAGACTGCACCATCATATGAATTAGGATCAGACCTGTACTCTATGCTTCCAACTGAAAGCCCCGCATCATACAACATCGATATAGCAGAATCTTCACTACATCCAGATAAATCTGGAACGATTGCTTTTGTCGGTTCATCATCTGGTTCTGGTGCTTCTGTCGTTTCTTCTTCAGTAGTAGTCTCCTGGGCTGTCGTAGGTGTATCCTCTGTAGTAATTTCTGTTGTTTCTTCTGTATCATTAGTTGCTTCTGAATTATCTTCAGAGCCATTGCCTTTACTCACCACAAGTTTTATAATTGTTTTTTCCTCAACCTCCGTATCTGGTTTTATACTTTGCGATATTACATGATCCTTCTCAACCTTATCACTCTGTTCATATTCGACCTCTATCTGAAGATTACTCTCATCCATAAGTTTCCGGGCATCTTCAAGGCTCTTATAAACTACATCAGGAACATGAGTCATTTTTACACCAAGAGAAACTTTTACCCCCAACACAAACCCCTGTTTTTCTTTTTCTCCAGACTTATGATTCTGCTTTATCACTTTTCCCTGAGCAACCTTGCTGTCATTAAGTGTTTCTTCCTTATATATGTATATCTTTTTCTCTCTTGCACACTTTCTTGCATTCTCCCATGTTTCACCAACAACATCTGGAATTGTAGTTTCTGCGCTCTCATCATAACTACTATTGCCAATAGATACTTTCAATAATATCTCTGAGCCTTTATCTACTTTTTCTCCTTCTTTATATTGTTGGTCACATATATAATCCTGAGCTATTTCACTTTCTTGTGTTTCAATCTTCGCATGCAGCCCCATCTTTTCAACTTGTTCCACGGCTTCAGTCTGTCCTAATCCAGTGAAATCTGGCATATACACCTGTCCTTTTCCACTCGATACAACTATTTCTACTGTCATACCTTTCTGTACCTGACTTCCACCACTTATATTTTGTGATAATACTGAGTCCTTAGGTATATCTTCCGACTCCTGCTTATCAACAATTTTCATATCTATATTTTCAGAGGCCAGTATTTTCTCAGCATCATCAACTGTAAGATTTATGACATTTGGCACTCTTGCATCCGATCTGTCATCCGAGGAAATAAATGAATCCCAATTTATTACACCAGTTACCAATAAGGTCCCAACTACCAGTACAGCTAATATTGATGCTGCTACCACTGCTTTCAACCATGTTGGCCATCTTCCAAGATCTCTGGATTTTGATGTTACACGATTTTTGTGTACAACATCCGTTGTCGTAAGTTCATATTCCAGTCTTTCCATATCCGGAGTTCTGTCATTGATTTCTATATTTAAAGCATTCAATATAGCATTCTCAACATTCTCTGATATGTTCCCTGCAAACTTTGATGGTAATTCCAGTGTATCTTTAGAACATCTCTCCATTGAATCGTCCGGAGTTACGCCAGTTATCATTTTGTACAAAGTTGCACCACAACCATATACATCTGTCCACGGCCCCTGTTCTCCACGGCTTCTATACTGTTCAGGCGGCGCATATCCCGGTTTAACTATAACCGACAGGCTTTTGCTGTGATTTGTTGATGTCGCCTGTCTTGCAGCGCCAAAATCAATAAGCTTTACCTCTCCATTTGAAGTTATGAAAATATTATCTGGAGCTATATCTCTGTGTAATATCCCTTTTTCATGAACCTTCTTCAAAGTCCTTATTATAGGTATCATCATATCAACAGCTTTTTGATAATCTATTTTACCGTTATCTAGGAGGAATTCTTTTAACGTTTGTCCCTCCAGATATTCCATAGCAATATATGCTGTATTATTTTCACGGAACACATCATACACATCTGTTATTCCTGTTGTTCCCTTAAATTTTGCAAGCCTCTTTGCCTCATCAATAAACTTTTCTATTCCTCCGTTAAACTGGTCAGTCCTATCTCCACTAAAGATAGATATCGTTGATGAGCCAACAGCCCTTGTTGCAAATTCAGATGGCAGATATTCCTTAATAGCTATTTTCTTCTCAAGACTATAATCATATGCCAGATATGTAACCGAAAATCCACCATATCCTATGGTTTTTCCTACAATATACTTCCCGCCAAGTATTACTCCCGGAGCTAAATGATATGGCTCTGCGGGCGGAGTATCCACCCTATATCCACAATATGGACATACGCTATCATTTTCATCAAACTTATTCATACATCCCATACATAATTGTTCCGCCATACCATACTGCCTCCTGTTACTTCCTAGTATTGTTCATATACATAATCTTGTTTTGTCTCAACCTGTCTTGTTGAGGATTCACTAACTCTAGATGTGCTCCACTCAGACCACGAACCATAAATTGGTTTTCTGTACCAGTATGTATATACCTTATTCACAGACCGGGTCTGATATCTGTAGACAGTACCCGTCCACGACCACTCACCAGTGCCTGAAACATTTCTGTAATTAACTTCTCCATTACTATTAAATACCCATCTTTCAGTCGAACTGCCAGGCCACTGAAATTGATTTGCACGTGATACTTCATCCCACGGAAGATAATATTCCCTCCTTCTAGATCCTGAATTCTGCCATTTATCATCAGTTCTTTCATAAGAACCATCAGCCCTGTATGTATCATATCGACCAAACACAGCGCCATCTTTCGCTTCTACATTACAGGTATCACTGGATTGTACGTAGTTTGAACTCCATTCAGTCCATCCTCCCCAGTTCCCATAAGACTGACTTTCTTCGGTTTTGTAATATGTATAACCACTTGGAGTGCTGTTACTGTTAGTCTTTTTTATATCATAATCCTGCACATCTCTATATCTATACATTGTCACAGTATCATTCGAACAAACTATCAATGATATCTGAGTTCCTTTTTTTACCTTCTGATTTGAACCAATACCCTGATCCAAAACTATGCCTGTACTAGATGATGAGGAAGATCTATATTCCACACTTCCAACACTTAATTCATTACTTTCCAGCATTGCTTCAGCCTGTTGCAAAGACATTCCAACCAGACTAGGCACATCTACCATAGAATCATCTTTTGATGGTTTTACATTCTCAGTTGTGCTTTCTGTCTTATTCTCTGTGCGCTGTTCTTCTGTAGCATGTTCTGTTTTTTTGTCCCCAGTGTTCTTATCTTCCTTCTTACTCTCTGATTTTTTCTCCGTTGTCTTCTCTGTTGTTTTTGTTTGCTCTGATGTTGTATTCTTCTTATCAGTATCTTCATATCTAGGTGCAGCATCAATCTTATCACTGCCCTCACTTATACACAGCGATACTGTAGACCATACTTTCACCTCTGTTCCCGCCTCAACGCTCTGGGATATTACATGATCTTTAGCTACCACATCACTCTTCTGGTATGTAACCTCTATTTTTATCTTACTGTCATTCATAAGTTTTGAAGCTTCATCAAAGCTCTTATATACAACATCTGGAACATGCGTTGTATTTATTCCGAGGCTCACATCAACGCCTAAGTCAGAACCTTCTTCCACCTTTGACTTAGCTTTCAAAGACTGTTTCATAACTATATCTTTCTCAACAGTATCACTGTTCTTTATATCTGATTTATATATGTATATTCTTTTATCAGATGCCATTTTTCTTGCATCATCCCATTTTTCACCTACAACATTCGGCACTTCTGTTTTCTTCGAATTGTCATACTCTTTTTTACCCAATGACACCGTAAGGTTAACCTCTGAACCTTTATCTACAGCCTCGCCATACTTGTACTGCTGTGCGCAAATATATTCCTTCTTTATTTCGCTCTCAGCCGTATCTGTTTTTACAAACAAACCCAGATCCTTCAATTCCTGTTCAGCTTTTTCTTTAGATAAACCAACAACATCAGGCATATACACCTGTCCTACGCCTCCAGATATTGTAACCTCTAACACCATTCCCCCTTTGACTTCCGTACCATAAGGAATGTTTTGTGACAAAACCGCACCTTTAGGAATCGTATCAGATTCAACCTGATCAACTATCTGAATCAGCATATCCTTTTCTTGAATCATTATCTCTGCATCATTGAGCGTTTGATTTACAACATTAGGCACCCTGACTTTAGATGTCGCCCCCGGTATAAACATCTTCCAATTTATCACGCCTGTGACCAATAAAGTTCCCAGCGTCAATAGTAAAACAGCCGCTGCAGGCACCGATATCTTTAACCATAATGGCCAACGTCCAAAATCCATTTTCTTCTTTTTAGCCTTTATTCTTGCAACTTCTTCATCCGTAGTAAGCTCATATTCCAATCTCTCCATATCTGGTGTTCTATCCTCTATCTCCAGATTCAGAGCATTCATAATTGCATTTTCCTGATTAGTCGTAATATCTATATTAAATTTTGATATATCTTTCAGTGAATCCTTCGAATCTCGATCCATCGAATCTTCAGGGGTAACTCCAGTTATCATCTTATATAACACGGCACCGCATCCATATACATCTGTCCAGGAACCCTGATCTCCCCTACTTCTATATTGCTCTGGTGGTGCATATCCCGGCTTCACTATTACAGATAAACTCTTGCTATGATTTGTAGATGTAGCCTGTCTTGCAGCGCCAAAATCAATGAGTTTTACTTCACCATTATTGGTCATAAAAATGTTATCTGGTGCAATATCTCTATGTAAGATTCCCTGAGCATTTACCGTCTTTAACGTTCTTATTATAGGAATCATCATTTCTATCGCTTCATCAGGTGAAATCTTTCCGTTTTTTTCCAGATACTCTTTGAGTGTCTCTCCCTCAAGGAATTCCATCACTATATATGCAGTATTATTCTCTACCAACACGTCATAAACATCTGTTACTCCCGGAGTTCCACGAAATTTTGCCAATCGTTTTGCTTCATCAACAAATTTTTCTATTCCTCCACGGAATTGTTCTTCTCTATCACCTGTGAAAATTACAACCTGTGAAGATCCTGGAGATCTTGTTGCAAACTCAGAAGGCATATACTCTTTTATCGCTACCTTTTTATCAATACTGTAATCATAGCCTATATATGTTACAGAAAATCCTCCATACCCTATTGCTTTACCAACAATATATTTTCCTCCAATAACAGTTCCTGGAGTTAAATGATATGGCTCCTGAGCTGAAGATTCGGAATTATAACCGCAATACGGACATATACTGTATTTGTCATTGTATTTTTCCATACATCCCATACATATTCTTTCAGGCATCTGTATATTCTCCTTCCCACTTTACTGCTGTTTTATCTTCATGTTATCTGTGTAAGAATCTATAATCTGTAATTCAGTATTAGTATCCGTATATGACTTCAACGCAGATTTATTAACTGGTAATCCTTCAATTTTCTGCAATTTATCCACACCATTATCGCTATAAGATGTTCCTAAGAACAACGCTTCCTGAGCTCCCTGTTTTAACATATAGCTTATTAACAAAGAAGCCGCTCTGCTCTCATCATCACTGGTTGTTCCACTTATCGACAATTCATTAGTTGGTTCTACATAAACTGAATCACTTTCTATCTTCACGATCTTATATCTTCCAGCCCAACTGTCATTTACAAATTTATAGTCCTCCGTTGAACCGAAATAGTATAATAATTTATCGTCAGATAAAAACTGCTTATATATTTCACTTCCACCTAATTTTTTCCATTCTTTTTTTCTTTTATCATCAATATTCTGACTATTCTCATTACTATTCAGCGAACTCAGAAGAATATCTTCCGCAGATTCTGATATATAGAAACTATCATCACTCATGCTTTCTATCTGCTTGTAGTCGCTTATAGTCAGATTATCTATATTCTTAACTTCTGAGCTTCTTTTTACATATACAACAGGTGCCTCAAAGCTTAATGGAATTTTTTTGCTTTCTTCAATAGAATTTTTATAATTTTCTAACAGATAGCAATCGTCAGATCCCGACTTTTCCATATATTCATAAACTTTATCTACGCTGGCCGCATCCTCCATAATCTCTTTTGTTGCATATTGAGCCTGGAATATTGTAGGCATCTCTCCATTCTCGTATGCTTTTAATAATTCACTGCCATATTGATCTTCTGGTATAAATTTATAATTAACATTTACCTTCTCTTGACTACTTGTGAATGCTTCTATTCCACTATCCATCATTGCCTTTGCGCCATCTTCATTCATTTGATCATCCACTGCAATCCAGATTGATATATCAGCAGCATTCATAACCACATCAGCTTTTTTATTTTTATACATGTTGTACACATAAAGTGACATTGACACGACGACAAGAAGTGCAATTCCTACTGTTATCGTTCGCTTCATTCTGCGTACACGAAGTTCTTTCTTTGGCTCCATAACTTTCTTTTCTCCATCAAGAGCCTTTTTTAATTCGTCTACATTTGAAAATCGTATTTCAGGATATATTGACATTCCCTTCATAACAGTATTACTTATTCTTTCAGGAATATCACTGTATATCTGAATTGGAGATTGTACTGTATCCTCTATAACTCTATTAACAGATTCGTCCGGTAATACTCCTGTTATTGCGCGATATACAGTTGCACATAACGCATATATATCTGTCCATGGTCCCTGCTTACTTTTTGCCTGATACTGCTCTGGTGGAGCAAATCCAGGTTTCAAAATAATAGATCTGGTTCTTTCCTGATCAGCATCTGAAAATCTTGCAGCGCCGAAATCTAGGAGCTTAATCCGCCCATCGTTGCACAACATTATGTTGTCAGGACTGATATCTCTGTGTATTATTCCGCCAGCATGTATCTCCTTGAGAGCTGTTATTACCGCATCAGCTATAGGTATAACCTCTTCACAGCCTATACGACCTCCCTTTGACTTTAAATAACTCTTCAAAGTCATTCCTGGCAAATATTCCATAACAAGATACGCAGTATTATTTTCCTCAAAAAAAGCATCAACATGAACAATATTTGGATTATCGACAAATTTCGCCATATTTTTTGCTTCATCCAAGAATCTTTCCAATCCCTGCATATACTCTTCTTTACTTTCACCAGTATAAATAATTACCTGTGGCTTTCCTGGAACCCTTTGCACAAGACCAGTTGGATAATACTCTTTCACAGCCACAACCGTCTCAAGTACATTATCCCAAGCCTTATATGTAATACCAAATCCGCCAAATCCTATACATGTACCTATCACATACCTGTTATTGTATAAGCCAACTCCCGGATATAAATGATATAATTCTTTAGGTGGTGTTCCCTCGCAATATCCACAGTATGGACAGACCTCACTCTCTTCCTTATCGCTATATACTATGTCAAATAAATTAAAACAATTTAGACATCTTCTCTGCATTCAATATATCCTCCAACAATATTTACCTACTTAACCCAAACGGCAATCGCCGAATTGTTATCCATATCCGTACACTTACCGTTTTGCCTTACTATCTCAACCATTGCATCCAACCACTCATCAACACTGTTTGATTTCTTCAAAGTCTTAGTCATTGCTTTTTCATCTATCAATTCCCAAAACCCATCTGAACACAAAAGAAATGCCTGAA
Source organism: Coprococcus sp. RTP31081st1_H1_RTP31081_211007 (assembly GCF_040227275.1). Lineage (NCBI taxonomy): Bacteria > Bacillati > Bacillota > Clostridia > Lachnospirales > Lachnospiraceae > Coprococcus > Coprococcus sp. RTP31081st1_H1_RTP31081_211007. The sequence goes on from NZ_JBEHVP010000005.1 coordinate 73,339, forward strand.
ATCCATTTTTATTTATAATCTCAGAACAATCATACTTTTTAGTCTCCCATGGACTACCTATAACCCTCAGCAATTTATTCCGGTCTTCATGCCCTCTGATTTTTTTCTCTTTTAGCTTGTGCGCCAGAACCAACATCTGAGGAACGCTATGATCCAAAGTTCTTTCAACCAACTTACAATTTTGAAAATAATATAGACGTGAATCGCCTATATGGGCCCATTTGATCTGATCGCGACATATATCTAACGCAACAAGTGTCGTTTTCATGCCATTTGCGAATGTACCCTCTTGAATATTCATTACTCGTTTTTGAGCTTCTTCAAATATATCTGACAAAAGATCAGCGTTACTGTCTCCAACTAATTGTGTAAGATCTCTGGCTGTTTCTATCGCATTTGAAGAAGCAACTTCACCACGTCCATGACCGCCGAGTCCATCAGCCAATACAAATATATTTCTCTGATTTACATGGAAATTTCCAACGGAATCCTCGTTTTTCTCCCTGTTTCCTATGTCGGAATATACCTTATATGTTATCATTCTAATCCCCTCCATCTCTTGTGAAATTATATCATATACTATATATCTCCACGTTTTTGCATGTCTGTATGTCGTTTTGCCATGTCTGTATTTTGCTTTTTTTCGGCAAACTCCGTAATAACAACATCAATATCCAATCAAAGCTGCTGCAACATTTTTTACGCCCGCTCCACTCTTACTAACAACGAACGCATATGTGTAACCCGAAACAACAAACAGATAATCTCCACAATCTATTACATAATTTATTCCACCATTTCTAACATACTGTGCAGGAACTTTAAATATGGTTCTACGACTTGTTCCTTTACACCTGACAAGTGCGGCTCCCTGTATCTTATATATGTAACCATATTTATTATTTGATATCGGAAGTTTATTAATTGTTGAACTTGTAAGCCATGTAAATGTACTAATTCTGTTTTTTGAAGTTGAAATACTCGTGCGAGTCATCTTTCCGTTTGTTCCTATTGCATATGTGACAGAATTACTTCCAGTAAATATGACTCGATTTTTTCCAGCAATGAGCTTATCTGTTGAAACCTTCCCACTGAATCGATAAATGCACTTCTTATTTCTTCCGTTGGAATCCATTCTATATATGCCCGTAGAGCCATATTCAACCTTAACGTTTGCATTCCACGGAGCAGGGCCTTTTTTAACACCTATATAATAAATATACTTTCCGACAACAACAGGGCTATAGCCTTCCGCAAGGACTTTCGTCTTCTTACCATCCTTTGACATTCTATATACATACCTGTTACGGGCATCGGAACCAATATATTTATTTACAGTGCAATATATATTTTTTTTTGTAATTGTCAGATCCGTACAGCGCAAATCAGATATTTTTTTCTGACGTTTTGTAGATGTATTGTACATATACAACCGCCCTCCTTGAGCCCCTGATCCCACTGCGTAATACAGCATCTTCCCACTCATTGCCGCATATGACGGCACATATAACTGCTCGTACCTACTTGTTCTTGTACTGGCATATACATTATCACCACTAAACAACTGAACCTCTGAAACCAGCAGTATTATGCCCATAATCATCACAATAAACTTTCTTATTTCTCTTTTTTTCATTGAACTACTTTCTCCTTTCTATTTGCATTAACATCTCCATACCGTCTACCAATCTTTATCTCCTCCCCATCAACCATCGTAACGGTCTGATGATTATAATTACTGATATAGTCCCTGTTTACCACCGCAGCGGCTGAGCATCTCACGAAATTATCTGGGAGTTCTTTCATAATCTCGCTGAGAGGTCTGTATTCGTAATATTTGCCATCACGCTGGTCATTTTTTCTATTTGTGTAATATATCGTGACTCTGTTCTCTATTTTGATGTACATTATGTCGCGGCAATCAAGGATATTGACGTTCCTGTCATATCGGATTTTGATGAATTGCTTCTTGTCATCATTGTTCATCTTCTCCACAAGATCATTCATGAATGTCACAAGTCTTGCATCATGCCTGCCTTTAAGCATACAATTCACATGATTCGCCTCGTATATGTCTAGTTCTTCAGGGATTTTGTTTACATAAAAAAGAATCTTGCAAGATGGAGCTACGGCATTGATCCTCTTTGCCAGGTTCACACCATTCTTGCCATTTGGATACAGAAGCTCTGTTATAAAGATGTCACAGTCGAACTTCTGATAGTCGATATCCAGCATTACTGAATCAAGGTTATATGAAACAAATCTCACATTTTCGTTATCAATAATGTTGTTTTTAATTTGAGAGCGCAGGAAATATACTGTTCTCTGCGTCTCGTCTGGATTTACATCGCATACGCCTATTGTCATATTGAATTCTCTCCCCCTCATTTATCTATGCGGTTCTCCGCCTCATTGCATATCAATTTAAAGAAATAAATGATCTTTATCAATTATTACCTGATATTATAGAGTCTGAAGTAATATGACTTTCAGGCAATGTAATCCGCACTCCAGACATACCATTGTCTATATTGCATGTTTCATTGTCTATTTTCGTTATTGAAAATTCCTTATTCTATTTTGTCGAAATATATCCTTTGTTATGTTGAAATAGCTCATTTTTTGTTATATATTCATATAGTGCTTAGCACATATATTTACTAAACCAACCTATTTCATTTCCATGAGGGGGAAACAAAAGATGAAATATCGTACCAGACCGGCGGAACACATATGCTCTCTGGAGGAACTTTTCACAGAGCATCTGGGGCTTAACATTCCCATTGTTCCACAGACGTCTTCATACTCCAACAAACATACTTTCAGCCAATTATTATTTTCACAGAATCCGAACCAATATGACGATATTGACAAAATAATGTCATTTTCCGTCTTCAAGGATGCGGATATAGAATGGCTTAAGAAGGATGCAGATTCAGCCCAGAAACCTCTGTACTATCTCATCCATCCTGACGAGAGCTATCCTACAGGCACGAAGCTTAGTGTTTTCTTTTCCAACCTGGCAAATAAGAACTTTTCCGGAAACGAGCAGCCTCTTCCTATAAGAGCTCTGCTGAATGCGATAGATTACGACAAGCTGTGTGCTCATCTTGACAATCTTATAGAAACAAAAGGCGCACTGGACTCTGATTTTATAGTTTCACTGCAGTCATATCTGAGCAATGTCCTGTCAACCGACAACAATCTTACACATTATTGCTCTTTGTTCAAATGCACCTCACCATCAGAATACCTTGCTACGATCCTTTTGTATGCGCTTTTTGATGATGTGAATTTCCCTGCATATGCATCGGAGGTTGCAATAACAAGAAATATCAAAGAACCTAAGGTCGCACATCCCGTGACTGATCTGAACAACCCACATTTTCAGAAGCTAATGAATGATGCCAGGAGGGTTGACAAGCTACAGGCATTTGCAACATATACACTGATAGTCCTTTACTCTGTACAGATGCTTGCAACCATCTTCTCTTCTACCTGGATCAGTTCCTATGAGGCGACAAGCACAAAGGGGACGCTGTTCAGTATTGTCATGCTGTGTGCATCCATCATTTTGACAGCTTTGAGATTTATTCCATTCTCATTGCACAAGAAGTATTCGGAGCTAAGCCTGATACTTGAACATTCCGTGCTTGATGAGAACAGTAACACCTATAGCATTACATATAATCATTTTCAGAACTGTTCGAGATCTTTTAATGATATACAACAGGGGAGACGAGTCATCATCACCTTGTTCTGTATGGTGAGTATTCTGTATATTGTTGTGTCATTTGTATTTAACAGCTTTCCTCTGCTGGTGGCTCTCGTCAGTTTATCATTTGGTGGAGTTATGCTTATCGACAGCATGGTTCATGACCATATTACCTACAAAAGGTATGATGCTTTCTTCTCCTCGGATCTGCCAGGTCATGTTCCTGCGTCCAGATTCGGAGTAGCGCGCATGTGCTCATGGGATTACGATTCCAGACTGAACTCTTTCAGACACACCAGCTACAACAAGCTCACAAACTACAGTGAGGATTGCATCCGGCATATATATGATCAGGTAGCGGATTCGTCCAAATACAGTTGGGCTACTCTAACCGCTTTCATTGTCACTCTTTCATCCATAGGTGTGATCGCCGAGATCCTTCAGCTTGTGAATCCTGACCTGGAGTATTTCAGAATGCCAAATGCTTCCATGCTCTATTCCGTCACAATGATCCTTATTTTGCTGAACGGTGTTCTGAACATACTTATACTTCTCCGTGCGAGATCCCATTATCAGAAAATGGCCGAATTCTCATTCTACGCCGGCAATCCTGACTCTGATAATTATGAAGTAGCAACACTGTTCCGACACAACCTGTACGCAGGCAGCATATCTGAGCTTGCGATTGCCAGAGGAATATATAACTACAATTTGTGTCAATTTGAACAGAGCCTGTCCACATCGGACATCCAGCCACCTGACGACCGTTATCATCCTATGTATATCGTGAATCAGAAGCTGCATCTCATCACAGATGTTGCGCTGTGTATATTTGTCGCATACCTGAGCACGGCAGTATGGCACGCAAATAATCTCCGAAATCTGATAGGCCTGCCCATTCTTGTCGCAGTGTATGCCCTGTGGACATTTGCAATGTATCCACTATTCAAATACAGAAAGATCAAATCCAGCATCCGCAAGCTGAATGTTGAACATAAAAATAAGGAAACACGCTGAACAACTAAGCGTGTTTCCTTCTCTTTTCTATTTCTTTTCTTCTCAGAACCACCATCGCTATGACAAGAGGCGACACGAGAAATACCAATTTTGCCCATCTCATGCCAAGGGCTCCCACAACCAGACTTATTGCAAATATCCCCAGCTGATCTCCTATTCCATATGACAGTGTGGACATGGCTGACGCCCTTCCTCTGACCGATATATCTACACTTTCCATGACCATAAGATTTATCAGTTCTTCCGCAGAAAAGTAAAATCCATTCATGCAGCCCCAGAGTATTCCCAGCAACACCGATGAAACTCCATGCCCTACTCCAAGTGTAAATGCCATACCTGATATGAGGCTAAGCGCTATTCCCATCTGCACCACATATCTCCGTTCCATTTTGTCTGCAAGTATTCCTGTCAGAACATTTATAGCCAATGATGCTATGGGCTGTATGAGCAACACTGTATTCACATTGCCCTCTCCCATACCTGAGAAGGCACACAAAGGTTCATTGTAATATGTTATGCCTGCTGTCGCCATCCCCACCACGCTTATGCTTATGAGAAGATTTCTGGTTGCATGATCTCTGCATATATCTTTGAATGTTTTTATAAAATGTATATGTCCATCATCTGTGTTACATTCTGTACTGTCCACAGATTTTCCCTCACTCCTGTTTGCCGATCCGCCAACACTCGGTGCAGCTTTAGAACCAGTTATATTCGGGAATCTGTACAACATAACCAGTACCATACCTATTACTCCGCCAACAATTCCAACAGCGTAAAGGATCTGCCAATTATGTCCGCCGCCATCCACGTACAATGACCTGAGCAGAGGTATACACATGGCTGCTGCCATGGACACTCCACCACAGATTCCTCTGACAGTTCCTCGATGTTTTCTATCTACCGCATCGACTATGTATATCAGATGTATGTCCAGCGAATATCCCAGTATGAGAATTCCATTGCCAAGCAGGTATATCCACAGATTGTTTGCCAGCAGGCATACTGCACTTCCAACAGCCAGAAGCGCCACATTTATGATCATCATCTTCTTCCTGCCTATGATATCCGTATATGACCTGATAAATGGCGTGAGCGCTCCGATAAGATAAAATGGCAGCATGTCTCTGCTCATATATGCAACCGCCGCTTCAGAACTCATCCCACGCGGATCCATGAGAAATGTCCTAACAGAAAGTGACTGCGTCTTGCCGAACATCTCAGTGCAATAGGAATCCACAAATTGTACAAGTATTATGAGTGCCACAGCCGAGATAGCTGCGACTGCCAAACGTCTTTTATTTGAATCTGCCGTTTTGTCATTCATCAAGTTCTAATCCCCTTCTGTAGTACATAAAAAGGGAAGCTCATCGCTTCCCTTTTTGAATAACCACTGGCCGTTCGCCTTGATATCACTCAAAGCATCAACGACTCTTACTTACTAACCTTCCTGAAGTTCTTCTTACCACGTCTCACAACAACGCCCTCTCCGTCGAACTTCTCCTCTGGAATTGTAATCTGGACATCTGCGATCTTCTCGCCGTCCACAGCAACACCGCCCTGCTCTACGGCACGTCTGCCCTCGTTACGTGATGTAACAAGACCTGACTTAACGAGAACTGACACGATATCGATGGCGCCGTCCTTGAAGTCATCTGCTGTGAGTGTTACTGATGGCATGTCTGCTGCAACACCCTTGGAGAACAGTGCTCTTGCACTCTCCTGAGCCTTCACAGCCTCCTCCTCGCCGTGTACAAGCTTTGTAAGCTCGTATGCAAGGATCTCCTTTGCCTGGTTGAGCTGACTGCCCTCCCAGCTATCCATCTTATCTATCTCCTCAAGTGGAAGGAATGTGAGCATACGGATGCACTTCAGAACATCTGCATCTGCCACATTTCTCCAGTACTGGTAGAACTCAAATGGTGATGTCTTGTTAGGATCAAGCCATACAGCACCCTTCTGTGTCTTACCCATCTTCTTGCCCTCTGAGTTGAGGAGAAGTGTGATGGTCATGGCGTATGCATCCTTGCCAAGCTTTCTTCTGATGAGCTCTGTACCACCAAGCATATTGCTCCACTGGTCATCGCCGCCGAACTGCATGTTGCAGCCGTACTTCTGGTACAGTGCGTAGAAATCGTAACTCTGCATGATCATGTAGTTAAACTCAAGGAAGCTGAGTCCCTTCTCCATACGCTGCTTGTAGCACTCTGCACGAAGCATGTTGTTGACTGAGAAGCATGCTCCAACATCGCGGAGAACATCTACATAGTTCAGGTCGAGAAGCCAGTCTGCGTTGTTGACGAGAAGCGCCTTGTCCTCTGAGAAGTCTATGAACTTGCTCATCTGCTTCTTGAAGCAGTCAACGTTGTGCTGGATAGTCTCCTTTGTCATCATCTGTCTCATATCTGTACGGCCTGATGGATCACCGATCATGGCTGTACCTCCACCTATCAGCGCGATAGGCTTGTTGCCTGCCATCTGAAGTCTCTTCATCAGACAGAGCGCCATGAAGTGGCCTACATGCAGGCTGTCAGCAGTCGGATCAAAGCCAATATAGAATACTGCCTTACCATTATTTACTAAATCTCTAATTTCATCTTCATCTGTTGTCTGCGCTATAAGCCCTCTGGCTACAAGCTCGTCATAAATCTGCATGTCCCTCTAGACCTCCTGTATTTATTTATTCAATGTGCGGTTCACTAGCACCACACAGGCAAATATTATAACATTTTGCTATGCACTGTGGCAAGTATATACACACAATTCCCTGTATTATTTTCTTATAAATCATATTTCACACATCATTTTCTGCCGCCGATTTCTGATCGACACCTGTATCTGCGGCACAGTCCTCCTGCAATGGCTATGAGCAGGAATATGTATGGCGTTGTGAGCGACTGGTTAAGATTGACAAATGCCTGAACGGCATACCCGGTTATCCCGAGCAGAACAGCTATCATACTGCCCTCATCCTCAGCATATCCAAGCAGGCACTCCAAGCCAGTCCCTGTCTTTGAACCTCTTACAGTTCTTGAATCTCTCGATGTCTTCTTCTCCTTCGATCTTTTTCCTGCAGATTGTCCGCTTGCGTTTTCATTCTCATTCATCACAGCTCCTGATACCGCAGTTCTCACAAGCGCACCACCTGTGGTAACCAGCAGTCCTACGTAACTCACTGCACCGAATATTCCTGTGGTTATCAGATACTGCAGATACTCATTGTGAGCATTATCATATATAACACCCACCGTATTCATCATATCGTCATAGTACCTGTCAGTCATGATCGCCTTCACTGATTCATTTCCATAACCGAACAGCCTCTGTGGAACACTGAAATCCCTGTACGCCTCCATGAGCCTTCTCCACACGAACCCCCTGTAATTCCCCCAGGAATCCTCAAATGAAAATATACCCATGTGGTTGTGCACCGCATATATCACTGCAGCCACTATGCCTGCAAGCGATACGCCGACCGATACAGCAAGTGCTGCCTTTCCGCGGAACTTCACAGTCCACTTTGAAGCCAGCCTTATGGCCGCCCATACAACGAGAACGACCACGGACACTATCCACACCATCCGGCTGTCACTCACAAAGTAGCTCAGTCCGTCAAGCTCCGAATATCCACTGTCCGTCTGTCCCAGAATAATACTGATCGCCAGGACTCCGCACGCCATGACCAGGCATACATCCGCAAATTCTTTTATCTTTCCTCGGTATGACGCCCATATCCACGCAGCTATCATGGCACCGCCCACACCTGCGTATGCAAGGTTTGCATTGGATATGATCACCGCACCTGTTCCTGTGAGCACAGCGATGACTGCTGTTATCCGTATCACTATGCTCTCTTTTCCCTCCGAGCTGATATACGCCCCGGCTGCCACCGGAACCAGCACGCACAGGAAGCTTGCAAATATGTCGATATTGCCCAATGTGGATATGTATACATTTCTTATGCTCTGCATCAGCCCTTCCCTGAGTCCAAGGAAATCATATCCCATGAACTGGCATATGCCGACAATTCCCACAAATGAGCCCGCAAGCATGAATATGACCACCACATACCGCCTTATCCTGCAATATCTCGCCATACACACATACAGGAAAAAGACCAGCAGCACGAACTGAAGTCCGCACCTTCTGCCCTCCTCGCCTGTATATGCTGCTGCCTTATTCCCTGACATAAAGAATGCCAGAACATTTGCCAGAACAAATCCTGCCATGAATATATCCATGGTCATGATATTATGCATATCCATAAAATGTCTCAGGCGTCCAATAAACCTGCTGCCATGTGCCGCCCCTGCTGAAGCATCTACATTCCCGCCTGAGCTCTGCGACCCATGCCCTGTGCTGACATTCCGTCCCAGCACATCCACCAGCACCGCCAGCACCATGAGCACCGCATATATGCACAGCGCAATATAGAACGCCCTGTACTTGGTTACTGTTATATCAAAATATTTGTCATGCATTATCAGGGGATATGCAGCCCCCATATATATAAGAAATAATGTGGTTATTCCGTTCTGAAGTTCCCGCCTGCCGTCTCCTGCAATGTTGTCTTTTCTGCCCATACGGCTATACTCCTTTTATAAAAGCGGTGACAATAATCTGAGTATCGCACCAAGTATATTCACCCTGCTTATGTTATTTCTGCACCACGGAATATCTATCTCCTCCGACTCGGCAAATGTATCCATCATATCCTTCTTCACATCTTCTATGGCCTTGCAGTCATACAGGAGAGTTCCACACTCAAAGTGGTGATAGAAGCTCCTGTTATCCAGATTGATGGATCCCACAGATGCAAGCTTGCCATCCATGAGCAAAGTCTTTGAATGTATAAATCCAGGCGTGTACTGATATATCTTCACACCCGCCAGAAGCAGCTCCTTGTAGCTGAACTGGGTCATCTTGTATATATATTTCTTGTCCGGAATGGCCGGCGTAACAATACGCACATCCACGCCCCTCTTGGCTGCCAGCTTCAGTGCCAGCATGAGCTCGTTACACACGATAAGATATGGGGTAAATATATAAATGTACTCCCGTGCATCATTTATCATCTGCATGTACAGATTCTCACCCACATTCTCTCCGCTCAGAGGACTGGACTTGTACGGCTGAACATATCCGTCACTTACGCCACTATAGTCGATCTCCACCGGTCTATAGTTGTTGTAGCTTCCCTCTGAATATCTGAAGCTGTTCCACATCTGAAGGAACATAACAGTGAAGCTCCAGGCGCCCTCGCCCTCAAGTCTCACTCCACTGTCCTTCCATTTGCCGTACTTCTCTATCTTGTTGATATACTCGTCAGCCATGTTGTAACCGCCGGTGTGAGCTATCTTGCCATCAATAACAGTGATCTTCCTGTGATCCCTGTTATTGAAGATAGTGGCAAAGAATGGAACCACCTGATTGAACGCCATACATTTGATACCGTAGGATTCAAGTTCCTTCCAGTAATACTTCGGCACATTGAACACAGATCCGATGTCATCATACATGAACCTGACATCAAGTCCCTCCGCAGCCTTGCGCTTCAATATCTCAAGTATGGTATCCCACATATAACCCTTGTCCACGATGAAATATTCCATGAATATATACTTCTCCGCACTCTCCAGGTCTCTGATGAGATCATCCATCACATCATCGCCTATGGCATAATACTTTACACTGGTATGCTTGTACAGAGGCGCCTCAGCCACATTCTCCATATAATTACATATCCTGTATGTAGGCTCCGACTTTAAATTCTCCGCTGGGACCCAGTTGTCCCCCTTGACGTTCTCATATACCTCCTGCTGGAGAACCCGCAGAAAATTCTTTCTGAGTTTTTTAGGTATCAGCACATGTCCATAGAGCACATACATGAGACCTCCCAGCACCGGGAATATGAGTATCGGCACCATCCATGCCATCTTTACCATAGGGTTAGTATCCTTTGTTATAAGATACATTACAACTATTACGCTGAGCAGCTTGAGAGCACCCGATATATAGATATATCTGTCCTGAAGAAAAACAACCCCCAGTATCATGATCGCCAACTGGACGACCACAAGAAAGCACGTTATTACCATTCTGCTTAGCAATCTGTTCAGTATCTTCTTCATATATTTCCTGCCTTTACTGAATTGATGTCACCTTATAATCCTGATCCTCTACTGTCTTCTTGAGCACGCTGTCATCAACGTCTGCCTTGAGAGTGACAACCGCTGTTCCTGTCTCATGGCTGACTACAGCCTCCTGCACCTGGTCAAGGGCCTCAAGACTCTTCTTGACTCTGGCTTCACAATGTCCACACATCATACCTTCGATCTTCATTGTCTTTGTCATAACTTTGTCCTCCTTGATTCTATATCTTTTATTTTTATCATAAATGTCTGTCAAATTCAACCTCAACGCATTTGTAACAACACAAAAACTTGACAGGCTCATGGCAAACGCTCCGAACATAGGATTGAGCGTCCAGCCAAATATCGGGATCCACACGCCGGCGGCAAGTGGTATTCCAATTATATTATATATAAATGCCCAGAAAAGATTCTCTTTTATGTTCTTAACTGTTGCCCTGCTGAGTCTTATGGCCGCCGGAACATCTGTGAGCTCACTCTTCATGAGAACAACATCCGCAGCATCTATGGCTATATCCGTGCCTGCACCTATGGCTATTCCTATATTTGCCCTTGTGAGTGCAGGGGCATCATTTATTCCATCACCAACCATGATCACATGCCCCTTCTGCATGAGATCTCGCACAACGCTCTCCTTGCCGTCCGGACGCACGCCCGCTATTACTCTGTCTACGCCGACCTGCTCTCCTATGGCTTTGGCGGTTCTCTCATTATCACCGGTTAACATAACTACTGAAAGTCCCATCGACTGAAGCTGGCATATGGCCTCAGCGCTGTCCTCCTTCACAGTATCCGCCACGCCTATTATTCCGAGGACTCTGTAATCTCCGTCAGCCTCCTCGGCAAAGAACATAGGTGTCTTTCCCTGCTGTGATACCTTCTCCGCACTGTCCTTCATCGTCTCAGGTACATCTGCATATCCCTTTATATAATCCATATTTCCGCCGATGATCTTTCTGCCGTTCAAACTTCCCATCAGACCGTTGCCCGCAACAGCCTTGAAATCGGATACCTCATAATTTTTATCCTTCTGTGCATCACCTGTCTGGTAATTCTCACTGTAGTATCCAACCACAGCTCTTGCCAGAGGATGCTCTGACAGCTTCTCCAGAGCCGCAGCCTTCTGCATCAGCTCGTCACCACTGACATTCTCGGCTGCCAGTATATCCGTCACTACAGGCTCTCCCTTTGTGATCGTTCCGGTCTTGTCCATGACCACTATGCTGCTCTTTCCTGTCTCCTCAAGAGCAGTCGCAGTCTTGAACAGTATTCCGTGCTTGGCACCTATTCCATTTCCCACCATGATCGCAACAGGTGTGGCAAGCCCAAGGGCACATGGGCAGCTTATAACAAGCACTGATATTCCTCTCGCCAACACATAACCGGCATCCTTGCCCACTATTATCCACACTATCATCGTGATAAATGCTATCAGTATGACAACAGGTACAAACACTCCCGAAACCTTATCAGCAAGCTTTGCTATTGGAGCTTTGGTAGCCGCCGCATCACTTACCATATCTATTATCTTGGACAGTGTGGTATCCGCACCTACCTGTGTAGCACGGCATTTCAGATAACCCGACTGGTTGATCGTCGCCGCAGACACACGGCTTCCTGCAGTTTTGTCCACAGGTATGCTCTCACCCGAGAGAGCTGACTCGTCCACGGCGGAATCCCCCTCAAGGACTACTCCGTCCACAGGAACGCTCTCACCCGGTCTAACGGCAAATATATCTCCAACCGCAACTTCGTCTATATCCACGGTGACCTCCTCACCATCCCTGATGAGAACGGCTGTCTTCGGGGCAAGATCCATCAGACCTTTGAGTGCGTCCGTGGTTCTTCCCTTTGAATATGCTTCAAGCGTCTTGCCGACTGTTATAAGCGCCAGTATCATGGCCGCAGATTCAAAATAAAAATCATGCATGAGCGTCATGACACGCTCACCGTCACCTGCTGTCTGCGCCGCTGTCATGGCATAGAACACGTACACGCTGTATATGAATGAGGCACCTGAGCCCATGGCAACAAGTGTATCCATATTTGGCGAGCCGTGTATAGCTCCCTTAAATCCACTCACAAAGAATCTCTGATTTATCACCATCACAATTATGGTGAGCAGCATCTGCGTGAGTCCCATCGCCACATGATTGCCGTCAAAGAAGCTTGGAAGCGGCCAGTTCCACATCATATGGCCCATTGATATATACATGAGGGGAATAAGAATTATAACTGATGCCACCAGTCTCTTCTTCATTTTTCCGAATTCTTTGTCCGCCTCACTCTCACCGGAACCGCTGCTCTTCCCACCTGAATGTGAAGTATTTCCGCCAGCAGATCTTCCACCCGCCAGACTCGCACCGTATCCTGCCTTCTCAACTGCAGCCACTATAGTTCCGCTGTCGGCTGTTCCATCCACCATCATGGAGTTGGTCAGGAGATTCACTTGACACGAGGTAACTCCCCCGACATTGGATACGGCCTTCTCGACTCTTGCACTGCATGCACTGCATGTCATTCCTGTCACATTGTACTTGTCCATATATTTCACCTTTCTTTATCAAGCATCAGTCAGTTCGTAACTGCACTTGCCAATAACTGACATATCTATTTCATGAGTCTGGTAACCGTATTTACCAGATCCTCTATAGTATCATCCTTGCCATTTCTTATATCGTCTGCAACACAGGTCCTGATATGTTCAGCAAGGAGCTGTCTGTTGAAGCTGTTGAGTGCCGCATTGATCGCCGACACTTGGAGCACGATGTCTGTGCAATAGGCATCATTTTCCAGCATACTCTTCACGCCTCTTATCTGCCCCTCTATCCTGTTCAGTCTGTTGAGAAGCTTCTTATACTCCTCGTCTGTCCTTGTCCTCACCCTGGCTTCCACATCGCTTATCTCTCCGCCATGATGACAGCAGCATTTCTTCTGTTCTTCCATATATCTTTCCTCCAGCCTTATTGAACTCCAGCCATGCAAAATTTGCCTTCGGCAAATGGCTGGAGCTACATGTCAAGTTTTCATAGAAAACTTGACACATCCCTTGTACATCAGCCATTTCTGTTCACATTTCAAATGACGCTGCATATATGCCATCTGTTTATTATCTGCACATTACGGCTGTTAAATTCTCTTTTCATCCACGGATTATATACCCCCTAGGGGTATGTGTCAACAATAAAAAATCCTCATAGACCAATATTTATACCACTTTATCAGTCTATGAGGATTTTTCTCCTTTAACCTATATGTCTGAGTTTTATTTACTCTGTTGTATCCTGATCGCCCATGTCGATATCAGCATCTCCGATATCAATCGCATCTGCGCTTGACTCATCACTGCTGTCTGCATCGTCAGTATCAGTTATATCAGTCTCATCAATGAGGCTGTCGTCACTTATATCAAAATCTGAATCACTGTCAATAACAGAATCAACTACAGATGAATCATATGTCTGCTGGTTCAGGACATCCTTAAGATCTATCATATCTCCTGTGGTAGCATCTAACATGATGAGCTGTATTGGATAATCCTTATCGAGGCTTCCATCCTCCATCTTGTCGCACTGTGCAAATACCCATACAGGGCTGTATGTATACTTATCTCCATCCTTGAGCTTGTAGTATGTAAGTCTTACATCGTTGAACTCGATGGTGCTGTACTGTGTCTTGTTGTCTGTGTAATACTTATTTACAGCCTCTGGAAGCTTCTTGAGTGCATCTTCCCAGCTTATCAGATCAACATTGTCCTTCTTGTCTCCTGTTGCCCTGAAGGAATCTAGGCAATATGCTGAGATAAGTCCATTGTCATCAATACCGAGCTGGAATGTCTCATCCATGGTGTCATAATATACTGAGTCATCCCCTGTCGAAAGGGAATCAAGGCCGTATACATTAGGTGTATATGGAGCCACACCGTCCACAGAACGCTTGTATGTTACCATATAACCATTCTTCTCTGCTGCAACTGTGTTGTATGATGCATCGCTGTAATCCCACAGCAAATCAAAATTACTTGTCTCTATAACATCTGAGATTCCGCATGATGCAAGGAAATCTGTTCCCTTCTGCTCAGCATCTGCCGCGCTGATGGAAGCTGTGTTTGCAGAAGCCTCCTCGTCAGAATATTCACTGCTGTAGCAGTATACATTTGTTGCGCCATCCTTAGGTCTGTACTGTATCAGCTGATCCGATGGATAATACTCCAGAGAAAATCCACCGCCTGTGGACATATCATCGCCACTTCCATAGAATGTTACCATGAACTCGTTGTCCCCTACAGATCCGATGAATGTGTCTCCACTGTAATCTCCAGCTCCCTCTCTCTTGTCTGTGGCTGTCTTGAGCTGATCCTTAAGTGACTTCATGTAATCCTCATAATAGCTCTTATCATCATCCGATGTAGCCTGATCCATCATGGACTGAAGTGAATCTATCTGTCTCTGTACATCCTCCTTGTATGGCTTATCCCAGTTATATACATATACACCTGCGCTCACGTCAAATATATTCTCGCACACACGCTTCTTGTAGTCATTGTCTACATTGTTAAGCTCATAGTAAAGCACTGACATCTTATCTGTGTCAGGCACCTCTATCTCTGTGGCATTTATGGATACATCTGTGAGACCTGTATCTGCATTGATACCCTCAAGCTTGCCATTGTATGACTCCGGTACGTCGAGTCTTGATGCCAGCTTACCGCCGCCACCGCCGTTCTCGTCGTCTCCCATGTTGTAATCCACCTTCTTCTTGCCACATCCTGTGAGCGCAGTTCCTGCCACAAGTGATGTCACCAAAAGCAGCGCCGCTGCTTTTTTGTAACCCGCTTTTCTCATATAAAATACCAACCTTTCCTTACTTAATTGAAGTAATTATAATATATTTTCCCCGCTGACACAACACCATCTGCTATCACTCTTTTGTGATGATGACCTTGCCGTCAACAACCTGAACCTTGACCTTATTGCTGTCGATTCCGGCAGCAGCCAGCATATCAGGACTTATCTGTACACGATTTGCCTTATCGAGTATCGAGAACTCCTCATGTGAATCATCAGATGAGAAGCCGTCTGTCGTCAGCTCGTTCATTCTGTCCTTGTAAGATTCCTTCATGATCTTCTCCGTGCTAATCTTACCGTCCGCGATCATAACCACACGTCCCACCTTATTTGCAAGGCTTATATCATGTGTAACTATGATTATCGTTATCCCGAGTTCTTCGTTCAGCTTTCTGAACAGATCCTGTATCATGTTGGATGTCTTGCTGTCCACGGCTCCTGTAGGCTCATCCGCAAGAAGTATCTTCGGATTATTCGCAAGGGCTATGGCTATGGCAACTCTCTGCTGCTCACCACCTGACATCTGGGATGGATATGAATTTATCTTGTCCTCAAGTCCCACTCTGCAGAGCAGATCATGGGCTCTTGCATACTTGTCTTCCCTGTTGCTCTTGTCGAAGTACATAGGTACCTGAACATTCTCTATGGCTGTCATATATGGCAGAAGGTTTCTGGAGTTTTTCTGCCACACAAATCCTACAGTGTGCTTTCTGTACTCCACAAGCTCCTTATCCGTCATCGCAAACAGATCCTTGCCGTCGACATACAGCTTTCCGGCCGTAGGTCTCTCAAGTCCTCCGATCATATTGAGAAGTGTGGACTTTCCTGATCCCGACTTTCCGATGACCGCCATGAGCTCGCCGTATTTGATGTTGAGCTCCAGGCCCTGAAGAGCCATAACCTCCACATCGTCAGTCTTGTATATCTTGACAAGGCTGTCACACTCTATGATATTCTCCTCAGAACCAAGGCGTTCCCCGCCGGCTTCTTTATCTGTGCCAGCCTCAGGATCTGCTTCCACGGCTTTCCCGCTGTCAGTGCCATCGTCTTCCTGAAGATCCATGCCGTACACGAACTCCTGCGTCTCCTGGCCATCCGTGTTCTCCATGTCCTGTGTCTCCACATCCGGTGCTATAGTTTCAGGCTCCACAGCATCGTTCTTCTTTTTTCTGAATAAATGCTTATCGCTCAACTATCTCACCATCCTCTATCTCATATACTACATCACCGAGCTCCATAAGCTTCGGATCATGTGTCGTCATGACTATCGTTATTCCTTCCTTGTACACCAGCTCCTGGAACAGCTTCATGACTGCAAGTCCCGAAGCCGTATCAAGGGCTCCTGTAGGCTCATCCGCAAATATTACCTTTGGCTTGTGAGCCACCGCTCTGGCTATGGCAACTCTCTGCTGCTCACCACCTGACATCTGATTTGGGAAATGCGTCATTCTGGATGACAGTCCCACCAGATCGAGTACCTCTTTTATACGGGCATCCCTGTTGCCCTCATATTCCGCAAGTCTGAGTCCGAAATCGACGTTCTCATACGCACTCATGATCGGGATCAGGGCAACCGACTGGAATACAAATCCTATATTGTATCTTCTCAGCTTCTCCTTTTCCTTCTCGTTCATCTCGCTGTACACGTGGCCGCCGACTATCACTTCGCCCTCAGTCGGCTCATCCAGCGCGCTCAGGATATTGAGCAGCGTTGTCTTACCCGATCCTGAACGGCCTTTGAGTATAGTGAGCTTTCCAGCCGGGACTGTTATATCTATTCCCTTGAGTGCATAGAAATCTTCTCCGCTTCCAAGTCTGAAACAGCGTTTGATTCCATGTGCCTCTATCATAATTTCATCCATAGATTAATCCTCCCCCAGCTTTAATGCCTGTGTTATATTCATCTTCTTCAATATAGTTCTTATGACTACGAAACATACAACAAACATAAATACAACAACAGCTGTGAGCTTTATGATATCGTAAGGATCCACAGCTATCGATATCGCTATGTTGTGTGATTCCGGCAGATATACCACGGCGACAAGCTTGACAAAAAGCGCCGTAGCCGCAGCTCCGACTCCGTATCCCGCCAGACTGGCAAGTACCGAGCTGAATATCTGCTCATTTATGAGCATCTTGTTGATCTCACGCATGCTCATACCCATAGCTCTGTATATACCGAACAGAAGCTCTCTCTGTTTGATGGATGTTATCCAGTATATCAGGAATCCCACCGTACAAAGTATGATCGCTATGATAAATGACAGTGAGAACAGACCATTTGTTATGAGCACCAGAGGTGACTCCTGCATCTCTGACACATCCTTATCCACACTCTCATACTGCACTATATTGACATCCTCATCACTGAGTGCCTGAAGTACATCCTTGTAGTCCACACCATCCTTGAGATGCATCCATACCTGGTATGGTGTCTGACTGAATGCACCAACAACATATGCATAGTTGGCAACTACGAGGTATCTCTCCACCTCCTGCATCTCTCCCTCGGAATCCTTCTCATACACATACTGTTGGAATCCCGGGAATGCATCCACTATGGCACATACCGTTCCGCTAGGAGATGCGATCTCCTCCTTCTCCTTGCTTGCAATAGGACTGTATCTCGCATAGTTTATTGAATCTCCAACCTTTATATTGTACTTCTTTGCAAGGTTTGATGAAATGATGACTCCATTCGACACTGTTGCAAGATCATTCAGGTAATTGTACCAGTGCTCCTTGTTGAGTCCGCTCTGCAGTCTGGCCGTCTCACCGAACTCCTTGGTGTTGATACCCATGAGTACGCTGCCCGCCAACTCCTCGCCGCCCGCTTTTATGACGGCATTATCGTCGTATATGACTCTTGTCACCTTGTCACACAGGCTGTCCTCGAGCTTTGTAAATCTCTCAAAATCCTGCTCTGTGTAATACCAGTGGGTCTTCTTGTCTTTGTCTATGTATGTTCCTCTGGTCCACTGCTCCTGTACCACAAGATCCGTTCCCAGATTGTAATCTATTCGCTGTGTCTTGTTCTTATTTATGGTTCTTGCCATGTTCGAGTTGAACATACCCATGGCTATTGTCATTACAAGGAACACCGATATGAATCCCTGCTTCTTGACCGTACGTGTGATCTGCAGGAATGATGCGTACACAGCCGGTGACCATCTCTTTCTTCCGATCCTGTATATCAGTCTTATCAGGTATTTGATGAGTCTGAGCACCAGAAGTCCCACTGCAAATATAAAGAGTGAGGAGTTCAGAAAGATGACCGGATCAGGTCTTGAACCCGCAAGTATATCGAGTGCTATCGTCGATTTCTGCTTGTTGTAATTGTACAGGAGGTATATTGAAAGTGTCACAAGGATGACGTCCACAAAGAACTTCTCCCAGAATGGCTTGTAATTTACCTTTCCTGTTCTGCTCTTCTGCTCTACTATGGAGTTCTTGGCGTATTTGAACACCGGAAGTGTCACAAATAATATAGCTATAACAGCGGCAGCCAGACTGTATACTATCATCCACGGATCTACTCCATAGAAATGTGTATCCTTAAATCCAAACTGCAGGAACGAATCCGTGCTTGCTGCAAGCTTACACAGAAGATATCCTATAGGGATTCCTATCACTATGGCTATCGCCGACAGTATTGCCGACTGTCCAAGGTATATTCCGAGAACCTGCTTCGTGCTGGTACCACGGCTCTTGAGCATGGCGATCTCTCCATCCTCCATCTCAAGTATCTGACTTGATACCATGTAAATGAATGCCAGAAGCAGAACCAGTATTGGGAGCTCCAGAACCCATATGATTATACCGATGGTTCTTGCATCGCCTTTATAATCTATGAGCACACTGCTGAAATTCTGCTCAAAATATTTATCTGACTTCTCAAATGACTGGAGATAATACAGCGTGTCCATGGCATTCTTGTGTGTTATCTGTGAGTAGTCAAGCATGACGTGATCCACGTAGTATATTGTGAGGAAGCCGTACTTGCCTATCATGTCGTTGAAGTCATCCTTCTTCACATATACCTCGCTGTCGAGATCTGCAAGCTGGTCATACCAGAAGCTGTCTGAGTAATCCTTCTCCTCAAATACACCTACGATCTGATACTTCATAGGATTGCCCTGTGAGTCAACGGCATCGCTGAGTCCGGTATCTATGCTGAATACCTCTCCAACGACAAGGCCGTATTTGTCAAGGTTTCTCTGTGAGATGATACAAGGATACACACCATCCTCTGTCTTGGCATCCTCGAGTGACGTTCCATATGTTATGTTCACATGATCCTCTATCTGTGGCATATATGTCATGTTGAAGCTGGTCCTGTGATTCAGGTTGCTCTGGGTGTACCCCGCCTGAAGTGACAGGCTGGTCTGCTTCTGCAGAGCATCTATCTCCATGTAGTAGTTCCACATGTCCTCATATTTGCCGATCCTGCCAAGCACTGCATCGGCATCGGCATAATCGTCTACCGCGCATGAGCCTGATCTGCCGATAGTTGCCGGATACTTGTTCTGCTCTACCATCGCCGCGTCAAACTTGGACGACATGAGCATATCCAGCGCTCCGTTTTTGAACATTGGGTTGCACGATGCAACAGCCACCAGCAATATGATTCCAAGCAGGAGACATGCATTTAACCACTTCTTGTTCAATAATTTATGTGATAAAAATTTAAACATTATATCTCCTCTCTGCTACTCTGCTGCCGCCGCATCTCCGCCAGATGAATCCGATCCGCCATCCGACTGGCTGTCTGCGCCTGACTTTGAATTATCGGAACCATCTGATGAACTCGATGAGCCACCGGTGGATGTTGCTCCTGATTCCTTAGCTATGACATCGCCCTCTGAAAGACCTGACAGTATAACCGTCTTGGTCTTGTCTGCCTCGCCGAGAGTGACATACTGCTTTATGATCTCATCATCCTTGATGAGCCATACATAGTCATACTCATTTGAATTGTTCTTGCTCGTCTCATGATAGATCATGTTGTTAGGTATCATGACCACGTTCTCATAGGACTTTGTCGGGTAGCTGACCTGATATGACTTCGGCTTCTTGTAAAAGCTTGCATCATCAACCTTTATATAATACTTCAGTTCATCACTGCCTGAACACTTGGTTACGTGAACCCCGCCCTCTGAATCAGTACTGATATATGACTTGGAGCTGTCTCCGGTGCTTCCGACACACACTCCGCTTATCTTCTTACCGCTGTTGTTCTTATTTGATATTGAAACCTTCTGGTTTACAGCAAGTTTTCCCTCTGATATGGATATCGCCAGGATCACATTGTCGTTGCTTCCGACTGTGAGTACATTTGCACCTTCCTTGACAGCCACATCAGTCTTCGCGCCAACCGAGAGGACTGTTCCCGCCTGGTCAGCGTAGACAGTTATCTTTCCGCTTCCATCATTGTTCTTGTTGAGCTTTTCTCTCTGTGCGTTTAAGCTCTTAATGGTTGCATTGTGTGTATATATCCTAAGATCCTTGTTGTATGTAACAACATTTCTCTGGCACACGAGCTGCTCCGCCATGTAGAGAGTGTTCTCTGCATCCGTCGGCGTTGCCACCTTACCCTTCTGGTATCTCGTGATCTCATTTGTAAGCTCATTTATCTGATCATCAAAATCCTTGAGATCCGAACTGTAAGTCTGGTTCTCCTCGCTGATCTGGTTATCTATATCCTTGACCGCCGCTGTTCCGCCGCCACTGTCAATGACAAACAGCACATCCCCCTTCTTAACCTTCTGGCCCTTCTTGACGTTGAGTGACGTGAAACGTCCATCGCATGGTGCAGTGTAGCTGACACTGTTGAGGTCCTCCACCGAGAACGAATCGCTCTTCACCGTTGCTGTCTTCGTATATGAATCGAGTGCCACCGTGTATTCTGTGTAATCACTAGGCATGACCGCATCTGAAGCGTAGTAGACAAGATCGCCTTCCTTGAGTCCGCTGACTACCTCTGTGTAGTTATTGTCGCTGGCACCGGTATCTATATCCCTGCGCTCCTTCTCACTGGAATCTGTCTTGACATATACAAATTTCTGGTTGTTCTCCTCGTATATGGAATCATTTCCCACTGTGAGTACGTCCTTTGCATCGGATGTACTGAAATACAGTGACACCGTGTTGCCCACGCTGAGGATCTTATCTGCATCCTTCACACCCTTGAGCTTAAATCTTGTGTATGGAAGACTTGACTTGCTCTGTGCCACAGCTATCTCCTGATTGGTGTAGTTGTATGGCACTATGTCATACTGCTTTCCATTTATCACAGTGTACATGTTCTTATACATGCTGTATGTATTCTTCTTGAAGCTCTCACCGGTTATCTCTATATATGGATCACTGTAATCTGAAACCACGACCACGTTCTCACCGCCGCCGACAGTATTCTCACTGCCGCTTATCTTCTTGGCGTATGTTACCGTACCCGGACGGTCTGCCTTGAGCGTTCCGCTCTGCTTGACCTTGTCCTCATCCTCGTCCTGCTGTGTGAGCTTTTTCTGCTCATACTCATATAAAAGATTATCGTACCTGTTGTTCTCCTCATTTATGGCTTTTTCTGTTCTGGCCTCTGCAGCGCCCTTTGAATCACCGATCTCTTCGCACGCCTTTATCTTCCAGTCCAGCTCAGCCTGATTCTGCTCATATATCTTCTGCTTGATCTCATGTGAATACTTCTTCACATCCTGAGAATCAGCTCCCGAGCTGTCGTCCCCATCCATCGATGTTGAAGAATCATCCACTATTGAGCCTGAATCTGTACCACTGCCATCGTCTCCCGATGCTGTGGATGCATTGCTGTCGGTCTCTGCAAGAACCGTGTCCTTCTTGACCTCATCGCCCACATTCACATACACCTTTGACAGAGTCACAGATGTGTCATAGTAATAACAATAGTCAGTTGGGACTATCGTTCCGGTCTTGATGACCTTTTTGCCTATATCTCCATATGTGACCGGTCTGTATGCCTCATTTGTACTTACAGGTTCAACGAGCTCAGGAACCTTCTCGCTGTTCTCCTTGCCACAGCCCGCCATTCCTCCTGCCATGACAAATGACATTACCAGGCATGCTATTCTGGCGGTCATATTCTTTTTTGTCCGTGTGCTGCCTTTATGCATAATATTCTGTCTCATCAATTTATCACCACCTGCTCTCCGGCCTTCAGTCCTGATTTGATAACTGTATAATCATCCACCGTATCTCCAACGGTAACTTCTACCGCATTCCTGTATCCGTCCTCATTTACAGTGTACACATACTTCTTCTCACCCGAGCCGTCAAACACAGCCTTTTTATTCACATATACAACGTTCTTTACAACCGGCTTATCTATGACCATCTTGAGGGTATCCGCTTCGGTCACTCCGGTCATATCACTGACAGGCTGAAATGTAAGTTTCTGCATCTCCTCTCCGGTGGCAGAGCTTGTATACTTCTCACACTTCGTGAGCTTCAGTGTAAATGTTGCCTCCTGAAAATCAGCATCGTAGGTCTGCCCCTCCTTGAATTCGTATGAATCCGCAGTCTCTGATACATAATCAGACGAACCCGAATCCACCGTTATGAGCGTATCACCCGCTGTGACATATCCATACTGCAGATCTGAGTTGACATAAGTCACTGTTCCGTTCTTGTCTGCAATGACCTGATACTCCTTCATTCTCTCGTTCTGCTCTTTGATGTATGTATCCGCCAGATCCATATCCTCCTTCGCCGCGGATATGTCACTGGAGTAATCCTGGCTGCTGTCTATGCTCGCCAGCCTGTTGTAATGGTCTATAAGAAGCTGATCCCGCTCCTTCTGATCCGTATACTGATCTATGGTCTTCTGGATATCCTTGGCCTCAAACTGGATCATCACATCGCCTTTGGCCACCTTATCGCCCTCTTTTACCTTGACCTCCTGAACCTTGTAGTCAGACTGCTGTATCGAGTAATCATTGCTGCTGTAACCATCAGGCTTGAGCTCCAATGTTAATGAGGACTGGATATCTCCGCTCTTAACCTGTTCCGTATTGAATTCCACCTTGCTATACGGCTCTATATTTATTCTGGAACTTCCTGTCTGTCCACCGGTACTGCCTCCACAGCCAACCAGCGACACGGACATCAGACCGGCAATCGCTGCCGCCAGAACCTTCTTATTGAATATCGCTTTTGACACGCTCTATTCCTCCTGTTTTTATGAATATATTTGATTCTACCCCCTGTCAGCCCATATATCAAGGAAATCTCCCGGGAGTTAATATTAGTTAAAAAAAAGAGAAAGCTTATGTTTTAAGCTTTCTCTCGAAATAAAAAATGCGGGAGATGGGACTTGAACCCACACGCCGTTTCCAGCACTAGATCCTTAGTCTAGCCTGTCTGCCAATTCCAGCACTCCCGCATATTCTATATGTAATTGATAACCGCCCATTCTCTCACATCCGAAATTCCATAGGACTTTCAAAATAAAAATGCGGGAGATGGGACTTGAACCCACACGCCGTTTCCAGCACTAGATCCTTAGTCTAGCCTGTCTGCCAATTC
>NZ_JBEHVP010000005.1:97728-174260 GCF_040227275.1 Coprococcus sp. RTP31081st1_H1_RTP31081_211007
CAGCACTCCCGCATATTTATGTGATGTCGACTTCTGTGCTCGTCACCAACGAATAAGATAATACCATCTATCGAATACAAAGTCAACAACTTTTTTCAGATTTTTATCATATTAGTGAGCTTTCTGTCCACATCCTTCATAAGGTACTCCTTGAACGCTGTGTAATACTCATGTGTGAACTGTGTATACAGGAACTTATTCCAAAGATTACTGCAGTATGTACTGTCAAAATCATAATATGAATCAGTATATACCAGACCATTGCTGAACCTGGTCACATCCAGATACGGTTCCTTTCCTGCATAGTTAAGTCTCATAACGAGGTTCTTCTGCTCACTGCAGCAAGCAAAAGTCTCAAGAAACATCTTCATCTGATCCTTTGTTATTCTCTCTACGAACATATGTGCCTCCTACTCTGTGTCTTTACTCTCATTGGTCATATCCCCTTAACCTCTATAATTATAGCATACGCCTCCGAATTATAAAACCTTTTCGCGCAACAAAAGAACCGGATGTGCAAGTTTATACCACATCCGGTTCTTTTTACTTATATATAGAAGATTCTATATTCTATATTATGATAACTGTGCCTTTGCAACCTCAACAAGCTTTGCAAATCCCTCAGCATCGCTGATAGCCATCTCTGAGAGCATCTTTCTGTTGATGTCAACACCTGCCAGCTTAAGACCATGCATAAGCTTGCTGTATGAGATGTCGTTCATTCTTGCTGCTGCGTTGATACGAGCGATCCAGAGCTGTCTGAACTGTCTCTTTCTCTGCTTTCTGCCAGCGTATGAAGATGTAAGTGCTCTCATAACTGACTGCTTTGCTACTCTATACTGCTTGCTTCTTGCTCCTCTGTAGCCCTTTGCAAGCTTTAATACCTTATTGTGCTTCTGCTTTGCGTTCATTCCGCCTTTAACTCTTGCCATTGGTTTTCTTCCTCCTGATCTATTAGATATAAGGTAATATCTTCTTCATTACCTTCTCGTTTGTTGCGTCTGTCATTGTAGCCTTTCTAAGATTTCTCTTTCTCTTAGTGGTCTTCTTTGTTAAGATATGACTCTTATAAGCTTTAGATCTCTTTAAACCGCCGTTAGCTGTTTTCTTGAAACGCTTAGCTGCTGCTCTTTTTGTCTTTAATTTAGCCATTTTACTTACTTCCTCCTTGAATTATATGTCTATAATAATTTAACGCTTTTGTGTTAAAAACATTATCATGCTTCTTCCTTCAAACTTAGCAGGCTTATCGATAACTGCTATCTCTGCAAGCTTCTCAGCAAAGTTG
The DNA here is from genome assembly GCF_040227275.1 of Coprococcus sp. RTP31081st1_H1_RTP31081_211007. Lineage (NCBI taxonomy): Bacteria > Bacillati > Bacillota > Clostridia > Lachnospirales > Lachnospiraceae > Coprococcus > Coprococcus sp. RTP31081st1_H1_RTP31081_211007. Next base: position 99,017 of record NZ_JBEHVP010000005.1, read on the forward strand.
TCAAGAATAACCTTTGACTGCTCTACATGCGCAAGCTCTCTTCCCCTGAATCGCAGTGTAACCTTAACCTTATCGCCATGCTCAAGGAACTTTCTTGCCTGATTGATCTTGGTATTAAGGTCATTCGCATCGATGTTCGGTGAAAGTCTGACTTCCTTGACTTCCATGGTCTTCTGCTTCTTCTTGGCCTCTTTCTCTTTTCTGGCCTGCTCATAACGATACTTACCATAGTCAACTATCTTGCACACCGGTGGCTGTGCCTTAGGTGCTATCTTCACAAGATCAAGTCCTGCATCCTGAGCCATCTTGTATGCATCCCTGGATGACATTATTCCAACAAGCTGACCATCTTCTCCGATGAGTCGTACCTCTCTGTCTCTAATCTGTTCGTTGATCATTAAATCGCTAATGACTCTCTACCTCCACACTTTTAAAATTCAATTCTCTGACATAAGAAAAGTGGATAGAACCATCTATCCACTTTCTTAATACAAAGCATATTCAAACTCAGGAAAACCCTGTAAATCTTCTAAGCTAAATATTAACCCGAGTCATGTCAGACCATGCTGAGGTGAGAGTGGATACTCTGCTTCTATGTTCACTGTTTCACACAGCAATGGTAGAATACCACATCGCCAGCCGTGTGTCAACTGTTATTTTTCTTTTGTCGATATGCCTCTGTGCTGCCTTTATATCACTCATTATCGCCGTGGGATTCAACCGGGATGAACACCCTGTCATTGTCCTCTTCCTTCACCGGCTTCTGACTCTCCTGCGCAAGCTTCACAAAATACATCTGTGAATCAAGCTTTGCCTTGCCCCTGAGATCCTGCTTCGCATATGAGCCGTCAGGCTGCATGATGTGAGCCTTGAGTGTATCCTCAAGCTGTATCTTAAGGATATTCTTTATCTTCTTCTTAAGCTCTGGATCCTCTACAGGGAACGTTATCTCAACTCGCTTGTCCAGATTTCTAGGCATCCAGTCCGCACTTCCCATGTATATATCCTCAAATCCGTCATTATAGAAATAGAATATTCTCGAGTGCTCAAGATAATTTCCAACTATGGATCTTACTGATATATTATCTGAAAGTCCCGGAACTCCTGCCTTGATACAGCATATTCCCCTGACGATGAGTTCGATCTTTACGCCTGCCTTTGAGGCATCGTAGAGCTCATTCATGATCACCGGATCACAGAGACTGTTCATCTTGGCAACTATCCTTGCCTTTTTGCCCTGTCTCGCATTCTCTGCCTCACGGCCTATCAGCATGAGGAATTTGTCCTTCAGCCAGATCGGGGCAACTGCAAGCTTGTTCCACTTCTTCGGCTCTGAATATCCTGACAGCATGTTGAACACCGCCGTCGCGTCCTCTCCTATGGCATCACTGCAGGTGAGAAGTCCCATGTCAGTGTAAAGCTTTGCGGTCTGATCATTGTAATTTCCTGTTCCCAGATGCACATATCTTCTAATTCCGTCCTCCTCGCGTCTGACAACCAGTGCGATCTTGGAATGTGTCTTAAGACCCACAAGGCCATAGATAACATGACAGCCCGCCTGCTCCAGCTTCTTGGCCCACGCTATATTGTTCTCCTCGTCAAATCTTGCCTTGAGCTCGACGAGAACAGTTACCTGCTTGCCATTTTCGGCAGCCTGTGCAAGTGCCGCGATGATAGGTGAATTGCCGCTGACACGGTAAAGTGTCTGCTTGATCGCCAGGACATCAGGATCATTTGCCGCCTGTTTTATGAACTCTATGACCGGTGTGAACTCATAATATGGATGGAACAGAAGGATGTCTCCCTTCTTTATCCTGTCAAATATATGGCTGTAATCGCCCATTCCAGGTACAGGCTGCGGTTTGTACTTAGGATACTTCAGATGGTCAAAACCATCTATGCCGTTCACCTTCATGAGGAATGTGAGATCCAGAGGTCCGTTGATCTTGTATACGACCTCGTCATCGACTCCAAGATGCTTCTTGAGCTCCTTAAGGAGCTTCTTGTCCATGGCCTCGTCCACCTCAAGTCTTATGACCTCGCCCCACTGTCTCTGCTTGAGCTGCTTCTCGATCTCCTTCAGCAGATCTGCGGTCTCCTCCTCATCTATGGAGAAGTCTGCATTTCTCATGATACGGTATGGATATGCACACACTATGTCGTAGTTCAGGAACAGCTTGTCAAGGTTCTTCTCGATAACCTCCTCCAGAAGAATTATCTCGGTAACGCCCTTCTCCTCAGAAGGAAGTCTCACGATCCTTGGAAGTACAGATGGAACCTGGACGGTCGCTATATCCGTCACGTCCTTTTTCTTATCGTATATGAGTGCACCTATATTCAGTGATTTATTGCGCACCAGCGGGAATGGTCTGGACGAGTCCACCGCCATAGGTGTGAGTACCGGGTATACATCCTTCTCAAAGTATTTGTCCACGTACTTTGCCTGCTTTGGAGTGAGATCCTCATGGTGTCTCACAAGCTTCAATCCGTTCTGGGCAAGCTGAGGGATGAGGGATCTGTTCAGTGTCTGATACTGGTTCTTCATGAACTCTTTGGTGCTGGCATGGAGTGCGTCAAGCTGCTCCCGCGCCGTCATTCCGGCTATATCCTTCTTGGTGTATCCGGCATGCACCATATCCGTGAGTGATGCTATTCTTACCATGAAGAACTCATCCAGATTGGATGCCGTTATACTCAGGAACTTTATTCTCTCAAACAGAGGAATGGTCCTGTCCTTCGCCTCGGACAGACATCTCTTGTCAAATTCAAGCCAACTGAGCTCTCTGTTATAAAATATCGGATTCTTATCTGCCATCCTTTACAACCCCCTTTTCTGTTTTAACACAGGCTTCACTCCAAAGACCTTTCTGAACAGTTCAGTCTTGGTCTTGAACACCCCTGCCTCAAGCGTAATATCATTCAGTGTATCTACCGTCATCGTGAGCACGTAGTCCTTGAAGCTGAACTTCATGTCACTTATCTTCTGCCTGTGGCTCTTGTCAAGGACATCCGCAAGTCTCAGTATGGATGCCAGCTTGGCGACCTTCATGTAATCCGCAGTCATCAGCGATACCTGTGCCTTTGTCTGTGAAGGGAGATAATACTCGTTGAACTTCACAATATTTGCAATCTCCTCCCTCTCCTTGTGGGACAGTCCAAGTATCTCCGTGGACATGATTATGTGATAGGACATCATGGTGCCCTCGTTCATATTTACAAATTTGCCACAACTGTGGAGCATGGCTGCGATCTGGAGCTGCAGTCTCTCTCTCCTTCCGAGTCCGTGGACGCTCTTGAAGGAATCAAATATATCCAGTGCGTTCTGCGTCACATTCTGTGTGTGCTTCCTGTTGACCTTATATTTCTTGGCTATGCTGTTTGCCGATGCAATGATATCCTCGTCGAAATTCTTATTCAGCAGAAGCGTTCCGTTCTTATCCATATAATCGGCAACTATTCCGTCACAGAACGTAACATCCGGCGTGATGATATCCTCCGCCCTTGAGTTGTCGAGGAATGACTGGTAAATGATCGCCATCGGAAGCATCAGTGTCGCCCTCTCGTATGGCACACCATATTTTTCTGAAAGGACCTCCGGGGTGGTCTCAACTACCTTGTGATAAAGCACGCGGAACTGATCTCTTGTGATCTTGTCTGTGATATTCAGCTCCGGTCCGACCTTCTTCAGATTTGCGATTCCGTCTCCTATGGCTATTATGCTCTTGATGTCCTTATCGTTTATAAAGAGGTTCCTGAACTCCTCTATGAAGTTCGATACGAACTCCTCCATGATATTCTCCAGAGCCACCGTGTCTGCGCCGTATTTTGCCAGATAATCCCTTATTCTCACGGCTCCTATAGGAAGGTTCTGTGTCTGGATCAGATTCTGCTTGTCAAATATAGATATCTGGAGACTTCCCGCTCCTATGTCCAGAAGCGCCCTGTTCTTCGTGTCGGCATCCTCAAACTTCGACTTTGCCGCATACGCCTTGTAGTTCATGAATCTCTGCTCCGAGTTGCTGAGCACTGAGACGTCGATGCCTGTGTGCTGCTTTATCCTCTCAAGGACCATGACTGAATTCTCCGCCTCACGCACAGCGGACGATGCATACGCCTTGTATTCACGCACATCGTATTCCCTCATCTTCCTGCGGAATTTGTTGAGGATCTCACATACCTTCATTATGGAATCCTCGGTTATCCTGCCACTGTTGTAGGTATCACTTCCGAGCTCAACTGTGCTGTTGACGTAATCGATCTCCCTCGCCCCTTTTTTGGGAGTTATCTCATACACCTTCATTGACAGCTCGTTAGAACCTACATCGATGGCTGCAAATACCTTACTTGCCATATCTACCCCACCTTTCATGTTACTTATCAGTATGTTCCAATTATCTTGAAATCCATAGAATCCTTATTTATATGGTCCAGCGCATCTATCGTCGCCGGATCCATGAGACTTCCCTCAAGAGTTATGAAGAATGAATATTCCCATTTTCTTCCCCTGAGAGGCCTCGACTCAATGCTTGTCATATTGAGCCCGTTATGTTTTATATGTCCAAGTATACTGTAAAGGGTTCCACTCTCATGTGGCAGTGCAAAGCATACGGATATATTTCCCGCACTCTTCACATACTCCTTTTTCTTTGACAGTATGATAAATCTCGTTGTGTTGTTCTCATTGTTGACTATATCGTCCTTGAGTATCTCAAGTCCGTATATATCTGCGGCAAGAGCGCTCGCTATGGCAGCCTGGGTAATATCACCTTCATCCCTGACCTTCACCGCACCCACTGCAGTGTTCGCAACCGGGCACTGTGCGTATCCGGCTCTGTTTAGGAATTCACTGCACTGCAGAAGCCCCTGCGGATGGGAATATACAGTCTGTATATCAGAAAGCTTTGAGCCCGGAACTCCCATGAGCATATGTGCCACCTTGACCTCGTCTCCGCCCACGATGGTCAGGCCGCTGCTGCCAACCATATCATATATACCACTCACAAATCCGGCAGAGGAATTCTCTATAGGCAGGACTCCGTAATCAGCCTTGCCGCTCTTCACCGTCTCTATGACATCCTCAAATTTTGCAACATTTACATTTTTTATATCCTTGCCAAAATAGTCATGCATAGCCTGATGACTGTAAGCCCCCGGAACACCCTGGTATACAACCACCGTGTCTTTATCGACCTTCAGATGATCCACGGGCACAAACCCGCTCACCACATCAGAGCTTATATGTGCCAGCGCAATATCTCTGCCCTCAACACACGCTCTGTCGATAAGCTCATTCTTTCTGGTGATAAGCTGCTGTATCTGCTCCTCCAGACTGTTTATCTCTTCCAATGTATTCATTCTATCTATCCTTCCACTTGAAGTGTCAAATTTATCACTGTTTGTCCAGCCCGGCACGAAGCTCGGATATTGTCTTGCCAAGCAGCGGGTGCCTCTTGTATCCCGCTATCGCGGACAACGGTTCAAGTACAAACTCTCTCTTGTGCATCTCCACGTGTGGTATGTGAAGATCCTCACTGTCATACACGACATCATCATAAAGCAGGATATCGATATCCAGAGTTCTCGGTCCCCAGTGGATCAGCCTCTCTCTTCCCGCCGCTTTCTCTATTCCATTCACCAGTCTCAGCAGTTCCTCAGGAGTCCTGAGCGTCTCTATCTCCAGACAGCCGTTCAGAAAATCGTCCTGCTCAACGCCGCCATACGGCTCGGTCTCTATAAAATCTGATACTCTTGTCACCTTGGTGTATTTATCCTTGTTCAGCTCATCTATGGCCATGTCCAGATATGATTCCCTGTCGCCGATATTTGACCCAAGTCCAAGATATGCTGTGTGCTTTTTTCTGCTTATGGACACGGACACTGTATCTACATGTACCATGACCGGAGCCCACGGCTTCTTTACCGTCACATTTACCCCTCTCACATCATCGTAAGTGAGAAGTATCATGTCTGCTATCTCCTCAGCCACAGTCTCTATCAATTTATAATTTCTGTTCTTCATGACCTTCTGTATGCCATCGCACACGCTGCCATAGTTCACAGATTTTCTTATATCATCACTTCTGCCGGCCTCCTGGGTCGACACCTGCATGGATACGTCCACCACGAACTTCTGTCCAAGGACATTCTCCTCCCTGTACACTCCGTGATGTGCAAATACCTCAAGTCCTTTTATATTGATACTGTCCATACCGCACCTCCGCTATATTTTATCTGGCACTCAGCATCGCATGCGTCATCTTGAGTGCTCTGTAGTTGCTCTTCACATCGTGTACTCTGAAGAAATCGCAGCCCTTCACAAGCCCAAGCACTGATGTGGCAACTGTTCCCTCCTCGCGCTCGGTCACCGGAAGATCAAGTGTAAGTCCTATCATCGACTTTCTCGACGTTCCGAGGAGTATCGGGAGATCCCATTTGTGGAGCAGCTCCAGATTGTTCATGAGAAGCAGATTCTGATGCAGATCCTTTGCAAATCCTATTCCCGGATCCACCATGATCTTGTCCCTGTCTATGCCTGCTGCCAGAGCCATGTTAACCGACTCATCCAGATCTGATACAACATCAGCCAGATAGTCTGTGTAATCTGTGTTCTCCCTGTTGTGCATAAGACAGCACGCCTTGTCGTACTTCGCTATGACAGCCGCCATCTTCTCATCGTACTTCAGTCCCCATATATCGTTTATGAGATCTGCACCTGCATGTATACCAGCCTCAGCCACCGCAGACTTGTATGTGTCGAGTGATACTGCCACGTCGAAATCTCTCTTTATCGCCTCTATGATCGGTGCGGTCCTCTCTATCTCCTCCTCATCCGATATCTTTGTATATCCAGGTCTTGTGGACTCACCGCCAACATCTATTATCACAGCACCCTCAGCTATCATCTTCTCTGTGGTAAACAGAGCTGTGTCCATGGTGTTATGCTGTCCTCCATCCGAAAATGAATCCGGGGTCACATTCAGTATCCCCATCACATAAGGTTCTTTTCCACTCTCAAATGTCTTGTTTCCTATTATCATCCTTTTATCCTCCAGATATAAAATATCCGCACATGACGTGCGATCCCTTGGTACTTCCCTTAATATTTTATCCCTGTATTGCGTGCACTCTCCAGCCAGTAACACCGGTCTGATGCCTTGCAGTCAAAACAGTTTCGAGACAGCTTATCCGCATTATACAACACATATGCCAGTCCTTCCCGCTCAGCACCGTCTGTATTGTGTGAGCCTATGGCATCACATATCTGCTCATTCTCCTGCGAGGAAAATCCGCACTGCTCCAGTATCCTGCCCGCATACTCAACACTCAGCTCATGATGCTTCCTGCCGGTGTCATCAGGATCTGCCCGTCCCACATCGTGAAGAAGTGCCGCGGCATATATGATCTCCCTGTCTATTGCATATCCCTGTTCGATATTCATTATATACGCTATCCTGGCAACATCCAGGCAGTGCTCAAGTCCATGCCGACAGAATATCCTGTCGGTCTCCTTGTTCCGCACAGTCTCCATGAGACGTCTGTATTCATCGTTGTATATGATCCTGTCCACTCTGTCCATCTCTGTCTGCATCAGCTTTCTATATATCCTCCATGTTCCGCACGGTCTATGATCGGCCCAATAAATGACAGCGAGCCAAATACCATCACCACCGGATCCTGCCTGCCATCAGCCAGCGTCATCGCCAGCCTCACGGCATCGTCCACATCTTCCTGCTCATAGACTTCATCTATATATGTCCCTGCCAGCTTTTTCAGCTCATGCCTTGAAAGTGCTCTCGGGTTATCCGGCTCAACTGCTATGAACGCAGAAGCCCCCGGCATCATGATCCTGAGCATCTGCTCATAGTCTTTGTCCTTGAACACCCCACATATATATATGAGGTCTCTTCCGGCAAAATACTCATCTATGTTCTGTCTAAGTGCTCTCCAGCCTCCCGGATTGTGCGCGCCGTCCACATACATGAGAGGTTTGTCCATAAGCTTCTGGAATCTTCCCTTCCAGAACGTCGCTTTAAGTCCTCTCCTTATGTCATCCTCAGTCAGCTCATATCCAAGCCTCATGAGAACATGTGCGGTCGCAGCCGCTGTGGCACTGTTATATATCTGATATATGCCCGGGACCTGAAGTTCGTATCTCTGTCCGCCATATATATATTCACTTCCATCAACAGACTCTCCGCATATCTCTATATCCTTCTCCTTGATAAGTACCGCCAAGTCCGATATATTATTCTGCTCACATGCCATATCCCACATATCCTCAAGCTCTGAGGCAAGCGGGTACGCCACACATGGGCAGTTCTTTTTCAATATTCCAAGCTTCTGTCTGTATATATCCCTCAGGGTGTTCCCGAGAAAATGCATGTGATCCATGCTTATACTTGCTATTATCGTACAGACCGGATGACTGCACACATTTGTGGCATCCTCCAGTCCTCCCATTCCGGTCTCAAGCAACAGGAAATCGACCTTTTTGTCGCAGAAATAACAGAACGCCACCGCTGTCTCCGTCTCAAACGATGTGGGCCTTCCCCAGCCGTCCGACACCATGTCATCCGCTGCATCTTTCACCGTCTCAAGATATACGGCAAAATCCTCCTCAGACATATATTCCTTATCTATCTGAAATCTCTCAAGATATGTAAATATCGTCGGAGATATATATCTTCCCACACTGTATCCTGCACTCTCAAGTATCTCGTCCAGAAATGCGCATATTGAACCTTTGCCATTTGTTCCTGCTATATGTATAACCGGGACTGCGTCCTGCGGATCGCCCAGCCTTCTCAGCAGCTCCTTTATACTGTCAAGCCCCAGAACGCTTCCCATGGTGTCCGTATATTCTATATATCTTCTTGCCTCTTCATAAGTCATGGCATATGTCCGTCCCTTCTCATCTGTGCCTGATAAGTGGTGCATTCTCATCTATAGGCAGCAGCTCATACCCATCATCCCGGAGTCTTTCAATGAGCATCGGCAGTGATTCCACCGTGGTGTGCCTCGACTCAAGATCATGCATCAATATGACCACATCGTCGTGCTGCAGTGCATCCTTCATGATATTGTCGACAAGCTGCTCCGGCGTGTAGCTGCCACACACGGCATCATTGTTCAGCGCATTCCAATCATAATATATAAGCCCCTCGGCATTCACATAGTCTATCAGGGTGTTCATATCCACTCTGGATACCGTATTTGAACTGCCGCCCGGGAATCTGTAATATACACAATTTACACCTGTTACATCATACAATAAATTTCGCAATTCCTCAATATCTTCGGAGAAATCAGCAAGGCTTCCATATATTTTATCGTAATCATGGGTGTACGAATGAAGCCCCAGTGTATGTCCCCTATCCACTATATCCCGGTAGTCATCATAGTAGCTCTCGTCGCGCCCCACGACAAAAAATGTTGCCTTCACATCATATTTATCAAGGATATCCAGTATCTCCCCGGTGTTTCCGGATGGCCCATCGTCAAATGTGAGATACGCCCTCTTCGTTATCTCCGGCTCCGCATCAGACTCCGTTTCATCCTTCTCCGGCTGCATCTCCCCGGTATCATTTGCCCCATCCACCTCCGATGGTGTGCTCTCATCCGCCCCCAGGACATTTGCCTGCTGCCTGACCGGCCCTCCGGCAGTATAAAAGCCCCACCTCGACTGGCTGATTATGTAATAACAACAGAAAATTATGGCAAGAAATATGGCAACCGCCAGCATTATATACTGCCATCTGTCAGTCACCTCCTGCACATTGTCATTTTTTTTCAAATGATCCTCGCCACCTATAGCGTTTTTTCTATTATATTATTTTTTATTTTTAATTATGTGTCTCTTTTTTATGCCATGAATATTTCTCAGATATACGGAGAATATAAATAGCAAATATAAAAAAAGGAGAACATGTACAATGAAAAAATACTTTTTACTTGTGACGTGTATGACACTCACCATGATCCTCTTCTGTGGTTGTGGCAATTCAAACGGTGCTTCAAGCACTGGCTCATCTTCAGCAGCCAGCACCCAGACAACATCTGAGGCTCAGAATGGTAACAGCTCTGAGGGAAACAGCACCGACTCATCTGACAAAGGCGTTGTAGGCGGAGCAGCCGACGCTGTAAAGGATGTCGCTGACGGCGTGGCCGACGGTGTAAAGGATGTCGCTGACGGCGTGGGAAACACCGTGTCAGGCATCTTCGGTTCATTCGATGATGCCCAGGACTGGTTCATGGATCAGCTTCCCGCAGGTGACGGAAGATTCGAGGTTGCCAACAGTGACAAGGATCTCACAGAATTTTCCGGTGGAAAAACAGGCTACCACATCGAGCTCCACGACAACAATAAAGAGGGCGACACCAAGGTCGGTGATTTCTATATCGACTCCAGCGATGGCAAGGTGTACAGATCCGATGAGCACGGGAAGACATTTGCAGAGTATGATTTCTCTGATTATAAATAGATGAAATATCCCGCATGAAAAAACAAGCGGCACGGAGGTATCTGAAAACCTCCATGCCGCTTTATTCTATGTTCTTATTCTGCCACATCCGCTGCATCATCAGCTTCAGTAACAGTCACTTGTTCGTCTTCACCCTTCTTGTCTGAGCTCAGCATCTCTCCTGTGAGCGGATTGATCTTGACTCCCATCTCCGACGCAATGAGATTGTACATGTCAAACTCTCTGTCTCTGGCAGCCTTCTTTCTGGCCTTTACGCCCCTGGATCTGACCAGCTCCACTATTCCGAATCCGATCATCAGTATGCCGAAGAATATGAAGCCCGCCATATTTTTTGAAAAAAATGCATGAGCCACACTTATTGCGCCTATTCCGATCATCACGATACCCATAACGAAATTGAACATATATGCTTTACCGCCTTTCACCAATCATCTGTTTACAAACGCATCTATGCCCGCCTTCTCGAGCATTCTGTCGTATTGCTCATACATATACTGGACACTGTTCTCAAGAAGATGATAGTGTATTATGTATGGAACAAGCAGCACCATGAATGCAAGTGCAAGTATCAACAGCGATATATTGGCCGTCACGACAAATGTTATACATGTTGCAACCGTCAATACGGCAAACAATACCAGCACTATGAGGTGGATAAGTCTCTCATGCATGAAAAATCCTACCTGCGTGAGATGTCTCTCTGCCTCCCGTGCAAAGTCCACATCATTCCTCTTTAAAAGCTCATCAATATATGCTATATACCGGCGTATCCTCTTTGCCATCTGCCGCATCTTCCTTTCCTGATCCCTGCCGAACCGTCAGGCTAGTTCATCACCTTGTTCATAAAGTGCTCCCACTGTGCGATCACCTTATCATAGTAAAAACTCAGAACATAGGATTCCTCATCCACATCTATTATCATCTGATAGCATTTTCTGTCAGCATTCTCCGAAGACTTGAGCATCTCCTTTGGCTGGCCCGAATAAAATACAACCTTGCCCTCAAAGCTCTTCAGCACATCCTCATAGTCCGCCCTTTCCACAGGCTTATCCGGTACTGACTCCTGGAGGACATCGTTCGCATCGTAATACTTATGACCCTCGAGCAGAAGTGCCTCGATCTCAGGCTCAGTGAATCTGACCTGCATATCACTGGCATATCTGTCAGTATAGAGCTCATTTGCAGAGTTGTCCTCTCTGACTACCGCGCCGTCAAATTCAAATTCCAGGATTCCCTGCTTCTCCGAATATATACATCTGATCAGAGTCGCATCCCTGAAAGAGAGCGTCTCGATCTCATCTACACTCTTGTACTTCATATCTGTATCTCCAACTAGTCCATTGCCTTCTTGATGGCCGCAAGAAGCTCATCGTATGTCTCAAATGCCTCAAGATCAGGATTATCCGCCTTGATCTGATCTGTGCTCTTGAACAGGAAGCCTGCCTTGCTCGCATAGATCATTCCCAGATCGTTGTGGCTGTCACCGCTTGCTATAGTGTCGTAGCCGATTGACTGCAGAGCCTTGACTGTTGTGAGCTTCGACTGTGGGCATCTCATCTTGAAGCCTGTGATCTCACCGTCATCTGCAACGATCAGCTCATTACAGAATATTGTAGGGTAACCGAGCTTCTTCATGAGAGGGCCTGCAAACTGTGAAAATGTATCGCTTATGATTATCACCTGTCCTATGGATCTCAGCTCATCCAGAAACTCCTTTGCTCCAGGGATAGGATCTATCTTTGCTATAGTCTCCTGTATCTCCTTGAGTCCAAGTCCGTGCTCCTTAAGTATACCAAGTCTCCAGTTCATGAGCTTATCGTAGTCAGGCTCATCCCTTGTTGTTCTCTTAAGCTCAGGTATTCCGCTTGCCTCCGCAAATGCGATCCAAATCTCAGGCACCAGTACTCCCTCTAAATCAAGACATGTTATATACATATTATATTATCCTCCGTTCTTATAAATAGTGTGAATTAATGCATGTCATACTCCTCCCGTTTCTGACCACACAGATGCATTATAGCACAGTATCACGCAGACTAACAATCACTACTTTCAGGCATTTGCCCGGACTTCTTCCATCTGTCCAGAGCGTATCCATAATCCCGGATTATCATGTCGAGCTGCACCCTTTCCGTCACTCTCATGTGGCTTCCCTTCAGGTATACTCCGTCCATGAAACCGGTCCGTATCGTCATTCCGCACTCACCTCTCATCGCAGCCGGTCTCTTCACCACACTTGCACCCGCCGCCTTCTGAAGCTCTTCGTACCTTTCATAATTCTTCTGCCATGCCCTCATATAGGTCTCAACTTTCCTTCCCGGAATATTGACCCTCACTCCACCATAGCGTCCATCCGGTCCCGGGAAGAAATACTCTATCCTGAAGTCATTCTCACTTATTATTAGCGTACCGCCGCTCGCCAGCTCTTCTCTGCATGTTCTTCCCATAACTTATCCTCACACATTCCTGAGACTTTCAAATGTATTGTAAATGTTCAGCAGGCCATATCCCCACTCGGGATTCGGATACTGCCTGATCTCCAAAAGCCCGCCCGAACTTCCCGGTCTCACCGCCCCCCTTATCAGGTATCCCCTTATCTGGTTGCCGTTTATATTCCTTATCATCTTTCTCCCATACGACCACTCAAGCATGATGGCACTGCAGCCCGCAGTGTATGAAGCCGCCACTGAGGTGCCGCTTCTTATAACCGTCTCCCCGCCGGCTCCTTCTCCCCTTATATTCACTCCGGGAGCGAGAAGATCCGGTTTCACCCTGCCGTCCGCCGTATAGCCTCTGCTGTTGTCTATATACAGATTACCATTTGAGTGATCATATGCGCAAGTGCATATCGCAGTCTCCGCCACCGCCGGGCTGGTTATGGTCACCCCCGGATCACTTGACACAAATCTCGTCCCCGGGGATACAAAGCTGCTTATGGGCAGCCACGCGTTAAAGCTGAGCTCCGTGGTTCCAACACCGTACACCCTTATCCGCCATATACCATTTGCCGGGGTTATAAATCTGAGCATAATGAGCTCCTGCCCAGCAGAATCCTCTATGAGAAAATAGTCGACATATATCATCCCACCTCCAAATATCGGACGGATGATCGAGCTCCTGTCATACCTCGGCGATATCCTCTCTATAAATTCCCCGCCGGGAATCTCTATGGCCACCGAGTAGGTATTGGTGGACTTACCCCATATCTCAAGTGTAAAGCTGTTGCGATCTGCCACATCGATCTCAACGACATCGTATGCCCCTGTGACGATCCCGGAATAATGATGTCCTGCTCTCCCCTCGTTGCCACCGGCAGCAGATACCGCAAGCCCCTGAAGCTCTCCTATGTTGTTTATATATTTGTCAAGTGCTTCCGCCCCCGTATGGCTTCCACTGTTGGTCCCAAGCGTCACGAGTATGCTCATAGGCATGCGCAGCTTTTTCTGCTGCTCAAGCAGATATGCTATCGCTGTCATTATGTCAACCTCACTGTACGCATTTGCATCCGATGGAATACCATAAAAACTGCGTAGATTCTGCTTTGCCTGCTTTAACTTCACCACCACCAGGTCTGCCGACGGAGCCACACTCACAGCCGTTCCCGCGCAGAAGCTTCCATGCCCGGTGGTATCCGTCAATATCCTTTGTCTCTCATCCACAGCAGCCTGTATCTCCTCCGTGCTATACTCCCTGCCGTAGCCGTATGATGCGTTGTCAGCCTCCTCCACTGTCTGATCCCACGCCGCAAGTATCTTTGTCTTACCCCCATCCCGCACAAATGAACTGCCAAATATATCGATCCCCGTATCGACGATGCCAAGCAGTATCCCCTTTCCGGTGAGTCCGAGTATATTTTCCTGCTGGATATTGATAACCCCTATAGCCTCAAGAGCCCCCACATCGTCCATCAGGCCGTACACTTTTGGGAAAAGATTGTACTCAAGCCTTGAAAAACTCTCCATATACCCGGCCGGAAACGGCTGATATGCCACCGCATATCTGTCGTCTATTATGTTGAGCCCGTATGGCTGATACAGATCCATCAGAACTTCCCTGTCTCCGTTGTATTCTATTATATATTCCACATAATCCTCTGAGTAAACAGCATCTGATATCACCGCACATCCCTCCAGGGGCAATCTATATAGTATATGCAGCAAATTCCGAATCTTTACACAAAAATACCGCAGCACGGAAATTTCTCCGGCTGCGGTATGTCTCCATCTGTACATTATATGTACCGGCTATATTCTATTTTATTGTTTTGTATCAATATACTTCTGAACCTGCTGCTTCAGGATATTGAACTGGCATGGACCTGTCTCGAGAACGACTGTATTGAACTCCTTCAGGTCAAACTTTGATCCAAGCTGTTCCTCAGCATAATCCCTGATCTCCTGCATCTCATAGAAGCCTGTTGAATAACTCTGGTATACGGCAGGATCACCTATCATGGTAGTATACAGATCGTCGGCAGCATCGCCGTTGAATCCCTTTTCATTCAGGTAATCTTTTGCTTCCTGCAGTGACCAGCCCTCATAGTTGATTCCTATATCGATCCTTCCACTTATGAGATAATTGATCTCATCGTTTAACCTGTACAGTTTTGCAACGGTGTCCGAATCAGATGCCCCATCAAATGTGTAATAGTTTATGGCATCATAGCACGCATACATTGCCCAGCCCTCCTTGTATCCAAGGAAGCTTAATATGGTACGTACCGGTTCAGGATCTGTTGACATGTAGTATGCATTCTGCAGCATGTGTCCCGGATATCCCTCATGGGCAAGTGTGGTCCACATACCATCCGTATGTTTGCCATTTACCCTGATAAGGTTGTTGTCCTGATCATCGATCGCAGGTGACATATAGTATGCCAGCGTATTCTCCTGAATATCCTCAAGGCTCTTATCAAGCTTCTTCGCCTGATACTTTATCTCTCCAAAGTCTGGGTAGTTCTTGGTGGCTGTATTCATGAGTATATCTATTATTTCTGAAGGCTCCTTTGAGTCACTGTCTCCAAAGAGGTCATCGTAGTGCTCCACAAAATATTCATATGAATCGTACTGTGTCATGGCTATGGAATACAGATCTGTCATGAGATCTGACAGGTTGTCATCCAGCATCTGTGCCACTTCCTCAGGTGTCTTATCAGTTCCCGCAGCGTCCTTCAAAAGGTAAGCGTAATACTCTTTACCACCTTCATAGCCACACACACCGCCCTGGTTCTTACCGGTTCCCTTGAGCGATGACAGCACATCTATAACATCCTCATATGCAGGTATAAGACTTTCCGCAACGGCCTTCTTGTTCTGTTCCTCAAAGTCCGCTATCTCGTCCGCAGTCAGGAAGTCCAGCGCCTCAATGTTATCGTTGAACACCTGTATCATGAAGTGATTGTCCTTGTCCTTGATGAAGTCTTCGCACTGCTCGATGACCTTATCGCACACGGCATCACTCATAAAATATCCCTTCTCGGACTTTGTCTTCTCAAACTCTAGATTGTCATCAAAATAATCCCTTACCATTCCAAGCACCTGGAGATATCTCTCCACATCACCCTTGTCGTCAAAACGGTAGTCTGTGAAATATGTGGATATATTCGACTGCAGTCCCTTCATAGGTGAGAACGGCTCGCTGAGGTATATGTTCAGATAACCCTCTGACTCCGTCTCCAGATACTGATTAAGTATATCGTATGTGAGCTGCTGGCTCTCCGTGAGATCGTCCCTGTCAAATGACTTGAGCTTGTCAAAGGACTCATCAAACTCAGCCTTACGTTTTTTGATTCCCTCATCGCTCATATCCGAATCGCCCAGAGATACCTCCGGCTCAGGAATACCAAGGGCATCCCCATCCTTTATCTCATAGTTGTACGAGAGTGTGTCCGATGTCACACTGTCCACATACTCATCGTGCAGATATTCCTCGAACTCCTTCTGCACCTTTGTGTAGTCGTCCGCATTATCCTTTATTGTTCCTGTGATAGTCTTCTCATCAAACATATGAGAAGTACATGCAGTCATCGACATGGCCATGGCTCCGACAACAGCAGCCACGACAAATCTTCTCATATTCTTTTTGAATCTGGTCATACATCTACTCCTTACTTAATATATTGTCCCTTCACATAACCTATCTACACATTGTATGCCATAAACCATACTATTGTCCATTTATTTTATGTTAAGGTTACAATATACCTAGTCCGTCCAGAACAACCTTTACTCCTATGAGTATAAGTATGATACCTCCGGCAAGCTCAGCCTTTGACTTGTACTTTGTTCCGAATATACTTCCGATCTTCACTCCGACCGCTGAACATATGAATGTGATACATCCGATGAACAGCACTGCAAGTATGATATACAGAGTGGACAGCTTGAGGAATGCAAATGACACTCCAACCGCCAGTGCGTCTATGCTGGTTGCAACCGCCAGAAGGAACATGACCTTAAAGCTCATATCTGCATCTACTTCCTCTTCCTCGCCAAACGACTCCTTGATCATACTTCCGCCGATGAACAGGAGGAGCACAAATGCGATCCAGTGTGACCATTTGCTTACCAGATCTGCAAAAAAGCTTCCGAGGACATATCCTACCGTCGGCATAAGTGCCTGAAATCCTCCAAACCACGCACCTGCGATAAGCATGTGCTTCACCTTGATGTTGCGCAGGGACAACCCCTTACAGATAGACACGGCAAATGCATCCATTGAAAGACCAACTGCCAACAGGAATAACTCTGCAATACTCATAATTTTTCTCCTTGATATAGATTTGACGGATGCAGTCACAGACACATATAAAAAGAGACCTCCCGGGCAGCTAAAAGCTGTCCAGAAAGTCTCATCATCTACAGTAATACCAGATTCACGCCATCATCGACCGATGGCTGCCAATCATTATGTTGATATCACAACGCAAGCTCTGCGCTGACTACTCCCTTAATGAACGGTGATATTCTAGCATATTGATAAAATATTATCAAGTAGCATTTCCCTGTTATCGCATTATTGTCATTACAGATCTGTTCAGTCCTGCTTATCGATCTGAGTTGCGCTTGCCTCCTCAAGTGCCGGTGTTCCGCGCAGTTCTATGATAGGGCTTCCCTTGCCCTTTATATAATCACCTGTGATTGTCACCCTTCCTATGGTGTCATCCCTTGGGATCTGGTACATGATATCCAGCATGAATTTCTCTATGATGGCACGTAGAGCTCTGGCTCCCGTCTTCCTCTTGATCGCCTCCTCGGCTATCGCCTCGTATGCCGAATCGTCAAATCTAAGATCCACCTCATCCAGTGCAAGGAGCTTCTTATACTGCTTTAATATCGCATTCTTAGGCTCCTTGAGTATGCTCACGTACATATTCTTATCCAACGCATCAAGTGTGAAGAGTACCGGAAGTCTTCCAAGGAACTCAGGTATCATGCCAAACTCACGGAGATCCTCGGTTGTAACCTGTCTCAGCAGATTCGGATCATCATCATATTTGTCCTTGAGTTCAGCCTTGAAGCCCATGGACGCCTGCCTGCTTATTCTCTGCTTTATAATCTCCTCTATATCAGGGAATGCTCCACCACATATAAACAGTATGTTTCTTGTATTGATGGTCGTCATGGGAACCATAGCATTCTTGCTGCCCGATCCCACAGGTACCTCAACATCCGCGCCCTCGAGGAGCTTCAGCAGTCCCTGCTGTACGGATTCACCGCTCACATCCCTGCTGTTGCTGTTCTGCTTCTTGGCGATCTTGTCTATCTCATCTATGAACACGATTCCTCTCTCTGCCTTCTCCACATCATTGTCGGCGGCGGCGAGAAGCTTTGACAGAACGCTCTCTACATCATCGCCTATATAACCGGCCTCTGTAAGAGTTGTCGCATCAGTTATTGCGAGAGGCACCTTGAGAAGTCTTGCTATGGTCTTGACTATATATGTCTTACCACAGCCTGTAGGTCCCACCATCAGCATGTTGGACTTCTCTATCTCTATATCATCCATGGTATCTGTGAGAACCCTCTTATAATGATTGTATACAGCCACGGATATAACCTTCTTGGCATATTCCTGTCCCACAACATACTCGTCCAGCATAGCCTTGATCTTATGAGGAGCCGGAATTGTCTTAAGCGTGAGTTCTTCCTCCTGCTTCTTTTCCTTTGGCGCCTTCTTCTTGACTTTCTGTGACTTTGGCACGTCATTCTGTGCCTTGAACTTGGACATATCTATATTGCCAAATGGCATATTTGTCAGATCTATGAACTGCATATTGCCAAGCCCCGGCATGTTGCCAAACCCGGAATTGTTGAAGCTGTCAAATGATCTCTGCATGCAGTCTGCACATATATTTATATCTCCAGGCATATGTATCAGCTTGCCGGCCACGCTCTCCGGTCTCCTGCACAGGTAGCAGTATTTCTCGTAGTCGTCATCGTTGTCCTTATCATCCGATGCATGTCCATCGGTATCCACCGTATCCGGTGTCTTCTTATCTATATCATCATAATTCTCTGCCATATCTCATTTTCCTTTCCTGATTATACATATAGTCTCAGTCAGAAATATAATAACACACATATACCACATTTACCAACACCTGCAAATATGAAATTACTGTAAATTAACCGCTGGCACGCAGCGTCGCCCCGCTTCTGTCCTTAATATTATTAAGTCATTTGTCTGTTTTTTGTATTATTTTACCGCTGGCATCTTTCGAATCGTTTTAAAATTTCGGCATTTGCGAAGTGCTATGGAATTGGATTTTTCGCTATGCTATAATCATAAAAAATAAATCCAACGGGTAAAAGGAGGACTGTAATTATGAAGAAACTTGAAATCGTAGTTCGTTCAGAAAAGCTTGATGATGTAAAGTCAATACTTGATGAGTGTGAATCAACAGGTGCCATGGTATCAAACATCATGGGTTACGGTAATCAGAAGGGATATAAGACAACTTACAGAGGAAGCGAATATGTTGTAAACCTTATTCCAAAGGTAAAGATCGAGACCATCGCAGCAGACGATGTTGCGGACAAGATCATTTTCAAGGTTTGCGAGAGAATATCCACAGGTAAGATCGGTGATGGTAAGATCTTCGTATATGATGTGGCAGATGTCGTTCGTATCCGTACAGGCGAGCGTGGAGAGACAGCGCTCTAATAAGCACAGGTATCCAATATCATTCCTTTTTCTAAATTGGCAGGCAGTGGCATTTGTCCACTGCCTGTTTTTTATCGTTCAGCTCTGTCTCCCAGTATCTTCAGCAGACTCCCTGGGGTCATCCCTGTATACCACTTAAACTCTCTCTGGAAATGCGCCTGGTCAGAATATCCCATGTCATCCATATAATCCGTGACATGTCCGCCCGGATGCTCCAGCATTTTTCTCACAGTCTCCCTGATCCTCACGATGCGGGCAAACCTCTTGGGGCTGACCCCCAGCTCCTCCACAAATCTCCTATGCACATGTCTAACGGTGCATCCCATCTGCTCAGCAAGCTCTGATATGCTTATCTTCCCTTTTGCCGCATATATGACATCCGCCTGTTTCACGATGTCCGAATCAGCCATGCCATTCCTCTGCCACAACGATCCGCATTTCTCTATATGCTCCGTGATCTCCTCTGTCGCACTCTCTATCGGATCTTCTGCACCATTTCCTGTAAATGCATGATCAGCCGTCAGCAGTTTTTCAAGCAGACGCATATCTTGGGTATCCAGAGTCTCCCTGCCAAGTCCAAGATCCTGCTCCACAGATATGAAGCTGCAGCTCTCCTCAATGCAAACAGCCGCCTCCAGTTCACCCGGATACACCCTTTTGATGTGTCCATCCGTACATATCACACATATCCCAGCATTCTCCTGTGGCACTATTCTCAGCCCACCCAAGCTGTAACCAGCTCTCACATACACAGACTTCTCATTCTTTTCTATTAAATTAGTATGTACTTCACTGCAAAAATTAACATTCAATAAAATCTGACTATCCATACGCCATCTCCGCATAACTTTATTTATCTTTACCGTATCTTTGCTTTATTATATTAAGCCCGCGCAAAATATAATAAGTTTTATCGTTCCACGTCCGATTTTTTCAATATTTTACCATATCTCAATACTATACTCAACCCAAGTTAGTAATTGAGGTGTGGCACTGAGATACTTATTATCAGTCATATCTCAGTGACGTACGATCAGATATAATGTGCACAAAGATGTGTTTTGTCAGGAGCATACCTGGCGGGACGCATCTTTTTTTATTATCTGATCAC
Organism: Coprococcus sp. RTP31081st1_H1_RTP31081_211007; assembly: GCF_040227275.1. Taxonomy (NCBI): domain Bacteria; kingdom Bacillati; phylum Bacillota; class Clostridia; order Lachnospirales; family Lachnospiraceae; genus Coprococcus; species Coprococcus sp. RTP31081st1_H1_RTP31081_211007. The sequence continues at coordinate 119,774 of NZ_JBEHVP010000005.1, forward strand.
TTCCACAACTACAATGTATTAAAAGGAGGAATGATTATGGAAGACGTAAGCACAATTGTATTTGGAGTATGGTTCCTTGTCGGAGCCGCACTGGTATTCTGGATGCAGGCCGGATTTGCAATGGTTGAGGCCGGTTTCACAAGAGCCAAGAATGCCGGAAACATTATAATGAAGAATCTCATGGATTTCTGTCTCGGTACAGTTTCATTCATGATCCTCGGTTCATCACTTCTGCTCGGCAGCAGTGACTGGGCACTCGGAGGTTTCATCGGAAAACCATCATGGGATTTGTTCCTTCACTTTGAAAACTATGACTGGTCAAGCTTCGTATTCAACCTTGTGTTCTGTGCAACAGCAGCAACCATCGTGTCAGGAGCTATGGCAGAGAGAACAAAGTTCTCTGCATATTGTGTATACTCAGCTATCATCTCACTGCTGATATATCCTATTGAGGCTCACTGGATCTGGAATCCAGGTGGCTGGCTTGTAAAACTTGGCTTCCATGATTTTGCCGGTTCATGTGCCATCCATATGGTAGGTGGAATCTCAGCACTGATTGGTGCCGCATTACTTGGACCTCGTATCGGAAAGTTCAATAAGGATGAGAATGGCAAAGTAGTAAAGGTTCACACCTTCCCAGGTCATAACCTTCCACTCGGCGCACTCGGTGTATTCATCCTGTGGTTCGGCTGGTACGGATTCAATGGTGCAGCCGCAACATCTGTTGAGCAGTTAGGTTCTATCTTCCTCACTACTACTATCGCACCTGCACTTGCAACAGTTTCATGTATGATATTTACATGGCTCAAATATGGCAAGCCTGATGTGTCAATGTGTCTCAACGCTTCACTCGCTGGTCTCGTTGCCATCACAGCTCCTTGTGATACAGTCGATGCTTTCGGCGCAGCTATCATCGGTATCGTTGCCGGACTTCTCGTAGTATTCGGAGTATGGCTCTGTGACCACGCATTACATGTTGACGATCCTGTCGGTGCCGTAGCCGTACATGGTGTAAATGGTATCTGGGGAACAATCGCTGTAGGTCTCTTCTCCACAACAACTGTTTCTGGAAATGATACATTAAACGGTCTGTTCTACGGCGGTGGCATTCATCCACTTCTCATCCAGTTACTTGGATTTGCAGCAGTTGCAGCATGGACAGCAGTTACGATCACCATCGTATTCCTGATCATCAAGAAGACTATGGGACTTAGAGTATCTGAGGAGGAAGAGATCAAGGGACTTGATCCTACAGAGCATGGTCTTCCTACAGCATACGCAGATTTCCTGACAACAAAGTAATTCATAATATATAGTATTATCTGCAAGCAAAAAGCCTGTGGTATGAATCAAAGTTCATATCACAGGCTTTTTAATATATTCACATCCACATGCCATGTATAAGCAGTATATGCGGATTCTTCCTGTCTCCATACTCGTGTATTGTCATCTCTTACCCCCTGTAAAAGCATTAGTTAGATTGTCCTAACCCATGACATATTATCACAGAAAGGCACTTATATACAACACAATATTGCACAAAGAAAAAAGATCCCAGTCATTACGACCGGGATCCGTCTTAAAACAAACATCTATAGATTAAAGACTGTAAGAACCTGATTCTCCATCAGCTGTATAATATACCATGCCTGTTTCTGGCTGGTAGTATACGTTCAATTCCTTAACTGTCTTATTGCCAATAACTTCCTTCACCTTAGCAACGATTGCTGCCATCTTGATCTGACCGCCAGCGAACTCAACAAATACATTCTCTGTTGTCTTAGCTGGAGCTGCCTTCTTTGCTGTAGCCTTCTTTGCAGGTGCTGCTGCCTTTGTCTCTTCCTTCTTAGCTGGTGCTGTTTTCTTTGCAGGTGCTGCCTTTGGCTCTTCCTTAACTGGAGCTGCCTTCTTTGCAGGTGCTGCCTTTGTCTCTGTAGCTGCTGTCTTCTTTGCAGCTTCCTCTTTCTTAACTGCCTCAACCTTAGCAAGTGCTGCTGCAGGTGTTGCCTTTGTTACCTTCTTTGTCTCATCTGCCTTCTTTGCTGTAGCCATGATTCTTTCCTCCCAAATAAAAAGTATCTATGTAATCTTATGTATTTATTTTCAAGCTAGGTTGATATTACTCCATTTTTTATATTTTTTCAATATAACCAAATTCTTTTCTCCCTTTTGTATCGTTTTGGGAATTGATTTACAATAAATGGCAACACTTTACACAAAAAGGCGGTCACAGATCGTTGTAAATCCGTGACCGCTTTTGTCATTTTGTACAAATACACACACTAATTCGTGAGAATATTAACCACTTCACTCAATTTCATTCCGTTTGATCCCTTCAAAAGCACTATATCCTCAGGCTTCATGAGCGCCATAAGGTATATCGCGATCTCCTCCGTGTCAGTGAATGACACAGTCTTGGCATACTTCGTATCACAGGCATCCAGAGCTTCCTTGATCTTCTGGGCATGCTCTCCGATGACTATGACCTCATCTATCTTCTTATCTCTGAGATACTCTCCGACTTCATAGTGGTACTCATCGCTCTTCTCTCCGAGCTCAAGCATATCGCCGAGCACGATATACTTCTTGCCCTCGCACTTCATGTCACAGAGGACATCGGTGCTAGCCTTCATGGAATCAGGGCTTGCATTGTATGTATCGTCTATGATCGTGTATTTGCCAGGAAGCTTGATGACCTTCTGTCTGAGACCTCTGAAATTCTCAAATGCCTTCGACGACTTCTCATATGGAACTCCAAGCTGATGCGACACAGCCATGGCCACCAATGAATTGCGCACGTTGTGCAGTCCCATCACTCCTACCTTGACAGTTACAACGTCATCCCCATGTACCATATCGTATACAGAATATCCATCCTCCATGCGGATGTTAGTTGCTCTGAAGTCCATGCCCTCGCCGCAGCCATATGTGTATACCTTACATGGTATCTCATCCTTGACCGCATACAGCATAGGATCATCACCGTTGATATACAGTGTTCCATTCTCGCCCATGCCCTTGATGATGCTGAGCTTCTCCTTGCGGGTGTTCTCCAGTGAACCCATATATTCTATATGTGCAACGCCTATGGTCGTTATAACGCATATATCCGGCTGAGCTATATCAGTGAGGATGTCCATCTCACCCGGCTCGCCGATTCCAAGCTCAAGAACAGCCACATCGTACTCGTCTGTCATCCTTGACACCGTGATAGGCTCGCCATACACCGAATTATAATTGCCCTCTGTGTGGAAGCACTTCATTCCAGCACTGACAGCCGCTGTGATCATCTCTCTTGTCGTGGTCTTGCCCACGCTTCCTGTAACCGCCACAACAGGCATATCGTATCTGTTCCTTATATACTTTCCAATGGCCTGCAATGCCTTAACAGTATCATCCACCCTGATATACGCCTTGTCCGACACCACAACATTGTCATGCTCCGATGTGAGTGTGGCTGCTGCAGTCTGAAGTGCTGATTCTATAAATCTGTGTCCGTCGGTTCTTGTTCCTATGATTGGAACGAACAGATCGCCCTCCTTGGCCTCCTTAGAGTTTATACAGATGTCAGTGAGAACAGTGTTCTCATCTCCGCAGAGGAGTACGCCTCCTGTAGCTTCCAGAATATTTTTTACTGTTATATCTACCATCACTATCCCCTTTTTTCATATTGATAAAATATATACAACCGGGCTTTACCGCCGCTCCGGCTTCATCAGGTGTCCATTATAGCACTGTATTATGCTTTTGTATATTTAAATCTCTTTACTTTTATAATCCCAGAACTGTTCAAGGATCCCGTCCACATTTTGCATGTTGCATATCACGCTGTCATTCCATTCCACAGGAAACAGCTCCGTGTAACGCCTGGTGGCAAATCTCTCGTCTATCAGAAGTATTATCCCCTGATCCGTCTCCGTCCTTATGACTCTTCCGGCAGCCTGAAATACCTTGTTTATTCCCGGGTACTGGTACGCATATCTGAATCCATTCCTGTCGGATGCAGCCTCTTTTTCGTCCGCCGCGGTTCTGCTGTCGAAGTAATCCATCATCAGCTTTCTCTCCGTGCACACCTGGGGAAGACCGGGTCCGACTATTATCGCTCCTATCAGCCTGTCACCAGTCAGATCGATTCCCTCGGAGAATATTCCGCCCATGATACACAGTGCCAGCACATTGTCCTTCTCCTCAAATGCCCTCAGAAAGCTCTCTCTGTCGCTCTCCGTCATGTATTGTTCCTGGGCTATAACTTCCACCCCAAGAGACTCTGGAAGCTCTTCAGTGAGCACATGCACCTTCTCCAGCATGGCATACGATGGAAAGAACACCATATAGTTGCCCGGTCTCGCACTTATCACGCGCTCTATATAGCTGTAAATGTTCCTGTACATCGCCTCATTACGGTTCGTGTATCTGGTCGTGACATCATTTGCTATCATTATCTTCCTGTTCTCCGCAGAAAATGGAGACGGGATGTATATTGCCCTGTCCTCCGGGCAGTCCGACAGCATCTCCATATAATATCTGACAGGAAGTATCGTAGCCGAGAAAAACACCGTGGCAAGCCCTTTGTCCAAGCAGTTTCTTATGTTAACTGCAGGCTTGACGCAGTACAGTCTCACCACAAATCTTCCGTCATCCCTTATCTCGTCATACACGACATAATTCTCATCCATCATCTCCGCAATGTTCAGAAATGAAGTGAGATTAAAATAAAAGTTCAGGACTTCCTTTCTCTCCGGGATCTGCCTGTGCTCCTCCAGAAAGAGCTGTATTGCTTCATGGAGGCTGAGCAATTTCAGGTGAAGAGGTGCTATGCTCGAGAGCACCCTGTATCCCTCCTCAGGAACCTCCTTCTTCATCGTAAGCAGCTCTCTGTTGCAGCTTCCTATATGTCTTGCCATACGGCCGCCATACTGGGCTGTGAGCTTCTTGAGCTCCAGAAAGTCCTCCTTCACAATCTCCGCACTGTACATGGACGAAGCCCTGTCCACAAGGTTGTGCGCCTCATCCACAAGGAATACATAATCTCCCGGCTTACCGCCCTCCGCCGCAAAGAACCTCTTGAGGCTCGCCCTCGGATCAAAGACATAGTTATAGTCACATATCACCATGTCAGCAAACAGACTCACATCAAGGCTCAACTCAAACGGACACACCCTGTGAGCCTGTGCGTACCGTATTACCACATCTCTGTCAACCACCGTCTCATGTAATACCACGTCGTACAGCGCATCATTTACCCTGTCAAAATGCCCCTCGGCATACGGACATACCGCAGGATTGCAATCCACCTGTTCCTGACAGCATATCTTCTCTTTTGCCGTGAGTATTACAGTCTTAAGCCTGAGACCTCTGTCCTCCAGCAGCTCCACCGCATTTCTCGACACAGTGTGGGCTATGGTCTTGGCTGTCAGATAGAATATTTTCGACACATGTCCCTGAACCATGGATTTTATGGACGGGTACACCGCCGCCATGGTCTTTCCGATTCCAGTTGGTGCCTGGACATACAGATGTTTTTCCTGCTCAATAGCCCTGTACACATACAGAGCCATCTCCTTCTGGCCCTTCCTGTACTCAAATGGGAACTCCATGTCCGAGATGGACTGATTTCTCATGAGCTGATGCTTTTCCACCAGATCAATCCATTTGCAAAGCTCCGCCATCATTGAGCTGAACCATTTCTCCAGATAGCCAAATGAATATCTCCGCCTGAAGAACTTCTCCTTCTCGCTGTCAAGGTTTACATAACTTATCCTTACATCTATCCAGCTATAATTATTCTCTTTTGAATATATATACGCATAGCACATCGCCTGGGCCACGTGGACGCGCTGCGGGCTCTCCATGTCATCGAGGTTCCTGTATATGCCCTTTATCTCATCTATAAGCACATCGCTGTCATGGAAGTCCACAGCATACCCCTCTGCCATGTCAAAGCCGTCGTCAATATCCCCGGACTCTTCCTGTTCGCCACCGCATCTGTCTATGATTCCATCAGCCCGGCCCTCCACAGTTATCAGATGTCCGCCAAGCTCCTCTGTATACCGGAGCGGCACCTCTGAATTATAATGAGACCCTGCCCTTTTCTGAAGCTTCCTGTGAATCCTGCTACCCGCATTCATCGCTTCTCTGGACAGAGTCCCACTACTGCTATCACTTATATCGCCACTGCGGAAGATGAATTCCACCAGGCTCCTAACTGATATTTTTATATTCATTATCTCTTATATACTATCTTCTCTGCGAGATCGTCCGCAGTCTGTCTGTCTATGAGTATCTCAACCAGCTTAAGTGCAAATTCTATGGCTGTTCCCACTCCTCTGCTGGTGATCACATTTCCGTCCACCACTACCGGCTCCGTGCTGTGGCGCTTCGCCATGAGCTGATCCTCACATCCCGGATAACATGTTGCATTCTTGTCCGCAAGCACGCCAAATGCGCCAAGTGCTGTAGGTCCCGCACAGATAGCAGCCACATAACCGCCTCTGTCATTCTGTGCCTTGACCATGGCCTGAACCTTTGAATTTGTCTTGAGGTTCGGAACCCCCGGAATACCTCCAGGAAGAACTACAAGATCGCACTGGTCATCGATCTCTGATAACTTCTCATCCATCGTGACCTCCATGCCGCGCGCTCCTGTCACTGTATCCTGATCGTCAGCCGACACCATCAGGCACTCAACTCCGGCTCTCCTCAAGAGATCCACCACCGTGAGAGCCTCTACCTCTTCATAACCTGTTGCAAATAAAACTCTTGCCTTCATCACTTTTCCTCCTTATTCGCACTCTTTACAAAACTGTCTATATCACGTCTGTCCATGCCGCTCAGGGCGCTGTTCTGATAGATACCGTCCTCAGTCACATCCCTGCCAAACCACGTTGGCGGCACAAATGTATTTGCAAATTTCTCCTCCGGGAATTCAACCTCAGCATAGGTGAGTCCGCCAAATATCCCGTCGAACACGTCCAGCTCGATCTTCAGTTCCCTGTCCACTTCACTGTCACCACAGGTTCCGTCTGTATCGGAAAGCGGTATTATATACCGGTCCTTCTCTATTATATTGCCGTCTGCCTTACATCTGAGATTCCTGTATTCATCCTCGTCCAGATCCATCTCGAATTCCTGCCTGCTGAGCAGTCCCTTGGATTTGACCGTGAGCACACGTCTGTCGTCCGTTCTCCTGATCCTTATGACCGGCTTCACGGACACATACATCTGTTCCATGTGCTTCACCTGATATTTTGTCAGATCGACAGGTATCTCATGTACAAGGTATTTTCTCTCTATCTCCATATATGCCTCCACCTATTCAAACCAAATGACCGCCTTATCAGAACACATCTCCCGGCGGTATATCTCCACTCACATAGCTTCCTATAGCTTTGTTCATAAATACCATGGACACGACAAGTGCGATGATCCATACAACAAACGAGGATAACAGATATCCAAGAGCAGTGTTGACCGACATTATGAACACCGCCAGAGTCTGTGCATAGACACATATCGTAAATACCTTGCCGTAGGACAGTCCCGTGTTGAGAATTCTTGCAAGTCTATTGCCCGCTATACTGAATATCAGCGCAAGGAGAAGCTGTCTGCCCGCCGATGCCACCATCACCGCAATGAACATGATCACCATGTACATATAAAATACCGGTGTCAGTACCGCCAGCTTGCTATTGTTGAAGCCATCCGGCAGGAACATGTATTTGAGCGGTGTCTCCATGTAATCATAGCCCTTGCCATCTGAGACCATTCCCATGACTATATTCTCACTTCCTATGGCGATGTACACTCCATCCGTTTCCATGGAGTCAAGGTTCACTGACGCATTCTCCGTGTTGATGTACAGAGTAGCATTTCCTATCTCAAGCTGCATATCGTGTTCCATGTCGAGCTTATTGTCATGATATGTGAATGCCGGGATCTTATTTGTTATGAGATTTCTCAGACCTCCGACCTTGCCAACCCAGAATATGGCGTCTATTCCAAACTCTATAAATGCCAGTAAAAAGGATATGATCACCACAAACCACACAAGGCGTCCCGTCTTCAGCTTAACCAGTTGTTTGTAATTCTTCGGACTGCTGACCGCTATCGACAACTGATCGAGCAGCGTCACCTTCTTGTTCTCTTCCTGTTCTTCCATATAAATCTCCAACTCTAATAATTATTGACCGGCAAAATGAACCAGCTATTCCATCGGCTCTATGATCCCAAGCTTCACCATAGCCTTATATATTCCATCATTCTCCGCATCGTCTGTGACCATCATAACCTGTCTTTTGAGCTCCTCCGGCCCCTTCTCCATGATTATGCTGTTCGGACAATATAATAACATAGGTGCGTCATTGTTGCCATCACCAAATGCATATGCATTTTCAAGCGGAATATCAAAATAATCCAGAAGATACTGTATACCTGTCGCCTTACTGAATCCCTTGGGAACTATCTCGCAGAAATTTGAACCTCTGTCGATATAGTCAAAATGCTGTGATACATACGCGCGGAACTCAGGAACATTTTTATTGTCATCCGCGAACCAGCAGCAGAACTTGTCGAATTCAAAGTCATCCGAGTCCACATCCTCCCCAACAAATATTCCATTTGCCCGGAAGTATCTGACCATCTCTGCAAGGAGTTCATTTCCCATGTTCTGACCGTCCACGTACACCTTGTCTCTGTGCTCATACATTCCAAACATGTCATATCTGCGGCATGCATAAGCTATATCCCTGCACACATCCCTGCTGACATCATTGTGGAACAGCTCTTTGCCGTCATAGTAAATGGATGTTCCGCAGCCACACACAAAGCCATCAAAACCCGCAGCCTTGATCTCATCAGTGACATTACAGTAAACCCTGCCAGTGTTGATGAACACCAGATGTCCGTTGGCTCTCGCCTGCGCCAGCGCATGCCTTGCGCTGTCCGGGAAGTATCTCCTTCCGTCCTCGGTTATAAGCGTTCCGTCTATATCAAAGAACAATATCTTCCTGTCTGTGCTTTTCATATATTATATCCATCCTGTCATATATTTACAGGCACATGTATTATAACTACACGTGCCTGTATCTTCTGTACGCATTATATTTTCACTTGATAACCTGCGCATGCATCAGCATGCTTCATTATATCGCATTTTCTGCAGTCTGCATTACAACTGCTTCATGAGGTCGATCATCTCAAGAGCTCCCATAGCGCAGTCATAACCCTTGTTGCCGGCCTTTGTTCCTGCACGCTCGATGGCCTGCTCGATATTCTCTGTTGTAACAACTCCGAACATTACAGGTACACCTGTCTCAAGTGATACTGAGGCAACGCCCTTTGAAACCTCGTTGCACACATAATCATAGTGGCTTGTCGCACCACGGATAACAGCACCAAGACAGATAACAGCGTCATACTTGCCGCTTGCAGCCATCTTCTTTGCGATTACAGGGATCTCAAATGCACCCGGAACCCATGCAACTGTGATGTCGTCTGCATTCACATCATGACGGAGAAGCGCATCCTCTGCACCGCTGACGAGCTTTGAAACTATGAACTCATTGAATCTCGCTGCTACTATACCTATCTTTGCTCCATTTGCTACTAACTTTCCTTCTACCTTATTCATCTGATTTATCCTCCTTATTCTATATCGGAGCTTACCCAGCCCCTCCTTATGAAATATTAGACTTCGTGTAACATATGACCCATTTTCTCTTTTTTTGTCTTGAGATAAAATGCGTCAAACTTGGTTGGCTCTATCTCTATAGGAACTCTCTCCACGATCTCAAGATTGTAGCCTGCAAGGCCGTATACCTTGAGTGGATTGTTGGTGAGGAGTCTGATCTGTCTGATTCCGAGATCCACAAGTATCTGTGTTCCTATGGTGTAATCCCTTGCATCATCAGGGAAACCAAGCTTGAGGTTTGCCTCAACGGTGTCAAGCCCCTGATCCTGAAGCGCATATGCCTTGATCTTGTTGATAAGGCCGATTCCTCTGCCCTCCTGTCTCATGTACAGGAGCACGCCTCTGCCTTCCTTGGCAATGGCCTTCATGGCCGCATCGAGCTGCTGTCCGCAGTCACACTTCTGTGAGCCGAAGCAATCGCCTGTGAGGCACTCGCTGTGCACACGGCAGAGAACAGGCTTGCCGTCAGCTATATCACCCATTGTGAGTGCCACGTGATGTTCACCGTTCAGCTTGTTGATATATCCACAGATCGTAAACTCACCATACTTTGTTGGAAGCTTTGCCTTGGCTACGCACTCAACGAATACTTCATGCTCTTTTCTGTACTGCACAAGCTTCTCTATGGTCGATATCTTAAGGCCATGAACCTTTGCAAATTCCACAAGGTCATCCTTTCTCGCCATGGTTCCGTCATCCTTCATGATCTCACAGCACAGTCCGCAAGGCTTAAGTCCTGCAACCTTCATAAGATCAACTGTAGCCTCTGTGTGGCCGTTTCTCTCTATGACTCCGCCTGCAACTGCCTGAAGTGGGAACATATGTCCCGGCCTTCTGAAGTCATCCGGCTTTGCATTCTCATCCACAAATTTTCTGGCTGTGTAGCCTCTCTCCTCGGCTGAGATTCCGGTGGTTGTATCCACATGATCCACTGATACTGAAAATGCTGTGCAGTGGTTATCTGTATTGGTTATACACATCTGTGGGAGATTCAGCTTATCCGCATATGACGCATCCATAGGCATGCATATGAGACCTCTCGCCCACTTTGCCATGAAGTTGACATTCTCCGTTGTAGCAAATTCTGCTGCACAGATTACATCTCCCTCATTCTCTCTGTCCTCGTTGTCGAGCATGACAACCGGCTTTCCCGCCGCAAGATCTGCAGCGATCTCCTCTATCGAGTTGAATTCAAAACTCATCACTCTACCTCCTTAAAATATCTGTCTACATAAATCCATTTTCTGCCAGAAACTTCATATCAAGTCCTGATCTATCTGAAGCATTTCCATTTGAAAGCTTTTCATCTGTATCGTCACCTTTGTATGGCATAAGCAGTTTCTCAACATACTTTCCAACCACGTCATTTTCAAGGTTGACCACCTTGCCCGGCTTGCCATCCAGCAGCGTCGTCTCTCCCGCCGTGTGCGGAATGATCGACACCTTAAAGCATGTATCATCGACATACGCAACCGTAAGGCTTATACCGTCTATGGCTATTGAGCCCTTCTCAATGATGTATCTGAGTATCTTCGGAGAACAATCTATTGTCACCCACACTGCATTGTCCTCCCTTTTGAGCTCTCTGATCGTTCCGGTTCCATCTATATGTCCTGACACTATATGTCCGCCAAATCTTCCTCCGGCCGCCATGGCACGCTCAAGGTTCACCCTGCTGCCACTGGTAAGCTGTCCAAGTCCGCTTCGTCTCAAAGTCTCAGGCATGACATCCGCAGTAAAGATATTCCCCGATATGCCGGTTGCAGTAAGACACACACCGTTTACCGCTATACTGTCTCCAACCTGGCTTCCATGGAGAACCTTGTCTGCCTGCACCGTGATACTGCAGGAGCTTACACCTTTATCTATCTTTCTTATAGTTCCTATCTCTTCTACTATTCCTGTGAACATGTATGACCTCTTTTCTATAAGTTCTTAAACCTTTTTGTATCTGAGCATCACATCTTCATCAAATCTTCTGACCTCGTCAAGTCCAAACATATGTGCATCCGCAGGCACATCAACACCCGTTCCGGATACCGGACTGTACTTGCCCTCGCCGCCAAATATCTTCGGGGCAATGAATACACATGCCTCATCCACAAGACCTTCAGACACCATGCTGTAGTTGAGCTCGCCGCCGCCCTCAAGCAGTATTCCGTCTATGCCTTTCCCGCCGAGGATCGTCATGAGCTGCCTTAGATCCACCTGTCCATCCACATCTTCGGTCTCTATGATGCTTACACCTTTATCCTTGAGTCTCTCACACTTTGCTGAGTCTGAAGCTCCCGCTGCCGTCGTGGCAACTATGGTCTCTATCTCCCCGGCTGTCTGTACGATCTGTGAATCCTCCGGAATCCTGAGCTTGCTGTCACAAACTATCCTGATCGGATTTCTGACATTATCAGTATCCCTGTCCGTGCTTTTCTCTATTCTGCATGTCAGCATCGGATCATCCGCAAGCACTGTTCCTATGCCCGCCATAATACCCTTATGTCTGTTTCTGAGTTCCATGACATACGCCCTTGATGCCTCACCGGTTATCCACTTGCTGGCCCCTGTGTGGGTAGCGATCCTGCCATCCATGGTCATGGCATATTTCATGGTCACATACGGCTGTTTATTTACTATATACTTAAAGAAAATACCGTTTATGGCATCGCACTCGGCTTTGAGGCAGTGTGTGTACACCTCTATCCCGGCATCACGCAGTCTCTTAAAACCTTTTCCTGCCACCATGGCATTCGGATCATCGGAACCACAGTAGACCTTTCTGATCTTGTGCTCTATGATCGCGTCCACACATGGAGGCTGCTTGCCAAAATGGCAGCACGGCTCAAGCGTCACATACATGACTGCGCCCTCGGCATCTGCCTGATCCTTAAGACTGGCAAATGCTGCGCGCTCAGCGTGGAGCTCTCCATATCTCACATGATATCCCTCTCCTATGATCCTGCCATCCTTCACTATGACAGCACCTACAAGCGGATTTGGATTCACTGCTCCAGTGCCGCGCCTTGCAAGCTCTATGGCACGTCTCATATATGACGGATCAAATTCATCATCTATATCATATTTTTCCATATGACCACCATCCTACTTAATACCTTTACAGACAGACTATCGGATATTGCTCATTCAAGCCTCCGAAGTATCTGTTCAAAACACAAGAGAAAACCCCGAAGATAACTTCGGGGTTTTCTCTTGTTCAGGTATCCATCACCGAAATCCATCACAACGGACTTCCATCAGATACCCTGTTCTGAATATATAATACTTCTCTCATCCAGACTATACTGTCGGTCCCGGAATCACACCGGATCATGCCTCATGGCTCACGGACTTAAGGTTTCCCTAACACCGTCGGTGGAGAATTGCACTCACCCCCGAAGATCTATCATCATATGCAGTTGTCTCTTAAAAACGACTATATTGTATTCCATATGCCAACGGAATGCAACTGTTTTTTATGATGTATTTTACCGATAAATTTTAAAGCTGTGAATTGAACAGGCTCTTTATCTTGTAGATAATATCATCACTGTCCGCATTTATAGATGCCGCCTCATTTATTCCTGAGAGCTTTGCAAGCTCATCCGTGTCAGCATCTCCGCCGTAACCTATCGTGTATACAGGTATGTTCGACTGTCTGAGCGCACTTGTTATCTCATCCATGGAATATCCCACATTGGCATATCCATCGCTGAGAAGGAACAGCATACACTTTGCATCCGGGTGCTCTGCCTTTGCATCGGTTATCATCTTCATCGCAACCACAACGGCATCATACGAAGCCGTTCCGCCTGAAGCCATCAGATTGTTGACCGATCCCTGGAAATATGATCTCTGGTTCAGGTCAAACTGGGCGATCGGAACCTCCACTGTAACTGAGCTTGAGTAGCTGACAAGCCCAACATAATTGTTGTCATTGATATACTGCGCACCGTTTGTCAGACTGTTCTTGAGCTGGTTCATAGGATCTCCGTCCATGGAACCGCTGCAGTCCGCAACAAACACCGCGATGATGTCCTTGCCGTTATCCTTTGTCTTCTTGTATGTCTTGAGTCCCTGTGTGACCTGTGCACCGGAGAATTCTTCCATCGCAGTATAATCATCGTTGGCATTGAAGCCCTTCTTTGTCGCGATCGTCTGCATATCATCACTCTTGCAGTAATCCACAACGAGCTGTATGGCCTCAAGCTCTGATGCAGACTTTCCCGACTTGTTACATATGTATACAGGATTGTCATGTCTCACGCCAAATGCAATGAAATCATACATTGACACGAGATTGCTGTCATTGATATATGCCTGATACTCTGACAGCATAGCATCGAGTGTTCCGTTTGATGCACTATCTCTCATCTGCTGTGTTGTATATGCAACGTATGGTATGTTTGAGTTAAACTTTGTAAAGTTATCCTCGCCGTCCTGAAGCAGCGTGAGCAGGAGGTTAAGTCCTGTGGCACTTGTCTGTGGGTTCGTGTATCCCATGGTGATCTTGTTGTCCTGAACGGCCTTTATGGCATCGGCAGCAGTAGTGTAACCGCTGTCCTTCTTCACAAGGATTCCCGCTGTATTTCCAACCAGTCTGTCCGCGTAAAGCTCAAGGCTGCCGCTGTTCGACATCGCATACTCTCCGAACAGGGTGTTGCTCGGGGTGTACAGATCCGGGAGATATTTGCCGGAAATGATATAGTCAGCGGCTGTACCGGATGGCACTGATCTCACGCTCATCGATACCGACTTGCCGTCCGCTGTCTTCACACCAGAACCGTTGAAGGAATTTGCAACATCTATAAGCCATGAGTCGTTGTCCTTTCCCGCCTTCTCACCTGATGTAAATATCTCTATATCTATGTCTCCATTGCCCTCAACTGCCAGTGGATATTTGTCTATCTCAGGCAGCTCCGCATACAGATCCGGAGTGTCCAGAGTGACCGTACCCTTTACAGGGGTCGCTTCGCTTACATCGAGATCCGCATATAACTCATCAAGAGTCATATCCGATCTTGATGATCCTCCATTTCCACCGCCTGCTATGTTGATAACCTTCCTGCCGACTATTCCGATAATGACCGCGATCATCGCAATTATCACCAGCACTCCGACTACCACTAATCCTTTTGTCCTCTTATCCATTTCTTCCTCCTTTTACATTCCCTGACTGTGGACATCCTGCCTCATGCCATTCATGCACTCTATGACATCATCCACATATTTCATATCCAGCGAGCTCAGGTTGGTGTCAATATCAACCATCTTCTCCACCAGAATATTGAACTTTCTCACCAGCTCGTCGCCCTGTCTGCACAGATTGTCGAGGTATACCGGCTGGGGTCTAGTGTAATAATCGTATGTCTGTATAAAGCCTATGGCACTGTCCATGTTGCTCTGTGCCTGCTGCTTTATATCCTCGTACAGATTGCGGATACCACTGCCCTCCTCCACATTCTCCTGGAAGTATTCCTCCCTGGACATTATGCTCTCATACTGTCTGTTGAGTCTCTCTATCTGTGCATCAAACAAATGTCCCCTAGCACTGTCCTTGAGCTTCTCCGTCGAGCGTCTTCCCTTGAGTATATGTACATTTGCTGTTATGGTGAATGTCAGCCACACTACACTGATCGCAACACCTATAGCTATTCCCACCATACTGTCAGCCAGCACAAACATTACTATTGCCAGTATGAACATTATCAAGCCTATGATATTGACCGCTATCAATCCCATCGTTTTTCCTCCTAAAGTCAATATATATCACACCGCATCTGCATGTTCATTGTCTCTCTGCAATACGCTGAGCCTTCGCTTTGCAGCATCGGTGACCGTAAGTCCCGAAAAGTCAGCAAATTCCTTCTTCTCATTTCTTATGAGCATGACCGCAAACTCCCTGTCCGTCTCCTCCGCGCAGGACAGCAGTTCATGGTAATCCACCGGCCTATCCTCATATATTCGAAGCGCAACAGCCTCCGGCACAACAATAAACGTCATGGACGTGTGCGTCTTATCCGCTATGTATATCTCCGCCTTGTCCGCAAATTTTGCAAATTCCTCCGCCTGAGTCTGAAAGCCTCCACTCTGAAGCTCCGCCAATATCCTGTCTCTGTCCTCCATGAGACTGTCGAGATACAGATAGCCCTTCAGCAACAGGAGTCCCATAAGTCCATCTGACATATTGAAGTCAAGTATACAGCCATGTCCCTCGTCACTGTCCGTCAGTACATGACACACGCACTCCGCTATATCCTCATCGCTGAGTCCGCTGTATTTATACGCCTGCTCAATCCCATCATTTGTTATGAGCACGGTCTCTACATTTCCCCTTACAGACTTTTTCTTCCTGATGCTCTCAACAGGACGTGCAGCTATCTTAAACGCCTTCAGCTCATTTACAGCATCATCTATACTCTTCTTCCCTGATATAGAGGTCTCAAACCGTCCCTGATCCGTAGCTGCCGCCTGCACATTCCTGTATATCCTTTGTACAGAGATCTTATTTCTCCTCATTATCGCACTTAAAATGTCAATATCTGACTTCTGACCGGCCAGATATCTCTGAAGCTCCGCTCTGAGCTTTCTCCTGAAATCAAGCTCGTACTCAGTGTTGGTTATATCCGTTCCTGAATACCACCGTTTCTCCAGATATTTGTAATTATCCGGATCCCTCAGTCTGTCCAGCGCACTGTTCTTCAGACTGTTCACACCTTCCTCATCGGTCTCCAGCTCACAGGCAAGTTCCGGCACACTGCATCTGTCATGTCTGTAGCCATAGAGCTTATCTATCACTATCTTCTCCCTGTAATTCAGTTTGTCTATGAGTTCATCGAACATCCGCCTGCACATACCATCCTGTGAATAGGACAGCGTATCCGCCTGCACCCCAAATACAGAACTGTACAGTGCTTCATACGGACTGATAACATCCAGCATATATTTATTATTTTCTTTTCTTAGAACATACGCCCTGTGCAATATCCCACACCTCATTCTATATAAGTTCTTAATCCAATATGCAAACTGGCATACATATCTGATATGCCCATCATCATTTTTACTTATATCTGAACTTAATCATTTTTATTATACATGTTTTGCCACAAATTAAAAACATAAAAGTGACGGGATATGGTATTTTATTATTTTATTAAGTGTTTATACAACTGTCTGTCCACCTGTGGTATAATGAATCGACAACAAACTGGGAGGATATCTATGATCAGATTTTTGCCGGATGAATACTATTCATCCACATACAAGATAGATTTCAAAAAGTATTACGACATGGGATACAGAGGTATACTGTTCGACATAGACAACACTCTTGTGAGACATAATGAGCCGGCCACATCCAGAGCGATCCAGCTCATGGAACAGCTCAAGGCCATGGGCTTCAAGGTATGTCTGGTATCCAACAACAAGGAGCCAAGGGTTGCCGCTTTCAACAAAAAGATGAAGGTGAATTACATATTCAAAGCCGGCAAACCATCGAAAAAGGGCTACATCCGTGCCATGAACGAGATAGGCTGCAACATAGACAACACGATCGCCGTGGGCGACCAGATCTACACTGACATCATCGGAAGTGCCAGCCTTGGCATACACACTATCCTTGTCAAGCCTATAGACACAAGCCACGAGGAGATACAGATCACCCTCAAGAGGATCATTGAAAAGCCGTTTATTTTCTACTTCAGGAAAAAGCATGGCATGGTAAGATAATTTCTGTTATTCATAACGCAACACAAAAGGCTGTATTCACATATCTGCCTGATATGTGAATACAGCCTTTTATTAAATATCTCAGTAACATATACGTTCTGTCATGATGTTACACATCTGTGTGATCCACAGAACGTATGTTAGTCGTTGTACACCTTCTTGAACTCTGTGTATCCCTCTGACTCCAGCATGTTTATCTGCTGCTTCATGTTCTTTCTCATCATCTGGATAGTCACTGTCTTACCTGCCTGGCGAAGTTCCTTTGCCTCCTTGAAGATCTCAAGCTTCTTGTCCAGTGTCACATCCTTGTGAATGAGGATAGCCACGTTGTCAGAATCTATCTTGTATCCATTCTCAAGCTTGTCCTTGAGGATGGTGATTATTCTCTCAAAACCTATTGAAAATCCTGTTGCAGGAACATCCTGTCCACAGAAGTTTCCAACCATCTTGTCATATCTTCCGCCGCCGGCGATGGAGAAGTTGTAGTCATCTATTGTAACCTCAAAAATAGGTCCTGTGTAATATCCCATACCTCTCACAAGAGTAGGGTCAAATACGATCTTTACGCCATCTGCAACCATGGTCTTTGCACTTGATATGATCTCGTCCATATTGGTTATAACCTTTGGATCAAGGCACTCAGCGTCTATGTTCCTACAGAACTCAGCGCAGCTCATATCTCCAAGGTTCTGGTATATCTCAAGATACTTGTCCACCATCTCTGCGTCGTATCCGTTCTCTGTGAGCTCTGCTCTTATGCCATCCAGACCTATCTTGTCATACTTGTCAAGGCTGATGAGTATTGAAGCAATGTCTTCCTCTGCAAATCCCGCATTCTTCGCAGCACCACGGAGTATCTGTCTGTCGTTGATGTGGATAGTAAAATCTGTTATTCCCACCTCAGAGAATATTCTTGAGAGCATATCGGATGTGGCTGCCACAAGCTCTATCTCCGCAAGGTTTGTATTATCACCAAGTATATCTATATCGCACTGGGTGAACATTCTGAATCGTCCCTTCTGTGGCTGATCCGCACGGAATACAGGTCCGATCTGGAGTGCCTTGAATGGGCTTGGAAGCTGCTCCTTGTTGTTCGCATAATATCTTGAGAGTGGAAGTGTAAGATCGTATCTAAGTCCGCTGTCTGCCAACTCTCCCTTACCTGCATCGATGGCTCTCGCAAGGTCTGCGCCTCTCTTCATCACCTTGAAGATAAGCTTCTCATTGTCACCGCCCTGCTTGCTTGTAAGATTCTCTATATGTTCCATAACAGGAGTCTCTATCTGTGTAAATCCAAATCTGGAATAACTTGTCTTGATCATTGAAAGCACATGCTCTCTAAGCCTCATATCAGCCGGAAGCTGATCACACATACCTTTTACCGGTGTCTTGATGAATTTTGCCATTTCTTATCCTCCTGATCTTATATCTTTATTAAATCCAACCTATTCTAGCATATACAACTATATTTTTCCACCCTTAAAAAGAACACCGGAACAAACTTATAGTTTGTTCCGGTGCTTTTCACATAATATATTGATATTTTTAATTGTCATGTAATATCAGATTACTTGAGAAGATCATAGTTGAGCTTCTTAATAACAAGGAAGGCCTTATTTCTGAGTTCCTCACCTGAGAATTCATCAAGCTGTACATTCATATCCCAGTTGTATTTCATGAGTGTATTCATAAGATCCTCAATGTAATCCTTTACATACTTGACGTTGCTCTCACTCTTATCCTTGAGCTGGACAACTATATTGTCTATAGCCTCGATGATTCCTGACTCCTGCTTCTCTAGTGCCTGTCCTGACTCATCGTTGAGCTCTATAACCTTACCTGTCTTGGTTATGATGACCTTCTTGTTAGGAGCTGCAGCAGCCTTGCTCTTCTTGTTGATCATATGGTTGATACACTTGATCAGACATGCTACAGAGTATGTCATCTCCTCGTTTGATGGCTTGTCTATTCCCTTGAGAGTGTGCTGATGGTACAGGTACTCTGACTTGCACAGCATCTCCTCAACAATAGCTACCTTACACAGTGATACCAGATCAGCCGGCATAGCCTGCTGCTTCTTACCGAAGAGACCACCGCCACCCTGCTCATTTTCCTCCTTATACTTCTCAGGAAGAGCTGTTCTGACATATGTATCATGCAGGTACTTCTTGGCTGTGTTGATATCGTAGCTTGATGCAAGAACCATCTTCTTGGTACTGTTGAGTCCGTTAACGACCATATCCTCAGCAGCCATGAACAGAAGGATCTTCTGTCTATTGTCAAGCATTGAGTAAACCTCTTTGTTCTTGTTGTTCTTCTCAACAATTGACTTCTTTCTGACATCAAATACCTTTACCTTCTCCTTTACACTGAAGAATGCCTTCAGCATTGAAGGATTGGCGTTCAGGAAGTTGCAGCACCATGTGAGCTCTATGTACTGATCCTCGATCTTGTTCGATACCTCATACAAGCTGTATCCCTCAAACAGTACATTG
Organism: Coprococcus sp. RTP31081st1_H1_RTP31081_211007; assembly: GCF_040227275.1. Classification (NCBI taxonomy): domain Bacteria; kingdom Bacillati; phylum Bacillota; class Clostridia; order Lachnospirales; family Lachnospiraceae; genus Coprococcus; species Coprococcus sp. RTP31081st1_H1_RTP31081_211007. The sequence goes on from NZ_JBEHVP010000005.1 coordinate 139,679, forward strand.
AGTGCCTTGGAGAGGATCTCCAGACTCTCATACTTCTCCTCATATGACTTCTGTGTTATATCAGAGTTAACATATGCCTTGATTCCACACTCTATGAAGAGCTTGTTGTACTCATATGCTCCCTCAGGAATGTTCTGACGTCCGCTGAGCTGTGCTCCTGAACCAAGTGTCTGAAGTACCTTCTTGACCTCCGGCTCATTCTCGATGGCCTGATATACCTTCTTGGTAAATGCGCAGGTCTCATTAAGCAGTGAATCTATCCTCTTGTTGTATACCTCCTGCTTGGAGATCTCTGAAGCCACCTTGCTGCTGAGGATCTTTGCTGCCTCTGTGCTTGTGACATTCTTGATGAGCTCCTTGAAGTTGGAGTATACTGACAGGTTATCTATAGGTATGTACTCTGCGTTCAGTCCGTAGAACTGGAATGCCTTCTCATACTGCTTGTTCGCAATGTAGATAGAGAAGAGATTGATAGATAACTGTATCTTGTAATCGTTAGGTGCATGTGCATCCTCGATGACGTAATCATAAAGTACCTCGAGGTTGTTGATATATGAATCAGATCCTATGTCTTTGGCTGAGATATCCATCTCCATAACCACATTGATCAAATCCAGGTATCCGAGCAGAGCCTTGTCAAAGTTCTTTGGTCTGTCATCATCCTCAAGTATCTGGTATGAAATGTTGATGAGAAGTGGAGCGATCTTATCCCCGATCAGTCTCATGCACTCTGGGATCTTCTCAAGCTGTAAGAGATACAGCAGCCATACACTGTAACGATAAACACCTGTAGCTGATACAGGCGCATCTATATCGGTAGGGTCAATATCACCATATACAAATCTGAATAAAGGCTCTATCCACTCTTCGATCGCATAGTGTCCGGTCGCCTTTATATTGAAGTCTACAAACTCTGCAAGCTCATACAGCTTTGTACACTGAGCACGAACCTCGTCATCCACTGTCATGGTCGACAGATCAAAATTAGAATCCTTCAGGCTGTCTATAACCAATGTATAGAATCCGTCCTCAACCTGATCATTCAGATAACGAATAAGTGTTCCTTTATTACTGGATGCCGCTATTGATAACGCGTTATCCCCTGCCTGTCCTATATTTGCTGGTAACATAATATGTCTACCTCCTTTTGTTTTCGTATGTCTGGCTTACGAATATTCTTGTATTATCCCCCTCAAATCACTACTCCAAATATAACATATTTGGTAAAATCATTCAACAAAGTTTTTGGTTATTACTGATAACTGTCATTGTGCATAATTACCCAAAAATTATAGCACTAAAAAAATCGCATTTTTTGTGCATTTTTACTGTTATGCCAGATAATGCCATTTTTCAGCATCAGTCGAGTCCTGCCATGTGAAGTATCGCCATGGCATTTGTCGTGGTACACCTGCCATCCTTCTTCTTATAGTCGAATTTCAACTGGTCTCCCTCGTAATATTCCTCGAAATGATAGTTCGCAGCAGGTGTTCCGTCCTCCGCCTTGAGATCACACAGCTCAAAATCGTGTGTCGATACCAGTGTCATTGAACCCGCTCCCGCAAGCTTTCTGATGACCTGTGTTGCTCCCACTATTCTGTCAGCAGAATTTGTTCCCTTGAATATCTCATCTATAAGACAGAGCATAGGTCTGTTCTCTTTTCTGTACTCAACCATCGTCTTTATCCTGAGTATCTCTGCATAGAACGTTGATATTCCATTGCTGACATCATCGGTCACCCTCATGGATGTGAATATCTTCATCCTGTCAGCCTCCATATAGCCCGCACACACTGGAGCGCCCGCATATGCAAGCACCAGATTTATACCCAGTGTTCTGAGGAAAGTCGTCTTTCCGGACATATTACTTCCGGTTATTATCGTGGCACCGCCCTTGAAGTCCGCATCATTTGCCACGACTGTATCAGGGCTTATCAGAGGATGTCTCATATCCCTGGCGGTGACATGCACTCTGGCATTTGCGCCGACCTGTGGATAGCTCACTTCCCTCGTTCTTGAAAGGACAGCAAATGACATGAGTTCCTCCATATCAGAGACAGCCTTTATCCAGCCCTCAACGCTCTGTCCATTCTTCTGTTTCCATTTGTCCATCATCCTGCCTATGTGGAAGTCCCACATTATAAGTCCACACAGTATCTGATGAACTATAGGATTGTATCTGATATTGAACGCCGCACTTATCGTCCTCAGTTTTCTTATAGCCGCCAGGGCACCAGAGTCATTTGACAGATGCGACTTGATATCATTTAAAAGTTCACTGTCGAAATTCTCCCTGGAGATCAGCTCGAACATTCTTATATAGTCCTCTATCACATAGCCAAATGAGATCATCGGCATGACAGCCTGACCCGCAACTCCGCCAAAAAGCCAGGAGAACAAAAGCACAACAAAGAATGAGACAAGCGTCCAGCCTATGTTTATCTCACCCATTATTCCAAGTATAAATGCCACCAGTGTTATCGCCGGCAGTAAAAATCTCAATATGTTGAACACCGCAGGTATATGGTCATCGCCATTGCAGTATGCCACAAATTCATCCGCGGTATATTTCTTCTTTTTGCCCATTCCGGTCTTCACACCGAGGGTCTCAAAATCCATCGAGAACTCTCTCTTTGAAGTGAGCTCTTTTATCGCCTCCTGGCGCTTCTCTATGTCTGCTATATCGTACTTCGGATCGCGTATACTATCGGCGAGAGCCCTTTTTCCCTCCTCGGTTCCCGCAACACAGATAAACTGATACAGAGAGCTCTGTCCAAGAAGGTCCATATCCCTTGCAACCAGATCGTCATCGCCGAGATACTGTGCACCGTTGTCCTCAAACTTCTTCCAGCCGTCGCCGAATCTCTCTATATACCTCCTGAGCACCTCCGACTTGGCTTTCTTATATTCCAGCTCCTCACTAAGCTTTCCGTGGATAAACACCATTGCGACAAATGCCACAGCGGCTATTATTCCCAGGATCAGCACTGTCACTCTGTTGTCATATATGCCTATTATCAGCCCTGCCAGAGCTGCAAGGAACATCACAAATCTAACCCCTGAATACGTTGCAGACTTCCCCTCAAGCGCCTTGATGTCCTTCTCCAAAATGTCCCTTTCGTCCTTGTATTCGTTCATGTTATCGTCCTTTCATAAAAAACAATATATTTACTTTTTGTCCGGCTTGTCCTTCTTCTTATATGACATCACACCATCCTCTGATACATCTATCATGTCCGGCTTGACAACGAGCACGATACCCATTACTCCAAATACCACACACAGCACGATGCATATTATTCCGATCACCTTATATGATGTAAATGCGAGCATTCCAACTCCCACTGCCAGTGTGAGTGCCGCACATAGGAAATAGTTTTTCTGAAGTGCCTTTATCGCCTGTTCTTCTTTGTTGTAATCCTGTCCACTATTATTCATGTTCCATTTTACCTCCACTTATCCATTCCATTATAGATGAATATATCATACACGGTATATCATTCGCAAATATTAATTCCTGTGAATCAATCCACCACACTTATTGCATTTGACACGAATACATATTAAAATAAATGGACAGGTTATATTCTATGGGAAGGAGATTTTTATCATGAACAAATTGGCAAAAATGGCGCTCACTCTTGCCGCTGCAGGAAGTGTCTGCTACTTATTCAAAGACAAGATCAAGACAACGAAAGCTTACCAGACAGTTGAGAACAATGATACTGTAAAGAAGGCAAAAGCCACAGCTACAGATACTTACCACAAAGTAAAGGACTCCGAGACAGTCAAAAAGATCAAGGACTCTGAAACATACCACAAGGTAAAGGACTCTGAGACAGTCCAGAAGGCAAAGGATACGATCAAGGATACCTACAATAAAGTAAAAGATTCCGAGACAGTCCAGAAAGCAAAGAATACAGTATCCGACACATATGACAAGCTCAAGGACAAGGTTAAGGAAAAAGCTGCTTCCACCGAAGATGGCGACCGTGAATATTTCACACTTCACGAAGACACCACCGGAGCAGAAGAAACCACATCCGAAGAAGCCGCAACCGAGGATGTTGTAACCCCGGAAGCCACAGCGGATATTCCGGATGAGACAACCGCAAAGGCCGTAACCGAGACCGTAGCTGAGGCTGAGGATGTTCTCGCCGAGGCAACTGGTGCCGTTGCAAATGCCGCTGCTGCCGAGACATCAGCGGTAATCGGCGATGAGTACATGGGACTTTCAGATGTATCTGAGGATCCATCAGTGCTCTCCGATCAGGACAAGCTTGACGTATAGTCTGCACAGTACAATAGGCAAAACAAAAACAGTATGTGCGATCCGTTTGATAACGAACCGCATATACTGTTTTATTTTTTCCCTGAATCTCTCAGATATGACAATGCTTCATCTATGGCAGCCTCCGTCTTGAAGTCCTGCTCATATGTCACGCCATCCACATCCACCATGAGTAGTTTGTATATCTTTTTGTCTGCCGGCCCTATATTCGCCGATGTTCTGAGCTTCTTGAACGTCTCTATGGTGCTGAGTTCCACCACATCCGTATGCCAGGTTCCGTGATATACCAGATATTTGTCTGTTATGGCTATACCATCCTGATCATAGTAGAGATTGTATCTTAGCTGTTCATCTATATCCCTGACAGTATTCCTGTCTGCCTTTCCGCCCGATACGACCTGCATTCCTGACACCTTCCATGGACAGCACACACTGTATATACATCTGACTATATTATATAACGCCCACAGAGCCGTCAGCACAAGAACCAGCAGCATCATATTATAATAGATCCTCGGAAAATCCACCTCACTTATTATGAGTGGATATACCTTGCTCTCAAGCTGCTGGGATGGTATCCCCATGTCCTGTGCAAGGCCATCAACTATCGATGTATACACATCATCCGCAGAGACTACTCTGCCTCTCAGCGTATAATTCAGCAGTACATCTTCGTTACTCCTGATGAGCAGGATGGCATATCTGCCATCCTGCTGACAGTAGTAGTACCTGCCCTGCCTCTCAGAATCCACATAATAATCGTATCCTATATAATCCGCCCGATCCACGGTTATCGTCACATCCCTGTCGTTCGGATTCGCCCTGGATTCCACATCAGCTATACTTCTGTATGTCCTGCTCCTTATCCTGTCCGGCAGACTGAAATGCCACGCCATGATGATCATGCATCCCACCATGATCAGTGATAGAATGATCCCGGGTATTCTGTTTTTTAGAATATAACTTTCAAACTTCCTGTTCTTCATAATATGTCTTTCCCGCGTACGGTCAGATTTTTAGAAATGGCTTCCGCCACCGCCATGACCACCGCCACCGCCTGATCCACCAGAACCTCCTGAGCTGCTCTGGATAGTCACGCTGGTTACTTCCTTACGTATAAATATATCTCTTCTGTCAAGCTCCTTGGCATTTCCATCGCTGTATGTAGAAGCTGTTGTGGTATCTTTTCCTGCTTTCTTCGACAGATTCACGATGCAGAATGCGATGGCTGCTACCAGAGATACAAGGAAGCATATAAATGGTGACAGGAACTTTAATCCTCCTGTGCTGCTCTTCATAGCCGTCTCTGTTCTTGACATCATTCTCTCAAATGCTCCAAGAGTATCCGATCTGAGTATCTTTCCACCGTATTCCGTTATGGATGTCGCCTTGGAATCACTTATTCTCTTCTTCGCCTTGCCGGCTGTGCACAGATAAACATATCCGTCGTTCTCCTGCCAGTTGGCAACTATAACTACGCTTGTGCTGGCATCCCTGCCGTCAAGATATGTTCCTGCAGGCCACTCTTCCCAGCCGAATCTGTAATAATCACAGATCTTCTCTGCTATATCCTTTGTGTTAGACTCTATGTCATATGAAACTGCATCGGCATCATATTCTGACAGATCTGTGTACTGATCCATGGTAACGACAACAAAGTCCATACCCACTTTATCTTCCAGTTCTGCTATCTCCCCGCGGAGAGTCTCCTCCTCCGAATCAGACAGCTTATCTGCATAGTCAAACACTCTCTCATTTGTCTTACATTCTGTATTATTTCTGGCGTCATGCTTGAGATTGGCATTTGATTTCACAAAGTATCCTATAAAGAACACTATTCCAAGTCCAAGTACCACGAGCATTGCCACGATAAATTTCTTTACTGCATTCATTTACAACACCCCCAATAACATAGACAAGCCATCAAGCAATACAAATGCTGCGCCAAACAAAAGTGCGGTAAGTCCAACTGCCTTACTCATGCTCTTCGGCTCTGTTCCAACACATTTTCCAGTCTGTCCGTTGACATAGAACTTATAGTTTTTGCCCTGGAAACGGTACTCATATACCCACACCGGCATGAGTCCGAACTTTGTTCCCGTGAGTCTGTTGTTGTTTCTGAATCTCTCATTTGTAAGTGATGAATATCCGGTTGTGGTGCTTCTCACCCAATCTCTGTTTGCATTCTCCGCCTTTGCCTGAGCCCTCGGCTCCACCTCATTCGGCGGCATATTGTAAGTCTCCGCATCGAATCCCGAGAGGTACTTGTTGTCATGCTGCATGAGCTCTTTGTAGTTGTACGGCTCCATGAGATCCATGATTCCATCCTCCATGGCTATGGATGCATCAACCGGTATGCCCTCATAATTCACATGCAGGCTTCTTCCGACATCAAAATATGAAGTCTCTGTATATCTCTTGTCTCCAGACGTCCATGATCTGACCTTTGTTCCTATGGCCTCATAAGCCACATCCGAATCATAATCGTACATCCAGAATGGGACATACACTCCCTTAAGCGCCTCAAGCGTCTTCTGTGAAAGGAATGTTCCCGGTATAAATAGCTTTTTACCAAATTCATTCCTCAGCTTCTCCTCAGCCTCATGCTTTGATATCTTAAAAGGAAGTATCACATCAGCCCCATACGGATAATTTACTTTGTCATCCCTGAGCAGATATGTTCCACATGAAGGGCATCTTCCCGCAGACTGATACTCCGTGTAAGGTATCTGTGAACCACAGTTTATACATATTACAGGCTCCTGTGATGGAACCAGTTCCTGACAGTCGCTTCCCCCGCAACTAAGGCAGACCATCTTTTTCTTCGCAGGGTCGTACACTACGTTACCCCCACAATTCACACAACGATATAGCAAGTTATCTTCCCCCTGTCCTTTTTTATCGTTTTCCTTCCAAACTTCCTACGCTGATTCTCAGCGTACCTGCGCTTATTATAGCATAGTAAATCTGTTTTTAGAACATCGAATTGGATGCCTTAAGGCGGCTTTATAACACATTTTAGATATCTTAAATGAAACAAAATATTTTTTGAACAAATGTGTAACACATCATGTTCATGCGAATATGTTAAACCATGAACAAAATAATGGAGGCTTACCATGAGTGATTTATCAGCAACACAGTGTGCCTGTGGCGGTTGTGGCTGTGGCGGCAGAAATGGACTTTCTTGCGGAGGTTCATGTGGATGCAACAGTTGCACTCTGATCATCATCCTTCTCCTCTGCTGCGGTGGCTGCGGTGGCGATGGTTTCGGTTTAAACAGCGGTTGTGGCAATGACAATAGCTGCATCTGGATCATCCTTCTCTTATTCTGCTGCGGTGGCTGTGGCAATAACAACGGATGTGGCTGCGGTGGCTGCGGCGGCAATGATTGCGGCTGTTGCTAACAGCGGATTCACCATTATCCATAAACGGGATATCGGGCAGAAAGGCTGTCCGGTATCCACAGAAAGTGGCCAGCAGGAGCAATTCTGCTGGTATTTTTTTTACTAAAAATCAATAGAATATAGTATAGCTGTCTTACCAAGTGATCACTGCATGAAACGGAGCTTCATATGTTTAATGGCAACTTCCATCATCCACTGGACAACTTAATAAAAGATGACCGCCTGTTCATGATGGAGGCCATTCTCCCATTTGTGGATGACCGTATGAAAGCTCCTCTGGCAATGTACATAAAGATCATGGAACTTCAGACCATATTGAATGCTCTGCGCGATACAAATTATGTAAACTCCTGTGGACTCCACAAAGATATAAACAATCAGGATGATATACTGTCATCCCTTGCCGGGTGTGGATTTCCCGATATCAGGAACCAGTTTGCCAGCATGAAAAAAGCCATGGATATGATGAAGACCATGGAAGCCATGAACACACAGCAATCCACGGATTCTCTGTACCGGCACTATCAAAGCAGAACTGCCTCTGAAACCGAGGGCGAAGAAAACTACGACAACACTGAATCCCAGTCATCCCAGGATATATACAGCTCCGTCAAAGACCTGTTTGAAAAATATGATATGGAGGGATATTAAACATGAATCTTCAAAATGACCCAAGACTAAAAAACATGCATCCGCTAAAAAGGGAAATTCTTCTCAGATTATCCAACTCCCAGTCCACCATGACTCCGGAGCAGATGCTCCCCCAGCTAATGGAGATCAACAAAGAACTGCAAAAAAGGGATCTCTCCTTCAGCAGATCCGAGTCCGAGATCGTTCTGGATGTTCTGAGCGAAGGCATGTCTCCACAGGAAAAACAAAAGATAAATATGATAAAGTCCATGCTGTAAAAAATGCATTTCACTGAATGTAACACAATTTCATTTTTGTAGCTATTAGCTATAGTTTCACATTTTTGTACCTGATAGTTTCTGGCTGACGATACCGTTATTGGCAGATACTATTTGCATAAAATGTAGCTGATAGATATTGTTTCAGCAAGATGGAGGTTATTGTGATAGATATCTTTGACTTGGGATTGCGGATAAGAAATGTGAGAAAGGCTCATAATCTTACTCAGGAACAGCTTGCCGAGAAAATAAAAGTGTCTCCTCATTATGTGTATGAGCTGGAACATGGATACAAAAGTATGAGTATATATACTCTTGCCAATATCGCAACTGTTCTTGATGCGCCACTGGATTTTCTGGTGTTCGGAAAGGAACCGGCCACCACCCCCGAGAACAAGGATTATATCACTCATGACGATCTTGACAGACTGGTGGAATCGATACCACTGTACAAACGTGACAGTGCATACAGCGCACTCAAGAATCTGCTGCCTTATCTGAAATAAATGATAATCCGATATATATTTAACATCAAGAAAGCCACATGGATTTTTCTCCATGTGGCTTTCTCATGTTTATAGTTTTTTATTTCATAACAATATTCACAATACGTCCAGGAACATAGATCTCCTTGATAACGTTACCTGTGAGCTTGTCGGCGATCACTTCCTTAGCCTTTGCGATAACCTCATCCTTTGGATCCTCCTTGCCGATCGCAAGTGTTGCCTTAGTCTTACCGTTGATCTGTACAGCGATCTCTACTGTTGACTCTACTGTCTTTGCCTCATCGAACTCTGGCCATGTCTGCTGATATACATATCCGCCATAGTTCTTTACTGACCACAGCTCCTCTGTGATATGAGGTGCAACAGGGTTTAACAGGATGAGCAGTGTCTTGAACTCATCTGCTGTAACGCTTCCCTTCTTGTAGAAGTCGTTGAGAAGTGCCATCATGGCTGCGATAGCTGTGTTGTACTTCAGGTTCTCGAAGTCATTTGAAACCTTCTTGATAACCTGGTGCATCTTGGTCTCCATATCCTTGGAGTAGCCCTTCTCGTCTGTCACACTGTCCTGAAGCTTCCATACTCTGTCGAGGAATCTTCTACATCCCTTGACACCATCCTCTGACCATGAAGCTGCAAGGTCAAATGCTCCGATGAACATCTCGTAGGTACGAAGTGTATCTGCGCCATATACATCTACGATGTCGTCAGGATTTACAACGTTGCCTCTTGACTTACTCATCTTCTCACCGTTCTCACCGAGGATCATACCATGTGATGTTCTCTTCTGGTATGGCTCTGATGTAGGAACTACGCCCTGATCGTACAGGAACTTGTGCCAGAATCTTGAATACAGAAGGTGGAGTGTTGTATGCTCCATTCCTCCGTTGTACCAGTCAACAGGAAGCCAGTACTTGAGTGCCTCCTTGCTTGCAAGAGCCTCTGTGTTGTGAGGATCTGTATATCTGAGGAAATACCATGATGATCCAGCCCACTGTGGCATAGTATCCGTCTCTCTCTTTGCAGGGCCGCCACAGCATGGACATGTGGTGTTTACCCAGTCTGTCATAGCTGCAAGTGGTGACTCACCATTGTCTGTCGGCATATAACTGTCAACCTCCGGAAGGAGAAGTGGAAGCTGGCTCTCGTCGATTGGAACATAACCACACTTATCGCAGTGAACGATAGGAATTGGCTCGCCCCAGTATCTCTGACGTGAGAATACCCAGTCACGGAGCTTGTAGTTGGTCTTTGCCTGACCGATACCCTTCTCCTCAAGGAACTTGATCATCTTCTCCTTTGCATCCTTTACCTCAAGGCCGTTGAGGAAATCTGAGTTGATGAGCACTCCTGTTGCCACGTCTGTAAATGCAGCCTCATTTATATCTACTTCCTCTCCATCCTTTGCAACAACCTGGATGAGTGGAAGTCCGAACTTCTTTGCAAATTCCCAGTCTCTGTCATCATGTGCAGGAACCGCCATGATAGCACCTGTTCCGTAGCTCATGAGTACATAGTCCGATACGTATATAGGGATCTCCTTGCCATTTACAGGGTTGATGGCTGTGAGTCCGTCTATGCATACACCAGTCTTATCCTTTGCAAGCTCTGAACGCTCAAAGTCGCTCTTCTTCGCTGCCTGCTCACGGTATGCCTCGATGTCTGACCAGTTGCCGATCTCGTCCTTGTACTTGTCAAGGATTGGATGCTCTGGTGAAACAACCATGTATGTTACTCCGAATAATGTATCGCATCTTGTTGTATATATGCGGAGCTTGTCCTCTTTGCCCTTTACTGAGAAATCTACCTCAGCTCCTGTTGAACGTCCGATCCAGTTCTTCTGTGAAACCTTTACACGCTCGATGTAATCCACGCCGTCAAGTCCTTCAATGAGCTTGTCTGCGTAATCTGTGATCTTGAGCATCCACTCAGACTTAACCTTGCGGACAACCTCGCTGCCACAACGCTCACATACGCCATTGACAACCTCCTCATTTGCAAGACCAACCTTACATGATGTACACCAGTTGATAGGCATCTCCTTCTTGTATGCGAGACCAGCCTTGAAGAGTTTGAGGAATATCCACTGTGTCCACTTGTAATATTCAGGATCAGTTGTGTTGATCTCTCTGTCCCAGTCGAATGAGTATCCAAGTGAGTGGAGCTGCTTTTTGAATCTTGCAACATTTGTCTTGGTTACTTCCTTTGGATGGATCTTGTTCTTGATCGCATAGTTCTCTGTAGGGAGACCAAATGCATCCCAGCCCATTGGATACAGAACGTTGTAGCCCTGCATTCTTCTCTTTCTTGCTACTATATCAAGCGCTGTGTATGGTCTTGGATGACCTACGTGAAGTCCCTGTCCTGATGGGTATGGGAATTCAACTAACGCATAATACTTTGGTTTTGAATAATCATCTGTAGCAGCAAATGCCTTGTTGTCATCCCAGACCTTCTGCCACTTTCCTTCAACGACTTTGTGGTTGTATGTCTCAGCCATTTTTGAAAATGCCTCCTTGAAATTTATCTTTTCAGGCTTTATAACGCTTTTTCGCCCGATTCCTCTCTAATCTTAACTATATTAGCATATATGCCGTGTTTTTCAAACTGTTTTTTGGTATAAGCAGCCCGGCTTATTCAAACACTTTCTTGATACTGTCATAATGAAGGAAGATTCCCTGCTCTGCATATTCCTTTATCTCATCCAGAGTTGCCAGCTTAAAACCATCAGTCTCCGCCTCCTGAGGCCTGATATCTATTTCCGAAAAATCTCCAGTAAACTTATAGACATCCACAAAGTAGTTGTCCTTCTCATCCGGGTTATCTCTCCTATATGTAAACTGCAAGCCTCCATCGAAATCACTTACGTCTATGCCTGTCTCCTCTATTACCTCTCGTCTGACAGCCTCTATGGATGACTCTCCTGCCTGCACTCCGCCGCCGGATACCTCCCACCAGCCTGCTGCCCACGCCTTTGTCATGACACGCTTGGTTATCAGATACTTTCCCTCTCTGTTCTGGAGCACACCGAGCACTGTGAGGTGATAATCCCCCGGTTTCATATTCCAGTCATTTCTCTTCATCGTGCGCCCTGTAGGCTGCTTGTTTACATCGTAAATATCCCAGTATTCCATCTCTGCTTGTCCTCTTTCTGATTTTTATATTTGTTCTGCCCAGTAACATAATAAATGCTATTTTAAGTTTCTTCAACAATCATTCGAATTTTATGCATAATTATTTATTGCAGTTTACTATAAAACTTAAGCTGTGGTACAATTCAAACTGTTATCAAGAGATTTGACCAGCGCAGGCTGAAGGAGGAAGCATGAACGCTTATGAGGTATTCGCCAGTGTCTATGATGAACTGATGGACAACATTCCATATGATGACTGGTGCACATATATAATAGAAGTTTTGAGAAAATACGGAGTGAACGAAGGGCTCATATGTGAGCTTGGATGTGGCACCGGAGAGATAACGGAAAGGCTTGCGGATGCCGGATACGACATGATCGGTATCGACAATTCATATGAGATGCTTGAGGTGGCAAATGAAAAAAAACTTGATACAGGTCACGAATCCATCTTGTATCTCATGCAGGACATGAGGGAATTTGAGCTCTTCGGCACGGTGAATGCCATCGTATGTGTGTGTGACAGCATCAACTATCTCACTGAGCTTTCAGATATCACACATGTATTCAGGCTGGCAAATAACTATCTCGAATCAAAGGGCATATTTATCTGCGACTTCAAGACCCGCCATTATTTCAAGGATGTGGTTGCCGACAGCACCATAGCCGAGGACAGGGACGACGTGAGCTTTATCTGGGATAACTACTACGATACGGAAACCGATATAAATGAGCTGGCTCTCAGCCTGTTTCTCCCAGAATACCCAGAATCAGGCATTGAACCGGATGATGAGTGTCCTCTATACAGGAAGTATCAGGAATTCCATTATCAGCGAGGCCTGACCCTTGATGACATGAGGACATGCGTTGCTGACTCAGGCATGGAGCTCGTTGCCATGTACGATGCATTTACATGGCTGCCAGCCACAGATTCCAGTGAAAGGGTATACGTGGTTGCAAGGGAGACACACCAGGATAACAAACACTATGAATAGGCTTGTCTTATCATCATTCATAATATAAAATGGTGAAGATTGTCCAATATATCATTAATTATAATGCGATTATATATAGAGATAACCGGACAGATTTCAAAATGTAACAAAACTAATCAACATAGAATAGCGAGGTATACAACATGAGCGATCATATAATAAGAGGTATGGCGGCGAACAATCAGGTAAGATTCTTCGCCGGAACAACAAGAGATATCGTGGAGACTGCAAGATCTATCCACAACACAAGCCCTGTGGCTACAGCCGCACTTGGAAGACTGCTCACAGCAGGAGCACTTATGGGAGCACAGTGCAAGAACGAGTCCGACGTACTCACACTTCAGATCCAGTGCAACGGACCGATCGGAGGACTTACCGTAACTGCAGACGCACATTCAAGAGTCAAGGGATATGTCAACAATCCAAACGTTATCCTTCACGCAAATGACAAGGGTAAGCTGGATGTTGCCAAGGCACTTGATCTCGGCGTGCTTTCAGTTATCAAGGATATCGGTCTCAAGGAGCCTTATGTCGGTCAGACACAGCTCGTGTCCGGTGAGATTGCCGAAGATCTTACTTATTACTTTGCGACATCTGAGCAGATTCCTACATCTGTTGCCCTTGGTGTTCTCATGGAGAAGGACAACACCGTCAAACAGGCAGGCGGCTTCATCATACAGCTTATGCCATTTGCATCGGATGAGCTCATAGACGTTCTTGAGAAGAGACTTAACGAGTTTTCTTCTATCACCAGTCTCCTCGATGCGGGCAAGACTCCTCTTGACATCATCAAGGATGTATTTGAAGGATATGACGTTGTAGTGACCGATGAGTTGCCTACCGAGTGGCACTGCAACTGCAGCAAGGAGAGATACTACAATGCGGTACTCAGCCTTGGCAAAAAAGAGATCGCAAGCCTTCTCGAGGAGGGCGAGCCTATAGAGGTCAACTGCCAGTTCTGCAACTCTCATTACAAGTTCTCACCTGACGAACTCAAAGAGATGCTGCTCAAAGCGGCTGCAAAATAATCATTTTTCCGCCATTTGCCCTCATTTTTACAACATTTTTGTACATTATAATTATTGCATTGGTTTTTTCACTATGCTAGAATGTTAACCGTTGTAAAGTAGACTAAATTTGAAAGAAAGAGTGAAAATTATGAAGATAACAAGAGATGATATCAGAAATGTGGCTATCATCGCCCACGTTGACCACGGTAAAACAACACTTGTAGACGAGCTCTTAAAGCAGAGCGGTGTGTTCCGTGACAATCAGGAGGTCGCTGAGCGTGTCATGGATTCCAACGATATCGAGCGTGAAAGAGGAATCACTATCCTCTCCAAGAATACTGCCGTAACATATGGAAGCACCAAGATCAACATCATTGATACTCCGGGTCATGCAGACTTCGGCGGTGAGGTTGAGCGAGTTCTTAAGATGGTAAACGGAGTAATCCTCGTTGTTGATGCATTTGAGGGTCCTATGCCACAGACCAAGTTCGTTCTGAAGAAGGCTCTTGAGCTTAATCTTGCAGTTATCGTATGTGTAAATAAATGTGATCGTCCTGAGGCACGTCCTGACGAGGTAGTTGACGAAGTTCTTGAGCTCCTCATCGAGCTCGATGCAAATGAGGATCAGCTTGACTGCCCATTTGTATTTGCTTCTGCCAAGTCCGGTTATGCAACACTTGACTCATCCGAGCCAGGCACAGACATGAAGCCTCTGTTCGACACTATAATTGATTACATTCCTGCTCCTACAGGCGATCCTGAGGCAGGTGTACAGATGCTTGTCAGCACAATCGACTACAACGAGTACGTTGGACGTATCGGTGTCGGCAAGGTCGACAATGGTGTCCTCAAGGTAAATGAGGATCTTGTCATAGTAAATGAGCATGACCCGGACAAGCTCGAGAGGGTTCGTATCGGAAAGCTTTTCGAGTATGAGGGTCTTAACAAGATAGAGGTTAAGGAAGCACAGATAGGTTCTATCGTTGCTGTTTCAGGCATCGCAGATGTACAGATAGGTGATACTCTCTGCTCCCCTGAGAATCCTGACCCAATTCCTTTCCAGAAGATTTCTGAGCCAACCATCGCCATGACATTCATGGTAAATGACTCTCCTCTCGCAGGCAAGGAAGGTAAGTTCGTAACATCAAGACATCTTCGTGAGAGACTTTTCAGAGAGCTGAACACAGATGTCAGCCTCCGAGTTGAGGAGACTGACACAACTGAGGCTTTCAAGGTTTCAGGCCGTGGTGAGCTTCACCTGTCAGTCCTCATCGAGAACATGAGACGTGAAGGTTATGAATTTGCAGTAAGTAAGGCTGAGGTTATCTACAAGGAAGATGAGCTCGGACATAAGCTTGAGCCATTTGAGATCGCTTATATAGATGTTCCTGACGAATTTGCAGGTACTATCATCAACATGCTGAACCAGAGAAAGGGTGAGCTTCAGGGAATGGCTCCTACAGGAAATGGAACCACAAGACTTGAGTTCTCTGTTCCATCCCGTGGA
The DNA here is from genome assembly GCF_040227275.1 of Coprococcus sp. RTP31081st1_H1_RTP31081_211007. Lineage (NCBI taxonomy): Bacteria > Bacillati > Bacillota > Clostridia > Lachnospirales > Lachnospiraceae > Coprococcus > Coprococcus sp. RTP31081st1_H1_RTP31081_211007. Next base: position 155,434 of record NZ_JBEHVP010000005.1, read on the forward strand.
CTTATCGGATTCCGTGGTGACTTCATGACAGCTACCAAGGGTACAGGTATCATCAACACAACATTTGACGAGTATCTTCCATACAAGGGTGACATGAGCTACCGTTCAAAGGGATCACTCATCGCATTCGAGTCAGGTACTTCGATCACATATGGTCTTTTCAACGCACAGGAGCGTGGAACACTGTTCATCGGACCTGGTGAGCAGGTTTACGCCGGTATGGTTGTAGGTGAGAATCCTCGTGCTGAAGACATGGAGGTCAATGTCTGCAAGAAGAAGCAGCTTACCAACACACGTTCTTCAGGATCAGATGATGCTCTCAAGCTTTCACCTCCAAAGGTGATGAGTCTTGAGCAGGCTCTTGACTTCATCGACACTGATGAGCTTCTGGAGATCACACCAAAGTCATTCAGAATCCGTAAGAAGATTCTTGACCATACTCTTCGTTACAGAGCCAACAGGAAATAAGGACGGACGAAAAGTCCTTTGAGATAGTGAAGCCCGTACACTGTAAGGATGTGGATCCATCACGGGATATACAACAAAAGCAGAGACAGTTCACACATTCTTTGTGTTTTGTGTGAGTTGTCTCTGCTTTTTTTGTGCGTAAAACTGTATCTTTTTTGCTTATTTTCCTCTGAATGATTCAACTTTTCTGTTTTTTGTATCTTTCTGGCTTTTTCTTTATGTTTGCGATAATTTTGTGACCTTTTACCTCCTTGTCACGGCGTCTATTGGTCTTAGTTTTGAGGCCCATCTTGCTGGGAAATAGCCTGCTGCCACTCCGAGGATCACGGAGCCGATGACTCCGGCCAGTGCAAGCCACCATGGGATCATGGCTATCTGGGTTTCTTTTGCAAGGTTGAACATGGAGACGGCGGCTTTATTCACCACTATTCTCACTCCGTAGGAGGATAATACTCCGAGGACGCCTCCGACAAGTCCTATCACTGCGGCCTCCATGAGGAACAGAAGTCTGAGCTCGTCTATGTCGCAGCCGAGGACCTTCAATATACCGATCTCGTTTACCCGGTCGAATACAGAGGTCGTCATGGTGTTGCTTATTCCTATGACAGCCACAATAAGTGCTATCATTCCGATTCCGCCGAGAAGAAGCTGTATCATCTTGAGGTACTTCTGTATCGTGTCCAGATATTCCTTGGAATTCTCTGTCTGATACCCCATGTCCTGAAGCTTTTTTACCATCGCATCGACGTTATTTATATCATCTACGATCACCACCGCTGATGTGTAGACAAATTCACGGTAGCTGTTGCCATTGCCATCCACCGGCTGACCGTAAAGCTTGCCATCGGCGCTGACCTTTCTGAGCAGGCTTTTCAGTGAATCCATATCACAGTATATCGTCTGAGACTTCTCGCTGTAGCTGTCAGAGATGTCCAGCGATTCGTCAGACTCTTCATCCTGAACTGCACTGTCATAAGAAGTGTCAGCAGAAGCATTGTCAGAGCTGTTATCCGTATCTCCATCAGATAAAACCCCGGCGAGCTTCAGTTTGAATATCCTGTCACTTTCACCGCTCCATCCGACGGTCGTGTCAAATCTCTTTCCGACAAGGGATGCAATACTCTTCTTCTCTCTCTTCTCGTAACTGTCAAATGTCTTTTGATTGAAGAACATTTTGCCCACACTGCCGCCCGAGATCAGTTCAGGTGTCCCATGTGAAGAATTGCTGTTTTCCCCATAGGCCAGACTCCAGCCATCAAGCTCATTTCCCGGCACACCCACAAGATTGCCAAAGTATTCATACTCCCCATACTTCATACTCACAGGCACCTCATACAGAGGATAACAACCATCCACATTTGCAAGATCTGTCAATGTAGATATCGTTCTGTCCGTTATCATTCGATCCTTATGCTTACTTCCGGTCTCACTGTATATCGTTATCTGGTTGACACTTCCACTTGCAACCGCAGAATCTATCATCTCGTTCTTGACTCCGATTCCCACAGCCAGAAGTGCTACAACCGATATAACACCTATCATCACGCCGAGAACGGTGAGAAATGTTCTGATCTTTCTTCTCTTCATATTCATAAGACACAAATGCCATATCCACCCCATACAATCTATCTCCTTATAAACTCTCTCCCCGTGACAGGAATCTAAAATTCATCAAGAATCTCCTTTTTTCTCCTTTGCTTTCTTATCACACATATACAGAACAGAGCTATCACTATAACCACAGCAATTACACCATATAACACCTTCTTATCACTGCTTTTTGTGCTGTCCTTTATCTTCTCTACATTGTCATACACCGGAGATTCCACAGTCGCCTTGAAATTCCCCTCAATCGTCGTCTCATTCCCCTCTTTGTCCTCATATGTAACTATCACCTTTGACATATCACCGCTCGCAGCAGTCGTCGCCACGGCATTCGTGAGGATATCTATGCTTCCGCTCTTTCCAGACTCTATATTGCCTATATACGTCTCAATCTCCTCCATACTTCCCAACAAGCAATTTTCAACCGACGCACCGCAGGACGGGAGGGCGAAAATACGGAAAAGGGTACTCTTTTCCTATGCTTGCTAAGAAAGTTTTTTCCTCACTTATCACTACAACGGAACTCCCAGTATGCCAAAAAGCGCAAAAGAAAAACGCCGCAATTCTGCGGCGCTTCATTCACTTTATGCAGACAAAAACGAGGGAACTTTATTCCCCCGTCCTGTCATTGTTGGCTTCCTCTATGCCTTTTGCAGTAGCAGACATGATTTTTAAGTCTGTTTCGCTCATTGTGTCAAGCATGGTATCGAGCTGACGGCGGCGTGTGGACTTCTCTTGTTCCCGTTCCGGGAAAAAGAACTGGTCTACTGATACGTCAAGCAGGGTTACAAGCTCATATAAAATCTGTAAACTTGGGTGCTGCCCGCTGTTTTCAATGGACGCGATATACCGGGGCGCAATATTCAGTGTGTCGGCTAACTGATTGCGTGATATTCCCTTTGCTTTTCTTGCTGCTTTAATGGCTTGCCCGAAAGCCTTAAAATCATACTTCACTTTATCCTGCTTCATATTTTTCACCCTATTACATTTTACTGTTCCTCTTTTCTTTGAGATATGATTACACATATCATAGTATTGATGGCAATAGAGCATAAAACATGCAGAGTAAGGTTGCTACAACTCATATTGCCATATATAATATCTAATGACATCGAAAATTAAAGAAATTGTATCAATGCTGTATTGCTATTTCAGCAAACTTGGATATACGGTATATACTGCAACAGCAGGAAATGCTGCATTAAAAGAAGTAGAAAAAAAACCTGACATTATTTTGTTAGACGTTAATATGCCAGATATTGATGGATTTACTGTTTGTGAAAGAATACGGGATTATGTTTCATGCCCTATAATTTTTTTAACAGCACGCATTGAAGATAGTGATAAAATAAAAGGATTTTCTATTGGCGCAGACGACTATGTAATAAAACCATTTTCTGTTGATGAATTAGAAGCTCGCATTGCAGCACATCTTCGCAGAGAAAAAAGACACAATACATCTTCAAAGGTGCAATTTGATGAAGATATGGTTATAGATTATTCCTCACGTATTGTGTTTTATCATAATAAGGATATGGCTTTTACCAAAAAGGAATTTGATATAATATCTTTCCTTTCACAAAACAAAGGAATTGTTTTTGACCGGGAAACTATTTATGAAAAAGTTTGGGGATTAGACGGCATTGGTGATAATACAGTTGTTACAGAACATATCAGACGTATTAGGGCAAAATTTTTATCTTTAGGCGATAGACCTTACATTGAAACTGTTTGGGGGTGCGGATATAAATGGAAAAATTAAAGAGAAGCAGATGGTTCAATCGGTTAAATAGCATGAGTATTAGGATGTCCTTTGTTCTTTATGCTTTGTTTTCATTGTTGATTGGAATAATTATTTGTATACTTTTAATTTCAATGGTTGACAAATACAGAATAAATTTGAACTATAAGTATGAAAATATGTCAACAAGGTATGATATACCGGAAAATGGTTCATTTACCGCCGCTTATAGTAATGACCAAACAAAATACACAATATTTGATACGAAAGGAAACGAGATATGCAAGTTCAATGTTGATTATCAAAAAGAACGCCCAGTACACGAATATGTCTATCCGAACCATGTTTCATATATCGAAGTTTCACCTAATTTTGCAAACCGGGATAGGCTTATTGACAGTGTTTTAGGTTCATTAAATGTTGCAATTATTCCTATCGTATTATCTATTAATATGATATGTTGTGTAACATTTTTTTATAAAAAAAAATATCGAAACCTATTAAGCTATTAACTAATGCGTATCATAAAATTGAAGCAAATGACTTAGATTTTACGTTATCATATCCATTAAATGATGAAATGGGAAAACTCTGTCATGCCTTTGAAAAAATGAAAGACTGTTTGGCGAAAAATAATGAAACTATGTTTCGACAATTTGCTGAACAGCGCCGCCTAAACGCTGCTTTTTCACATGACTTACGCACTCCTTTGACTTTACTAAAGGGTCATGCTACTATGCTGCTTTCCTTTATTCCCAAAGGCTTAGTATCACAAGAAGAAATATTAGATGAAATATCAGTAATGTCAAAAAATGTTTCACGTCTTGAAAAATATGTAAATGCTATGACGAACTTATATAGGTTAGAGGATATTGATATTCCACGGCAACAGATTACATTTCATGCACTTATTGATAATTTTAATAACACAGCAGAAGCACTTTGTTATGACAAACATTTTTCAATTACTACAAGCGGTGATAATATAACCTTGTTTATCAATTTAAATACAGTCATGCAGATTTATGAAAATTTACTCTCTAATAGTATTAGATACGCAAAAAGTGATATTGCTATTAGCGCAGTAATAGAGAATAATAATTTAGTTATATCTGTTTCAGATGATGGTTGCGGGTTTAAAAATATTGATATTGAAAAAGCGACATTACCATTTTATAAATCATCGAAAGATATATCTACTGAACATTTGGGATTAGGGCTGAATATTAGTAAGATTTTAAGTGAAAGACATGGCGGAAATATCCAAATTGCTAATAATGAAGCAGGGGGAGCATGTGTTACAGTAAAAATAAATTGCAATGAAAGTTGATTGAAAATAGACATTTTATTGCTATTATAAATTTAAAAGAAAGGAGATAAGGACAAATGAAAAAAATAATATGTATGTTTCTAAACTTATCGTTATTGGTGTGTATTGTTGGGTGCAGTCAAGCAAAGGACAGTGATAACCATGTAGTACAAGATTATTCCGAAGAATATGAGGTTTCTCCTTATGGAAGTGAAGAAGCACTTGACACTTTGGGTGATTTGAAGATTTCAATGAGTACAGAAAAGGATTTAGATTTGAAGCACCTTTCATTTCTAATAGAAAATACTTCTGATAAAGAATACCGATATTCACCAAATTATTTTGAAATAGAAGCTGAACAATCCGGCACTTGGTATCAACTTAAACAGCTTGATGACCCCTCAAAGAGCAATGAAAAGGATTGTTTTATTAAGCCTAACGAACGATTAACATTAGAAATTGATGTTAAAAGTTTTTATGGAGAATTGCCTGCTGGACACTATCGTTTGATTAAACAATTTGCGTTCTTTGAAAGTGAAAGAGATTGGGATTACGATACATATAATTTATCTTGCGAATTTACGATAAGGTAAAAATTCTCTACTTCATAAGCATGAAATAAAAAAACGCTTATGAAGTAGAAAGTTCGACTCAGAACTTTTGAAAAGATAGCCAAAAATTACTTTGTGATTTCAGAATAAACATCATGGACTTTTCACACATGTTTTCTTTTTTCTACATCTCTTCGTTTATGATAACACTCTTTATACCTGAGACACTGTTAAGTGCGTTCAGTATACCCGTTACCGCCATGTTGCTATTTTCTTCTGATACACCGCCAAGGTCAAGATATATCATTATCTGGTCTTCACCATTATATATATCAATATACCCCATATAGTTTTCTTCATCACCATTTTGCGAAGAATAATCCGCCATCACCTGCTGGATCTCATCTACCTTCTCATCTGTGACACCGCCATCAATATGCACACTATACAAAAAGCTCTCTCCGTCAAATCCTGCAACATGTGCCTCGTAGTTCAGGTCAAGCTGATCTATCCCAAATATACTGTCAAAGTCGAATTCTCCGTCTTCTCCAAATCCATATTCTCCATAATTTTCTGCCATAGCATCATCCATATTATCTGCCATTTCACTATTCCCCTCTATCTCATTCTCTTTCTCTGCAACCTCCGTCTCATCCTGTTCTTCCGCTGCAGCATCCTCAGGACTTCTCTCAAACCTCGCATATCCGCTGTCATATTTCAGATAAATGACATTCTTCTCAGTTGTGCTGATATATATTTCCTGTCCAGCTTCAAGATCCACGCCTGCTGCCGCAAAATTCTCTGCAGGATAGTCTTTGCTGTCGACCTTTTTTATCGTTCCCGCGATTTCGTATCCTTCCGGCAATTTCTCATCTCTTCCGGTTGCATTGTAATAATAGATATACCCATCATACATAACCTGTGGCTGCTCTATCATTCCGCTTTCCACACCGGTCGAGGTCTCCACGCCATTTGTTCCTGAAACATTTCCCTCAGAACTACCGCAGGCAGTACATGCCATAATCGAAAGCGCCGCAGCACATATAAATATTTCTTTTCGTATCCCCATACAATTTTCCCCTTTTTAATACTTATTTATGGATGTTATTGTAAACCAGCTAACTGTATGTCCATATTAACATGGCTTTCCCAGCTCTGCAACATACATATTATTAAAGTTGTCACCATATGCTCACTTCCGTCCATCCATATCCTCATCCCGGACATATCTCGCATTGAACTCCATATTGATCTCACGGAGCTCCTTCTTCCCATCAATATAATCCTGGTACATCTCTGTGATACCGCACATGCATCCATCGCAGTAAGCATCTATATTTCCCAGAGAATCGGCAACTATCTGCTCTCGTTCTTCCCTAGTTGTGTCCTTTATAAGAAAACCTGCCATCGTCAAAAGCCTCCTCTTACAATTCTCATAAAAACAATTAAAACCGTTTTTATACACAAGTACATGTCAAAAAAACAGGCACTTGTAGTTCTTGATACATAAGATATGAAACATATATACAAACGATAATGAAAGTGACTGATCTTCAGCGCTTACTGCTGCTGCGAAGACCGCACCGCTCTTATCGCGGTTTTCGCAGCATGCAAATGTAAGCAAGCTGAAGTGAAGGTAACTGAATGTGTTTGTATATATGTTTTCATATCCATATCTCGAACTACAAGTGCCGTCCGGCCTTTTTACTGTCTGACCTTAATGTGAACCTCACGGAGCTGCTGCTCTGTAACCTCGCCAGGTGCTCCGCACATAAGATCCTGTGCATTTCCATTCATTGGGAATGGGATGATCTCTCTGATATTATCCTCGTTTCTGAGAAGCATGATCATTCTGTCCACACCAGGAGCCATACCTGCATGAGGTGGTGCTCCGAACTGGAATGCATTGTAGAGTGCTCCGAACTTCTCCTTCAGATCATCCTCTGTGTATCCTGCGATCTCAAATGCCTTAACCATGATCTTCATGTCGTGGTTTCTTACGGCACCTGATGAAAGCTCGATACCGTTGCAGACGATATCGTACTGGTAAGCCAGGATATCAAGTGGATCCTTCTCATTTAACGCCTCAAGTCCGCCCTGTGGCATTGAGAACGGATTGTGAGTGAAGATGATCTTCTTGCTCTCCTTGTCGTACTCGTACATTGGGAAGTCATTTATATAGCAGAAACGGAATGCGTTCTTCTCGTTGAGATCAAGTCTATTACCAAGCTCAACTCTGATCTGTCCTGCAAATGACGCTGCAAGCTCCTCCACGTCTGCGATGAAGAAAATAGTATCTCCAGGCTGAAGGCCTGCAAGCTCTGCGATCTCACCCTTCATATCATCAGGAATGAACTTGTCGATAGGTCCCTTGTATGACATATCCTCAAGTATCTCCAGATATCCAAGGCCGCCCATGCCGATGCTCTGTGCAAACTTGAGCATCTTCTCATGCTGTCCCTTTGAAAGCTTCTTGTGTACATTGATGGCACGTACCGTCTTGCCGTGGAATGGCTTGAATGTACATCTCTGGAAGAAATCTGTAAGATCTATTATTCTAAGTGGGTTTCTGAGGTCAGGCTTATCCGTACCGAACTCAAGCATAGCCTGCTTGTAGCTGATGATCGGATATGGAGCCTGTGTAACAACTGCGCCCTCAGGTGCAAACTTCTCAAATGTTGCTGAGAGGACTTCCTCTCCAATCTTGAATACGTCCTCCTGTGTTGCAAAACTCATCTCAAAGTCGAGCTGGTAGAACTCTCCTGGTGAACGGTCTGCTCTCGCATCCTCATCTCTGAAACAAGGAGCTATCTGGAAGTATTTGTCAAATCCTGATACCATGAGGAGCTGCTTGTACTGCTGTGGTGCCTGTGGAAGTGCATAGAACTTGCCCTTGAACTTTCTTGATGGCACGATGTAATCTCTTGCGCCCTCAGGTGACGAAGCGCAGAGGATAGGTGTCTGGATCTCAAGGAATCCCATCTCAGTCATCTTCTGACGAAGGTAGCTGATGACCTGACTTCTGAATATCATGTTGTCCTTAACCTTCTTGTTTCTGAGGTCAAGATATCTGTACTTGAGTCTCACATCCTCACGTGTCTCCTTGGATGTCTGGATCTCAAATGGAATCTGCTTGTATACCTTACCGAGTATCTCTACAGTCTTCGCCTCAAGCTCGATAGTACCTGTAGGGATCTTAGGGTTGTATGTCTCCTCATCTCTGTGTTCAATGATACCCTCGATTGATACACAATCCTCCTTTGTTATTCCGTCAAGCAGTGATGTGTCTCTCATTACTACCTGGAGCACGCCATACATATCACGAAGATCGATAAATGATACTCCACCGTGGTCACGGATATTCTCTACCCATCCGGCAACCTTAAGTGTCTTTCCCACATCGCCCTCAGTGATCTCGTTCATTGTTCTGTTACGATAAATATTCTCGATTGTCATCTGTTCTCTCCTTTTCTTTACTATTTGCCTGTGGCTTTATGTCCACTTTGGCTTTTTCAGGATTACGCACTGGCTGTTATTTCTCTTGCAAATAGAAAAAGCTTATGTTCATCCTGAATCAGATGCACATATACATATGCAAATATTCAGGACGAACATAAGCTCTCTCAAACTACCTGTCGGTTACTTGTCTGCTTTAATGTCCGCGGTACCACCTGATTTACCGTTACACGATCTTCGTATATTCAAAGCATCGCGTCCCAGTCCCTCTCAGTCACCTTGCTCATGACCTCTCTGCGTATCGTGCAGCTACGGCTCCCCTACTCGACATAAAACACGTATCCCGCTATGGGCTATATCTTTCAGCTTGCGGCTGGTAAAGTGTTATTCACATATATTCACTCCGCCGGACTCCCACCACCACCGGCTCTCTGTGGGCGATAATCTATGCTACTTCTCTTCGTCATTGCCTTATATATGGCGTCAGCACATATCTGACGCCACATTATTATATTCTAGTGATTCAAGTTCTGTCAACTATATTTATGTATATTTCCACCATCATCCCACAATCTCTGCACCAAACGGCATGAGCGACAGTTTGGCGATCTTAAAGAACTGAAGCCCAAATGGAATTCCGACTATCGTTATGCAAAGCAGCAGCCCCAGGCAGGCATTCTCTACCGCCATAGGTATTCCGCAGCAGAGCAGCCATATGATATTCGCGATCAGCGAGCCAGCCCCGCCTCCATACACTATCTCTTTTCCAAATGGAAAGAATGCAAGTCCTGCAAACTTAAAGCACTGCATCCCAATCGGAATCCCTATTATCGTTATACAGCACAGCACCCCGCTTGCCACCCACGAAAGTCCGCTCAATATTCCGCCACATAAAAACCATATACAATTTCCAAGACATCCCATGATATCATCTCCTATCTGCACAGTGCAGCCAGCATCCTGACTGCCGCCTCATACTCACCATTATCTCTAGTCTTCCGGATCTTCTTAAGAGCCCTCTCAGCTCCCTCCACATCATAAAACAGCCTCGACCAGTAAGCCCACAGCTCCTTCATCTTGAACATCGTGTTGCCCCTGCCCACATCCGACTCACAGTAATTCCTGTAAAGTTCATCGTGAAATATGAAGAATCTGTTCCAGTCATATGTACTGTCGCCACACTCTTCTTTTATCCGCTCCGCCAGACAAGGATCAGCTATTATCCCCCTGCCTATCATAACCTTACTTATATCAGGAAAATCACCCGTGAACCTGTCATAATCCGCCACACTGTTTATATCTCCGTTGTAGCACACTGTGTCTGGTCTTCCATATGAAGCCACACCTTCGGCAAACACTTCCATGTTTGGCGTATTCTTGTAGAAATCCGTCTGTATTCTCGGATGTATGATCAGCTCACTTATCGGATACTTCTTATATATTTCTATGATATCCTCAAACTCCACAGAACTGTCTCTTCCTATTCTGGTCTTTATAGACACATCCATCACGTCGGCGGCAAATACTTCATATAAGAAGTTGTCAAGCCTCTCCGTATCGTATATCAAACCCGAGCCTTTATACTTCGTGACAACAGTTTTTGACGGACAGCCGAGATTGATATTCACCTCGTTATATCCAAGCTCCTTCAGGAACTTTGCGGCCTTCACAAATCCCTCGCCGCTGTTGGTCAGAAGCTGCGGCACCACATTTATCCCCTGATTGTTTTCCGGCAGCACATCCCTTAGTTCCCTGTTTCTGAGAGGACGTCCTTTCGCCGGGGCAATGAACGGCATAAAGTATTTGTCAACGCCGCCGAAATATTTGTGATGTGCATTTCTGTATATGTATCCTGTTATCCCCTCCATCGGGGCAAGATATATCAAATCATCCCTGTTGTTCATCCATCATTCTCCCATTAAATCCGTAAACCCGGTATAAATATCCTGCAATGACATTCCTTATGACAAAAATATAGAGGCCTTCATCACTCACATGACAAATGCCTCTACATTATAAACTATATTGTTCTATTTGAACAGATTTGTAACAAACTGTACAAAGTCAATTCCAAATGACTGGAGAAGCAGCAATGCAAGCAGTATTGGTGCCACAAACTTTACCATGACAATATAGAGCTTCTTTCTTCCAAACTTCTCGCCATTTCTTGTAACCTCGTCTATAACCGTCTTAGGCTTCACTACCCAGCCGATAAGTATACATGACAGGATAGCCACAAGCGGCATGAAGATGTTGTTACTCAGGTAATCCATCACATCGAGGATCTGGGCTGTAGCTCCATTTGGAAGCTTGAGCTCAAAGTACCATATGTTGTAACCGAAACATACGACCAACATTCCGACAACCGCATATACAGTTGTTATGACCGCACTCTTCTTTCTCGTGAGATGGAACTTATCCATAAGTCCTGACACTATCGCTTCCATGACCGATACTGAGGATGTGATCGCCGCAAATGTAACCATGATGAAGAACAGGGCTCCGATGACTGTTCCGACCTTACCCATGGCATTGAATACCTTTGGCAGAGATATGAACATAAGTCCAGGGCCCGCTGACATGCCTTCCGTTCCAGAGAACACATACACCGCAGGGACTATCATCAGACCAGCAAGGAAAGCCACTGCCGTGTCAAATATCTCTATCTGATTGATCGACTTCATAAGGTTAACATCCTTCTTAACATATGAGCCATACGCAACCATGATACCCATAGCGACACTTATCGAGAAGAAGAGCTGTCCCATGGCATCCATTACAACCATGAATATATCCCTGAATGTCATTCCCTTAAAATCAGGAATCAAATATACCTTCAGTCCATCAATTCCTGTTCTGATTGTACCATCATCACCGGTATGCTTGATCGTCAGCGAATAGATTGAAATTCCAATTATAAGAATTACCAATATCGGCATGAGCACCTTGCTAAACTTCTCTATTCCCTTTTCAACACCACAGAATACGACAACGCCTGTGGCCGTAAGGAATATAAGTGCAAATACTATAGGCGCAGTCTGGGCTGTTATAAAACCGGTGAAATAACCGTCACCAGTGGCAGCCTCTGTCTGACCTGTAAAATATGCTGTCATATACTTCAGGACCCATCCTCCGATAGTACAGTAATATGGAAGGATTATGACCGGTACGATCCATGCCAGACCGCCAAGCCATTTCCACTTCTTATGTATAAGACCATAAGCGGTGAGCGGTCCCTGCCGAGTCTTTCTTCCTATTGCAATATCTGTTGTGAGCAGTGTGAATCCAAATGTAAGTGCAAGTATTATATACACAAGTATAAACACGCCTCCGTTGTCCTTTGCCGCAAGATATGGAAACCTCCATATATTTCCAAGTCCTACCGCACTTCCCGCTGCTGCCATAACAAAGCCCAGCGTCCCCGTAAAATTACTTCTTTCCTTCTTATTCATAATCGCCCTTTCTGTTTTTGCTTTTATTTTTTGCTATCCAGTCCCCTGTCTGGACATTTACTTTTCCTTTTTGCCTTCAGCTTTGCCGATGCCGCAAAGTATGCGCGACATCTCGCAGGATAATTTCGGAATGCGCCATATATATTGTATAAATAAAATCCATACGTCAGGAATTTACCGGCAGGTCCTATCTTGTCCTTCAAGGTCTTCGGGTATCTCTTTCCGCCAACCTCGGGATGATTGCCGTCATTTATATAATTTATCAGATCATCCTCCGAATGTATATAATCCGGAAGATATGTACCTGCAAGTCCGACACAGTTCTCCTTATGGGCATCGCTTCCACCAAAAACAGGTATATCATAGTATGACGCAAGCCTTCTGGCCATCTTATTCCTCTTGGCTGATTCACAGCAATTATATCCCTCTATGAAGTCAAAATGCTGTGCATATAGTCTGTGCTCTATCACGCCAAGCCTTCTCGTGCTGCCAAAGCTCATGAACTTCTCGCCAAATGGATGAGCTGGGCCAAGTATACCGCCGCACTCGTGCACAAGCCATATCACCCTGATAAGCGCCATGCCCCTATGTTCAAACAGGTCGTACACCTCCTCAGGTGTATCTGATGGCAATACGATGAGGAAATGTCCATAGTCAAACGTATCATACTCAATACCTCTGAGCACAGTGAAATCCTTCACCTTATCTTTCTGCCTTAAGTACGCTTTGTATCCGGAATATGAATCATGGTCTGTGACCAGCATTCCGTGAAAACCACGCTGCTTTAACAGATCAATATAATCAAGAATCTTTACTTTGGCATCGGGTGATCCCTCAGCCGTATGACAATGCATGTCAAATCTTACTCTGTTCATGTGACCATCTCCTCTGATTATCCATCATGACATACAATCTAATACTCTGCTCCGTTTCCAAGCCATGTTATCTGTGAAAATGGGAAATACACAAATTCTGCTTTGGCAAGTATTTTGTCACGCTTCACATAGGTATTCTCCCAAAGTCTGGCATCCGCTGAGTTTGGTCTGTTGTCTCCCAGCATAAAGTAACAGTCCTCAGGAACCTGATACGGTCCAAACGATCTTACGTCAGTCCTTGCCTCATCACTCAGATAATCCTCCTTGAGCGGAGTATCACTTCCATTTATATATACCTTACCATCTATGATCTCCACGGTCTCACCCGGCAGTCCTATGATTCTCTTGATATATACCTGGGACTCATCGTCCGGCCACTTGAATATGGCTATATCGCCACGCTCAGGATCAGAGAACTTATATGTAAGCCTGCTTCCTATTATATTGTCTCCAAGCTGTATTGTCTCAAGCATGGAACCAGTAGGTACATTACAGTTTAATATCACAAATCGTCCCAGCAGAAATGCCAGTACGGCGGCCACAACTACTATCACTATACAATCAATCACATCCTGCTTATAATCACGTTTTATATCTCTGCGCCTTATCCTCATCTGATGCCAGACGACACCGCCATGCTCAGATTCACTCACGCCCTCATCCACAAAACCAAATTGTTCGTAGAATGGGATCATGTTCTCTTTACATGTGAGGACGACTCCGTCGAGTTTACATTTGACCGTCTCCTGAAGAACCTCATGCATTATCTTCGCCGCATATCCATTGTGCTGATAGTCCGGCAGAGTTGACACGCCGAATATCATAAGCCAGCGACCCTTCTTGTCGTAGAAGTCCTCGCCCGTATACATGGCATCGCTCAAATCCTTCTCATTAGTAGTAATGCCATTTATACCTGCTATTATTCGTCCGTCCTTCTTGAGCACCCAGAAGGTTTCTCTGTGTGCCTTCAGTCTTCGCTCTATAGACTCCCGGCTTGCTGCCTCAGCCTCAGGAAATGTCTCCTGCTCAAGCATCACAAGCTGGTCAAGATCTTTTTTACCTGGATTGTTTACCTTCATAAATATCCAAACACCTCTTTTCTAAGACACCTATTCTCCATTATCTCACATAACAGAACGGTGTCAAGAAAAAAGGATGCATATCTGACAGATATGCATCCTCTTATCTGATATCATCTATGCAAATTTCTATTACTCTACACTGTAGTTAGGAGCTTCCTTTGTGATATGGATATCATGTGGATGGCTCTCCTTGAGTGAAGCTGCTGAAATCTTGACGAACTCTGCCTTCTCATGAAGCTCTGCAATGTTCTTTGCTCCGCAGTAACCCATACCTGAACGAAGTCCACCGATGAGCTGGAATACTGTATCCTCAAGTGATCCCTTGTATGCCACACGGCCCTCAACGCCCTCTGGGACAAGCTTTCTTGCGTTCTCCTGGAAGTATCTGTCCTTAGAACCATTCTCCATGGCTGCTATAGATCCCATACCTCTGTATACCTTGTACTTACGTCCCTGATAAAGCTCGAAATCACCAGGAGCCTCATCTGTACCTGCGAACAGGCTTCCCATCATACATACGTTGGCACCTGCTGCCAGAGCCTTTGTGATATCTCCTGAATACTTGATACCGCCATCTGCGATAACAGGGATTCCGGCATTCATAGCTGCATCATATGCCTGCATGATAGCTGTGATCTGTGGTACACCGATACCTGCAACAACTCTTGTTGTACAGATAGAACCAGGTCCGATACCGATCTTGACTGCATCTACACCCATGTCGATCATAGCCTGTGCGCCTGATCTTGTTGCAACGTTACCGGCAATAACCTGAAGGTCAGGATACTTCTCCTTAACCATCTTGAAGGTTCTCAGAACGTTGGCTGAATGTCCATGTGCTGTATCTATAACTATCGCATCAACCTTTGCTGATACGAGCTCTGCAACTCTGTCGAGGATGTTGGCTGTACATCCTACTGCTGCTGCACAGAGAAGTCTGCCCTGTGCGTCATGTGCTGAATATGGGTACTTGATCTGCTTCTCAATATCCTTGATCGTGATGAGTCCCTTCAGATGGAAATCGTCATCAACGATAGGAAGCTTCTCCTTACGAGCCTTTCCAAGGATCTCTCTAGCCTCGTCAAGTGTGATTCCCTCCTTTGCTGTAACAAGACCCTCAGATGTCATTGACTCCTTGATCTTCTTTGTGTAGTCCTTCTCAAACTTCAGATCACGGTTGGTTATGATTCCAACAAGCTTGCCATCCTCTGTGATAGGTACACCTGAGATTCTGAACTTGCTCATAAGCTCGTCAGCATCTGCCAGTGTATGCTCTGGAGATAAGTAAAATGGATCTGATATTACACCGTTCTCTGAACGCTTTACCTTGTCAACTTCCTCTGCCTGCTTCTCTATGGACATGTTCTTGTGGATAACTCCGATACCACCCTGACGAGCCATGGCAATAGCCATTCTGTGCTCTGTAACTGTGTCCATACCGGCACTCATAAGAGGAATGTTCAACTTAATCTTCTGTGTCAGCTTTGTTGTAAGGTCAACGTCATTTGGTAATACCTCAGAATAAGCAGGTACCAATAAAACGTCATCAAATGTAATTCCTTCGCCAATAATCTTACCCATTTTCTTCTCTCTCTTTCTGTAAAATATTTAATAAGAGCATTGTGCTCATTATGTACGTCAATTAGCCTTAATAGAGAAAACACATCACCCAACACTTATCGCGTTGGGTGATGTAACTTTTTAAACATGCTAACAAATTATATAGTTCTTGTCAAGGCAGTTCTTCCGTCTCCATGGTCACATTTGTCTCTGTGTCCTCCGGATCTTCAGGATCTCCCTTATATACATAAGTGTCTTCCACTCCGAAATCTATACTGTCGTCTCCGACCTGCGCCACGGATATCTCCTTGCCCGCCTCAAACGAGTCCTCATATGGAAGAAACAGCGTATCTCTGTCTATATAGATAGTCTCCTTCAAAAAGGCATCATCTATCCACACAAATGTACATTCATTGAAGTTGCTTCCGTGGATATAATATCCATTCATAGGCTGTGGCTCCTCAGCACTCTCACCGTCCCCGGAACCATCATTTGCCGTGAAATCCGCTTCTTCATCAACCGGTGGCACATACACGCCCTTTGTGATCTCCGAGATCCTGATCTTGCTTATGCCGTATTTCATATTCGTCGGCTCATATGGCCATCCATCAGGATACATGTATCTCTGTCCATAAAGCATATCATACTCAATGTTCTCGAGATCATCATCATAGTTTGCATAGCCCGGCTTGTACTTTGACTGGAACTTCTGCACATAGCTCTTCTCAAATCCCAGCATATCAAACACCTTTGTGCTGAGCTGATATGCCTCTATATCCTCATCCTCAACCGGGAAGTTCTTCATATTGCTCCAGACAAAATACTCTGTCTGGTAAAGGTCTCCGTTGGTTATATCGTCCTCTGTGATCTCAAATCCAGGAAGATGGTCTCCATACATAACGAGAACGACCGGCTCATCGTACGCCTTAAGTCTGTCTATAAGCTTGCCAATGAAATCGTCCATCTCGTGGAGCTGGTTACAGTAATATGTCCACTGTGTATCAAGGCTCTCATCGCCTGTTCCGGCAACCTTTATAGGATAACTGTAATTCTCCTCGTCAAGCTCTGATGGGTATCTTCCATGTCCCTGTACGCTGACGGTGAATATGAAATCCCGTCCAGTGGTGGAGTACAGAGTCTTCATGATCTCACCAGTAAGGACATTGTCCTTCTCCCAGTTCTTCTGAGTATGCTCCAGATTGTACATATACTCCATCGGGGTAAATGTATCAAATCCCATGTTTTTATACACCTTGTATCTGTCATAGAATGTACCATCGTGATTGTGCATGGCATGTGTTGAATAACCATCAAGCTTCAGCTGTGTCGCCATGCTCTCTATGGTCTGCTTGCCAAGTATGGTCTTATATGGATACTCACCTGCACCGAAATATGCCACGTTAAATCCCGTGAGCACCTCAAATTCCGAGTTGGCTGTACCTGCACCGATCGCCGGCATCGTCAGGAATCCTGATGTACATTCCTCCTTCAGCTTTGTGAAATTCGGAATAGGATTCTCATTGAACGTGAGGCATTTTACATATGACGGATCCATGAATGACTCAAGCTGTACAAATATAACGTTTGGCTTGTCCTTGCCAAGCTTTGAATCCGTTGTGCCAACACTGTCCAAATCGTCCTTTATCTCAAGCATCTTATCCTCGCTGTAATCACTCGGCTGTCCTATACCTACATCGACCACACTGTTTGAGAAACAGTATACAAATCCATAATTGTTGTATGCCGTTGCAAGGTTTGCAAAATTATCTGATATAGTCTGTGCATTGAGCGCGATCTTGGTGAAGAGCATTACACAGAAGAATGTCGCAACTATAAACACAGTCGTTCTCGTTCTATATATATTGCCCGTAACCGTCGGCGATTTTATGAACAGAACTATGATGGCTGCCAGCGCAACGAACAGAAGCGCAGCTATGAGCACGATCTGCCATACATTAAAATATTTGTCTATGATAGTTATCGTATTCCTCGCCATAAGCATATCGATAGCTGAAAATGGCGTTATTCTGAATCCCAGAACTATGCAGTTCGTGATTCCAAGTATCAGCCATGCAAACGATATAACGCAGTATCCGAATATTCTCTTTCTCATGAGCAGCGAAAGTGTCAGCGTAAAGAAAATGATCGAACAGTTATACAGGAATATGAGCGGCTGATTCCACACATACGATATCGCCTTAAACAGCGAATGTCTTCCAAGAGCTTCCAGAACAACGTCCAGAACAATTGCAAGAACCAGACAGATAAAAACTGCTGAATGATGAAAATTCTTAAGTCTCTCTTTCATAATTTAATCATTACCTCGTAAAAATTATACTTTTTCTGATATTCAACGATTGTGATTGATTATATCACTACATGTCATTTATTCAATAGTAAAAATGTTTAAATTTTATTACCAATCGCTTCTGAGGGCAAAAAAAAATCAGGATTGAATCCTGAGTGTGAATTAATATAAAAGAGCGCGAGACGGGAATCGAACCCGCGACCCTCTCCTTGGCAAGGAGATGCTCCACCGCTGAGCCACTCGCGCTTATCTGTTGTGCTACCAACAACAATATGGATAATATCACACCGCCAGCAAACTGTCAACAACTTTTTTAAAATTTTAGCAACATGGAAATTATCCAGAGCGCGAGACGGGAATCGAACCCGCGACCCTCTCCTTGGCAAGGAGATGCTCCACCGCTGAGCCACTCGCGCTTAT
>NZ_JBEHVP010000005.1:174359-254329 GCF_040227275.1 Coprococcus sp. RTP31081st1_H1_RTP31081_211007
TCTGTTGTGTTTTCAACAACAATATGGATAATACCACATCTTATTCGAATTGCCAACAATTTTTTGAAAATTTTTTACAATTTTTTATTCAAGACTTTATCCTATACCGGTTACTGAGTATCCACACCTCTCTACACAGCTCTTAAGCTCATCATCAGATACTTCTCTTCCGAGCTTAACGACAGCCTGCTTCTTCTTGAGGTCGACTTTTGCGTTCACCTGGCTCAGACTGTTCAATGCATTCTGTACACGATCTGAACAGTTGCTGCAGTGCATTCCCTCTATGTAAATAGTCTTCACAGCGGCAACATCCTTTATCTTGTCACCCTTGACCTTGACGGAACCACCGCCGCCACAGCAGCCTCCTTCTCCTTTAAAGTGCTTTGCAGAACTGATAACTGCACCCACTACTATAAGCACCAGTATGCACACTACCAATATTGTTCCACCCATTGTAGATCATCTCCTTCGTTATTAACAACATGAGCCACAGCCACAAGGCTTTACATTGACACCTGTCACCATCTGATTCTCAATATATCCGCCAGCCATAAGTCCTGCACGGATTATCCTGTTCCACTCTTTGGCCGAAAGCTCAATGCTGGATGAATCATCAAGCTCAATGACACAGGCATCCTCTATACCACAGTTGGCACCACAGGCAACCTTATACATGTTTTTACGGTTGATGGCTCCTATATCCTCCAGTGTATTCACCATTCTGTACACTGTAGCCGAGCCTATACGACTGTCCTGCTTGACCGCCTTATAATAAATCTCCTTGCAGGAAGAACACTCTTCCCCGAGTATTATGTCAAGGAGTATCATTCTCTGTCTGGTTATCCTGCATCCCCTTTCCCTGAGTCTGCTGATAACGATCTCTTTCTGCATCTCTGTACGCTGGATACCTGTATCATCTATACTCTTCTTGTCCGTCTCTAATCTTTCGTTAGTCATCATACACGCCTCCTTCTGATTGTTGATAATATTATCATCAAGGTTAGTATGCCCTAACTCAAATTAGTTGTCAATAACATTTTTCAATAAATCATGTTAATTTAATTTTATAAAGTACCATTATCTGTAAATATTATGGCCGCTTTGAACAGATCTCCGTCTATGCTTATAGTAAATCTGGCATTCATCAGAGTACACAGACTGTTCGCTATAGATAATCCCAGTCCGCTTCCCTCCGTATTTCTGGAGCTGTCTCCACGGACAAATCTCTCCATGAGCTCATCACTGGACACATTGAGCGGATCTCTGGATATATTCTTAAACTCCATCCTTACCTCGCCATCTCCGCGGATAACCGATGCGTAGACTCTCGTTCCCGGCATCGCATATTTGCTTATATTTGCAAGGAGATTGTCGAATACTCTCCACAGATGCTGTCCATCTGCCATAACCACCGCAGGTGTATCCGATCCCGTAAATACGACCTTAAGCCCTGCCTTGTCCAGTTTGTCTCCATACTCTCCTATTGCCTGTTCCAGAAGCATATTTGCATCTATCTCTGCCCAGTTTATCTGGATATTGCCGGTGGATGCCTTGGATGCCTCGACCAGATCCTCTATGAGTTTTTTCAGTCTCGCGGACTGCCTTGAGAGAACTTCTATATATTCCTGTCTTGTCTTCTCATCCATATCGCCCTTCTGCAGCAGATCAACATAGTTGATTATGGATGTAAGCGGGGTCTTTATATCGTGGGATACATTTGTTATGAGTTCTGTCTTCAAATGCTCGCTCTTTATTCTGGCCTCAACAGCCTTTGACATGCCGTCTCTTATCTGGTTGAGGTGTTCACCATGTGCGCGGAATACCCAGAACATTTTGCTTGTGTCCGCTTTCCTGTCCAGATTGCCCTCCGCCATCTCCTTTGCGCACTTGTATAACTCTTGTGTCTGTATGAGATATGCCACTATTCCGACTATGCACAGCCATTTTAAAATGATATAAATCACCACCCAAAGAAGGCCTCTCATGCTGCCTGCTGCCAGGATTGCCACAAAAATTATCTCTACTATAGTTATACCTATATAAGCCCATACGCCCTTCTGCGTCAGGGACATATGACTTTTCACATACCTGAAACAAGATTTCGTCTTTCCTGCTATCCACTTCAGTGCGCGGATTATCAGGCAGTCTGCCCAAAATGTTCCCGCCTTCACCTTCGCAACCATATTGTTAAAGAAAAACAACGCCACAGAATATAGACATGCCACCGGCACCAGAAACGCAATGTACTGTATATTTTCTGATACAAATGTGTAGTTCCTATACTGGTTCACACACATGGATGCAATACCGCTTTCAACGCAGATCCCTACTGCTGCTGCAACAGAGCATACTGCCATAGCCAGCACAAGCTCAGTCGGAGTCCTCTCAAATCTGCCGAGAGTTATCGTCTCCTTCCCTGTCTTTACGCCGGCGTTGACCATTGAAAATATTGACATGACGATGCACAGCAGCAACATGACTGCAAATCCTGCCAGTATCCCCTTGCTCTTCGTCCTCCATATTCCAATGTATTGAACCATTTCCGGATTTGACGCTTTGATGTTGTCTACAGCAGCCGCCACGTCCACATAGCACTTTCCCGTGATATTTATAAATGAATATGCATCATAGCTTAGCACAAGACAGTAGCCATTCCCAGATGAACTGCCAATCTCGTCTGTGTCGTCAAAATACAGTTTTTCAACTGAACTCGGGTAATAATCGCCATACATGATATCCTGTGTGGTGATAGACTTTCCATCCGCTGTCAATACAGAATCTGTATCATTCTCCACAGTATCATTTTCGTCATTTTCTTCATTATACGTGTATTCGTCATAATATGGATCGTTCTCCCCCAGCAGGGCATTGATATACTGCTCACCCTGTTCCATATCACCTAGATTGTTAAACACAATATATCTTTTAACAGGCACTTCTATCGTGCTGTCATAATCGTTCGTATATATATTGTCGTCCAGTCGGGCTTCGTCATTTATCAGCTTTATATTTCCGGTCGTTACTTTTATCTTTCCAGTATTTGCATTTGCATCATCACTGCAGGCTGCCGTCAGCATATAGCCGATATCGCCTCGTTCGCTCATATCCGCATACCGGTATGACGACTTGATCGCAGATGTTGTATCCGCGTTGGTCAATCTCCGGAAAACATCAGCCGCGGTTATAACCTTATCTCCGTTATGATCGGCGCTCACGAGCTGACTATATGTTGTAATGCTTTCCAGCTGCGACCTTGTATCCTGGATGTAAGCATTCACCTTTTCGGTAAGCGCATAATTTGTGTCCTCCACATAATCATTTACAAGCCTCTCATACGGCGTCGCGCCCTGATCATCATCACTGTACACTCCAAGGTAGCTTCCCTGCAGCACCAGACCGCCTGTATACAGCGTTCCATATGCCAGCACCGCCACAAGAATATATATTCCAAGTTTAAAGAACACATTTCCTCGTATCTTATAAATCGCCTTATCCACTATTGTACCTCCATTTTATAACCTCTTCCCCAGATAACCTTTATATATCTTGGGTCTGAAGGATTTATCTCTATCTTTTCTCTAAGATGTCTTATGTGTACTGCAACAGATCCTTCCGCTCCCATAGGATCCTCCTTCCACACTGCCCTGTATATTTCTTTTGTAGAAAATACCTTTCCCACATTCTGCATAAGAAGTTTTAGGATGTCATACTCCGTTGGGGTGAGGGGCATAACTTCTCCATCAAGTGTGACCTGTTTGGATTTGTCGTCAAGCTCTATTCCTCCGATAACCAGCTTATCTTTTGGTGTCTCTCCGCCTCCCAGCTGCATGTAACGCCTGAGCTGGGACTTTACCCTTGCCAGAAGTTCCACCGGATTGAATGGTTTTGTCACATAGTCATCTGCGCCGACCTCAAGTCCCAGCACCTTGTCGGTATCCTCACTCTTTGCCGTAAGCATGATAACCGGCACATTGCTGCTCTCTCTTATCTTTGCCATGGCTGTTATACCGTCCATCTGAGGCATCATGACGTCCATGAGTACAAGCTGTATGTCATTAGAATTTACCATATCAACTGCCTCCATACCATTGTAAGCTTTATACACCGAATACCCGGCTGTCTTAAGATATATCTCTATAGCTGATACTATATCTTTTTCATCGTCACATATTAATATATTGTACATTTTTCATATCCTCACCTTTTTCGTATTTATCCTTAGCTTACCACAATCACCTCCTGTTCTCAATTATCGCCATACTGCCATTAAGAAACAACCATTATAAAGTTTAAGATATCTTTAAGACTTGTCATTATTTGTGGTATACTTAGGAGGCGGTCTGTCATTGCAGATGTTATAACGCAAAATATATCACTATATAGAAACGGAGTTTTATTTATGACAAAAAAAGACGTACTTGAGATAAGACACCTGTTTGCTCCAAAGGAATGCTCCATAAGCAAGATCCGCGGATGCTACGTGGACGGAGACTGCAACAAGGTGGCGACCATCAACGAACAGTTTCTCACCATGCCGGAAGAAGAAACATACAAATATTTTGAAATACTGAAAAAGACTTTATCAGGAAGCATTGGCAAGAATCTTGTCACCATGCCATTTCCTACCTCACAGGAGTTTGAAGGCGGCACACAGGAATTCCTGAATAAACTCAGGAAGAGCAAGCTTGAGAACGATGAGCTGATAAATGAGTTCTATGACAAGGTCATCGAGAACTACGATTACACCGGCAACTACCTCATACTGCTCATCCACGATACATATGATGTTCCGGGCAAGACAACCGACGGCATCATGATGGACGATGCATCAGACGAGGTGTATGACTATATCATGTGCTCCATTTGCCACGTCAACCTGTCCAAGGCGGGACTCAGCTACTTCGACGTTGAAAGCACATTCCACAACAGAGTCCGCGACTGGGTGGTCGACATGCCGGACATAGGCTTCCTGTTCCCGGCATTTATCGACAGGAGCACGGATATCCACAACGTTCTGTACTACACCAAAAAGCCGGAGGAGCTTCACGACAGCTTCATAAGTAACATCCTTGGCACTTCTCTTCCTATAACTGCGGGAGAACAGAAGGATGTATTTCAGGAGATTGTTGCTGAGACTCTGGGAGATGACTGTAATTACGATATGGTAAGAACCATCCACGACAATCTGAACGAGATGATAGAACAGAGAAAGGACAGTCCGGAACCGCTTACTCTCTCAAAAAACACTATAAAGAACCTGCTGACAGAGAGCGGAGTATCAGACGAGAAGATGGCAGATTTTGACGCCCACTACGAGAAGGTAACCGCTGCGGCAGCACCGCCTGAGCAGCCATCTGAGAACCCGGAGGATGAACCGGCCATAGTTGTACCGCGTGAGAAGTCAACTGTCATGTACGCGACAAATGTTGCAAACACAAAAACATTTGAGGTAAAGACTCCTGATGTGGTCATCAAGGTGAATCCTGAGAGAACTGATCTGGTAGAGACCATGGAGATCGACGGAAGGAAATGCATCGTCATCCAGATATCCGATCAGGTCGAGGTAAACGGAATACCTATCAACAACAAATAACAAAGGCACAAAAAAGGACCACCGGCAGCAACAAAACCGCCGGTGATCCTTTTTTCTATCTTCCCTACTGTTTGAGCATCTTCTTTTTCTTCAATATAATAGCGATAACTATGCTTATCACAAGTATGATACCGCACACTATCTCAAATCCATATGGTACATTCGCAAATGGCATCCACTTCGTGCCCACATTCATTCCATACACACCGGATATAACTGTAGGCACAGCCATGACGATGGTTATGGCCGCCAGAAACTTCATGGCGTTGTTCAGTCTGTTGTTGATGATGGTCGTCATGAGCTCTCTCGTACCACTTATGATATCCCTGTATATCTGTGTCATCTCGATAGCCTGCTTGTTCTCCACCAGAACATCGTCCAGCAGTTCCTTATCCTCCGGGTACTGCTTGATCCTGCCGTATCTTGTCAGCTTATCAAGAACTACTCCATTCGCTCTCAGTGATGTGGCGAAGTATACGAGGTTGGACTCCAGCTCGTGAAGATCTATGAGATCCGCATCCTCGGTCTCCTCCTGGATACGCTGCTCAATAAGGGTTCTTCTTCTGTCCATGACTCTCAGATAATACTGGTATGTGGTACAGTTCCTGTAGAGTATCTGGTACATGAACCTCATCCTCTTCTTGGTGCTGAACTCTCTCACCTTGCCCTCCATAAAGGCCTCAAGCACAGGAGTCTCCTCGGCGCATATGGTGATGATGCAGTCTGCAACCAGTATGATACCAAGAGGGATTGTTGTATATGCCTCTCGTTCATTTCTTATCTCTATAGAAGGAATATCCACGATTATCAGTGTGTAGTTGTCCTCCACCTGAACACGTGAGCTCTCCTCGTCATCCAGTGCGGCTCTGACATCCGCCAGATCTATCTCAAACCTCTCGGCTATGCTCTTACTCTCATCTATTGTTGGCTTAGTCATGACTATCCAGGCACCAGGACCATATTCCTGTATTTCACTCAAAATTCTGTCATCCGTTCTGTACAGTGTGATCATTCCCTGCGCCTCCTGCCACATAGATTACAGCATGCCTCAAATGCACATTACCGCCTGATAATATTAACATAAAAAACACGGCCTTTCAACAAAGTTTTGTGTAAAGACCGTGTAATATCTATGTTAGTCAAGTGCCTTCCTGTGAGCTACAGTAACTGTCTCCTCATAGCATGAGAATGCTTCCTCAACCTTCTTCTGGTCAGGCTTCTTTGTGAACAGACTCACAATAGGAACGATGATAAGTCCTCCAACCATGGCAACCGCACCGCAGTTGATAGGTGACTGTATCATTGCAGGGAACTTAAACAATCCCCATGTGTTGCTTATGAAGTTCAGTGTCATGATTCCTGTTCCCCATACAAAACATGTCCAGCAAGCTGCAACAGTTGTCTTCTTCCAGTATAAGCCATACAGGAACGGAGCGAGGAACGCACCTGCTATAGCGCCCCATGAAACGCCCATGAGCTGTGCTATGAATGTGATACGGCTTGAGTACTGCACGATGGCTATGACAGCCGATACGGCAACGAACATGACAAGCATGACCCTCATGATAAGTATCTGCTTCTTCTCATCCATCTTAGGTGCAATGACTGGCTTTATAAAGTCTATTGTAAGCGTTGAGCTTGATGTAAGAACCAGAGATGAAAGTGTGGACATAGATGCTGAGAGCACAAGTATGACCACAAGTCCCATAAGGGCTGCAGGAAGCTTCTCAAGCAGATGTGGAATGATAGCATCAAATCCCTCTGTCGCAACATCTGTACCTGTGAGTCTTCCAAATCCGCCGAGGAAATAACATCCTCCAGCAACTATCGTAGCAAAAAGTGTCGACACAACTGTACCTGTCTTGATGGATCTCTCATCCTTGATGGCATAGAACTTCTGTACCATCTGTGGAAGTCCCCATGTTCCAAGGGATGTCAGCACGACAACACAGAACAGATTGAATACGTCAGGTCCCAGGAATGATGCAAATACACCCGGTGTATCTGACACTGCAGGATCATTTATCCTTGCCAGGCTGTCAAGTGCTCCTGTGAGTCCGCCGTAGTTGTTGAGTACCGCATATATGACTGCCACGATTCCCACCAGCATGATGAGTCCCTGGATGAAATCGTTGATAGCAGTCGCCATGTATCCACCAACGATTACATATATACCTGTAAGGGCAGCCATGACGATTACGCATATCTTATAGTCAACATTGAACGCCATTCCGAACAGTCTTGAAAGTCCGTTGTACAGTGACGCTGTATATGGAATGAGGAAGATGAAGATGATGATCGACGAGAAAAGCTTCAATGACTTGCTGGAGTATCTCTTCTCGAAGAACTCCGGCATAGTTCTCGTGTCAAGCTCCTGTGTGAGCAGTCTTGTTCTTCTTCCGAGAACTACCCATGCCACCAGTGAGCCAAGCAGCGCATTTCCAATTCCTATCCATGTGGAAGCAATTCCGTACTTCCATCCAAACTGTCCGGCATATCCAATGAATATAACCGCTGAGAAGTAAGATGTTCCATAGGCAAATGCTGTGAGCCACGGGCCAACGCTTCTGCCCCCAAGAACAAATCCATTCACATCCTTTGTGTGTTTTCTCGAGTAAAATCCAACTCCAAGCATGATCGCAAAGAAAACAACAAGCATAATAACTTTGAGTACCATAGTATCCTCCCAATACATTTTTTTCCGCGTTTTACTTTATCGCGTCAAAGCGTGTCAACTTTAAAGT
Source organism: Coprococcus sp. RTP31081st1_H1_RTP31081_211007 (assembly GCF_040227275.1). NCBI lineage: Bacteria > Bacillati > Bacillota > Clostridia > Lachnospirales > Lachnospiraceae > Coprococcus > Coprococcus sp. RTP31081st1_H1_RTP31081_211007. The sequence goes on from NZ_JBEHVP010000005.1 coordinate 182,697, forward strand.
TTTGCGGTTTAAATTGCTACGTCTGATTATAAGTTATACCCATACCATAGTCAAGAAATATCCACAAAAAATACAGCGTGCGGCAATCGCTACACGCTGTATTTTTTATTGAGATCTAATCAAGTTCATCTAAATCATAAAAATCATCCATACTGTAATAATCCTTGTCATCGTGACTTGTTATACACACCAACTCTTCCGGTTCATAATCATCACATAAATGACTATACCCCATTCATTTGATATCTGCTACATATAATTCTTGTACATAATATAAGCAAAATATACCGCATACACAGCCAGCATCACTATTCCGCCCGGCCTGGTGAGCTTCTTCTTTCTGACGCTGCACACCCAGAGGAGAACAGCAGCCACTATTGCCATGATGCCATCCAACAGGAAGTTCTGCTCAAACTGCACTGGGGTTATGAGCATTGTAGTTCCGGCAACGAAAAGTATATTGAATATATTGCTTCCAACTATGTTGCCTATGGCAATATCTGTCTGCCCCTTTTTTGCCGCTGTGCATGATGTCACAAGCTCAGGAAGAGATGTGCCAAATGCCACTATTGTAAGACCTATGAGTCTCTCTGTCATACCGAGCTTTCCAGCTATATATGATGCCGCATTTACAGTGAAATTACTTCCGACCACGACCAGCGCTAATCCTATGATTATAAACAGTATAAGTCTCGGAGTCTTATCCTTCTCCGTGAGTTCTATAGAATCACTCTCGCTGTTGCCATTCTTCGCGCTGATGATCAGATATACCAAAAATCCAATAAACACTACATAGAATATCACACCCTCAAGTCTGCTGAGCACACCATCAAAATATCCCATGCAGAGTATCATGATCGATGCCACGATAACAAATGGTATATCTATCCTAAGTGTATTTTTCTTTATAGGAAGTGCTGCTATGAGTGCTGTCACTCCAAGGATGACAAGTATGTTAATAATGTTGCTTCCAAGCACATTTCCAACAGTGATCCCGGCTCCCGCAGGCGAAAGTGCCGCCTTTATGCTGACAGCTGCTTCTGGAGCACTAGTGCCCATGGCAACTATTGTTAATCCAACTACCATCTCTGGTATGTTGCATTTGACAGCTATTTTAGACGCACCATCTACAAATACATCCGCTCCCTTTATCATAAACACAAATCCAAGCACAAGAAGCAGTATCTGACCTAACATTTTTAATATCTCCATACATTCCCTCCATTGTATATATGCTACATTTTCACCTCAGCTATATAAGCAGCTTTTCTATCCCTATCATGTGGCATATGACGTATTACAGATCTCTTCTGACAATTATCATGCCCGCAACGCTGTCCAGCAATTCCTCAATTCCAAGGCCTTCCGCTTTGATATTGATATGACAGTACTTCTCATAAAGCTTTGTCCTCTCATTATACAAATCTTTCAGAGTCTGTCCATCCTTCAGCACCACGCCTCTTCTCTTGATATTGCCAAGTCTGTTCGCTATCTCCTCATATGGAAGATTGATATATATAACTGTATCCTCCGCCATGTATTTCTCCATGGCATCAGTACAGTACACAGCGCTTCCACCTGTGGCTATGACTGCATGTTGGTCTGTGATACCCTTGTTCACATCATTCTCTATCTTTAAAAACCCATCATCGCCATACTTTGCTATGATCTCCCTGAGCAGCATTCCCTGACTGTTCTGTATGAGAATATCTGCATCGATGAACTTATAACCGAGAACCTTTGCCAGAAGAACCCCTATAGTGCTCTTGCCCGCTCCCGGCATGCCTGTAAGTACTATGTTGTTCATTTCTCTTTTACCTCCGGTATAACTGATACTTCGTCCTTGAGCGTCTTGAGAACAAAGTGCGTTTCAGTTGCTGACACACCCTCATATCCCTTCACAAATCTATACACCTCGTCCAGACCTGCAGCGGAATCAGTCACTATCTTCAATATAAAGTCAAAATCTCCTGTCATATAGAAGCATGCGACTATGCTGTCATTTGTCTGTATAAGCTGTGCAAATTCATCATAATATTTCGGATGCTTCAGTCTCACTTCCATGATGGCTACCATCTCATTGCCCAGCTTTTTCTGGTCAACCTCAATGGTATATCCCTTTATTACCCCGCTGCTCTCCATCTTCCTTATTCTCTCTATCACGGCCGAGACAGAGAGATTGATCTCTTCACTGATGGCCGATGCTGTAAGTCTCGCATTGTCCTTCAGGCATCTCAGTATCTTGTAGTCAATGTTATCCATTAATTAAACCTCTGTATAATAAAATTAGATTACTCCCAAACATTTTAACACAAACACCCACAGAGTCAACGTCACTGACGATAATAATGTGGATAAAACGATAATATTCGATGACAGCACATAATCATTGTCCATATTCTTCGCCATGATGTATCCCGACACCGTAGCCGGTGCTCCAACCATTATAAGTATAGCAACAATCTCACTCGGCCCAAAGCCCATACCAATGGCAACCGGAAGGAATATGACAGGAAGAATCACAAGCTTTATGACCGTTGCCACAAGTGACGGCTTGAGCCTGGTCAATGCCTGCTGTGAGTCAAATCCAGCACCTATGGCTATGAGCGCTATAGGAGTCGCCGTCTGTGCTATATAACTGATAGTTCTTGTCGGTATGGCTGGTATCGGTATGTCAAATACAGAGAACGGGACTCCAAGCAATATTCCTATGATGATCGGATTCTTCAATATATTGACGTACGCTTTCTTGATACCCGCTGTTCCCCTCTGTCTGTCGTTTCCGCCAAATGTCAGAGCTATTACAGATATAATATTGTACATCGGCACCGCTGACACTATCATGAGAGGCGCCATGCCCGAGTTGCCACAGATATTCTCCACAAATGCAACGCCGAGAACCGCAGCACTTCCTCTTGCTCCACCCTGCACAAATGCACCGATCATGGTTCTGTCCTTACAGTATATCAGTGCAAACACCCATACCAGCCCAAACATTATGATCGTTCCAAAGAAGCAGAACAGAACAAACTTTACATTGAGGTCGTCCAATATGGAGGTCGTCGCAATATCCCTGAACAGCAGAACCGGAAGGGCTACCTTGAACACATATTTATTCGCCACGTTGGCGAACTCTTCTGTTATAATATGTATCTTCATCAGAAACCATCCCAGAAGTATCACCAGAAATATCGGTATCGTTGCATTTATGCTGAATATAAAATTATCCATTTCTACACATCCTCACAATTTTCAATTTTTTTCAAAATACCTATTGACTTTCGCTCCTATAATGCATATAATGCAAAAGTCGGTTTGATGAACAGGCGATAACGTCTGATTCAATATAACACATCAGCAACTGATTTTCAAAAAAAAATTAAAAAAGTTGTTGACAAACATCACCGACTTGTGTATAATAGGTTTTGCGTTGGTCGCAAAGGACTAACGGGGTGTGGCTCAGCTTGGCTAGAGCGCTTGATTTGGGATCAAGAGGTCGCAGGTTCGAATCCTGTCACCCCGACTTATAATCCAAAACACTGTTAAGCATTATGCGGGTGTAGTTCAATGGTAGAACACTAGCCTTCCAAGCTAGATACGTGGGTTCGATTCCCATCACCCGCTCTTTATTTTCGCTAACATATACATATAGCGGGAATTGGTACGTGTCCGTAGCTCAGCTGGATAGAGCAACGGCCTTCTAAGCCGTGGGTCGGGGGTTCGAATCCCTTCGGGCACATTTTTGTATCTTAGCTACTACTACTGTTAGCAGGCTAAGATATATTTTTATAAAATAGCAATTATTTTATAAGCCTATGGTGGGTATGGCGCAGTTGGCTAGCGCGCCAGATTGTGGCTCTGGAGGCCGAGGGTTCGAGTCCCTCTATCCACCCTTTTTCTTTATCGCACATATTAGCGATGCTATTGGGTTATCGCCAAGCGGTAAGGCACAGGACTTTGACTCCTGCATTCGCTGGTTCGAATCCAGCTAGCCCAGTTATTAAAGTCCAGACTTATGGGCCATTAGCTCAGGCGGTAGAGCACTTGACTTTTAATCAAGTTGTCCGGGGTTCGAGTCCCCGATGGCTCACTATTTCCCTTCTGATATGAGGGGCTATTTTTATTTTATGAAGAATTAAGCGGATATGGCGGAACTGGCAGACGCGCTAGACTTAGGATCTAGTCCTTCGGGGTGCAGGTTCGATTCCTGTTATCCGCATTTTTTATACCTTTTATCATGACGTTTCGTCCTATCTTCCATTTTTTTAGTAGATGACAAAAAAATACGCTCTATCCTCAATGGATAGAGCGTATCTTTATACTACCATATTCTTCTATATAATACAGTACGAATTACTCAGCGTCTGCCGCCTCGGCTGCTTCTGCTGCTGGCTCTGCCTCATCTGTATCTTCCTCATCATCGAAGAAGTCATCGTCGAAATCATCGTCGAAGTCATCATCAAAATCATCAAGGAAGTCTGGTGTAAGATATGAATATACTGCATATGCAATACCTGCAATAGCAGCAACGGCACCAATGATAACCAAGATCACAAATAATGTGCTCTTTGCCTTCTCTTCTGTTGCATCGCCTTTAACTAAGATTACGTCACTACTCTTCATCGTTACATTCCACCCTTTCTTAACCCTGTAACGGGTTTCATTATATTATATTGATTTGAGAGAAGAAACATACAGTTATTATCTCCCAACACATACCAAAATTATAGCATACGGTTTTGATTATTTCTATATGTATTTTATAAATAAATCTAACATGCGGTTTAATTGACTACTCGCATTTTTTGAGCTTTGCAAACGAAGCAAACATCTTCCTGACACCGCATCTGTCGAAATTCACTGTAACCTCGTAATCCTTATCGCCCTTCTCCAAAGCCTCCACAGTACCCGGACCAAACTTAATATGTCTGACTCTGTCTCCAACAGCATAATCCGGCTTGCCAACACTGTTTACCACAAAGGCTTTGCCGAACGAAGGCTGGGAAGACGGCTGCCCGTATGACTGCTGTTTTGCATAGCTGCTGTATGGATTCTTCTGTCCATAGCTTCTGCCTGAGGCTGCTCCAGCGGTTCTTCCACCGCCATAGCCGGCATATGTATCACCATATGAACTTCCATACGCATCTCTGCGTCCTTCACCTCTGTTATATCTGTCGACAGACTCCGACTCTCTTCGCTTTGCCATATTCTTCATATCAGCTTCATGCTCAAACAGCATAGGCGGGATCTCTCTTATGAATCTGGACACATCGCTGTACACCCTATTACCATGCATCATTCGTTCCTTCGCCGCACTCAGGTACAGCTTTTTCATGGCTCTGGTTATACCCACGTAACACAGACGTCTCTCCTCCTCAAGAGCATCGGGATCATCTGAGTTGAGTGCAATTCCACTAGGAAATACTCTGTCCTCCATTCCGCATATAAATACGTATGGGAACTCCAGACCCTTGGCACTGTGGAGAGTCATCAGCTTGACCTGATTGTCATCCTCCGACATGGCATCGAGGTCAGACACAAGCGCTATCTCCTCCAGGAACTCGCTGAGCCCTGCCTCCTCATTATCCTCTGTGAATTCCACCACCTTGTTGCGGAGTTCATCGATATTCTCAAGTCTAGTCATGGCCTCCTCTGTGTGCTCTGCTATGAGCTCTGACTCATAACCCGTATCCTCAAGGATCCTGTCGTACACCGAGTCAAGGCTCTCACCATCCGCCAGCATATCCCTGAATGATGTGATAAGCTCCGCAAACTGCCTGATCTTGGCCGAGGTCTTGGCAGCCATTCCCGGTATCTCGTCAGCTCTCGCCGCAGCATCCATCATCGACAATCCATACGCATCCGCAAATGACTCAACCTTGCTGAGACTCGCCTCGCCTATACCTCTCTTCGGAACATTTACCACTCTCCTGAAGTACAGGTTGTCAGTGGAATTGTTGATGACCTTGAGATATGCCAGAACATCCTTGATCTCCTTTCGGGCATAGAAGTTTGTGCCGCCATATACTCTGTATGGTATGTTCGCATACACCATCTTCTCTCCGAGCACACGGGACTGTGCATTCGTCCTGTAGAGGATAGCTATATCCCTGTAGTCCACTCCCTGTCTGACAAGAGTCTTGATACGGCTCGCCACCATATCTCCCTCTGCATATTCCGAATCGCACTGCTCAAACGAGATCTTCTCACCGGCATCCTTATCCGTCCACAGAGCCTTATCCTTACGGCCTGCATTGTGCTGTATGACTGCATTCGCTGCGGCAAGTATATTGCCACAGGATCTATAGTTCTGTTCCAGCTTGATAACCTTCGCATCCTCATATTCCTTCTCAAAGTTCAGGATATTGGTTATATTCGCTCCTCTGAACTTGTATATGGACTGATCATCGTCTCCCACCACACACAGGTTCCTGTATTTTCTCGCAAGCATCTTGACCAGCAGAAACTGTATGTGATTAGTATCCTGATACTCGTCAACCATGATATATCTGAATCTATTCTGATATGTATCAAGGACATCAGGATTGTGCTCGAACAGCTCCACCGTCTTGTAAATAAGATCGTCAAAGTCCATCGCATTGTTCTTCTTAAGACGACTCTGATACTCAGTGTACACCTCTGCAGCCTTTGTTCCTGCATAGTCTGCAGCATTCTTTTTTGCGAATTCATCAGGTGACAGATACTTCTCCTTGGCCTTGGATATCTCCGCCATGAACATCTTCTCGGGATACCTCTTCGGGTCTATCTGAAAATCCTTGAGTATACTCTTCACCGTACTCTTCTGGTCATCCGAATCATATATATCAAAGTTCTTGCCATAGCCGATCTTATCAGCATATCTTCTGAGTATCCTTACACACAGCGAATGAAATGTGCTGACCCATACCCTGTCAGCTCCGTCCCCAACTATCAGATCAACTCTCTCCCGCATCTCACGGGCCGCCTTGTTGGTGAATGTGATCGCCAGTATGTTCAGAGGATTAACTCCTTCGTGCTCCATGAGATAGGCTACCCTGTGTGTGATAACCCTGGTCTTTCCGCTTCCTGCTCCCGCAAGTATGAGCAGTGGCCCATCCACATGCTCACAGGCCTGTTCCTGCATATCGTTAAGTCCTGCCATAATTCCTCCTGTATCCTGTGACGTAAAAAACGCCGTTATATATACCAAACATATGTTTTATTCCATCTGCCTAGTATATCATAACAGCGTTTATTTGAAAATATCATTATTCAATTATAATGTATTTGTCTTTAGATCAGCTTCGTTCCACAGTTGCCACAGAACTTCGCACCGTTAGTTGGCTGTCCACAGTTAGGACAGAACTTTGGAGCTGTTCCGGTTCCTGCTGTCTGTGTTGCTGCATTGTTCATCTGGTTCATAGCTCCGGCCATCTGACCTGCCATAGCCATTCCCATCTGCATTCCTACCATGGCATTTGCCATATCCGTTGCATTGCTTCCGGCTGTTCCTGTACGGCCACCCCTTGCCATGGAATCAACCATATTCACCTGCTGGAATCTGTTCATATCCCCTATCATAGAATACTCAGCAGCCTGATCAGCACGCTTCTGTATATTCTCAGGATATGTAAACTCGCTTATTCTGAAATCAGTTATCGTAAGTCCGATTCCCAGAAGTTCCATGTCCAGATCTTCCTTGATACCCTTAGCTATATCAACGGAATTGGCCATAAGATTGAATACGTCTCCGCCAACCTTTGTGATCCACTTCATCAGCAGTCCGTCCAGGATACCCCTTATCCTGTCTCTTATGTCATCGACTGTGAACTGCTGCTTTATACCTGCAACCTTCTCTATTAGAACATTATAATCGTCTATCTTGAATGAGAATTTACCATTTGATCTCACAGGAAGTCCGCCCGGAAGTCCCGGTGCCTGAAGTCTGATCGGTGAACTGGTTCCCCAGTTACATGTAAACTCTTTTGTATTCACAAACAGAACCTCTGCGCGAAGTCCTGAATTGAATCCGAACTTAAATCCCTTCAATGTTGAAAGGAATGGTATGATCTGTGAATCAATAGTGTAGTTTCCAGACTCGGTAAATATACCTTCAACCGCTCCGTTATAAAGGAATATAGCATCCTGTCCCGGTTTGATTATAAGCTTTGAATCCTTCTTGATCTCTCTATTTGTCCACTTCCAGAAGATGACGTCATCTCTGTACTCTTCCCATTCTACAACATTAGCAAACTGATTTGAAAATAAACCCATGTAGTGCACTCCTCTCTGTTCTGCAATATGTTTGGAATATTATAATCCCATCTTTGCCTTAAGTGCTGCAAGCTCATCCTGAACGTCTGCATTTGGAGCTGCATCATACTTGCTTGCAAGATCATCTATTGAATCTGCGCTTGATGAATTGAGCTCGCTCATTGCATTTGCCTTGTCAAGCATAGCGTCTGCCTTTGCTTCCATTCTTGAAAATGCATCAAGTGAAGCTGATGAATCGCCGATACCGCTCATCATCTTGTTCATACGCTCCTGAGTCTTAGCAACCTGAACCTTTGCCTTGATAGTCTCTTTTCTTGCATTGAGATCGCTGACATCCTTTGTGAGCTTGTCATGCATCTGTCTCATCTTGGCTGCGTTAGCTGCTGCTGCATCATATGCCTGCTGAAGAGCTACCTGCTTCTGCGTGAGCTGGTTCTTCTTCTCGAGGAACTTCATTGCATCGCCCTCGTTACCTGCTACAAGTGCCTTCTCTGCATATGTCTGCATCTTTGCGATCTCTGCGTCACACTCATCAAGCTGTCTCTTGCATCTCTGCTCCTCTGCCATAACAGTTGCAGTCTCTGACTTAACCTTTCTGAGATCCTCCTGAAGGTCTCTGAGGTACTGATCTATCATCTTCTCAGGATCCTCTGCCTTGTCAAGAAGTGCATTGATGTTTGATGACATAATGTCCTTAAATCTCTTTAAAATTCCCATAACTTTTTACCTCCGCGTTTTAGGTTGATTTATTTGTATATAATATTAAATGTTGCCTCCTGTCGACGACACCACCATTATATGATCTCCCATGCTCCGGCGCAATACCATGCATGCTGTGTTGCTGCATCATATAATGTGCTATTCGACACGTTACCCCCTGTAAAGTATCAGCCGCCAACTTATCAGGCTTTAATATTCAAAACTAGCGCGTCCCCTGCATGTTGCACGAAACTTTTATACGACTCCGTCATCCACGTCATCATAGGCATCGGATATACGTCCGCCTATTCTGAAATCAGGTCTGCCGTTCTTGTCTGAGTCGCTTCCCTTGGCACTCGCATCCGTTATCGACTCCTCAAGTCTCACCGGTGTTCTGTCTCCAAAGCGTCTCATCTTATCGTCATGATCACTGTCTTTTATGACATGTATCGAAGAATCCGCATCGTCAGTCTCCCTCTGGACACTCTTGACCGGTTCCCTGGATGCCTTCACTCGGATTGGTTCAGGCTCCTTCTTATCTTCAAAATCGAACTCCCACTGAACCATCTCCGGCTCACCGTTCTTATCCTTGTGCTCCTCATCCTTGGCTTTGTTCTTCTCATAATACAGCTCATTCGCCAGAAGCTGGCTGATCTCCAGTATATCGGCATAGCGCTCCTGCTTCTTCATATCCATGAGACCTTCCATGAGCTCCTTCTTGTTGTTCTCAATGATCTCAGATTTCTTTCTCAGAGAATCAAGGACTCTGTCGCTCTCCATGCTTATCATATTATATGCCTGGTTCACGGTCTCGTTGATCTCCATCAGCATCTCATTTGTATAAATGATAGATGCCGCATATATCTCGTTGGCCGTTCTGAGCGCCTGCCTGTCCTGCTTGCCAAGGCTCTTGACATTGCGGTCCACAAAGAGCGGGCTTGGCTTTGTAAGCCTGATCCTGGATGCGGTCTCCTCGGCCTCTGCGATGATCTCATCGGCCTCCTGCTCTGCCTCCTTGATGATCTTGCTTCTCTTGTCTGTGATCTCATGATATGCCTTGAGTTCCAGATCTATAGTAGTCTTGAGCTCCTCAACGATCTCAAGAACCTCTTCCTTGTTGACCAGTACCTTACCTGCTGCAAATGGAACGTTCTGTCCATCTCCAACTATATCCTGTATTCTATCTAAAAGCTGTTTAGCTTTTCCGTTCTCCATAATAGTGCCTCCATCGCAACTTTTCTATCTCATAAGTATACGCTAGTTTATTTTAGCATCTTTCATATGGCATTTCAACGTTAATCTATCGCCGGTTTCACATCATCTCTCGGAAGCCCAAGGAAATCCTGTATAAGATGTCTTGTAAAAAGCCGTCCTTCCTCGCTCTCAAATATACGCTCAGGATGCCACTGGAAGGCAAGTATGCTCATCGTCGGTGATACAAATGCCTCGACAGATTCATTCTCCTCATCGACCACTATCGGATAGAACATCGTCGACAGATTTTCCAGATAGACACAGTCGCTGTGGAAGTTGTTTACCTTGATATATCTGTCCGTCTTGACTATCCTTGCCATGTGGTCTGTGCCTCTGGGTCTTGGCACCTTAAAGCGCGCGGAATAACTTATCTTACCGCCAAACAGCGCATTTATGTGCTGCATTCCCCTGCACACGCCTATCACTGGGATCTCATTCTGGACGCAGTACATTATGAGCTGCTCCTCTAGCGCATCACGGTGCGGCTGCAGCTCTGCATTGTGCGGCTCCACATAATGTCTCGGATGGAGCGTTCCGCCCCCTGTCACTATCAGGAGATCAAACTGTTCATCCACTATCTCATCAAAGTTTTTTGTAAAGTTGGATACCGGTCTGAGTCTTATTCCAAGGCTCTCATAGAACTCCACATAAGCAGCCTCGAGAACGTCCGTATATTTTCCATACATATTGTGTCCTTCCCGCTGTGTTATAAGTGCATGTAACATAAAACCTATACCCCCTTTGTTATCTTACCGTGTGCACAGTCGAGCGTCACCGTCTGCTGTTTTTCCACGAAACTGTATATGCAGTCTCCGCAGCCTATTGCCGCCGGGATGTTGAACTCCGCACACCTTATCGCCATGTGGGATGCAACTCCGCCGTATTTCGTTATAAATCCTTTTATCCCCTTTGCAAATATCCAGTCGTATCCCGGATCCGCCTTCGGGAGAACTACTATCTTATCCTGAACGTCAGCCACATCCTCGTGATCCTCATTCTCATAATTTTCAAGCAGGAGAATGTCACCCGTGACGCATTCAGATGTTATGAAGTTAGGTCTGGCCTCCCATATCTCTATGCATTTTAACTGCAACGGATCATATATGACATCCGGAAGTATAAGCATGGACGCCCTCTGGAATTTCTTTTTGTTCTGATCTATGATCTTTCTCCATATATCGCCTGTGAATTCCGCAGGTCTGTTCACCATAAGCTGAATATCCGGCACCTCAAGATATGCCATGTCTTCCTTGCTTATGCCAAGTTTATCGCCTATATCTATAAGTATGTCTATGGCAAGGCTTAATGTCTTGGTGAACTCGAACTTGAAGAATTCCCTCTCCTCCATGGAATCCTTGAGGAAATCCAGAAATTCCCTGAGGTCCACATAAAAGCCTATATCCTCAAGTGCCTCCATGAGCTTAACCGAATCCAGAGGATTATGCTTAAGCTCCTCTATAGTCTGCCTCTGCTTTCTCGCAGCAGCGCTTCCCTTGGACAGGTCGAACTCGCGCTGGGCGTATGTCTCGCAGGTTATGTCGTATGTGCCTGAACGCAGATGTCCATATTTTTCATCAAATGTACCTCTTGTTATCCTGCCGTCCACCAGATCCTGAAAGTCAGAATCGTACTCCGACGCAACAGTATATATCGACATCATAAAATCGTCTATCTCTTTGTCCGTAAAATATCCTCTGTACACAAGGGATCTGCTAATCGCCTTCGATATGAATGCCAGTCTCGCCTGTCGCGCAAATTTCGGGGTTCCGTAATGCTTTATGCTCTCTATGAGCTGTACAAAATACTGTATCAGCGTTACCACATCATTGTGCGCCATAAGCCAGTTGCTTCTCGTATTCTCACGGTGGACACGAAGGCCGTTAAGAGCCCTGAGATCCTTCATCCTGTTTCTATTGAAATTGCATATCGCATTGTTTGTCAGATTGAACAGCGAATCCGAGAGGTCCGCAATCTCCTCCCTGGTGAACCCGGCTTCCGTCAGTGTCCCCAGCTTGTCCTCCGTCGAGAAGTCATATTCGGAAAATGCTATCTCAAATTCTATCTTGTCATGGGCGGTCGGATCATCTATAAGCTTTTTATCGTAATACTTCAGAAGCTTCGCCTCCAGCCTGTCATCCAGTTCATCCGGCATCAGCCCCAGGAACGACTTCTTAAGAGATATGTACGGCTTGTTGCCAAGCTTATACATGAGGTCTCCATCCACCTCTCTGTAACCAATGTAGCTGAGTCCCTGATTCCATGCCGCAGACGTGATGATCTCCCTGTACAGGGAATAGTCAAGCGGATGGGGATTTTCACCTATGATCTCCGCAGGATTCCAGAATGCCATATCCGACAATATGGTGTTCCTGTCCCCAACCAGGCTGCTGATCTCCCTGTATGTATCCTCAGCCTCCAAAACAGTCCTGAACACCTCTTCGTCATCGACATCGGAGTGAACACCATTGATGCTGGCTGCAAGAGGTCTCATCTGAAATATCGTGACTGTATTGCCCTCATCTATTGCGAACTCCACATCCAGTGGATATTCAGGGTGCATCTCCTCCAGCTCACGCATGGATCTGATGAGCGCAGCCCAGTTCGCCGGCAGCTCATCACAGTCCACATTCCTGATTATGTATACCGTCTTTCCTCCCCTTCCGCTTGTAACCGCGTCTGTGGATGAATCATCGTAGGTTATCGTATAATATGGCCTGTCCTTCTTGATCTCCCTTGAAAATATAACGCCGCTGTAGCTGATATTCGTGATCTGTCTCTGTATGAGAACCTGTTCGCCGGACACATCGTCCAGATCACATTTATATGAATCCAGCACTTCCCTGACTGCCCTTACTACCGCCTCTCCGTCTGAAGGGTCCACTCCCAGAATACTCTCATAGTGACCGGCATTCGAAGTGTTGAGTCCGTCTTCATTTGAGGACGAGCTTCTGACCACGATATACCCTCCGGCAAATTCTTCTGCTATCTCCGCCGCAAGTCCATATGAATCGGCATCAAGCTCAGCTCCGGTTACTATCTTCAGCTTTTCCACTCTCGAATACTTCAATTTTCCATACAGGCTCTTAAGAACATCAGCCTTTGAAGAAATCCTGTCTGTCATGTTGCCTCCTTATTAAAAAAAGCTGCACTTAGTGTATACTAAAGTGCAGCTTACATCAATTTCTTTTTATATGTAATTGTACCGTTCTGTGATCTACTTCACTGTGAGAAGGTCGTCCACTGACTTTCTAGGCGGCATCTCCGGTGCAAATGCAGGATAACCCATAGCCACAACTGCGGCAACGGTCTGTCCATCAGGAATACCAACTATCTCTCCTACCTTTGCATCGTCAAATATTCCGAGTATGACTGTTCCAACGCCCTTATCATGAGCGGCAAGACAGAATGTCTGGGTTGCTATACCGGCATCGAACATCTCCCACTCGCTGCCCTTGCTTGTGCTGAACTCTCCTGACTTCTCATAGCCACATATTCCGTCCTTCTTGGTGACTATCATGAGCTGCTTCGCTCTGCTGACTGTCTTCTGGTTGAGAGGGAAATCCATAACGCCCTCTGCAGCTATCTTAGCGATGATCTCCGGATCCTCCACAAGTGTATATCTGATAACCTGTGTATTCTTCCATGATGGCGCATATGACGCCAGCTCAACAATCTCTCTGACTGTGTCAACACTCACCATCTCATCTGTAAACTTTCTCACACTTCTTCTGGTCTTGATACATTCTACTGCGTTCATACAATGTCCTCCTGGTGTAAAATCTTATAATAATCCCTGGATATATAATATCCCGCTCGTGAACTTGTCACCGACGTTATTCACGTAATTCCTGTATTCCTTATAGTCTATATAATACTTCTTTCCCCATGAAGATACAACAAGATATTCTCTTCCTTTTATGGTGCACACTCCTGTAACAGTCACATAATGTGAGTGGACATTCTCCCTGATGGAGCTCTTCAGCTCACCGTCCTTGTCCACATAAAGGCTGATACCCTTCTTGCCAAATGGATTGTATCTGTTAGGTCCTATGGCCAGTATGACCGGCTTATTCTTTCTTATGAGATGTCTTATATCTCTCAGCATCGATTCATCGGACTGCATCATCTTCCACTTTGCCTTGAGCCCTATGTCGTTCAGCATGAAATATCTGTTCATCGTATGCTTGAGTGCTATTCCCAGCATACCCTTGTGCATGAGAAGTATCACGTAGTGCACATAGAAAAATCTCACATACTCAAGATAGTCATGCTTGTTGTATAAGCCTTTTGGCTTGTTGATCTTTCGGATGGCATCGGTCATCATATTCGGATTCTGCTCAGCAAGATACATCGTGAGGTCTGCCATGGCTATAACACCACATCCGACCTTCTGCATCTTCTTTGACTTTGACCAGTTCTGATTGCCACCGTAGCTCACCAGATTCAGATTCTTTATCTTCACATAATCTCTATTAGTTAAATATACATCTTCCATTGTTAGTCCTTTCCAGCGCTATGTGCGCCATATGCCTGAAGTCATATATTAGTCTGCTCGTCTTTGCTATAGATTATATCATGAATCGCAATCCACATCAAGCATTCTTAACTGTGTTAAGTAGTTTTAAAAACTACATTCGTTGTTTTTTGATTATTTTCACTTTACTTTTTGCCGGTGATTTGTTATAAGATTATATGAGTTGGATAAGTGATCGCGGCTGCATTTTTGCAGGTGAGGAAAGTCCGGGCTTCACAGGGCAGGATGCCGGATAACGTCCGGTGGAGGCGACTCCCAGGCCAGTGCAACAGAAATATACCGCCATATTCGTATGGTAAGGGTGGAAAGGCGAGGTAAGAGCTCACCGCTGCCATGGTAACATGACAGGCTCTGTAAACCCCATCCGAAGCAAGACCAAATATAGCTTCTGCAAAGGAGCTTGTGGAATGATACAGTTGCCCGCTGCATTCCAGGTAGGTTGCTTGAGTTTTATGGTAACATAAATCCTAGATAGATGATCACTCTCGACATAACCCGGCTTACAGTCCAACTCATTCCCTTTCATAGTATTTTTCTTATATTTTGAACAAAAAATACGGCACGGAGACATTTGTTTTGCCTCTGTGCCGTATTTTTGTATTGTTGGTTATTCTTTATCCTTGTGTGAACCTTCATCATATCCTGAAGCATCCGCCACCTATAAATTCTCTGAGTATGGAATTTGCTGGTATGTATTCTGTGTCTATGTCGTGGAACATATCTATCAGACGCAGAAGTCTCGCCGCATCCTGGTAATGCTCTGAAGTCTCATCTACCCCGAGCAGCAATGGTCTCGCCTCACGCCGTATGGCGGTATATTCGTACAACAGTCCCGAGTTAAACATCTCATCAGCCTCGCTCTCATATGGGAAGATATATTTCTCCTCTCCCCTTCTGACTGAGCTCCACATGGAAAGTGTCTTCTCCACATCGTTCCCTCTGGTCCTGCTGTCTCTGACTATTCTCCTGAGCAGTCTGCTGTCTATGGTTGAAACCTTTGCCGGCTCGCCGTCCTCACCTTCAACGTACAACTGATTAAGGGGACTTATGTATATCTTGTACTTGTCTTCATCCGCCAGTCCGTATGTCATCTTCGGGTTAAGCGAATGGATTCCTTCCATGATGATAACATCATTTTCACCTATTTTGAGAAGGTCCCCATGATATTCCCTCACTCCGGTCTTGAAGTTGAAAACCGGAAGCTCTATCTCTTCACCGTCCAACAGCCTTGTCATATCCCTATTAAGTGTTTCAAGATCCATGGCCTCCAGGCACTCGAAATCATAGTTGCCATTCTCATCCTTAGGATTGTCTTCACGGTTCACAAAATAGTTATCCGCAGCTATCGCATGTGGTCTGAGTCCCATGGCACGAAGCTGGATACTGAGTCTGTGGGAAAGTGTTGTCTTGCCCGCCGAGCTCGGCCCGGATATCAGTATTATCCTACGCTTCTGTTCGGAAACTTTTCTGGCTATCTCATACATGCAGTTACTCTGCATAGCCTCGCATACCAGTATGAGCTCCAGTCCCTTTCCTGAATCGATCATCTCGTTCAGCCTGTCGATCGAATCGATACCGACTTTCCTCGCCCACTCCTTTGCAGTTGTCTTTAATGATGTTATACTTCTCTGCTCATCACCCATATAAATATCTACTCCATATCCGATATAAGTCTCAATGCCTCTTCCATGCATTCCTTTTCATGTGTGAGCTCACCGGCACGCCGTCTGGCATTGACCGTATCCACCTTCTTCAGTCCATCAAGGACTTTTCCGGTCGAATCAAGCTTATCCCTCAGATACTCTCCGAGGATCTTGTCATGATTATGTATGAGGTAATATCCGTATTTATAATATACTTCATCCATGGCTGACTTATTACCAAAATCCTGTGCTGTCACATCCACGTTCAGTACAACGTAGTATTTGCCAGCATCTATCAGCATTTTTTCCTCTGTGATCTTCCAGCCATTCTCTGCGATGTACCTTCTCAAATGCTCTGTCTCCGACTGGGGCTGCAGCACGAGCTGACCGGCTGACTGTACCACATCCATGCCGGCTTCAAGTATATCCGTTATGAGGATTCCTCCCATGCCGGCTATTATGATGGAATCCACCTCACCCGGAGATATGGTTGCAAGTCCGTTTCCGAGTCTCAGATCAATACGGTCTGTCATATTCCATCTGGCTATATTATCCCTGGCTATAGCACACGGACCGGTTCTAACATCTGATGCTATGACCCGGTCCGATATGCCATTTGCCACAAGGTATATGGACACAAATGCATGGTCGCATCCAATATCACACACTCTGCCGCCGGGCTTTACCATGTCGGCAACAGTCTTCATACGAAGTGACAATTCTATATCTTTCATAATTATTATCCTCGCACCATCCATGCCAGATCGCGCGGTCCTCTCTGCTAGTTATACAGGAAATCCTTGAGCTTTCTGCTTCTGTTAGGATGTCTCAGCTTTCTGAGCGCCTTTGCCTCGATCTGTCTGATACGCTCTCTTGTGACATTGAACTCCTTGCCGACTTCCTCAAGGGTTCTTGGTCTTCCGTCATCCCATCCAAATCTGAGCTTTATAACTCTCTGCTCTCTCTCTGTAAGTGTGCTGACTACCTCGTCGAGCTGCTCGTGCAGCAGTGTCTGGTTTGTCGCCTCAACAGGTGTAGGGATACTCTCATCCTGTATGAAATCTCCAAGATGGCTGTCCTCCTCCTCACCGATAGGAGTCTCCAGTGATACAGGCTCCTGTGCGATCTTCATGATCTCCTGAACTCTCTCCTTTGGAAGTCCCATAACCTCTCCGACTTCCTCTGGAAGCGGCTCTCTGCCGAGCTTCTGAAGCAGATCTCTGCTCACTCTGGTAACCTTGTTGATGGTCTCAACCATATGAACCGGGATTCTTATGGTTCTCGCCTGATCTGCGATGGCCCTTGTGATGGCCTGTCTGATCCACCATGTCGCATATGTTGAGAACTTGTAACCCTTTCTGTAATCAAACTTCTCCACGGCCTTGAGCAGACCGAGGTTACCCTCCTGTATTAGATCGAGGAATAACATTCCACGTCCAACATATCTCTTGGCTATACTTACAACAAGTCTGAGGTTGGACTCAGCAAGCTTCTTCTTTGCCATCTCATCGCCTGCCTCCATTCTCTTGGCAAGCTCTATCTCCTCCTCCGCGCTGAGCAGAGGCACCTTTCCTATATCCTTCAGGTACATCTTGACAGGATCCTGTGTTGTGCTTGATATATCACCTGTATCTGTGAAATCTATCTTCTCAACATCCTCGCCCTCAGCGATCACGTCCTCGTCAAGTGTTGGCTCCTCCTCATCGTCATCTGTTATCTGAAGTATGTCCACACCGTTCTTTTCAAGGAAATTGAAGATCTTCTGCATGGTATCCAGATCAAGGGCAACCTCCTTGAGATCGTTAAAATGCTTGATGAGCTCTGTGTCCTCTATAACGTTCTTCTTGCTGTGAGCTATGTCAAGCAATTCCTGAAGCTTTGTGTTGAACTTTGCGTTGATCGCATCGTCCTCACTCACCTTGATCATATACTTGTCTTCATTTGAATTGATCGCATCCATTGTACTCATATCTTTCCTCCACATAATGTATTGTTTATTTCTTATAAAATAACTTTAAACTTTTCTATCTTTTTCCTGTCCTTGATGAGCTGCTGAACCTTCATCATGTCATTCTCGCTCTCAAGCTGTTTTTTTATGCTGGCAAGCTTTATCTTTTTCACGACCTCGGTTATGGCATTGCCAACCTCCTCCTCGGTCATGTCTATCGCCAGATCTGTCTGGAGCATGCCTGCCACCAGTCTCTGTTCCTCCACATCCTGGAATGTGTTCACCACCACAGCGGGCTCAACCTTGTGCTTCTCCCTGTACTGTGAGTACAGCTTGTCCGCTACGGTCCGGTATATTCCCGGCTCAAAGTCCGCCTCACTCACCACGCCGTCAAGTCTGGCAAACAGCTCCGGCCGGTTCACAAGCCATGTGAGCAGCAGCTTGGCGGTCTTATTATCCTTTGTCTCAGGTCTTCCCGGAGCTCCCGCGCTCTGGTCTCCCGGAAACTCTTCATAGCCCTGCTGTTCCTGGAGTCTGCGGGTCTCCCGCTCCACTATCTCCGGCTTTGCCGTGCCCGCAACACCGTAGGCATGTACCTTCGCGGCAAGGGCATCCTTGTCGATCACATATTTCCTCGCTATGGCATCGACATAATTATTTCTCTCCAGGTCGTCCTCAATATATGCCAGTTCCCTCGCTATCTGGTTCTGGAACTTGGTCAGCTCACCCGGATCGCTCTGGTCATATTCCTCAGAATATATCCTTGCAAGGAACATCATTCCGCTCTCAGCTTTCTTTATCCTCTCCTCAAATGCCTCGCTTCCAAGGTTCTGTATGAACTCATCGGGATCCTTGTACGGTCTCATATTGATGACCCTTGCGCCGACTCCGACCTCCCGGAGAATTGCTATGACCTTCTTCGTCGCCTCCACGCCTGCGCCGTCACTGTCGTACGCCAGATAAACCTCATCGGCATATCTCTTTATTATCCCAGCATGTCCAAATGTAAATGCCGTTCCAAGGGACGCCACGGCATTGTCAAATCCTGCCTGATGCATGGAGATGACATCCATATATCCCTCACAGCATATAAATCCTTTTCTCCTGCTCCGCCTTGCTATGTTCATGGCAAACAACGTATGGCTCTTGTCGAACACCGCGGTATCACTGGTATTTATATATTTCGGTTTTCCATCGCCCATGACTCGTCCGCCAAATGCGATGACCTTGCCGTTTATATCCAGTATCGGGATCATGGCTCTGTTCCAGAACTTGTCCACACCGCCTTCCTTCTCGCTGATCTCAACAAGTCCCGAGCCCTTCATCTGGTCATCTGTATATCCCTTGCTCTTCAGATACCTGTACAGATCATCCCTGTATATATCTGAATATCCAAGCGCAAATTTATTTATCGTCTCATCAGAGAGACCTCTTGTCTCGTGAAAATACTCATAAGCCTTCTCACCATGCTGGCTGTGCTTCAATATATAATGAAAATATGCAGCCGCAGTCTTGTTCATCTCCCTGAGCGTTATCTTATACTGCTCCCTCGACCTCTCCTGGGCGTTCATGGACTTCTCAGGGAGCTGTACTCCAGCCCTCTCCGCAAGTCTCTCCACAGCCTCCGGGAAATTGAGGTTCTCATATTCCATGACAAATGTAAACACGTTGCCACCGACTCCGCAGCCGAAGCAGTGATACATCTGTTTTTCCCTGTTGACCTTAAATGACGGAGTCTTCTCATGGTGGAACGGACAGCATGCCTCGTAATTCGCGCCCTTCTTCTTAAGGCTTGCGTAGCTTCCGATAACATCCACTATATCATTTCTTGACAAGACTTCATTTATCACGTCATCCGAATAATACAATTCGATTCCTCCTGTTTGTCAGGTATGCTCAGACCTTCCAGGACTTCGGTATATATATACTCTTAAATGTCTCTATCGCATAATTGTCTGTCATACCAGCTATGTAGTCGCACACGACTGTCTTGGGATCCTCTCCCATATATATCATCTCAACACATTCATTTGTCAGCCTGCTGGCGTCCTCAATGAAGTATTCATACAATATCCTCAGCATCTTGTCGGCCTTGAGCTCCTCGCTCTTGGCTATCGGGTTAGTGTAGAGATATCTGAACATGTATGTTCTCAGCTTCCCCAGAGCATCCCCGATCTCCGCCGACATACCGACATAATCCTTGTCCTGACTCGTATTTATCACATCATGTATGAGACAGTTCAGTCTGGTGCGGGTATTCTTCCCGAGAATGTCGGTGATATTGGTCGGAAGATCCTCCTCCTTCAATATGTTACCCCTTATCGCATCATCTATATCATGATTGACGTACGCTATCTTGTCCGCCAGTCTCACACACTGTCCCTCCAGCGTATGCGGAGTGCATGATGTCTTATGGTTTAGCATTCCGTCCCGGACCTCCCAGGTGAGATTAAGTCCCTCACCACGGTTCTCAAGACGTTCCACAACCCTTACGCTCTGAACATTGTGGCTGAAATTATTGCCCGCGCAGGCCGCAAGTGTCCGCTCACCGACATGTCCAAATGGCGTATGTCCCAGGTCATGTCCCAGCGCTATCGCCTCCGTCAGATCCTCGTTAAGCCTGAGTGATCTGGCTATCGTCCTTGCTATCTGCGACACCTCCAGAGTATGGGTCAGTCTGGTCCTGTAGTGATCATCACCCGGCGACAGAAATACCTGAGTCTTATGCTTAAGTCTCCTGAACGCCTTGCAGTGGAGTATCCTGTCCCTGTCTCTCTGGTAGACCGTTCTGAGGTCGCACTGCTCCTCCGGTCTGTCACGTCCTGTGGACTGATCACTGAACGCCGCATATCTGCTGAGCACTTCGTGTTCCCTTTTTTCCTGCTGTTCCCGTATCGTCATAGAATCTCTCCTATCACATGATCAATATTTCTTACCACACATTTTTATTATTCTCCGTTTTTTCTCAAAATCCTTTTTTATTTTTCAAATTTTCTGATGAAAGAATGACATGATAGTAAGTATAGTGATATACTTATATAAGATTTTTGAGGTGAATGACATGTTTGATTTTGAAGAAGAACTTAAGAAGCTCCCCCATGTCCCAGGAGTATATCTCATGCACGATTCGGGGGATCATATTATATATGTAGGAAAAGCCATAGATCTGTACAACAGAGTACATCAGTATTTCCAGACCGGCTACAAGAAATCCCCGAAGATTCAGAAGATGGTATCCCATATTGCATGGTTTGAATATATTGTCTGCGGTTCAGAGATCGAGGCTCTCGTTCTAGAGTGCAACCTTATAAAGGAGCACAGACCGCATTACAACACCATGCTCACGGATGACAAGGGTTATCCCTATATCCGCATTACTGTGGAGGAGGATTACCCGCGCATACTGTACAGCCATCAGATGAAACGGGATCACTCCAAATATTTCGGCCCATACACCAATTCCAAAGCGGTGAAGGATATCATAGAGCTGCTGAAAAAGCTGTATCACATCAGGAGCTGCAACAAGGTTCTGCCAAGGGATATGGGCCTTGAAAGGCCCTGCCTGTATCACCAGATAAAGCAGTGCATGGCGCCCTGTCAGGGATATATCTCCAAGGAGGATTACAACAAAAATGTCCAGGATGCCATAAGCTTTCTGAACGGCAACCACGGTCATGTGATCAGGGATCTCGAAAAGCAGATGAAGGAGCTGGCCGAGGATATGGAATTTGAACAGGCCGCCGAGATCAGGGATCTGATAAAGAGCATCCATCACATTGAGTCCACCCAGAGAGTCGGTGACACAAGCGCAGACGACAGGGATGTGATCGCCATGGCCACCGATCTTGGAAATGAGTGTGTCATATCCATATTCTTCATAAGATCCGGCAAGATGATCGGCAGGGAACACTACCACATGAGCGGCGTAAATGCTGAGGCTTACAGCACGATCATGGAGTCTTTTCTCAAGCAATACTACGCTTCCACTCCATATCTGCCAAAGGAGATCATTATCGAGCAGCAGATTGAGGACTACAAGGTCATCGAGGAATATCTGAGCGCCCGCCGGGGAAGTCAGGTACACATCATTGTTCCCCAGAAGGGAGACAAGCAGAAGCTTCTCAAGCTGGCAAAGGACAATGCTTTTCTGGTCATGAACCAGGATGCCGACAAGCTCAAGCGTGAAAAGGAGCGCACTGAGGGTGCGGCAAATGAGCTGGCACAGCTTATCGGAGTTTCATCCGCAAGACGCCTTGAAGCATTTGATATATCGCATATAAGCGGCTATCACTCCGTGGCATCCATGGTGGTATTTGAAAACGGACGCGCCAAGAAGAATGACTACAGAAAGTTCAAGCTCAGGACCATAGACGGGCCGGATGACTACGCAAGCATGAGGGAGGTACTCACAAGAAGGTTCACAGACGAGCGGTTTAATATCTACCCTGATGTACTCATGATGGATGGCGGCCGGGGTCAGGTCAACATAGCTCTGGAGGTTCTTGACGAGCTTGGTCTCAACATCCCGGTATGCGGAATGGTAAAGGATGACCACCACAGAACCAGAGGACTCTATTACAACAACAAGGAGATTGATTTCCCTGCAAATACACAGGCCTTCAACATGATAACACGACTTCAGGATGAGGCCCACAGATTTGCAATCGAGTACCACAGAAGTCTCAGAAGCAAATCCCAGATTCACTCAGTTCTGGACGATATTGAGGGCATCGGTCCGGCAAGGAGAAAGGCTCTTCTGGCATACTTCAAGGACATAGACAAGATCCGTGCCGCCAGCATTGCTGATCTCGAGATCCCGCAGGGAATGAACAAGACTGCAGCCACTGCGGTATATAACTTTTTCCACAACGATAAACAGAAGTAACGAGGATTTTATGATGGAATACAACTTTTTTGCACTTATATCACGAATGAAATATATTGACAGATGGGCACTCATGAGGAACAACCGCGAGGAGAATCTGTGTGAGCACTGCCTGGAGGTGAGCATGATAGCCCACGCACTGGCAACCATCGGCAATGTACGCTACGGCAAGACTCTGAACGCCGAGAGAGCTGCACTCATAGGTCTCTATCATGATGCATCGGAGATCATCACCGGCGACATGCCGACCCCGGTGAAATACTACAACGATGATATCAAGACAGCCTTCAAGGATGTGGAAGATATCGCATGCCACACACTTCTTGACAAGCTGCCGGGCGATCTCAGACCAGCCTATGAACCGATATTTTTTAAGGATGCCGACGACGAGAACGATGTATATCTCTGGAAGCTCGTCAAGGCGGCTGACAAGCTATCCGCCCTGATCAAATGCATGGAGGAGACAGGATCGGGAAATACCGAGTTCTCCAGTGCCATGGGTACGATCATGAATTCCGTGTCACAGATGGCTGAGACTTATCCTGAGGTAAACGACTTCGTGTGCGAGTTTTTACCGGCATACGGCAAGACTCTGGACGATCTTCAGCAGATATAATCTAAAGCAGATATAGAAAAAAGAGAAGCCGGAGCTTTTTGCCAGCCCCGGCTTCTCTTTTTTGATCTTATTATTGTTTTAATTTTATTCCTGTTCAACATTTTGTTCAGCATTTTCAACTCTGTTGAATATCTCCATGAACTCCTGACCTGTTATCGACTCCTTCTCTATCAGATACTGTGCGATGGCATCCAACGCATTCATGTGCTCTGAGAGAAGCTTCTTGGCCTCATCATATGCCTTCTTGAGCTGATTCCTAATCTCCTCATCGACCTTTGCAGCAGTCTTGTCTGAACACTGGAGCACTGCATTTCTGTCGAGATATTTCCCCTGAACAGTCTCAAGCTGCATGAGTCCGAACTTGTCTGACATTCCGTACATGGTTATCATCGCTCTCACTGTCTTGGTCGCCTGCTCTATATCATTTGCCGCGCCGGTGGTCACTGACTCGAATTTCAATTCCTCTGCAGCTCTTCCGCCGAGGGTCGTCACAATGTTCGCCTCAAGCTCAGCCTTGGTCTCCATATACTTCTCTTCCTCAGGCACCTGCCATACATATCCCAGAGAACCCATCGTTCTAGGAACTATTGTAATTCTCTGAACAGGCTCAGTGTGCTTCTGGAGAGCAACCAGAAGAGCATGTCCAACTTCATGATATGCAACGACCTTCTTCTCCTGGTCGCCGAGCAACTTGCCCTTCTTCTCTTTTCCTGCAAATACAAGCTCCACCGCACCAATCAGATCAGCCTGTGAAACCATGCTCCTTCCGGATCTGACCGCAGTGAGCGCCGCCTCATTTATTATGTTGGCGAGATCTGCTCCAACCGCACCTGCTGTGGCAAGCGCAAGCTCACGGAGATCCACAGTCTCATCCATCTTGACATTTCTGGAGTGTACCTTCAGCGTGTCTATTCTACCCTGAAGATCCGGCTTCTCAACTATTACTCTTCTGTCAAATCTTCCCGGTCTCAGGAGTGCCTTGTCAAGTGTCTCCGGCCTGTTGGTTGCAGCCAGTATCACTATTCCCTTGGATGTGTCAAATCCATCCATCTCGGCAAGAAGCTGGTTCAGTGTCTGTTCTCTCTCCGAATCACCGCCCCTCACGCTGTCTCTGCTCTGGCCTATGGCATCTATCTCGTCTATGAATATTATACAAGGAGCCATCTCAGATGCCTGTTTGAACAGGTCTCTGACTCTCGATGCTCCGACTCCCACGTACATCTCCACGAAGCTTGATCCCGACATGGAGAAAAATGGCACGTTTGCCTCTCCGGCAACAGCCTTTGCCAGAAGTGTCTTTCCGGTTCCCGGAGGGCCGACCAACAGTGCTCCCTTTGGAAGCTTTGCACCTATAGCCATATACTTCTTAGGGTTGTGAAGGAAGTCGACCATCTCAGTCAGGGATTCCTTTGCCTCATCCTCTCCTGCAACATCTGCAAATGTGACTCCGGTCTTCTTCTCCATATATACCTTGGCGTTTGATTTGCCAAAGCCCATCATTCCGCTCCGCCTTGTCACTAACGAGAGGAACAGATAGAATGCAGCTATCATGACCACATATGAGAGTATCGTTCCGACCATGGCTGAACCGCTCTCGTCTTTGCCCTTGTATGTTGTGGCATACTTCTCATGGGCTGTCTTAAGTCTGTCTGCCAGCTTATCGTCGCTTATCCTCACTGTCACATAGGTGTTCTTATCCAGAGTGCCGTCAGACTCCTTTGAGGTAAATCTGATCTTTTTGGCATATATCTCCGCATTGTCCACCTCTCCCGAATCCAGCATCTCCACAAATCCGCTGTACGGGATCTCTTTTTTCGTTCCATTTGTGATCTTGTCGTATGCTCTCCAGCACAGCAGTGTCAATATCACCGAGATGACAAGCAGAACCATGACATTCCTGTTTTTGCCTTTGTTGCCATTATTCTTGTTGTCGTCATTCTTGTCGTTTTGTTCTTTGTTGTAATCGTTATTCAACACGTTTCTCCTTTTACTCTGATATGGATATCCCATTTATCCATCTATGACTTTACCGCCTAACAAATTATAAGTCAAGTAAACTGTTTGTATGAAATTGTCTTTATTGACATTACGGGGGCTCCGGGGGTACACTTTTTTACAAATTGACAAATATATTCTATATGGGAGGGCTGCAATGCCGGGATACATAATACACCTGTGCGAGGGCAGATACATCGCAGACAAACTTCATATTTCAAAGGAATCCCAGCCGGAGCTGCTGAATGATTTCCTGCTGGGCTGCGTTCTTCCAGATGCGGTTATGGACAAAGCCCTGACACATTTCAGGCCGGAATGGCAGAACGATCTCATAACAAAATATCCGGACATCGATCACATATTGTCAGAATATCCAGTGGAAGCTATGACACCTGCCGACCTTGGCATACTTGCCCATCTCATGATGGACGCCGCCTATGTGGAGGAATTCTGGCCGCAATATTTTCAGTTTGAGGCAGGCGATAACACTCCCACCTGTGTGACACGCGACATAGACCATGTCCGAATGCACGAGCTCAGCATGCAGCCGGAGGGAAGGAGCATCCCATTCCGGGATTTCTTCTCAGAACAGTTTTTCTACGGTGATTACAATGTGACAAATCCATTGTTTATCAGGGATTTCTCACCAATCATACCGAAGGTTTCATCACCTGATATGACCATAAAAAAATGTCTATGTTTCTCACAGAGCAGACTGCAGAATGATCTCGACTCATTCACCTCCATAGACACCGATGTAGGCAATAATACAACGAATGTATTTCCATATAAAGCACTTAAGGACTTTATCATCTCTCAGGCGGACAGATTCCTCCGCCTCATAGATAACAAAAAAGCATCCACCAGATAAGCCTGTTTCCAGGCTCACCCGGTTGGATGCTTTTTATAGTTTTATTTCCGGCTTTCCCTTATCTAACTGTCAGTCACTATTTGACAACGATCTTCTTTACTGTTGAGTATGAACTCTTATATGTTGTCTTACCTGACTTGTTAAATGCACGCACCTTGAAGTAATATGTCTTGCCTTTCTTCAGGCCTTTCTTGGTGTATGAAGTAGTTCCTGCCTTTCTTATAGTTGCAACAGCCTTATACGTGCCACGCTTTGATGTTGACATGTATACGATGTAACCTGTTGCTCCCTTGGCTCTCTTCCATGCAATTTTCGCCTGCTTGACTCCGGCCTTCGCTGATACAACAGGTGTTGCAGGAAGTGTAAATCCTGATACATATGTTCCGGCATTCTCTACGATCGCCTTTCCATCCTTCTTGTATGCCACAACTCTGTACTTATACGTTGTTCCGGCACTGAGCTTTGAGCTTACAAATACGACCTTTGACTTGCTTGTGATGGTCTTGATCTTGACTGCTCTGTTGCCGCGGTATCTGTAAACTATGTATCCATCAGCGTTGTTTACCTTGCTCCATTTCATCGTTATCGATGCATTGCTTCTGGCACTGATCTTAAGATTCTTGACTGCCGATGGCGTTGTCATGATCCTTGCTGTAGCATCCTCACCAACGAGCTCCTTGCTGCCGACCTTCTTGTATGCAACTACCTTGAATGTGTAAGCTGTACTTCCAGTCAGACCGTTTACATTATAAGCTGTCTTTGATGTCGAACCAAGATATTTGTAATTGTCCTTTGCTACAAGTCTGTATACCTTGTAGCCTGTAGCTCCCTTAACTGTATTCCACTTGAGCGCTATCGACTTCTCTGCCCTGCTGCTGAATGAAATACCTGAAACCTTAGCTGGCTTTGTTGCTGCATTTATGACTGTCTTCTCGCTATACAGTGTCTTGCCTGACGACTTCACATATGCTGATACCGCGAACTTGTAATCAGTTCCCGCTGCCAGACCTGTGATATTGCTGCTTGTGCCCTTCACTGTTGCAACCTTCACATATGTCTTCTTACCTGTATCATATCTGTACACCTCATATCCCTGGGCATATGCACTGCTGCTCCATGATAGCTTCAGTGATGTTGTTGTCTCACCGCTTGCCGCAAGGTTCTTCACCTTTGCAGGAAGGATGTTGAATGTAACCTTCTTTGTTCCGTAGAAGTTGTTAAGTCCTGTGATCGTAACACTTGCAACACCCGGCTTCACGTTGTTGCTGTACTCAACCGTGTACTCCTTTGGATTTATCACTGTACTGCCGATCTTAACTGTAACCGCCGGCTTGATCGCTGATCCTGTGTAGGTCTTGTCTGCTATCGCTGATACGGTTGCCTTTGATATGTCAAATGCCTTGATCCTGAACTGCTTTGTAACGCTTCCCTTGTAGTCGCCCATGAACTTCACAGTGACTGAAGCCTTACTTGTTCTCGTCATGGTGATTCCGCTGTTGTTCTGGTATGTGATCGTGTAATCTCTGCCTTCCTTCAGCACATTTGTTCCCCATGTTATCGTGACATTATCAAACTTAAATGCTGTGCCCTTGTATATAACCTCGGACTCAATTCCGTTTATAACAGCCGTGTTGCTTATATCTGCCTTGCTTATCACAAAGCTCTTCTTTACAGAATCTGTGTAGTTGCCTGCACCTGTTATTGTTATGACTGCTGTTCCTACATGAACATTGTTCTCGTACTTCACAGTATAGTCCGTTCCCTGGCTGAGCTTCTGTCCATCCAGTTCAACTTCAATATCCTGTGTTATTGCATTACCTGTGAATACCTTTCCTGTAATACCCTTGATCTCAGCTCCAGCGATACTCTTCTTTGTAATTGCAAAGTATCTTGTCACTGAATCCTTGTAGTTGCCCTTACCGGTCACAACCACCTTTGCGCGTCCTGTCACATCTGTGTTCATATCGAAGCTGAGTATGTAGTCAACTCCCTCTGTCAGCTCCACATCACCATTCTTTACCTTTACAACAGGTATGAGCTGGTTTCCTGTGTACTCGATCGATGTACTGCACTCAACTGTACAGTTCTTGATACTTCTTGCTGTTATCTCAAATGTACCTGTTGTCTCTCCGGTGTAGTTGCCCTTTCCTGTTATGCTTACCTCTGCGGTTCCGACCTCAGTGTTGTTACTGTAAGCCACTGTGTAATCCGCTGCTGATAACACAACACCGTTGACTGTCACTGTAACGGCTGGAGTTACCGGCTTTCCTGTGTATTCCGTATCCTCTGCCACAACTACTGCATTATCGATTGATGCCGCTGTTATGGCAAATGTTGCTGTCACACTTCCTGTGTAATTAGACCGGCTTCCTGCTGTAGCTGTAACCGTTGCTGTTCCAACGTTTACATTTGAAGCATATCTCACTATGAAGCCCGCGATATCTTCATCGTCAAGCACAAATGCTCCGTCACTGCTGTTAATAGCTGTAACTGATGGAGTGAGTGCCTTTCCGGTGTATGTCATGCTGCTCTTTGAAAGCTCTGCTACATAACCTGTTACGTCTCTCTTGACGATCTCGAAAGTTGCCGTCTTAGAACTTACGTAGTCTCCATATCCTGTGATCGTCACTGTGGCAGTTCCAACATTATAGTTATTGATGTATGAAACCTTGTAATCAGTTCCCTGTACAAGCGTCTTGCCACCGTATGTAACATTTACCGCAGGTGTGATATTCTTCTTTGCAAACTCCTGATCAGGTATTGCACTGATCTTGGCTCCGCTTATATTTACAGGATCCTTTGTAATGGTAAATTCTCTCTCCACAGTTCCTGTGTAGCTTCTCTTACCTGTTACTGTTGCCTTTGCCGACTGTCCGCCTGCTGTAGGCTCAATATTATTGCTGTACTCGATCTCGTAGTCAACACCCTCTACAAGCACCAGATCTCCATATGTAATTGTGAGCTCCGGCTCTATCTTCTTGCCTGTGTAAATCTGACCCTCGATCTCGCTCACATGACAGTCTGCAAGATTTCTTCTTGTTATAGCAAAGTATCTGTTAACACTTCCTGTGTAGTTGCCAATACCTGTGATGGTAACACTTGCCTTGTCCGTCACGTTCTTATTTCCACTGTATGATACAGTGTAGTCTCTTCCTGCCACAAGTACATCGTCGCCGTATGTTACCTTAAGTCCGGCAAATGTTATTGCCTTTCCTGTGTAGGTTACGCTGTCTTTTATACCTGTTATATCTGCATCTGCAATATCTGCACCGCCAATAGCAAACAGCTTGCTGGCAGTTCCTGAATAATTGCCCTTTCCTGTTATCACCGCAACTGCTGCCGTTGTCACCTCGACATTGTTCTTGTAGCTTACGGTGTAATCCCTGCCTGCCACAAGCTCTCTCTGTCCGTCAACAACAGTGAGCTTTGGTGTAACCGCATTACCGGTATAATTCTGTCTGTCGATGTCCTTTATCTCTGCAAGAGATATGTCTCTAGCTGCGATATCGAATTTCTCAACCGCCGTTCCAGTGTAGTTGCCTATACCTGTGATGGTAACGCCTGCCTTATCTGTGTCTGTTGTGACATTCACATTGTCACTGTATGAAACTGTAAAGTCTCTGTCCTCCACAAGAGCTGTTCCGCCAAGTGAAACTGTAACTGCAGGTGTAAGTGGATCTCCTGTGTATCTTGCCGATGCCACCGTAATGTCTGCATCTGCAAGATTTCTGGCACTTATCTTAAATCTTGCTGTGGTGCTTCCACTGTAGTTACCCATACCTGTGATGGTGAGCACTGCACTGTCTGTCACGTTCACATTGTTGCTGTAGTCTGCTCTGTAGTCGCGTCCCTCAACAAGTGTCCTGCCTCCGAGTGTAACTGTGTGATCCGGAGTTACAGCTTCACCCGTATAAACTCCGTTTCCAACCTTTACTGAAGCATTGTCGACTGAAGCACCTACTATTGCAAATGTCTTGCTGACACTTCCTGTGAAGCCTTCACCCTCAAGTGCCTTTATAGTAACCTTACCTGTTCCAACATTTGTATTTGACGAGTAGCTGATCTCAAGGTTGTCAAAATCAGTAACTGTCACTGTCTTTCCAGCTCTCTTCACTGTAAATGAATTGATCACCGGTTTTACTGCTGTTCCTGTATACATATACTCGGATGCATCAAGAGCTATCTGTCCATCACTTATATCGACCGGATTGATGTTAAACTTAGCCGATAAAGATCCGGTATTTGAATTGATACCTCTAACTGTTACGGTTGCCACACCCTCATCGATGTTGTCCACATATACGAGTGCGTAATCCTCGCCGTATACAAGTGTCTTTCCACCAAATGTAACTGTCACATCCGGTGTGAGCGGCTGGCCGAAGTTGTAAAGCTGATCACTGATCTTGCTTATCACAGCCTTGGATATATCCACAAGATTCTTAGATATCGTGAAGTTCACTGTTATGCTTCCTGTGTAGTTACCAGATCCTGTGATCTTGATCTCAGCCTTCGAGCTGGCCGTTGTCTCATTTATGTTGTTGCTGTACTCTGTCTTGTAATCTGTTCCAGACACGAGAACCTGTGTTCCGTCTCTCACTGTGACCTCAGGTGTTACAGCCTTTCCTGTGTGTACCTGTCCGCCAATCGCATCGACTCTACACTTGCTTATGTCCTTAGCTGTGATCTTGAATGTTCTGCTCAGCTCTCCGCTGTAATTGCCGATACCTGTTATCACAACCTCCGCACTGTCTGTCACGTTTACATTGTTCTTATACTCTACTGTGTAATCCTCATCCTCGGACAGTTTCTTTCCGACCAGTGTCACAACGATCTCGCCAAATGTTATGGTCTTTCCTGTGTATTCTGTGCCGGCTGGTATACCTGATACCTCTGCGTCCTCAAGAGTGAGACTCTTTATACTGAAGTTCTTCTCTACAGTTCCCTTGTAATTGCCCTTACCGGTTACGATAAGCTTGGCTGAATCTGAAACCTCTATGTTGTTCTCATATGTCACAGTGTAGTCCGTTCCTGCAACAAGCTGTACTCCATCGAGTGTCACCTTTGCATCCGGTCTGATCTCACTGCCGCTGTACATCTGATCCAGTATATCATTGATCTTCGCCTCATTGATCGCCTTTGGCTCAATGTCGAATGTAGCAGTCACAGTGCCCTTATAGTTTCCTGTTCCCTTGACGGTCACAGTCGCCTTTGACTTTGCTGTCGTAGCGTTCACATTGTTGCTGTAAGAAACAACATAATCAATGTCTGCATTTAATATCTCATCATCGAGAGTTACTGTCACAGCCGGTGTAAGTGGCTTTCCAGTGTAAACTGATGACTGGACATTCACATCTGCCTTGCTCAGATCCTTTGCAGTTATCGCAAAGTATGCGACAACTGTTCCCTTGTAGTTTCCTGTACCGGTCACTGTGAGGATGGCTGCTGTTCCAACATTTACATTGTTGCTGAACACCACATTGAAATCTGTTCCCGCAGTGAGTTTCTTGCCATCAAGTGTCACTGTATATGCAGGCTTTACTGCACTTCCTGTGTACACATGGTCTTCCACATCAACTACAGCCTGTGCGATATCCACCTCTGTGATCTCAAACTTCTTTGTCACAGATCCTGTAAATCCGCTTCCCTGTGCTGCCTTTATAACCGCACCAGCAGTTCCGACATTTGTATTGTCCGTGTATGTCACATCAAATGCTGTCATAGATGTCACTGCCGTCGCCTTGCCATCCCTGCTTACTGTTATCATCTTAACTGCAGGTCTGATCTCTGATCCCGTGTACTCAAATGAGTCATTCTCAAGTACAACCTCAGCAGTTGTTATATCTACTGGCTTTATGGCAAATGTTGTGCTCACCGAGCCTGTGTTCTTGTTGATACCATTTGCCTGTATCGTCGCCGTACCTTCATTGATATTGTCGATGTATACAAGCTCGTAGTCCACATCCTGTGTCAATGTCTTGCCGCCATATGTAAGTGTAACCTCTGGTCTTATGGCATTTCCAAAGTTGTAATACTGGTCATCGACCTTGCTCATTACAGCCTTTGATATATCCACAACCTCCTGTGTGATGGTGAATACCGCACTGTTGCTGCCTCTGTAGTTGCCCTTACCTGTTATGGTGACCTCAGCACTGTCTGTCACATCTGTGTTGTTGCTGTAAGTAATGTCATAATCCTTTCCGGTCTCCAGTATCCTTGCGCCATCTCTGACTGTGATCTCAGGCTCAACCGCCTTACCTGTGTATATCTGTCCGCCAATCGGATCAATGCTGCATCTGCCGATATTCTTAGCTGTTATGGCAAATGCTGTTCTAACCTGTCCGCCGTAGTTTCCTGTGCCCTTTATGATCACATATGCAGGATTCTTCTCATCTGTAACGTTCAGGTTGTTCTCGTAGCTTACTGTGTAGTCCGTACCGTTCACAAGTGTCCTGCCGTTTACTACAACTGCTATATCTGCAAATTCAATGGCATCTCCTGTAAATACTACCGCATCCTGGATTCCACTTATCTCTGCATTGTCTATGCTGTATGCCTTTATAGCAAATGTTCTGGTCACTGATCCCTTGTAGCTTCCTCTACCTGAGATAATAGCGCTGGCCTTGTCTGTAACCGAATCGTTGTTCTCGTATGCCACTGTGTAATCAGTGCCCTCTGAGAGAACATTGTTGCCATTTACAATTCTCAGTTCAGGTTTTACTGCCTGACCGCCGTATGTCTGATCTGGTATCTCCGGTATGTCAAGCTTTGATATATCCATAGGAGTTATAGAGAACTCTCCTTGGACTGTTCCTGTGTAGTTGCCTGTTCCTGTCACTGTCACAACAGCCTTTGCTGTGTCAGATGTGACATTCACATTGTCGCTGTAGCTGAGCTTATAGTCAGTTCCCTGAACAAGAGTCTTTCCATCAAGGACTACACTGACTGTTGTCGTAACTGCGCTTCCTGTGTATTCAGCATCATCGGCCTTTACCTCAGCCTGTGATATCCTCTTAGGAGTTATGCTGAACTTCTGTGAGAGCTTTCCGGTGTAATTTCCGGTTCCCTCTATAGTAACCAGTGCATTGTCAGTAACATTCACATTGCCTGAAACTGTTACCTTGTAGTCAACGCCCTCTGCAAGAGTCTTTCCTCCAAGAACTACTCTGCATACAGGAGTGATCGCGCTTCCCGTATATACTGCACTGTCAACGCTGACCTCTGCCTGCTCTATTGAAGCTGCAACGATCCTGAAGGATGTGCTTGTGCTTCCTGTATAGCTCTGGCCTTCGCCTGCGGCGATCTTAACTGTAGCCGTACCGACATTTACATTGTCTGTACATGTGATCTCAAATCCTGCGAGATCTGTGAGTACCTTCTTAACTCCATTTCTTGTGACTGTTATCGATTCTACATCTGCTGTTACCGCATCTCCTGTGAAACCATATGAATCCTTCACAAGTGCGATCTCTGCAGTTGTTATATCTATAGGAAGGATCTTGAATGTCTTACTTACCTCGCCCTTATTCTGGTCGATTCCCTTCACTGTAGCTGTAGCCGTACCGGCCTCAATGTTATCAGTGTAGGTTACGCTGTAATCAACATTCTCTGTAAGCTTTCTTCCTCCAAGATTTACACTGAGTGCAGGTGTGAGCTCCTCACCGAAGTTGTAATACTGATCTGCGATATCACTTATCACCGCATTTGAAATGTCGAGCACTTCCTTTGCGATGGTGAACTCTGCTGTAAGCTGTCCGGTGTAGTTGCCCTTACCTTCTATAACTGCCTTGGCATTCTTGCCCACCTCGATATTGTCACTGTAAGATACCGTGTAGTCTCTTCCATTTTCGAGTACCTTTGATCCATCTCTTACTGTAACCTCAGGGGTGATCTCCCTGCCTGTATATGTCTGTCCTCCGATGGCATCGACCTTGCACTTCTCAAGACTTCTTGGGGTTATGCTGAAGGCTGTTCTTATCTGTCCACCGTAGTTGTCGTTACCCTTTATGATAACGTATGCCATGCTGTCCTCAGTGGTTGCATTGACATTGTTCTCATAACTTACTGTGTAATCTGTTCCATATACAAGTGTCTTTCCATTCATCACAACTGTTATGTCCTTAAAGGTTATGCTGTCACCTGTATATTCTGCGCTCTCAGGTATTCCTGTCACAACCGCCGGTGCTATGCTTGCTCCGCATATCTCAAACAGCTTTGTAACGGTTCCCTGATAGTTACCCTTACCTTTGACTACTGCTCTCGCCTCTGTAGTCTTGTCTGTATTGTTGCTGTATGTTACATCGTAATCTCTTCCCGCAACAAGAACTGTGTCTCCGTTTCTTACGACCACCACTGGCTCTATCGCCTCGCCGGTGTATTCCTGAGCATCAATGCTGTCAACATCGGCTGCTGTAAGAGTCTTTGCCGTGATGTCAAAGTAAACTGTGAGCTTTCCTGTGTAGTTGCCCATGGCCTTGATGATCGCTGATGCCTTCTTCTCAGCCGTTGTGACATCTATGTTGTCTGCGTATGTAACTGTGTAGTCCTCACCCTTGGTCAGAGTCTTGCCTCCAACCTCAAGAACTACATCAGGTGTCAGCGCAGATCCTATATATACCTGAGCCGGTATGCTGCACTTTCCGCCGTCTATGCTCTTTGCACTGATCTCAAATGTCTGGCTCAGTACGCCCTCATAATTACCGCATCCGGTGATCTTTAACAGAGCGTCCTCTCCTGCCTCTACATTGTTTTCAGCCGATACCGTGTAATCCACGCCGGCTGTCAGCACCTTATCTCCCAGAGTTACCTTTACATCCGGTATAACCTCTGATCCGGTGTACTCAGCATCTGCCACGCTCACGACCGCACCGCTTATGCTCTTTCTTGTGATAGTAAATGTAGTTGATGCAGTTCCGGTGTAGTTCGTATCCTTTCCTGCACTTACAGTAACCTTTGCCGTTCCGGCATCTGTATTGTCACTGTATTCCACAGCGAATGAAGAGAGATCTGTGATACTCTCAGTCACACCACCATTAGGAACGCCAAGTCTTGTCACTGCAGGTGTAATCGCCTCACCTGTGTAGGTGAATGATGTTCCCCTGAGAACTACTGACGCCTTTGATATATCTGCCGGCTTTATGACAAATGTCTTTGTAACTGACTTGTTGTAATCACCTGTACCTATGATCTTTACAGTTGCAGTTCCCGCATCAATATTATCGGTATAAGTCACTGTATAGTCGGTGTTAAGTGTGAGTGCCTTTCCTCCAAAGCTTACCTTGACTTCAGGGGTTATGGCCTGTCCGAACGTATATGTCTGATCCGGAATAGCCTCTATCTCAGCCTTTGATATATCTGTAAATACTCTTCCTATAACGAATTCCTTCGTTACCTTTCCTGTGTAGTTGCCCTTTCCTGTGATTATAGCCTTAGCCTTTGTTGTCTCTGTAGTCTCATTTATATTCGACTCATATGTGACATCATAGTCAACGTCGCTCACAAGAAGAACATTACCATTTCTTATCGTTACTTCCGGCTCTATGGCCTTTCCTGTGTATACCTGGCTTTCAATCTCCTCGACATCACATTCCCTGAGATCCTTTGCCGTAATCACAAAGTGTACATCCTTGCTTCCGGTGTAATTGCCTGTACCTGTTACTGTAAAGTATGTACCATCCTCTGTTGTGACTGCCTTGTTGCCTGTGTATGTGATCCTGTAATCAATTCCCTCTGTGAGGATCTCGCTTCCATCGGCAACTATAATATCTGCAAATGTCACATCAGCACCTGTGTAAGCCACAGACTCACTGTATCCGCTGATGGCGACTCCTGTAAGTGACTTAGGTACTATCGCAAATGTTGTTCTGAGGGTTCCTACATAGTTGCCCTTTCCTGTGATAACCACCTGTGCAGGTGCATCCTTTGTCGTAACATCTGTGTTTCCTGTGTATTCAGCCTCATAGTCAACACCGGCTTTCAGTGTTGTTCCATCAGCCATGCTTACTGTCACTACCGGGGTGATAGGACTTCCGGTATATGTCTGATCACTGATCTTATACGCAACTGCACTTGAAATGTCTGCTGCAGCTATTCTAAAGGTCTTTGTGATAGTGTCTTTATAATTGCCGGTTCCCTTTACTATAACGTTTGCCGTGCCGACATTGACATTCTTCTCATAGGTAACTGTGTAATCCACACCATTTGTCAGAAGCTTGTCTCCAAGTGTTACTTCCACATCAGGAGTGAGCTCCTTACCTGTGTAGATCTGATCTGCGACTTCCACATCGGCATCAGTGATCGTTCTCTCTGTTATAGCAAACTCTGCACTGATGGTTCCCTTATAATTGCCACTTCCTGTAATCTTTACAGTACCCTTTCCTACGTTTGTGTTACTGCTGTAGCTCAGAGTGTAATCCCTGCCCTCTGTCAGAACCACTGTACCAAGTGTTACCCTGACAGCCGGGGTAAGAGGTGTTCCCTGATATACCGCATCGTCTACCTCAACTGCTGCGCCTGACAGATCTGCCTCTGTTATGGCAAACTCACCTGTCACGCTGCCCTTGTAGTTGGTGTTGCTCTTTGCTGATACGCTGATGGACGCTGTTCCTACATTGACATTGCTGCCAAAGCTTATGTCAAAGCTGTCCATATCAGTTATCATCACATCTCCAAACTCTATGCCTGTAACCTCAGGCTTCTGGCTCTTTCCTGTGTACACAAAGCTTCCCTGATCTATAACCACACGGCCTGCTGATATGTCCGCAGGGTTGATGGCGAAGCTTACTCTCTTTGTCTTGGAGTAATACTTTGTTCCGGTTATGATCACATATGCTGTTCCAGCATTTATATTGTTCTCATATGTTAAGGTGTAATCTGTATTCTCTTTCAGTGTAATTCCGTTATACATAACAGTGACTGAAGGAGTTACAGCCTTGCCAAATGCATATGTCTGCGCCGGTATAGCCGACACTGTAGCGCCGTTTATATCCACAACGCTTCTTGTTATCGAGAAGTAGACTACAGCAGTTCCTGTATAGTTGCCAATACCGGTGATCTCTGCCTTCGCCTCATCCGTCTCGTCTATATTGTTGCTGTATGTAACTTCATAGTCTGTTCCGGCCTTCAGGGTGACGCTGCCATTCTTTATGGTGAGCACCGGCTCTATGGCCTTACCTGTCCATGTCTGTCCCTGGATCGGGCTGATTTCGCAGTTTGCTATATCTGCCTTTGTTATCTTGAAGGCTGCAGTCTTCTCACCGCTGTAATTGCCTGCTCCGATGAATCTGACAGTCGCTGTTCCGATCTCCTTATTATCAGTGTACTCAACAACGTAATCCTGATTCTCTACAAGTTTTGTATCTCCAAGTGTGAGCTCATATCCTGTGAGGACTATGCTCTCACCGGTACACTCTACACTCTCAGGTATTCCTGTTATGACTGCATCTGCAAAGTCTGCCTTTGTTATCTCAAACTCAGCCACACACTGACCTGTGTAATTTCCACGGCCTGTGATAGTTGCCTTTGCCTTTCTTGAGTCTGTTGTAACACTTACATTGTCGCTGTATGTGACGTCATAATCACTGCCCTCTGTCAGAACTATCTCTCCGTTCTTGACTGTAACCTTTGGACTGTGGGCTGTTCCGTCGTATACAACAGACGCTATAGGTGAGACCACGCACTTGCTTATATCCATTGCGGATATGGTGAATGTCTCTGATGCTGTTCCTGTGTAATTGTGCTTACCTGTTATCGTCACTGTGGCTGTACCCTTATCGGTATTTCCACTATAGTCAACATCATACTCGGTGTCTGCGATCTGCTTTCCACCTAATATAACTGTTATCTCCGGTGTAAGCGGAGCTCCAGTATACACCTGATCTGCAACAGTTATCTTTGCTGCACTTATGGATCTTGCTGCGATCTTGAAGGTCGTCTTAACTGTTCCGGCATAGTTGCCCATACCCTTTACAGTAACCGTTGCTGTTCCGGCATCGGTATTGTCAGCATATCCCACTGTGTAATCTGTTCCCTCTATAAGCTTTGTCTGTCCCAGATATACTGTCACTGCCGGCTTGAGTGCAGCACCTGTGTATGTCTGATCGGCAACCGTGAGCTGGGCATCTGTGATGTCTGCCGCAGTGATCGCAAACTTGCCTGTAACTGTTCCCTTATAGTTTGAACTGCTTCTGGCTGTGAGAGCTATCTCTCCACTGCCTACATTTATATTGTTGCTGTATGTCACGTCAAAATCTGTGCCAGGCTCTATGCTGCCGCCAGCCAGAGTGATTCCTGTCACTACAGGCTTGATCTCGCTTCCGGTATATCCGTAAGCATCCTTCTCAAGCTCAAGGACTCCTCCTGTCACATCGAGCTGTTCGATAGTAAATGATGTATCTATGACTCCATGATACTCTCCGGCTCCTGTCACGATTATGTATGCCTTTCCGGCATTCACATTGCTCTGATAGCTTACTGTATACGCATCCTCTGGAAGCACCTCTCCATCCAGTGTAACTGATATAGCCGGTGTGATCTGCTTGCCATAGTTATATACAAATGGTCCCTTGTCTGTTATAGAGATGACCGCAGGTGTTATATCTATAACTCTCTCTGCTATCATAAATGTCTTCTGTACAGATCCGGTGTAGTTGCCCTTTCCTGTGACAACCGCCTTTGCCGGCTTGTCTGCTGTTGACACCTCAATATTGTCGCTGTATACGACATCATAATCCGTGCCCTTCACAAGAGTTCTGCTGCCATCCTTGACTGTTATGTCAGGTGTAAGTGCCTTTCCTGTGTGGGTCTGTCCCGGAATATCGCTGACTGTACAATCCTCTATGCTCTTTGCTGTGATAGTGAATGTCCAGCTTGCTTTTCCTGTATAATTACCCTTTGCACTGAAGATGATATTCGCCTTGCTGCTGGCAGTAGATACATTCAGATTGTTGACATATTCAGTCTCGTAGTCCACACCATTTACAAGCTTAACACCGTCCACAGTGAGCACAGCCTGATCAAATGTAATAGCCTTTCCTGTGTATACGACTGAACTCTCCACGCCGTCCATCTCTGCATCTGTTATATCCTTCTGTCCAATTGTAAATTCTACACGTCTTGTTGTACTGCTGTCATAGTTACCCTTACCTCTGACTATAACTGCAGCCTTTGAATCTGTGGTCGATGCATTGACGTTATTCTCATAGTCGACAGTGTAATCTGTTCCCTCTGTGAGAACCGCATCTCCATCCTTAACTGTTATATCCTGTGTTATCTCAAATCCGGTGTATGTCTTATCTGCCACACCTGCAACCATAATGCCCTCAGCATTTATACTTCTCGCATTTATGACAAATGTGCCGTCAAGCTCTCCGGTATAGTTGCCCTTACCTTTGATCTTGAATTTACCGGTTCCTGCATTTGTAACTTCGCCTTCTACATACTCTACTGTATAATCCTGGCCCTCCACAAGTTTCTCGTCTCCAAGTACGACTGAGATCTTCGTGGTGAGCGGCTTACCTGTATAGCTCTGTGCCTGAGCACTTACCTTTGCTCCCGTGAGCGACTTCGCACCGATAGTAAAGAGAAGCTTTACCTCTCCTGTATAGTTACCTGTACCTGTCACCATCACGCTTGCCTTATCGGAACACTCCACATTGCTGTCGTAGCTGAGTGTATAGTCGACATCCTTCTTGAGAATGACATTTCCACTTCTGACAACCGGCTCAGGAGTTATCTCAGATCCGGTATAGCTGAACTCTGTCTGCTCAAGGCTTGCCCAGCTCTCCTCTATCTTCGCTGCAGTTATTGTCGCTGCGATATCAAAGCTTCCTGTAAAGTTACAGTCAGCCTTTGCAGTAACTGTTATTGTTCCTGTTCCAACATTTATCAGGTTCTTCTGTGTTACAGTGAAATCTGACATGTCCGTCACAGTGTACTTCTTGCCATCAACTGTGATGTCAAAGCTCTCCACTGTAAATGTCGTTCCAGCCGGTGTGTACACCGCTGAATAAGTCTTAGATGCCACTGCCTTTGCAATAGACAATGGAAGTATCTTGAATGTCTTCTCGACAGTTCCTGAATATCCCTGTACAGTGATACCTGTAACTGTCATTGTCGCAGTTCCGACATTCACATTGTTTGTATAAGTTACCGTATAGCAGTCAGCGTCAAGCTTCACGCCATCCACTGTGACTGTTGCAGCCGGCTCTATCT
The DNA here is from genome assembly GCF_040227275.1 of Coprococcus sp. RTP31081st1_H1_RTP31081_211007. Lineage (NCBI taxonomy): Bacteria > Bacillati > Bacillota > Clostridia > Lachnospirales > Lachnospiraceae > Coprococcus > Coprococcus sp. RTP31081st1_H1_RTP31081_211007. The sequence goes on from NZ_JBEHVP010000005.1 coordinate 223,603, forward strand.
TATCTCCCATGTGGTATGTCTGATCTGCTATATCAGCAACATCCGCATCTGTTATCTTGACGATCTTCTTGGCAATATCAAATGTTGCCTTCACAGATCCCTTATAGTTGCCTGTTCCACTTATATCAGCAACAGCCTTTGACTCGGTTGTTGTGACATTGATATTGTTGCTGTATGCAACGGTATAATCCGTTCCCTTTACAAGAGTGTTTGCACCGTCAGTGACAGTCACTTCAGGCTCAACAGCCTTTCCTGTATAGATCTGTGCGCTGATCGGCTGAACTGTGCAATCTGCTATATCCTTCTGCTCGATCACGAACTGAACTATCTTCTCACCGGTGTAATTGCCCTTACCTGTGATAAGTATCTCTGCCTTGCTGTCAGTTGTGGAAGCATTTCTGTTATTTGTATATTTCACTGTGTAGTCAGCAGCAGTGAGCTTTCTGCCCGACACTGTAACTGCCAGTCCTACAAATGCTATATCTGCGCCAGTGTATACCACACTGTCCTCAACGCCTGTTACAACTGCCTTGCTGACTGATGCAGGAACAATATTGAACTCGATCTTCTTTGTTCCGCTGTATACGCCCTTACCAGTTATGGTTATCGACGCCTTAGCTGAAGCCGTGCTGACATTCTCATTATTATCATATGAAGATACAACATAGTCCTCACCCTCAACAAGCTCGGTGCCATCGTAGCTGACTGTTATATCCGGTGTTATCGCTGAGCCTGTGTATGTCTGGTCAGCTATATCAGCCACATCGGCTCCGGCAATATCTATAGCCTTTATCTCGAAGCTTCCTGTAGCGGTTCCATCGAAATTGCCATCCTCCAGAGCTGTTACCGTGATCTTAGCTGTACCAACATTGATATTGTTGGCATACTCAACGCTATAACTTCCTGAAGGCACTGCCATTCCGTCCTTGCATGTAACTGTCACCGCAGGAGTCTGTGCCTTACCTGTGTATGTCACACTTGAAGCTGAAACTGTTGCACCTGTAATACTCTTCTTGTATATTACAAATTTCTGTGTGAGCTCTCCTGTATAGCTGCTGTCCGCCTTTGGAGTGATGGTCACACTTCCATTTCCAACATTTGTATTCTCACCGTATGTGACATTGAAATCATCAAATGATGTTATTCTGTTGACGGTTCCAACCTTCACAGCCACAAGTGATGGCTTGATAGCAGTACCGCTATATTCAAATGTGTCGCCTGATATAATCAGTGTATCACCTGATATGTCATACTTGGCGATCTTGAACGTGTATTCCTTTGTTCCCTTGTACTTGCCCACACCTGTTATGACAAGTGTTGCGGTACCGACCTCATAGTTGTCCTTGAAGGTATATGTATAATCACCGTTTGATCCGGCTGTCATCTCCTCGCCGTCATAGCTCAGAGTAAAGCTTGGTCTGACCGCCATGCCAAAGTTGTATGACTGATCCTCAAGTCCCGTCAAAGTGATCTTGTCACTTGTGCTTATGTCTATAAATTCCTTAGTAATATTGAAGTATTTGATGATCTGACCTGTGTAATGATCACCACAGCCTGTTATGGTCACTGACGCTTTTCCGGCATCCGTGTTGTCTGCATACTCTACTGTGTAATCCTCATTCTCAACAAGCTTGATCTCACCGTTGTATATATTGATCTCAGGTGTTATAGCTGAGCCTGTCCACAACTGATCCGCTATAGCATCCATCTGACAGTTATACACAGCTCTCTTCTCTATCTCGAAACGTATAACCTTCTGTCCTGTGTAATTTCCTATACCGGTTACAGTGATCGAAGCCTTCTCTCCTGAACCTGTTACCTCTATATTATTCGCATACTCAACAGTATAGTCCTTGTCTCTCTCCAGCTTGATAATTTCACCATTAACGTATCTGGTTACATTTATCACCGGTTCGATGGCCATACCTGTGTACATCTGTGACTGGTCGGCCTGGGTTATTCCCATTCCGCTTGAAGATGAAATGATTGAAACAGGTGTTATCTTGAAATACTTGACGATCTCGCCTGTATAATTATCATTTGCAGCCTTTATTACGACCTTGGCCTCATCTGTCACATCCGTGTTATTGCTGTACTCTACCGTATAGTCTACATCCTGCTCCAGCTCAACACTGCCATTCTTGATGGTGACTGCCGGCTCTAATGCCTCTCCTGTGTACTGGCTGTCGGATATATCTTTGACATCGCAGTCCTCAAGAGGCTTAGGTAAAATGTTGAACTCAAGAACCTTAGTTCCGCTGTATGAGCCCATTCCTTCTATAGTAATAGTAGAAGTTCCTACCTTGTCATTGTTCTTTCTGTCGGTGACTGTGAAGTCTGTTCCCTCCTTCAGAACATAACTGCCATTCTTAATGGTAAGCTCCGGCTTCACCTCGCCGCCGTTATAATACTGGTCAGGTATATCCTCATATGTGAGTTTGCCCATATCACCTGACGGAGCAACTATAGTGATCTGGAATGACTTTGAACCGGAATAATATACCGATGCTGACATGGCAATGACTGTCCATGTTCCGGTCTCCTTGTAGCTGAACGGGAAGGTGTAGTTAACTCCCTCAACCAATGTCATTCCGTTGTATGTAATTGTTATATCCGGCTTTATGTTCTCTCCGGTATATTCATAACTGGACTTATTCACAGTCAGCTTTACATCGGCATCTGAGAATGACTTTGCAAGTATGTTAAATGATTTGTACACAGTACCCGCATAGTCTCCCATACCTGTAAATGTAACCTTACCATTGTTGGTTCCCGGCACGATATTCTCGCCGTAAGCAACAGAGTAATCGGTTCCCTCCACAAGTGTCTTGCCGTCGTATGTCAATGTCACATCCGGCTTCAACTGTGCTCCGGTATATTTCATCGATGATATCGTAGAAAATTCCACATCATTCATGCTGATCTTAGATGTCTTTATCGCAAATGTACCTACACATGTTCCCTGGAAATTGCCGAGACCCTTGATCATGACTCTGGCTGAATTTCCGATCTCCACGTTGTTCTCATAACCTGATATCTCGTAGTCAACGCCCTCCACAAGATCCGTATTGCTGAATGTGACCTTTGACAGGGTTGTGGTCACCTCAGAACCTGTGTACTCGGCGTCATCGGCAGTTATTACAGCTTTGGATATATCCGCTGCAACAATCTGGAACTCACATGGAACAGTTCCAGTGTAATTTCCAATACCTACTATATTAAACTTATGTGTTCCTACATTGTAATCCTTGGCATTCCAATACTCACTGAAGTCATATGAGAAATCCTGGGATAACTTAAGTGTAGTTCCAAGTTCCTTATCCTTGACAGAAATATTCTGTGGAGAAACCTGTATCGTTATGTTGTTTGCGGTGTTGAACACTGCATCATCAAATGTTACGGAGAGATTTTCCGTGCTCCTAGGCTTGATGGTGAAGTTCACCGTCTTTGAACCCACATATGAACCAAGTCCTGATATAGTCAGTGATGGCTTAGATGTGGATGTGGATGCATTTGTATTGTTGGTGTAGTATGACACCTTATAATCCTTGCCCTCGACAAGTGTCGTGCCCTTATACTTAACCACCGGACTTGGAGTCTTGGCAGTTCCGTCATATACAAGGTCGTCATCCACCGTAACGTCAGCGTCTGCTATGCTGTATACCTCAGTTCCCTGATCCACGATCTGGAAAGTCTTGGTTACAGTTCCCTTGAATCTGGTAGGTGCTCCTGTTATTGTGACAGTCGCCGTTCCAACATCTGTATTGTTGGTATACTCAACCTTGTACTCATAGTCATTTGTACCCCACTCGTCTATGCTGTGCAGATACTTGTTGTTGGTCTTGTCCAGTATCTTAACAGCCGGCTTTATAGGTTTTCCTGTATATACAAATGTATCACCCTCCAGTGATATCTCCTGATCACTGAGGTTTGCAGCGCTGATTCCGTAGTATATGTAATACTCTCCGTCGCTACCGATCTTATAATTGCTGTTCTTTGCAGCGGACACTACAACTCTAGGGCCGTCCCCAAGAGGATCCTCCACTACCTCTGACTCCTCGTCGTTGTTATAATAATCGACAACATAGTCAGTTCCTTCTGTAAGGAAATATCCTGATGATGTATTCGCTGTCTTTACATATATCTGCGGCCATACACCACCAGCCTGATATGTGTAAATTTTATTTTTGCAATTTTTATGCTGGTTCGCTTTCTCTTTTCCATCTATATAGAAAAGTGCAGTCGAAGTTATACTCTTTGCCTTTATAGTAAAGGTACATGTAAGAGTACCGCTGCAGTTCATGTCTGCATTACCTCTGACTGTAACTGTTGCCGTACCAACATTAACATTGTTACTGTATTCTACAGTATAATAATCTGACGACAGCTTCGTGTCGTTGGTCGTATCTCCAATCTTCTTTACCACCAGCTCTGACGAAGTGAGCGTCCATGGTTTTCCCGAATACGTCTTACCGGATGTCACCGTTGTATAACAATAATATCCGTCCGCATTCAGATCTATGGCATCATCCGCCGCCAGCGTGGCAACAGAATCCCCCACATCACTCTGCTTCTCCGCATCACTGGCCGTCGCCACATTCTGTGACTGTGCCGCCAGCACCTGCGCAATCCCTCCGACCGCAATATCACTCTGGAACAATACGGACAATGCCATAATGAATGCCATGAGAAATGCGATCATTCGTCTGCCATAACTTCTTCTCATAAATTACTCCCTGCCTTTCTTGATATGTACATTTGCGGAATAACCAGTATAAGTGTCTGGAAACCCCATTTATATACAATTTTACCAAAAATCAATATGTTATTCAATGTGCTTTATGAAATAATCACTTGACTTTCTAAACATAAAAAAGAACTTTTGCACATATATATGCAAAAGTTCTTTTTTATATACACTATATATTATTTTCTTATCTTTCTCACTGATACAACCACAAGTGCCGCCGCTACGATTCCGGTAAATATGTATATTGGGAGTCTGTCTCCTGTCTGTGGTGCCTTTCCTGCCTGTGATACACCCGCAGTCTGAGGATCATCATCATCCGGTATATCTATGTCATCCTTGACAAACACTGCAAGCTGTCCATCCGATGGGAATTCTGCCAGAAGAACTCCGCTCTCTACGCTGAATGGAATCTTGGTCCAGTCTCCGTCATCCGGAAGAAATCTCACCTGAACTGTCATATCACTGGTGATGGCTGCTCCTCTTATCTTTGTCGTCTCTATCTCAGAATAATCATAATCATTCACCGCTGTAACTGAGAACACTGCAAGAGTTGAATATCCATCCAATGATTTATCTCCAAGCACCTCCGATGGTGCATCTCCAAGCATGAGATTGTCAATATCCGCTATAGTTGTATCCGCCTCGGATATGAGAATGTGTGTCGAATCTGTCTCATAATCATTCTCCGGGCTGTTATTCGCAAATGCTGTTGTTCCGCAGCCTAATGTTATCGCCACCGCTGCAAGCCAGGCTGCCGCTTTTCTCTTAAATGAAGCTGCCTTCCCCAATCTTGTTGTCATAACCTTCACTCCTTGTCTCCCTGATGTCCTTCTCCTGACATCATACTTTGTTCCAAAGTATACCATCATAAAAAGAGAGCGTCAATTGTGCAAAACTCCCTTTTTTATCTGGCATCCGCTTCTATTTCCCCTGTGAGTACCGACTGCACGATCCATCTTTTTCCATCCATTCCACAACATGTAGAAAGAGTCAGCAGTCTGCTGTCAACATCTATTTTTTGGTCATTTTGCACAACCCCAGTATCAAAATTCTCGTCAAATATTCCATCTATGTACGACCGTCTGCCTTTTTTGTCAGAGAAATCATTGTATGTGAATATATGTCTGTCATTTGTCCTGTATGCAGCAAACACCGTATAACACAGCGTACTGTTCGGTGTGTATACATACACATTCCTGTTGTTTCTGAGGAATTCCTCATCCTCATAATTGTGCAGAGTCTTGAACATAGTTCCACTGGACATGTTGTGTCCATACATGACCGTATCAAAATCCGAAAATCCTCTGGAATTTGCAGAGTCTATGAAGATTGCTCCATCAGGGCTGTACTCCCCATATGCATCATGGCTCAGATAATAGCTGTTGTCACTGCCCTGCAGTACCGCATAATCGACATCTGTTCCAGGTATGTATATCCACGCACATATATCCTGATTCTTTTTCTGAAGTTCATCAAAGTCCACCTTCACATGCGGGAATATCACATCATCAATTCCTGCATCCTGCTTGGACGAGGCATCGCTCTCCGTAGCTCCATCTGTTCCATAATCCACATACTCCCTGAGTGCCCGGTTTGCACGGTTGCTCCGGTTATGTGCAAACGCATATCTCACGATCAGGCAGATGCACACCAGCAAAACCACCGATGATACCCCCAAGACCACCTTCCATAAGAGCTTCTTACGCTCTCCTCCCGGTTCGGTCATCACTGCCTCTATCTCAGGGCTGTCGGTATTTCCATTTTCTGCGTGACTTTCCCGCTCATTGTCCTCGACAACGGATTGCGCGAGCGCCACCGCCTCTGCAATTTTTCTTTCTAATTCTTCCTGTCTATCATCGTTCTGCATACAGGCATTACTCCACTTCTCTGTAGAACATTTCGACAAGCTGCTCCTTTAACGCCGCATCGTCAACAATATATTCATCATAATAATTCTCTCTCTCATATGAACCCGGGAACTCATACATTCCGTCATCAGTAAACTCCGCCCCGGCAAATTTCCACGCCAGATACAGCATCCCGGTTCTGGATATGTCTGTTGATATATATCCCGACATCTGTTCATACATATCCCATATCTTCAGGGGATTTCTCTTAAGCTTTTCCTTTAGCAGGCCGCACCATGCACACATGTACTGCTTCTGCCTGTCCATACGGGCGGCATTTGTTCCTATATCCTCCGAGGCACTGTTGCGCTCCGTCACATAATATACCGCCTGCTCCCCCGACAGTGTCACTGTCTCGCCCTGGCGTATATCTGCTCTGTCCAGATCCTCCATGGCTTTCACCGTCACTCCTCCGACAAGCTCGTTCATCTTGCTGATCCCATCAAAGTCAAGCGTCACATATGCATGTATCGGAAGTCCGTCAAGCAGTTCTGATACCGTATATTCCGTGAGTTCCGCACCGTCAGCCACATCACTGCCATATGAAAATGCCAGTGCTGCCTGAAGATTCTGGGTCGTGATATATTTGCCCGCAACACCAAATACCTTGACAGGTGCCAGAGTATCCCTGTTGATATTCAGGCATCTTATCGTCTTGTCCCTGACATTGAGTGTGACAAGTATCAGGGCATCCCCCTGTCCCACGGTGTCAGCCTCTCCTCTGGCATCCACACCGATACACAGTATATTAATGTTGTCTTCATCATACATGTAGCTGTGACCTTCATACAGCATTTCAGCATCCCTGGATCTTTGTCCTCTGAGGGAGCTTCTGCCCGCATGAAGATATGCCGCACATACCAGGATCACCGCCACAACTATAGCCAGAACAGCCACGGCTGCTATGAGTAATTTTTTCTTAACTTTACTGTTACTTTTCATGTTCATGTTCTCAAAAAGCGGCACGGAAACTTCCGTGCCGCTCTTGTTCTTATCTTATATGCCTGACGTACTGCAATGCATCAATATTTCTTATCGATTATGCATACAGTGGATACTTCTCTACAATACTCTTTACAAGCTGCTCAGCCTTTGCCTTATCATTGTCAAGGACTGCTGCCTTTATGGCGTCTGCTATGATCTCCATGTCAGCCTCATTTGCACCTCTTGTGGTAACGGCTGGTGTACCAAGTCTTATTCCACTTGTTACAAATGGTGACTTAGGGTCGTTTGGAACAGTGTTCTTGTTTGCTGTGATATGAACCTCGTCAAGAAGCTTCTCAACTTCCTTACCTGTAAGTCCAAGTCTTTTGAGATCCATGAGCATCAGATGATTGTCTGTTCCGCCTGATACAATATCAAAGCCTCTTGCCATGAGTGCCTTTGCAAGTGCTGCCGCATTCTTGACAACCTGCTCCTGATATGCCTTGAACTCAGGTGTAAGAGCCTCCTTGAAGCATACTGCCTTACCGGCTATCACATGCATGAGAGGACCGCCCTGGATTCCAGGGAATACGGCCTTGTTGAAATTAAACTTCTCATTTATCTCGTTGCTGCACATGATCATACCACCACGAGGTCCGCGGAGAGTCTTGTGCGTTGTGGTTGTTGTCACATGGGCATATGGGATTGGGCTCATGTGAAGTCCTGCTGCCACAAGTCCGGCGATGTGTGCCATATCTACCATGAGATATGCTCCAACCTCATCAGCGATCTCTCTGAATCTCTTGAAATCAATAGCTCTGGCATATGCTGAAGCTCCTGCTACGATAAGCTTTGGCTTGCACTCCTTTGCGATCTCGAGAACTCTGTCATAATCTATAAATCCGTCATCGTTTACACCGTATGGCACGCAGTGGAAATACTTTCCAGACATGTTGACCGGTGAACCGTGGGTGAGATGTCCGCCGTGATCAAGATTCATTCCCATAAATGTATCGCCAGGATTAAGTATTGCGAAGAATACTGCCATGTTTGCCTGTGCTCCTGAGTGTGGCTGTACATTCACATACTCACAGCCAAACAGCTCCTTGGCTCTCTCTCTCGCAAGGTCCTCAACAACATCCACATACTGACATCCACCGTAATATCTCTTACCAGGATATCCCTCTGCATACTTGTTGGTGAGATGGCTGCCCATGGCTGCCATAACCGCCTTTGATACGATATTCTCGGAAGCTATGAGCTCCAGATTGTTATTCTGTCTGTTGAACTCGTCTGTCATTGCTGCCGCTACTTCTGGATCTACCTTTGTTATCTCGTCAAAACTGAACATCGAATTTACCTCCATCAAAAATTTGTTCCTATTATACTCATATATATCACTGTTTTTCAACAGTAAAATTTAACATGTCCTTGTACTGGCCATACTCGTACTCATTATAAAAATATTCCTCAGGTCTTGCGGATATTCCAAGCTCGTCATACCATTCGCCGAGAAGCTTCTCTCTGAGCTTTGTCTTTGTCGGCTCCGCCAGCGTGTTGTAGTTCCACAGGCTGAAGTGAAGAGCGTAATTTATATAGTCCTTCTCTATCTCTGTGTACAGACCGTGATCCTTCAGCATCTGTCTGAGTGCCAGCAGCATGTGATAGAAGTTATCCCACGACTTCTCTCTGGTCTTGGACAGCGAATCCCGGGTATCCACTCTTCTGTGGATGAGTATCTCACTTACTGTACATATGCGCTCAGCCAGCACCAGCGCGCTGAACACGAACAGCGCATCATTTGTGGTTCTCTGCTCCTGAAATTTCAGATCATTCTTCATCACAAATTCCCTGAGATACAGCTTATCCCACGCCCATCCCACAAATGCTCTGAATATATTTGTGGATATCTGTCTGCGGTTAAACGGCTCATACGGTGGAAGTGCCCACTCTATCATGGCCCACTTCTCATATACATACTCCTCAGTATCCATGTTGTACTGGTCTGATTTGTAGATGACTATCTCCGCCTGCTCCTCCTCGGCTCTGCGGAAAGCCTTCTCTACCATCTCAGGCTCGTAGAAATCGTCGCAGTCGAGAAACAGTATATATTTTCCTGTTGCCTCCTGCATTCCACGGTTTCTTGCCGCACCCGCTCCGGCATTCTTCTCTCTTATAAGTACGATCCTGTCATCCTTCTGCGCATACTGTTCTATGATCTGCGACGAATTATCGGTGGATCCATCGTCAACGCATATTATCTGTATATTTCTAAGGGTCTGTCCGGTTATCATGTCCAGACATCCCTCTATGTAACTCTCCGCATTGTATACTGTCAACACAATCGATACATCAATCACTGATACACCCCCTCCATCTCATCTGTTAGTTTCTATGCAAAAGCTTCTTTACAGCCTTCTTCAGTGTCACCGGAACAAACATCACAGCCTTGCCCACACGGAAAGTGGTTGATGTCTCATAGTTGATCCGCTGAGCTTCCATCTCTCTTCTGAGTTCATCATTTTCTCTGTGACTCGCATCCAGCTCTTCAGCGCGTCGCCCCAGTTCATTGTTAAGGTCAAATATCTTTTTGCTGTAGACTACCTTGCCGAGATAATATCTCTTGAGAAATCCCGGATCCTTAGCAAGAACATAAAGCCCTGTCTTCTCCTCCTGGCTGAACAGCTCCTGGTCAAGCTCATCAAGTTCCATGCTCCTGTGGAAATCAACAGCCATACGCTCAGCAAACTGCCAGCCCGCATCCTCTGTCATCCAGTGAAGCATCTCGTAGTAACATCTCCATCTCTGAAGAGTGTAATATCCCTTCCACTTCTCCCACACAGACCAGTCCTGCATGAGATGATCCTTTATGCGGTCGTAGGTTATATTGACCGTGTACGCCGCATCCACATCGTCTATCCACACTGTGTCTATCTCAACTCTGTCACACATGTCACAGGCTGCAAACATCGCCCTATCAGCATGTACAAATGCCATCCACAATATATACAGATCAGGAAACAGCCCCTGCTGATGTGCCTCCACTCCGTCGCAGTATGTGTCCAGAAAGCTTCTGCTGTAAAGCCCCGCGCACACATGCCGTATCGCTATCGATATCTCAGGAGACGATGCCAAGCTCATAACCACTTCCCGCTGGACACTGTCATCCATTCTGTCATCAAACACTCCGATAAATTCCAGTTTTCCCTGCACGGCCCTTTCTGCCAAATGCTTCACAGCCTCCTCCGAAACAGCCACGCATGGTCTCGCCAGAAAAACATAATCGCCAAGATCTATCTTTTTTAAGCTGACATTCTCTGTACTCACTCCCTGCCCTCCTCATGTAAATTTCAAATAATATACCGAACATTTTTCATCAGCGCCAATTATACCATTAATTTCATTTTTTGTGAATACAGAGAAGGGCACAGGAGTATTACCCCTGTGCCCTTCTCTGTATGACCTGTATTATTTTATCTCTCATTTCCTGCCACAAGAGCCGTTCCATCATAATCGATGACTATGGCTGACTGTGTGCTCACGCTGCCCGCAAGTATCATCCTGGCAACAAGCGTCTCCACATTCTTCTGCAGATATCTCTTGAGCGGTCTTGCACCATACACCTGATCATATCCCTGATCGATGATGTGCTGCTTTGCACTCTCCGTAAGTTTGATAGTGATCTCCCTGTCTGCCAGTCTGCTGTTGAGATCTGCCATGAGAAGATCAACGATACCACTGATGTTGTCCTTGGACAGTGCCCTGAATGTAATGATCTCATCAATACGGTTCAGGAACTCAGGTCTGAATCTGCTCTTAAGCTGAGCCATTACGTCATTCTTCAGTTCATCTGTGATCTCTCCGCCGGCAGCTGCAATATCTGCACCACCGATATTTGATGTCATGATAATGATCGTATTCTTGAAGTCCACAGTTCTGCCCTGAGAATCCGTGATACGTCCATCATCAAGCACCTGAAGGAGCACATTGAACACATCCGGATGTGCCTTCTCTATCTCATCAAAGAGGACAACCGAATATGGCTTTCTACGAACAGCCTCTGTCAGCTGACCGCCTTCATCATAACCTACATATCCCGGAGGCGCTCCTATAAGTCTTGACACACTGTGCTTTTCCATGTATTCACTCATATCGATACGGACCATGTTCTGCTCATTGTCAAACAGCGCCGCAGCAAGACTCTTTGCAAGCTCTGTCTTACCTACACCGGTTGGTCCAAGGAATATAAATGAACCGATTGGCTTGCTAGGATCCTTTATTCCTGCTTTTGATCTGATGATCGCATCGCTGACATACTCAACAGCCTCATCCTGACCTACAACTCTCTTCTTAAGTTCACTGGCAAGATTAAGAGTTTTACTCTTTTCACTCTCCGTAAGTTTTGCAACAGGTATTCCCGTCCACTTGGATACGATCTTGGATATCTCGTCCTCTGAAACCACCTCATGTACGAGCTCCCTCTCCTTATCTGAAGCTGTAGACTCAGCCTCTGCAAGTTCCTTCTGGATAGCAGGAAGCTTACCATACTGAAGCTCTGCTGCCTTGTTCAGGTCATAGTTTCTCTGAGCAGCCTGTATATCGGCCTTGACCTGCTCCATCTCTTCCTTGAGTGTTCTTATCTTCTCAACTGCAGCCTTTTCATTCTCCCACTTTGCTTTCAGGGAATTTGCCTGATCCTTGAGTTCTGCCAGTTCAGCCTGAAGGTCTGCCAGTCTCTGCTTTGACAGATTATCCTCCTCCTTCTTAAGGGCTGTCTCCTCAATCTCCAGCTGCATTATCTTACGTGTGATCTCATCCACTTCAACAGGCATTGAATCAAGCTCTGTCTTGATCATGGCACACGCCTCGTCAACAAGATCTATTGCCTTATCCGGCAGGAATCTGTCTGTTATATATCTGTTGGAAAGAACCGCTGCACTTACAAGGGCACCATCTGATATCTTAACTCCATGGAACACCTCGTACCTCTCCTTGATTCCTCGAAGGATAGATATTGTATCTTCAACGGTTGGCTCATCCACCATAACCGGCTGGAAACGTCTCTCAAGAGCCGCATCCTTCTCTATATACTGTCTGTACTCGTTCAGTGTTGTGGCACCTATACAGTGCAGCTCACCTCTGGCGAGCATAGGCTTAAGCATGTTTCCCGCATCCATTGCACCATCAGTCTTGCCTGCTCCGACGATAGTGTGAAGCTCATCGATGAACATAATCACTTCACCCTCAGACTTCTTAACCTCATCAAGGACATTCTTAAGTCTCTCTTCAAATTCACCTCTGTACTTGGCACCAGCCACAAGAGCTCCCATATCAAGTGCAAATATCTTCTTGTTCTTAAGTCCCTCTGGTACATCACCTCTGAGTATCCTCTGTGCAAGTCCCTCTACAACCGCAGTCTTACCTACACCAGGCTCACCGATAAGCACCGGATTGTTCTTTGTCTTCCTTGACAGGATCCTGATCACATTTCGTATCTCAGCGTCACGTCCTATTACCGGGTCAAGTTTCTGCTGTCTTGCCCTCTCGACCAGATCATATCCGAACTTCTCCATAGCCTCATATGAGCTCTCCGGATCATCACTGTCCACCTTGTGGTTACCTCTGATTTCTGCCAGCTCCTTGAGGAATGCATTCCTGCTAACTCCCCAGCCTTTAAGAAGCTCCTTGATATCCGAATCAGCCTTATCCACCATGCCGAGGAACAAATGCTCAACAGACACATATGTGTCGCCCATCTGCTTTGCTTCCTTCTCTGCCTGGATGAGAGCCTTTGAGAAGTTATTTCCGGCATACATATTGCCACCGCTGACCTTCGGCAACCTTGCCAGCTTATCCTCCACCGCATTCACGGCACCAGTAACATTCACGCCCATCTTCTCAAATATCTTGGCTATCAAACTGTCATCTATCTCAAGCAAGCCAGCCAAAAGGTGCATCTGCGTAAGTTCCTGATTGTCGTACTCCAGAGCTTTTTCTTTTGCTTTCTCTACAACTTCCAACGATTTACGTGTGTATTTATCCATCTCCATAGCTGTTTACCTCCTAAACTAAACTTTCAGGGAACTGATACCTTAATATCACTTCCCTGTCTGATGATAATATAACACACTCGTTAGCACTCGTCAACACTGAGTGCTAACATTTTTTTATTATTTTAAATTATTTCTCTCTATGGTAAACTACCACCCCGGCAGCCCCTAATAAACATGCCATCATGACTATGAGCATCAATGCCACATTTCCGTCATCTCCGGTATTTGGTACACCTGACCCCTTTTTTGAGTCTGCTACAGTTGTATTCTCTGTTGAGGTCACGTTAGTTTTCTCATCGGTTGTCTGTCTCTCTGTTGTTACCTTCTCTGTCGTCTGCTCACTTGACGTTGGTTTTTCAGTTGAAGGTTCATTTGTAGTCGGTTCATTTGTTGCTGGTACATTCCCCTTCTTTACCACTACCTTTGCAGCAGGAGATGCATAATAATTTTTGGTCTCCTTATATCTCACATAATAATTTCCATCTGCAAGTTTCTTAAGTACCGTGCTTTCACAATCCAACCATTTTTTCTTGTCGACACTATATTCCATTGACGTCTTCAGATTAGATATCTGACCATCATTTTTCCCATCCACAGTCTCTGCCGTTGCGACCAAACCTGTAGGTGCCTTCTGCTTTGCCTTATCTATTGTGAACTCTTCCACGATCTGTCCGTGCATGGTATTCTCACCCTTGATAGTAACTGTAGCTGTTCCCGCATCAATATTATCCGCATATACACATGAGTAACTTTTTCCCTCTGTCAGAGTCTTTCCGCCATAAGAAACCGTAACCGCAGGTTTCTTTTCTTTTCCATCGTACACATACGATTTTGGAGCAATGCTGACAGCGACATCTGCACCATCCGACAAGCTGCGGTAACGGAGAATAAAATCCTTAGCCTTGGCTCCTGTCTCATCATCAATGATTGTCGTTCCTTCTACAGAAAGTCCCTCTGGTACAAACTCCTTCACACCGTCAAATCCATCTGCAATATGCCCAAAGTTGCTAAGTCCGTCACTGTTCTGTACCGTAAATACACAGTCTGTATCCATCTCAAGTTTTTCAAACCAACACTGTGAACCGTTGAGCGTCACATTTGAGCCATTATTCAGACAGATTCCATCTTTTGTCATCCAGTTGATACTATCCGTAATGAATTTGACATTTGACAAAGTCAGCATAGCATTAGTAAATCCAACACTTCCATTTGTGATACCGCAATTTAATGTTCCGTTTTTCACGTATAACGAATAATCAAAATTCATCATCTGCAAAGTGACACTTTTACCGTTGAGATCTATAATGATATGTTTATTATGTTCACCATCATTGTATCCTATAGAAGCCGAAGGATCATATATATCACTAATTATACATATTGTATAGCCATTCTGTGCGGCTGCAAATGCATCAGCCAGTGTAGCATATGATCCGATCTCATCGCCATTGCCATCCGTCACAATTGCCACATCCCCATCCGCGGCCTGCACCTTCACAGAGTTCTTTCCCGCAATAATCACTACAGCAAATATACATGCCATAATCAACCCAGTTACCAATTTCTTTGATTTCATAATTATCCCTTTCCTCCTGTCTTTAATCCCTGGCAGTTACTGCCAGATATTGCCATCAACATAACAAATAATTATAATACACTGAGTTTTTTAGTAAACTAGCCAAACGGCTAGTTTTTAAAATTAAATGACTAAATGCATAACTTTAGTACGAAAAAGAACCAGCACTCAAATGCCGGTTCTCCCTGTTATGATATTATTCTATTATCACAGCTCCTCACCATTGGTCTCTATAACATGTTTGTACCAATAATAAGAATCCTTCTTGTATCTGTTCAAAGTTCCACTGTTCTCGTCCTCTTCTCTGTCCACATACACAAATCCGTATCTCTTCTGATATCCGTTGAGCCAGCTGAGAAGATCTGTGTAAGACCATGTGCAGTATGCCAGGACACGGCAGCCATCATCACACGCTTTCTTGAGCTCCTCTATGTGATGTTTCAGGTAATCTATCCTGTACGGATCATGGATCTCCCCATCCTCGAACTTGTCAAATGCACCAAGACCATTCTCAGATATTACGATCGGAAGGTCGTATCTTGAAGTGATCTGTCTGCAGCACATGCGAAGTCCCATCGGATCGATGGTCCAATCCCAGTCTGTCGTAGGAAGGAATTCATTTGCAGGATTCTTGTAAAGTCCCGGAACACCCTGAACCTTTGCCGTGCCCTTCTTGCCGGTCGTGTTCATCTCGTGAGTCGTTCCCACTCCGTTTATCGGGTTGTGCTCGACAACGCATGACTGATAATAGTTTACACCCATGAAATCTATGAGACCTGCAGCCTTCCTGAGGATATCCTCGTCACCGTCCTCCATAACCGGAGTTAGATTCTTGCTCTTGAGGTAAGCAGCGGCAGCCCTTGGATAACGACCATAGGCATACATATCCATCCAGTAGAAGTTGTTCAGATCATCATAATCCATCTTCGCCATCGCATTTTCAGGCTTTCTGTCAAATGCGTATGACGGTGTGTATGCGAAGGATGAACCGACCTTAGCATCCGGGCAGATCTCCTTGAGTGCAATAACGCTCTTGGCGTGTGCCATAAATGCATGATGGTTTACCTGATAGAACATCTTCTGGTCATCAACCTTTCCTGGTGGGTGCATTCCTGCATTCCAGCCAAGACCTGTAAATACATTCTGCTCATTCATGATTATCCAGTGCTTTACCCTGTCACTGTATCTCTCAAACAGAACCTTTGCGTATCTGACGAAATCATCGACTATTCGTCTGCTCTCCCATCCGTGATACTGCTCCTCAAGTGCCTGTGGCATATCCCAGTGGTACACTGTTACCATAGGAACAATTCCATACTTAACCAGTTCATTGATCAGGTCATCATAGAACTGTAAGCCCTTTTCATTTATCTCGCCATTGCCATCAGGTATGATCCTTGGCCAGGATATTGAGAACCTGTAAGTCTTAAGTCCCATCTCCGCCATAAGTGCCACATCTTCCTTGTATCTGTGGTAATGGTCAACCGCCTTATCACCTGTCGTAGCCTTAAATGTTTTTCCCGGGATCCTTACGAACTGATCCCAGTTGGATGGGCCTTTGCCATCCTCATTCCACGCTCCCTCTATCTGATATGCAGCAGACGCACTGCCCCACAGGAAATCTTTCGGGAAGCCATTTGATCTGTCAAAATACATAAACCGTCCTCCATACTATATAGAATCTGTATAGCATGCCTTCAACATGCCTTTGTCGTCATATGCTACAGACTGCCCAGCACATCTCCTATCTTATCCGCTATCAGAAGATCTGCATTGCTGTCCGACTGTGTCGGGGACATATTTATAACCACCAGTTTCCGCCCCCTGAAATATCTGATAAGTCCTGCTGCCGGATACACAACAAGCGATGTACCACCGATTATCATCGTATCCGCCTCGGATATATACTGGAGTGCCCTCGACATATTGTCCTCATCAAGTGCCTCCTCATACAGCACCACATCCGGTTTTACAGTGCCTCCGCACTTTTCACACTTAGGCACACCATCCGAATTGACTATATAATCCAGGTCATAGAAAGCATGGCATTTCTCACAGTAATTTCTATGAACAGAACCATGGAGCTCTATGACATTCCTGCTACCTGCCATCTGGTGAAGTCCGTCGATATTCTGCGTTATCACCGCTTTGAGCTTTCCCTGTTTCTCAAGCTCCGCCAGCTTTATATGAGCCTTGTTCGGCTTTGCATCAGCAAATATCATCTTGTCCTTATAGAATCTGTAAAATTCCTCCGGGTTACGTCTGTAAAAGCTGTGGCTGATTATAGTTTCCGGCGGATACTTATACTTCTGATTATACAGTCCATCCACACTTCTAAAATCTGGTATACCGCTCTCCGTCGATACTCCTGCACCGCCAAAGAAAACGATATTATCCGAATCTTCTATGATCTGTCTCAGCTCATTCAACTTTTCTGTATCCATATACATACACCTCCAGACAATGACTACTGTGTCTCAGTAACCTTTACCATAACTGTACACGTATTTACCACGGTGTACTTATCTCCATCAGGGACACTGAGCGTGATCGTATTATCGCCATATGAGAGCTTGGAAGCATCTATGGACAGCTTCAGGCTCTTGGCCGATACCTTGGACACCGCACTTGAGATTCCACTCACGGTTATCGTATTGCTATCACCCATGCTCATCTCATAGCTGTATCCACTCTGCTTGCCCCTCAGGATGATATCCCCTGTGGTCACCGTTATATTTCTTGTAACTGATTTCTCGATCGCTATCTTCACATTGATGTATGCGCTCTCCTTTGTCACGACCACACCCTCTGGAAGATACTTTGATACATCAAGTGTCGTCTCAACATCTGCTGTACATCCGCTCACATCAACATCCGTTATATCAAGGCTTGTTATATCCTTTATTATCGATGCGTCTCCACCTATATCAACGGTCTCCGGTACATATGTTATATCTGATACAAGATATCCATCCGCAGGATCTCCTGTGACATCCACATGAACAGGTATATTCTTAGTCTTGTATACCGGAACTGTGACTGCTATCGATATCTCATCGTAGGATATCGACTTGTCTGATATCTTCTCACCATCAGCGGTTACAAATACAGGCGTACAGTTTGTCGTTATATCATCCTTTGCACTGGTCACATCAACTGTCACCTCTGCACGATCTATGCTCGAAACTATACTTGCAGCACCCTTTATCGTTATGAGGTTTGGAGCTGCCACACTGTTACCAACCGTATATCCGGAAGCAACCTCGCCTGTTGTCACCACGGACACAGGAACTGACACTGACTTCTCGTCCTCAAGTTCAACTGACAGCACGTTGTCCACAACAGTTATGCTGACCTTTTTAGCTATGTTGGTGCTGTTCGCAGTTACAGTGATAGGCACCGCATTTGTTATGGATATCTTTGACATATCCGCTACAGCCTTGAAATCCGACGCATCAAGATCGCTTATAAGTGATTTACGTCCTTTGACGACTATATCCACGGTATCACCTGAAGTTATCGTGTACAACTGATTCTGACTTGTTATGGCGTCAGTATTTACCAGATTGACCGGAATGTCCCTTATGGTCCTTGTCACGGCTGAATCATCGATGTTCAGTACAAGAAGCCACACCAGAAATCCAAGCACAACCGACAGAAGCTTAAGACCTATATTGCTGTATATCTTATTTGCCTTTTTCTTAGGCTCTGCGCTGTTATTTTTCATTCTCATCAGCCTCCTTTCTGGAAGCTTTATTCTTATTCTCCACAACGACTCTCTTTCTCCGCTTAACCGGACGGGCACCTGAAGACCTGTGGCTCTTTCTTCCATTATACTCCTTGCACAGCGTCTGAAGATGCCTTCTCACGCCCTCGCTGTCCAGATTCCTGAAGAGCTCGCCTCCCTGTGCAATGGATATTGAACCTGTCTCCTCAGATACGATAAGAGTCATACTGTCTGACACCTCACTGATACCTATACCGGCTCTGTGTCGTGTTCCAAGCTCCTTGTTGATGGAGTCATTTGCAGACAGTGGCAGATAACATGTGGCAGAAACTACCCTGTTCTTTCTTATGATCACCGCACCATCATGAAGCGGTGTGTTGTGCTCAAATATATTGAGAAGTAACTGGTTAGTCACGACCGCATCGATCGGTATTCCCGTATCAATATACTCGCCCAGTGCAACTTCATTCTCAATGACTATGAGTGCACCGGTACGGTTTGCAGACAGGACCTGGGCCGTCTTCACAAGCTCATATATCGTTTTCTCCGATATAACACCATCATCCTCGCCATCTCGTATAATGTAATTGATCAGCTTCTTTCTTCCAAGCTGTTCAAGTCCTCGTCTGAACTCCGGCTGGAACAGGATCACCACCGCTATTATTCCCACACTGAATGCATTCTTAAGCAGATATAAGATCGTATTGAACTGGAACACCGCCGCAATGGCAGTGAAGAGCACGATCATAACTATACCCTTCAGAAGAGTCCATGCTCTGCTCTGCTTGAACCACAACATGATCCTGTATATAAAGAATGACAAAATAAGTATCTCTATTATATCTACTGTGCCTGGAACTGTTATATAAAACCAATCAAAATACGTTGATATAAACGTTGATATCTTATCCATTTCATCCTCCTTTCGGTATATAAATACTCCGTATAATTAATGTGACCTGACAAAAGTCAGGTCACTCACATGTAAGCTCTTTTCAATGTATCTATCTTGTTGATCCTGTAACAGAATCTTCCTTTGCCGCAGACCGGCTTCTCTGTGCGCCTGATCCGGACGAAGTCGACCTCTTCTGCTGTGGTCTTGGCGATGGCTGCTCTCTTCTGGCTGCCTTTCTCTGGGCACCACCCATGACCTTTGGCACAGCCTTTACATAGTAGTAGTAGTCATCGTCCTCAAACTGTGTATTCTCAACACTTGAGTAGTCCACAACTATCTTGAAGAACTGAACCACTATGGCCACCAGTATCGCCAGTATGCATCCAAGCAGAGCCCCCGCAAGGGATACCTCAACTTCCATGGACAAAGTTCCAACCAGGAACAGTATGATCTCTACCACACCGCCTGTGATGATGGCAACGTACCATGAATATGCAAATGACATTCTATATATTATGTATGTAAGAACTATAACAACTGCAAACACTATTATGGTGAGCAGAAGTGTCTTATCCTGCACCAGATGCTGGAAAATATACTTGTATCCCTCTATCAGATCACCCTCTGCTGAACTTGAGCTTAAAGCAACGTAATCAGCAGTATGCTTCAGGAAGAAGTAGAATATACAGCCAAATGCTGCAGGAACCATTCCTGTGAATCCAGCTGTCATTCCAGCCAGGATCGGCATGAAATACTGGAACTTTATAATGTAAAAGAATGGCATAAACAGAATGATCCATGATGCCTTAGGGAAAAATCTTATATATACACAATACATTATCACAAATATGACAACAAATGAGATTCCAAGCTCCAGACTTGCGCTGGCAACCTGGGCACATGCGTACAGTCCTGCAATGGCAAGTGTGAGCTGGCCTGAAAGGAACGCACACACAAAAGCTGCTGCCAGGACCACTACGATACTGCTTATCGTGCTGTTATATCCTGTAAGATGGTTTATTGACCAGAACACAACAAGTGCCAGTATAAACTTACACAGTGGTGAAACAAATTTATCATACTTACTACAAAAATTCTTTACTCCATCGCGGAAATCCAGAAGTGTTGACATTATCAGTTAGCCCTCCTCTTTTTTTTGACAGAACGGCGTGTTCCGTCCTCGTTCTCATAAAATTCTATCAGTTTCTTAAGATTCTGGTTATACTTTATGAGTTTTGGCTTTGCCTTCATATATCTGTATGTATATAAGACCCACGCGAAAAGCGCAAATGCAATACACACCACTGCATAGCCGCCCACAATGCTGCTCGCCACCTTCACATAGTCAAGCTCTGTGAGCTTCTCAACTATATCTGCAAGATTATAGTATATGTAAGCTGCGGCAAAAACTACAAACAGCACCGTAGATGAAACAATTGTCTTAAGACAGTTAAGCTTCACATAGTCACTTTGAAAATATTTACCCTTTTCGAGATCCTCACGCCCAAGCGACTCCTTGTACATGGCGATCTTCGTCATTAGAATGACCTTTTCTTCATTTACCATTGCTCGATTCTATCTCCTTATTCTGGTCACTTTTCCACAAATGACCATAACTAGCAGTATTATACCCCGCGTCTTAATATTGCGCAAGTTTTATATTTAGAATTTAATGTCTATTAATGTATGATCACCAAGTGCGTCCGCCGTAGTAATCATGTTCATTTTTGTATGTCTCGTATGCATCCATCTCCTGATTTCGTTGCTCAAGACTGTCTCCCTGGATGGCATCGAGCTGCTTTCGTATCTCCGATTCCTTATCAGAAGACTGAGGCTCCTGTGTATCCTCTTCGTTTTCATCGTCACTGCCCTGATCCTTCTGGTCATTTGGATCCTGATCACCTTTCTGATCCTGTTCCTCCGTCTGCTTCCTGAGCTGTTCCTCAAAGGCATCTATCTCATCCTTCAGAGTCTGTGCATCCTCGTAATGTCCATCCTCATCATCCCTATGAGCGCAGTCATTCTCTATGAGAATGTCCTTTGCCCCCTCAAGTATGTCTATCACCTCATCCAGATTCTCTTTGGTAACACCCTCAGGATCTATCTGCTTCACTATGGACAGCGCAAGGTTGACCCTTGTCTTACAGTCGGACTCACCACCCGGCTTCTTTTCAAGTGCCTTACGAAACTCCTGCTCGGCGCCCTCGTAATCTCCCTGACTGTAATATACATCACCAAGATTATAATGGTATATATGTGGCTGAGTAAAGCCAAGCACGGCGTTCACTGTGCTGTCCACATATTGTCCCTTTTTGTATTCACTTATAAAATGCTCATTGCACAGATAATTCACCAGAAGCACCGCCATACACAGCAGGCTGACAGCTCCGGTCACTGCAGCAACGATCTTTATTATTCCTGATCTGTTTTTCATTTTATGACTTTCTTTCTCATATCAAAAAATTCATATACAACAAGTCCTGCAAATAATGCTGCAAACAGATAATATATATCCACATATCCTATGGTCTTACCCTTATCCGTTGACTCAGCGGTTCCCCGTGACTTCTCCACAACCTTATCCAGCGCAGAACCATCGTTCATATTTATATAGTCGACGCCCAGATCATCGGCAATCTTTTTCAGATTATCCTCATCGATCTTCGACACCGCTGGTTTATACGGGTAGTCCGATGTGTCCTCAAGCAGCTCCTTCCGGTCATCGTAATATGATTTCACATACATGTTACCGCCTTCCTTTGTGCCGTACCCCAACACTGCGCCTCCATCAATATATTTTTTCGCCCCGTCAAATGACTTGAGTCTGTCGTCGTTGGTTATTTCACCATCGCTTATAAAGAACACGACCACATTTCCATCATTTTTCTCCTTTGCACGCTTAAGGGTATCCGTCATCACATCTATGCAGACATTCATGGACGACCCCCTGGCATATAGCGAATCCAGCGGATATATTGAATCCAAAACACTTTTTGCAAAATTTGAATCATCCGAATATGGCGATATCAGATTTGCACTATTATTGAAAGTTATGACTGCAAATTTAGCACCGTCCATCTCATCAACTATGTGCTCGCAGTCTTTCTTCACCGCCGTCAGCCTCTCTGTATCCCCAGCATAATCCTGAGCCAGCATGCTTATGGTGTCATCCACAACGAACAGCACATATGTGTCAAGCTTCCGGACACTTGTCTCCACGTTGCTGCTTGGGACCATGATCCTCAGATTGATGAGAAATATCAGTATGATGGCAGCTATCTGCCTTATATATGCGCTTCTCTTCCGCCTTTTCAGGAACGCCATGCCAACGCACAATATGAGCATAAGCCAGATTGGTATAATTGGATCTATTCTCATAATTCTCTCCTGTAACGTCTTATAATTTGAGCCAGCGGCCAAGTCCTAGCATTCCTGCAAACAGAACCAGCATCAATACAAATGGATATAACAGCTCAGGTGTCTCAACATCCACCATCCTCACCTTGACCAGATTCTTACTCAGCTTTTCTATCGATGATACTATCTCTCCAAATGATCCGGATTCCTCCTCAAGATAGAATTTACCACCGGTCTTCTCCACCGCATTCTTCATGGACTCCTTGTTTTCCGGTGTCATCTCCTTTGTTCCAACTCCATACACCGTGACATTGTTTGAAACACATATATCGGCCGCCTCATCCAGAGTTGCCACCGGTGTTCCCTGTATATCATTGTCAGTGGAGAATATTACCACCTTTGTCCTCTCCTTGTCAGCATCCGAAAAATCGATTGCCGCAGCAGCAAGGCCGTCCCCTATAAGTGAGCTTCCCCTCTGCTCATTTCCAATCAGAGTTCCAGATGATATATATGCCTGATAATATATCCAGTCGTACCCCGATGAAAATGCATCGTCCAGATTCACTTCATTTCTGCTCTTCAGACACTGTGCGATCAGATCAAGCTGATCCTTCACATACTCATAATCATCCGTGAGCGGAGTAAGCAGCACCGGACTTGTGTTAAATATCACGATTCCAAAACGTTCGCCCTGAAGCTCATCAACTGTTTTCTTCAGCTTGTCCAGCAGATTCTCGTTGAGATAATCCACGGATGTTGATATGTCGATACACAGAATGATGTCCCTGCAATACTTTTCATCCTGCATACGCCTGCTCGTGTATGGTTTTGCCATGAGCAGGAATGCCGATACGACAACCAGTACGCAGCATATGAGCGTGGCTGTAAGCCCGGTCTTATATAATATTTTTCTTTTCCTGAAATATGCCTCATCTTCCTGGCATATGAGCCCTGCGATCTTTTTTCCTCCGGCATATTTCTTTGTCTTTTTGTATTTCACAAACACAAATACCAGCATAAACAGCGCAATAGCCAGGCCTGCATATAGAACAATATGATATTTTATTGCCATCTCTCAATCAAACTCCTTGTCTTCTCAAGGGAAGCCCTCACATCACCATCGGACTTTCTTGCAAATTCCGGCGCATAATACTCAGCCACAAGATAGTACAGCTCCGGCATGTTTAATCTTTCTATATCATACAGAGTATAATTCTGAACCCTTATGCCGGTTGCAGCATGAACAAATCCCCTGATACAACGGCTCATACGCTGATATGCACCTCTTACATCAAGTTTTCCCTGATCATACTGTCCCGCAATATCCGCCAGTTCTGACAGATATCTGGCCTTCACTCTACCCATATCCATAGGCGCAGGCTTCACCACCTTCGGCAGCTCCGCCGCCATTTTTCTACGTCTTCCCAGATACCAGCAGACACCAAAGAACAACAGCACTGCGGCTGTTATCGCTCCGGTCAGCACGATCGGCCATACCACATACGAAAGCGGCTCCTGCAAATTCACTGAACTTTCCATATCTTATATCTTCTTCCTCTTATCTCCGGGCATCAGCCCATTTAACTACTTTCCAGAGCTCTCAGTCTTGTGCTTGTTGAGCAGCTCTACTATCTTTTCATCCATGCTGTCAGAAGACCTGACCGTCAGGTACGAAATACCAAGTTTCTTAAGCTTGTCGTCACAGGCACTTGAAAGCTCCTGCCTTTTCCTCTCTTCTTTCTTTGCCAGCTTCATGTCCCTGGTAAAAAATTCAGGAATATATGTGTCACCGGATATGTCATATACATTCTTACCGTTCATCCCGGCATCCTCAACATTTATAAGCAGTATATCATGCAGTACCTTTAACTGCTTTACAGTTGCCTCCGACATATTCAGGATACCTCTGGTGTCCGTCACCACAAGTATGATCATTCTCCTCCTGAAATTCCTCGCAATGAAGCTCAGCGCATCCCCCGTATCCGAGTCATTAGTCATGGTAACGTTCCTGTGGTAACCCGCAAGAATATTTTCGACATTTGCAAAGCCTGTCTTAAACGGATAGTGCTCCACGCCCCTGTCTGAAACATAAGTAGCGCTCACATAATCACCATTGTCACACACCATATATGCCAGGGTTCCTGCCGCCATAAGTGCAACGTCACTCTTCTCCTGAACATCATTGGCATATCCAAGCATACGTTTTCCGGCATCCATCACCAGCATTATATTATGCTTCTTCTCGGCGATATACTGTCTGACCAGAAGCTTCTGGCTCCTGGCAGATGCTTTCCAGTCCATGTCCTTGATATCATCGCCAACGACATACTCCCTGAGCTCATCAAAGTTCATACTCCTGCCCTTATAGATGGAATTGTACGAACCATCGATTATCCTCGACGTTGCCTTGGTAGTATATATGGTCTTATATCCCTTCATATTTCCCTGTATTCTGGATATATATGTCATCTTCATAATTAACTGTCTTCCCCTACGGCGTCTTAACCGAACCTATTATGGCATCTATAATCTTCTCAATCTTCACGTCTTCCGCAACAGCGGCAAATGTAAGCATGATCCTGTGTCTCAGGACTGAATATCTGAGTGCTTTCACATCATCAGGAACACAATATCTTCTCCCATTTATAAGTGCGATTGCCTTTGCTACCTCCATGAACGCAATAGCCGCTCTTGTGCTCGCACCCATGGCAACATACTGTGCAAGCTCAGGTGCAAGTATCTTATCCGTCATTCTGGTTGCCTGAACTATATCAACTATATATTTCTTTATCGCCGGATCTATATAAATCCTCTTGCACAGCTTCTGAAGATACACCACATCGTCAACGCTGGCAACGGACTTCACGTCTGAAAAAACTCCTGCCTCCACTCTGTTGAGTATCTCCATCTCATCCCTTGCGCTTGGATATGTCACAGTCTCCTTGAGAAGGAATCTGTCAAGCTGTGCCTCTGACAGCACATACGTACCCTCAGATTCGATCGGATTCTGGGTCGCTATTACCACGAACACCTCCGGCAGCTTATATGTCTTTCCTCCTATACTGACTTCTCTCTCCTGCATCGCCTCCAGCATGGCACTCTGTGTCTTCGCACTGGACCTGTTTATCTCATCGAGTAGTACAAAGTTCGAATAAACCGGACCTATCTTATCCTCAAATGTATTGGTCGCCATGTTGTACATCTGGGTTCCAATTATGTCGCTCGGTATAAGATCCGGTGTACACTGGATCCTTGAAAATGATCCATTAACCGCCTCTGTCATAACCCTGGCAGCAGTGGTCTTGGCAAGTCCTGGAACGGATTCCAGAAGCACATGACCGTTTGTCATCATTGCAACCAGAAGTGAATATCCCAGATAAGGCTGTCCCACAACCTTACTGTTATAGTAACTCAGCAAATTGTTGATTATCTCCGAAGCCTTCTGGACTTCTTCATTTGTTATCTCTCTGTTATCCTGCATAACTACTCTCTTTCCTTTATTTATTATGATGTCTGTCTCCCCGGCATCTATGGTATATAGAATATACCTTTACATGTGATTGCTCAAGTTAACAAATATAAAGTGCCCATGCTATATTTTGTCCATATAAACAAAAAAGTGACCAGGGGGTACCTGGTCACCATAATGAGGGGAGAGAGGATTCAAATAAATGAAAACTCTACTCTCACATATTAACTTATGTTCCATCATAAGTCAACTATTTTTTTCGTTAAATATACCTTTTATTTACAATTTGATCTGCCTACTCCGCATCCGCTACTCTAGTATCCGCATTCACATAACTTGCAGGATTCCTGCGCTTGATGACCCTGAGTACAAATATCAGAAGAACCATCATTGCTATGAATATCGGAAGCATGATAAACCACTTAACATGCAGATGGTATGTAAGCGGTCCAACTATAGCATATGACACGAATGACATGATAGCCGCTGTTATCGCATATGGAAGCTGTGTTGCCACATGATTTACATGGTTACACTGCGCTCCTGCTGATGCCATGATAGTGGTATCTGATATAGGTGAGCAGTGATCTCCACACACAGCTCCAGCCATACATGCTGATATCGCTATGATCATAAGCTCATTATTCTTACCCTCAAATACTGCACACACAATAGGGATAAGTATTCCAAATGTTCCCCATGATGTTCCTGTTGCAAACGCCATGAGACATCCAACTATAAATATAACCGCAGGAAGGAAACTAAACAGACTTCCCGATGCAGATGTCATTGCTGTCTGTACAAAATCCTTTGCACCCATCATATCGGTAGTTCCCTTGAGCGTCCATGCGAATGTAAGGATCAGTATAGCCGGTACCATTGCCTTAAAGCCCTCTGGTATAGCCTCCATACATTTACCAAAATCCAGGACTCCTCTTATCACATACAGAAGAATTGTAATAAGCAGTCCGAACAAGCTTCCAATTGCAAGTCCAACAGATGCATCACTGTTTGAGAATGCCTCTACAAAGCTTACACCGCTGAAGAATCCACCTGTGTAGATCATTCCTATAATGCAGCAGATAACAAGACATATGATAGGTATTATAAGATCAACTACCTTGCCGTTGCTGTTGACCACATCAGTCTCCTCTGCTGTGACAGTCTTCTTGCCATCTCCCATTGAGAGAAGATCTCCCTTCAGGGCATTGAGCTCATGCTTCTCCATGGAACCAAACTCAACCTTCATAACGATCATTGCGATCATCATCGCAAGTGTGAGGAATGAATAATAGTTATATGGTATGGCTTTTATAAACAGACCAAAGCCATCCTCACCCTTTACAAATCCACTGACGGCTGCAGCCCATGATGATACAGGGGCTATGATACATATAGGTGCCGCTGTTGCATCTATAACATATGCAAACTTCGCCCTTGATATCCTGTGTTTATCAGTTACAGGCTTCATAACACTGCCGACTGTGAGGCAGTTAAAATAGTCATCGATAAATATCAGAACTCCCAGAAGAACTGTGCAGAGCTGCGCGCCCTGTCTGGTCTTGATATGGGTAGCTGCCCAGTCACCAAATGCCTTGGATCCACCTGCCTTGTTCATAAGTGCAACTATGGTTCCAAGAATGACAAGGAATATCAGTATACCTACATTATATGAATCTGAAAGCTGTGCGATCAGTCCATCCTGCAGTACATTCGATATACTGCCCGTAAAACTGAATCCGGAGGCAAACACACTTCCTATTACAATTCCTATAAACAGTGAACTGTAAACCTCCTTCGTTATAAGTGCCAGCGTGATAGCGACAACCGATGGTACAAGTGCCCAGAATGTCGCATATGTCGATGGCGATGGAATCTTATCTACATATATAGACAGAATTCCGAGAACCGCAATAATGAGAATTACCACGGCAATGGCAATAAGATTTTTCTTGCTACTCTTCATCTTGATCCTCCCTGATCTTTTTTCGTATGCATATTATCTGTGATAATTCATCTGTGGAATAATGTATTATCACGTCATATAAGTAAAGTTATATCACATAAGCATGCCATTTGAATAGTGCAAATGTCTGATTTATTCCTTTTCAGTCAAAAACAGTCAAAATTTATTATGAATATGTGAATATGACGGAAAACAATCAAATGCTATTGCATAAATAACATTTATGTCATATTATCAGCTTGTAAGCAAGAGATACAAGAACAGCAGAAACATCTTCAGCTTACACTGGAATTTGACAATTTACTATTTTTTGTTTTTACTCCCTTTTTTCGTAGTCAGAAATGACTACACCCCCCAATCCCTTAATTGACGCAGCCGTCAAGCGGCTGCGTCCCTCCCTTAAAGGTGAGTAATCAAAGGTTATGATATATTCAATATCAGCTCACAAAAAATCTTATATAAATAAAAAGAGCAGAAGCATGATCGCCTAATCGTGATTCTGCTCTTTTATTATTATATATCTCTTCTGTATTGCGCAACTTGCCTGTGTGCAACTTGCGCAATATCGTTGCGTTATGTTACATTAGATGATTTTTTACGATTATACATGCAAAAGTAGTCAAAAACAGTCAAAATCGCCAACAAATATGGCATTATAACCTAAATGAGCCAAATGCTATTGCAATCCTGATCCATTTATCATATTATCAACTTGTAAGCAAGAGATACAGAAAAACAACAGAAAGCGTTGACAGCTTACACTGAAATTTGACAATTTACTATTTTTTGTTATTTACTCCCTTTTTTGTAGTCAGAAATGACTACACCCCCCAATCCCTTAATTGGCGCAGCCGCTTGACGGCTGCGCTCCTCCCTTAAAGAGAGTAAAGCTAATATATGAGTTATACTCAATCGGCTCACAAAAAACTTTATATAAAAAAAGAAGCAGAATCATAATCGCCTAATCATGATCCTGCTTCTTTTTTATTCTTCAATAAATCCCTTGAAGTTCTTCTCCACCAATTTTCTGGGCACCATGACCTGATGATCACAGCCAGTACATCTGAGTCTGAAATCCATTCCTACTCTGAGTATCTCCCAGGAATTCGTTCCACAAGGATGCGCCTTCTTCATCTTTATAACCTGTCCAACCTCAAATACCATTCTGATATCTCCTCCTTCGGAATCCTATAAATATACATACTGTACGTTTTGGAGGGCTTTGCCCGCATAAACAAATAAAAGCTGAAACTCATAAAAGTTTCAGCTTTTCATCTAGTGCCCAAAGCTGGAATCGAACCAGCGACACGAGGATTTTCAGTCCTCTGCTCTACCAACTGAGCTATCTGGGCTTACATAAAAATAGCGGGGACAGGATTTGAACCTATGACCTTCGGGTTATGAGCCCGACGAGCTTCCAGACTGCTCCACCCCGCGGCAAAAAAATAAAATGGGCGGAGATGGATTCGAACCATCGAAGCATTACGCAGCAGATTTACAGTCTGTCCCCTTTGGCCACTCGGGAATCCACCCATTTATTGCTTTTGGCAACTTCTTGCTTTAAGCAAAAAGCCGATGATCGGACTCGAACCGATAACCTGCTGATTACAAATCAGCTGCTCTGCCAATTGAGCCACATCGGCATATTTAATTGTCAAATGACCCCAACGGGATTTGAACCCGTGTTACCGCCGTGAAAGGGCGATGTCTTAACCGCTTGACCATGGGGCCAGGTTTTCAAAAGCAGCTCCCCGAGTAGGGCTCGAACCTACAACCCCTCGGTTAACAGCCGAGTGCTCTACCATTGAGCTATCGAGGAATATCACCTGGTAAACCACGGCGTCTTTGTCAATGTTAACACATTTGACTTGAAAATGCAAGTGTTTTTTATATTTTTTTAACTTGTACCTTCAGAATTTCACACAGAAAGAGGTATCTTCTAAAGCTTATCTCTTAGAAACCTCTAAGGATAAGTCCTCGACCTATTAGTACTTCTCAGCTGAGTGCGTTACCACACTTACACCTGAAGCCTATCAACCTTGTAGTCTTCAAGGGGTCTTACTCCGAAGATGGGATATCTTATCTTGAGGGGGGCTTCACGCT
>NZ_JBEHVP010000006.1:0-237774 GCF_040227275.1 Coprococcus sp. RTP31081st1_H1_RTP31081_211007
GGTGTCAAGGAAGCTCAGTTCCAGATGGGATATAAGGGATATATTCAGCTGGCTATCCGTTCTGGTCAGTATAAGAGACTGAATGTTGTCGCAATCAAGGAAGGGGAGTTGGAATACTTCGACCCACTCAACGAGGACATCAAGGTTAATCTCATGGTTGATGATTGGGACAAGCGTGAAGAGGCTGAGACAATCGGCTACTATGCAATGTTTGAGCTTGTGAACGGATTCAGAAAGACAATGTATTGGAGTAAGGCTCAGATGCTTGCTCATGCGGACAAGTATGCACCGGCATTCTACAAGGACGCTGGAAAGGTCAAGACAAAGTACGGAGAGAAGCAGAGAGTATCATATGCTGACTATGAGGCTGGCAATTATGATCCGAGAGATTCATGGATGTATTCATCATTCTGGTACAAGAATTTTGATGGAATGGCTTACAAGACAATGCTCCGTCAGCTAATCAGTAAGTGGGGAGTAATGAGCATAGATCTCCAGAAAGCATTTGAGGGTGACATGGCAACCTTGGACGCTGAGGGACATCCTACATACGTTGAGAATGACAATGATGAGTATGTGGAAGCCACAGCAACAGAGATGAATGAACCAGAAGCACAGACTCCACAGGCAGAGCCACAGGATACTCAGAACAATGCTCAGAATACACAGAACAGTGTTCAGAATCCACAGCCGACACCGGCAGAAAATCCACAGCCAGAGATGAACGCTGCCGAGGCGGCACTGTTCGGAAGTTTCAAGTAGGTTACATTGACATTACATAATACATCACAACACGCAGCGTAATGTCTTAGCATATATCCCTGTTGCTCTTATTTTAGGGCGACAGGGGGAAAGGAGTAACAATGGCTTGGAACAGATCACGAGCCAAGTACGGCAACAGGAAGGTTGCCTTGGACGGCATCACATTTGACAGCAAGAAAGAGGCTCAGAGATATACAGAGCTGAAGCTTCTGGAGAAAGCTGGCAAGATAACCGGTTTACAGCTCCAGCGTGAATTTGAACTGATACCAGCTCAGAGAGAAAAGACAGACCAGATATACACAAAGGGACCTAATAAAGGCAAATTCAAGCCAGGAAAGGTTATAGAACAGAAGTGTTCATATAAGGCCGACTTTGTGTACTGGGAACTGGAAAACAACAGCATGGTTGTGGAAGATACAAAGGGCATGAGAACAAAGGAATACATCATAAAGCGCAAGTTGATGCTTTATAAGTATGGAATAAGGATCAAGGAGGTGTGAGCCACATGGGAAATAAAGGGAGCTTTGTCTTTTATACCGAATATAGAGAGCATTTGTCGATGCTGCCACCGGAGCAGGTCGGCGAGTTAATGTTTGCTCTGATGGACTACCAGGAGACAGGCGAAGTTCCGGATCTTCCAAAAGGTAGTGCACTTGCCATGTGTTTTTCTTTTATCAAGGCACGCATGGACAAGGACAACTCCAAGTATGAGGAAAAATGTGAGCGCAACAGATCAAATGGCAAGAAGGGCGGCAGACCTACAAAGGAAACGGATAATTCTGAAACCGAGGAAAACCCAAATAAACCGAATGGTTTTACTGAAAACCGAACGGTTATTTCTGAAACCGAGGAAAACCAAACCGAACCCAGAAAAGCCGATAATGATAATGAATATGATAATGATAGTGATAATGAGGAGTATATACATACTCCTACTAAGGCACGTGCATGCGCACATGCGGAGGTAGAGAAGCCACGTAAGAAGTCTGAACCGGTCAAGTATAGCGATGATCCAGAGCTGGACGAGGCTATTCATGAATACATAAAGTTTCGTAAGGGTATCAAGAGTCCCATGACCGATAGAGCAATCACATTGACTATAAACAGGCTCAACAGTCTATCACACGATAAGAATGAGCAGATAAAAATAATCAATCAGTCTATTATGCGTGGCTGGAAATCAGTATATCCGCTTGAGGATGACGGCAAGAGCCGAGGGCAGCCACGGAACGTGAATCCAAATGGATTTGCAAACTTCAAACAGACAGATCATTCTGAGCAGCTTGGACAGCTTGAGAAGATGCTGGCTGATGAGCTGAATAATAAATAACACACGAAAGGAGCCGAACCTCCGGCCGGGGTAATGCTATAGCGGGTTCCTGAGAAGTGAATGAACGAAGACTTAATAACGAGAATTTTTGGAGAGGACGGCGAACTTGACAGCCCGGACGAGGGCTTAGAGGAATACAAGAAGCGCAAGAAAGAAGCCAGGGAGAAAATGATAATGCTCCAGAGCCAGCCGTATGAAGTTAAGGTGCGGCGTTCCAGGCTTAGAGCTGAAGAGTTCATGGAGCAGATGCGGATACGAGACAAAACGGCTCATGTGAGTGTTGGCGGTCTTGACAGTATTACATTACACGTATTCCTGAAGTCGATAGGGATTAATGTTCCAGCGGTATCAGTGTCATCTCTGGAAGATAAGAGTATACAGCGAGTACATAAAGCTCTTGGAGTGACAATCCTGAACCCACTCAAGACAAAAGTTGAGGTACTCAATGAAGTTGGGTTCCCGGTTATCAGCAAGAGAATAGCGGGAAAGATAGCGCTGCTTCAGAATCCGACTGAAAACAATAAGACAGTTCGACATGCAATAATCACAGGCGAATGTGGAGAGCTTGGACACTTCCAGAAGAACAGCCGCATGAAGTTGCCACAGAAGTGGCTTAACCTGTTCGGAGGATATGAGAACGAGAATGAAGGTGTTATGTATTACAAGCCAAATTTCAAGGTGTCAAATGATTGTTGCTATTGGCTGAAAGA
The DNA here is from genome assembly GCF_040227275.1 of Coprococcus sp. RTP31081st1_H1_RTP31081_211007. Classification (NCBI taxonomy): domain Bacteria; kingdom Bacillati; phylum Bacillota; class Clostridia; order Lachnospirales; family Lachnospiraceae; genus Coprococcus; species Coprococcus sp. RTP31081st1_H1_RTP31081_211007. Next base: position 2,803 of record NZ_JBEHVP010000006.1, read on the forward strand.
GAAGCCATGCGATGACTGGGCTAAGGCTCATTCAAGCTATCCGTTCCTTGGCATGATGGCATCTGAGGGTGGACAGAGAGAAGAAGCTCTCACAGACCATGGATGCAATTACTATGGCAAGACAGTAATGAGATCAGCGCCATTTGCACCATACCTCAGAAATGACATATTGAGACTTGCTCAGGAGATGGACACTTGGTATCACGCACATACAGATGTGTTTGCAAAGCTTTATTATGAGCAGCCATACAGTAAGGATAAGGCTGGTAACACAATACCTTATGAACCGGTTGAGACAATCATACCAGCTATATATGGACGGATAGAGGATGACGGACACGGAAATCTCAGAACGACAGGAGCACAGAGGACAGGCTGCAGTATGTGCGGTTTCGGAATCCACATGGAAGAACGACCACACAGGTTTGACAGGCTCAGAGAGCGGAATCCCAAAGAATGGGAGTTTTACATGTATAGATGCTGCACGGATCCAGAGACAGGAGAAAAGTTCGGCTGGGGAAGAGTCCTGGACTATATCGGAGTGCCGTGGGAAGATGTACCGGCGGTACAGATGAGCATATATGATTACCCGGAGGTGCTGCCATGATAAACGGAGAACTTATTGTTGATAACTTTGCCGGAGGTGGTGGAGCATCAACAGGGATTGAGATGGCTACAGGGTACAGCGTTGATATAGCAATCAATCATGATCCGGAAGCCATCAGGATGCATAAGGTCAATCATCCAAACACAAAGCACTACTGTGAGAACGTGTGGGCGGTTGATCCTGTGAAAGCCTGTGAGGGGCATCCGGTAGCCCTTGCCTGGTTCTCTCCGGACTGCAAGCATTTCAGTAAGGCCAAGGGTGGAAAACCAAAGGATAAGAACATCAGAGGCCTTGCATGGGTAGCATGCAGATGGGCGGCACTTGTGAGACCGAGAGTGATTATGCTTGAGAATGTCGAAGAGTTCAAGACATGGGGACCGCTCAACAGAGGACATCATCCGATAAGGGCAAAGCAAGGAGATACATTCAGGCAATTTGTAAAGCAGCTTAATGAGATGGGGTATGAGGTACAGTTCAGAGAGCTCGTGGCGGCAGACTACGGAGCACCGACTAAAAGAAAAAGGTTCTTTATGATCGCAAGGTGTGATGGTGTACCTATCATGTGGCCAAAGCCTACGCATGCACCGGCAGACAGTGAAGAGGTCAAGGCGGGACTGCTCAAGCCTTATGTTGGGGCATATACACAGCTTGATTTCAGCCTGCCATGTCCGAGCATCTTTGATACATCAGAGGAGATCAAGGAGAAGTACGGCATTCGGGCGGTGAGGCCACTTGCACCAAAGACTATGCAGAGGATTGCAAGAGGGCTGAAGAAGTTCGTTCTGGATAATCCAGAGCCGTTTATCATTCAGGGCAATCAGCAATGTTTTATAAGTCCTACACTCATTCAATACCATTCAGAGACCAATTCAGACGAGGTGCGAGGTCAAGGTATAGAGAATCCAATTATGACAGTGGACAGTTCAAACAGATATGGCCTTGTGACTTCGTTCCTCAGCAAGTTTTACAAGACAGGGATAGGACAGGATGAGAGAGAGCCACTGCATACAGTGACAACATCGGCCGGACATTTTGGAGAGGTCAGAGCATTCCTGATTAAATACTACGGAGAGGGTACAGGCCAAGATATAGAACAGCCGCTTGATACAGTGACATCAAGAGACCGGTTCGGCCTTGTAACAATCCAAGGTGTTGAGTATCAGATAGTGGACATTGGTCTCAGAATGCTTGAGCCAAAGGAGTTATATGGGTGCCAAGGGTTTCCGGATGATTACATCATAGATCATGACAACACAGGTAAGACATATTCAAGAAGTGAACAGGTTAAGAGATGTGGAAATGCAGTCTGTCCACCTATACCGGCGGCGATGGTGAGATCAAATCTTCCGGAGCTGTGTGTAAGGAAGAGGATGCCAAACATGAGGATAAGCGAAGAAGAGAACGGACAGTTGTGTTTTGTATAGATAGTAGGAGGTTTTAGATGAACGATTTGAAGATATTTGAGAATAAAGAATTTGGAGAGATCAGAACAGTGGTAAAAGATGGTGAGCCTTGGTTTGTGGGAGTGGACATAGCGACAGCTCTTGGTTATAGCAATACACGAGACGCTATAGCAAAACACATTGATAACGAGGACAAAGCTACCGTCGCAATTCACGACGGCAGGCAAAAAAGAAATATAACAGCAATCAACGAAAGCGGATTATACAGCCTCATCCTATCCAGCGAGCTCCCATCAGCGAAAGCATTTAAGCGCTGGGTGACAAGCGAGGTGCTTCCATCCATCCGAAAGAACGGCGGGTACATAGTCGGACAGGATACCATGACGGACGATGAACTGATGGCCAGAGCCTTGCAGGTGGCTCAGAACAAGATACAGGAGAGAGACAAGCAGATTGAGACCATGAAACCTAAGGCTATATTTGCTGATGCAGTAGCTGCAAGCCATACATCGATATTGGTCGGAGAACTTGCCAAGATATTGAAACAGAATGGTGTCAATATTGGACAGAACAGACTGTATGAGTGGCTGAGAGAAAATGGATATTTGATCAGGGGCAATAAAAGAACGGATAGAAACGCACCAACTCAGAGAAGCATGGATATGGGATTATTCGAGGTAAAAATCAGCACTGTTGTTAATTCTGATGGATCTGTCAGGGAGACTAGAACAACAAAGGTAACAGGCAAAGGACAGCAGTATTTCATCAATAAGTTCCTGACCGAGTAAAAGGAGAATGAGCATGACGGATTTTGAAATAGACGCAATATACAACACCATCTGCCGACCGGGGCAGGTGGTGAAGATCCTCACAAAGAACGGAAAAGAGGAGAATGTCCCGGTTAGAGTTTGGAAGCGCTGGACAATCATCAAGGTATATGAGCACCATGTACTGATGCAGAGTGAAAAGGGCTACCATGAGAGCTTCAGCAACACAGACATAAGAGAGATGATCAGGAAGGGAGATATACGATGGAGATAGTACCAGAGAGAGCAGGAGGCTGCGAAAACTGCAAATACAGAGCCATGGACGAGACACAGGAGCCATGCGCACACTGTACCAAGAATGCGACGGATAACTATGAGCCGATGACCAACGGCGACTACATCAGGTCGCTTGGTGATGCGGATCTTGCGCAGATAATCATGTGTCCGAGTGAGGTTGGATTTGACGAGATTGGATTTGACGAGATTGTGTGTCAGATGGGTAAGCAACATTGCATAGAATGTACCCGCAGATGGCTTGAGGCGGAAAGGAAGGTTGAGGAGTAGGATGTGTTATTGGAATGAAGAAAATTTTTTTGAACCAGGAGAGTTTGACGAGAAAATCGAAGAGTTAAAGAATGAGCTTAGAGAATCGGTAAAAAAAGAAATTAATGATGAAATTGAGAAACTTCGCAAAGAAAATAAGGAGCTGCAGGACATTAAGAAAAACTTCGAGTCAGTGAAGAAAGACTTTGAGAGAAAGAAAGATGAGTGCGACAGGGCGATACGGAATGCTGAAAGCAAAGCCAAGCAAGCCAGGTTGAAAGAGTTAATGGAATATTTTAAGGTTACTCTTTGGTCAGTAGATGGGGACTACTGGTACAAAAAGAAATGCGATAAGTGCGATAAATACAGAAGAATCCAGGTAACATTGCCATCCGGAAAGATTGTGGATGATGAGTGTAGCTGCAGAGTAAGCAAAATGGTGTACTTTCCAAAAGAGAATGCGTTGTACGAATTATGCGAGAGAAACAGAAAAACCATGGCATGGTACAGAGAAAAAGGGAACACGGGAGAAGAGTATTTTGTCGCAGATATCTGCTCTGAATATGCGAAGGTGGTAGTAGATCACAATAAGGATTTCAAAGAAATAGAGGGAGAAGAATTGAGGAAAGTATTCTTCACAACGAAGGAAGAGTGTCAGGCATTTTGTGATTATTTAAACAGGGACTCTGAGGTTTTTGGATACGATTACGACATAAATGGAAAGTTGTTAAGGGAGGTTGAGGAGTAATGAGGTTAATTAGTCAGAAAGGATGGGGCTATATAGATGTTAAGTATGAAAATGGAACAATTCTGACAAAAAACACACAAAATGGAACATGCGTAATATATGAATGGAACGACAGTCCAAAAGCTGTAACTATGGCAAAGTATAGTTCCTTGGCAAAGACAAAGAAAGTGCTAGATGATATGACGAAGATGTACGGAAGTTACATATCGTGTAATGGTGGCCCTGGAATCCTACAGGGTAGTGGATATCAACAGGCATTCTGTTTCACACCACCGAAGGTGTTCCGGTTTCCGGCAAATGATGAAGTGGAGGTGTAAGGATGGCACAGATTCCAAATGAGATCAAACAGGATCCGAACTGGGCAAGAGCCGTGGCAATCTCAAAACAGTATGCTGTAAGCACATACCCAGCTACCTGGGTATTGAACTTTATAAACGAATGGAACACGGCTGTGGCAAGGCTGAGAAGATAGGAGTGTGGGAATATGGAAGAGAGAGAAGCAATAGCCAAATTAAAGGAAACAACAGATTATAGATATTCACATTATGCCTATGTGAATGATACCGGAAAGGCATTTGATATGGCGATAAAGGCACTTGAGAAACAAGGACTAGAGAAACGTAAGTCAGAGAAATCAATGAGAATTGAGGCAAAAAAACTTATTGAGGAGCATCCAACAGTCTACGATGTGGACAAGGTTGTGGAGCAGTTAGAAAATGAGCGAAAGTTTTGGGAGAATGCATACGACAGTAATTTAGGAAAAGAGAAAGCAAGAAGTTATGAGCATGCAATCGAGATTGTGAAAGGTGGTGGTGCAGATGAGTGACAGATATTTATTTAAAGCAAAGAGAGTTGACAATGGAGAATGGGTAATTGGCAATCTAATTACAAATGTGTTCTTTAGATTAGGTCAAAGCATTCCATACATTTTATGCCCAGATAAAGCAGAATATGATTGCTTTGAGGATTTTACAGAGGAAAATGGAATTTTTGAAGTGCGACCAGATACAATCTGTCAATGTACCGGCTTAAGGGATAAGAACGGCAAGCTGATATGGGAAGGTGACATTATTTTGTTCCAACGAGATAATGATGATTGTTCATTCCCGAACAAAGATACAAAGAAAAGACTTGGAAAAGTATTTTATAAAGATTTTAGGATAACTTTTGCTATCGGAATGGGAAAGAGTGGAAGTGGGTCTTTGAATGATGATTTATGGAAATATGTTCAAAACGGAAATCGAGTTGAAGTGATTGGCAACATATTTGATAATCCAGAATTGATAAAGGAGAGGTGATACATAATGGCATACGCAGGCAAATGCGATAGATGTGGCGGGTTCTACGACCTGCCGTTTGAACACGGAGCCCCGATAAGGGCAAGGATGGTTGATGTGTTCGATGATCCAGTAGAGACAAAGGATCTATGCCCAGACTGTCTAGAAGAACTACGAGATTTCCTTGATGGGGCACAGCTCAATGATCCGCTTGAAGAAAGACAGATAGGGTTTAAGACACAGGCAGATCCATATAATCACTTGATGAAAAGATTTACCCGGAAGGAGTGAGAGGATGGCAAAATCAGATAGAAAGCTACACGAAGCAAGAATGGCGGGGGCTGCATGGCTGATGAATGTCATCAAGACACAGGGCATGGAAGCAGCAGAGAAAGAACTCAAGGTCAGAGGAGCCATGTTTGTTCCGCTTGAGGTCAACCAGAAGCAGCTTGACGAAGCTGTGTATAAAATCAAACTGAATACAATAGATTGTATTTTGATAATGAGTTGCATGGTACTTCGAGATGAATTTGATTTTGGACAGAAGAGGCTTGAGAGATTCTGCGAAAGATTTAATTTAAAGACTGATGCGCTGTGTGATGAAGAAATTATCTGGGATGATCTGATACAGACACTAAAGGAAGAAACAGGCTTGGATTTCACCATCCGGGAGAACAAGTAGGAGGTGAGGCGGTGAAAGCGAAAGAGTATCTAAATCAGGTCAAAATGCTTGAGGATTACATGGACAGGTTAAGCAATGAATATTTCAAGATGAAAGAACTTGCAATGAATCCGGGGGGATTTGACTATTCAAAGGAAAGGGTACAGTCCAGTGCCGTGGCAGATACTATGAGTCGTACAGTTGGCAGATATGTTGACCTTGAAACTGAGATGAATGAATGCAGAAAAACATTTGAAGATTTCCGGAATAAAGCAGTTCACCAGATGTGTCAGTTGCGTAATACGAAGTATACGGAGATATTGTATCAGAAGTACATAAACTATAAGTCATTAAAGGATATTGCAGAGGAGATGGAATATTCATACGACTGGGTAAGACATGCTCATGGCTGGGCTCTGCAGGAGTTCCAGCGAACATGGGGCGATTATCTAAAATCTGACACATTTATAGCACACTAAAAGCATTGTGCAAACACATGGTTGTGCTGTAAGATAGACCATGAAATATTGATTCATAAGGGACATGACTGTTTGCCATTTCGGTTGTGTCCCTTTTCTTATGCCCAGTGGTTGTAAACTTCCCCTTGTGAAAAGTGAACGCTGATCTCTCCCCACTGGGCTATTTTGTTTGAGGTGTGAGATATGAGTAAGATTAAAAGATTCGAGGTTGTGAGACCTGAATATAGTTTTGAATACATACATCCGATACTTGGCAGGCTGGCTTTACCAATAGCCATGTTAAGGGTGATGGTTAAATGCACTAAGATATATAAACTTCAGCCAGCTATAAAAGGGTTTGATAGAGGAGCAAAGAGTGTATGTAAGCCGTTTTACATGATTGTAATTCCGAAGAGAGTGAGAAAGAAAGTATAGCTTCGAACCTATACCGAAGCTAGGAAGAGGCAGATATGCAGATTGAGTATGTTGATATTGATAAGTTAATACCATATGCCAAGAATGCAAAGAAGCATCCACAGGAACAGGTTGAGCAGATAAAGCAGTCTATCAGTGAGTTTGGCTTCAATGATCCGCTTGCAATAGACGAGGGCAACGTCCTGATAGAGGGACATGGTAGGCTCTTGGCAGCCAAGAAGCTTGGATATACCGAACTGCCTTGTATAAGGCTTACAGAGCTCACAGAGCAGCAGAAGAAAGCATATATCCTGGCACACAACAAGTTGACCATGAACAGTGGTTTTGACTTGGATTTACTCAACCAGGAGCTTACAGCCATAGAGGATTTTGACATGGCTGACTTTGGTTTTGATGTTCCAGATCTGCTTGAGGATGATGAGGATGACGGATACTACGGCGATGAACGAGAGCGAACATACGAGGAATACAACCTTGATGATTTTGACGGAGCAAGGGCAGAGGGATTTTATCAGATGCCGATTATAGAGGCACAGAACGCAGAACCGGATGAGCTGATATCATTCAATTATGTTCTATCTACCAAGAAGCGTAGATGTGGGGTGCATTTTTACATTGATGACTACCAGTTTGAACGGATCTGGAACAGCCCACAGCAGTATATGGACAAGCTGAGAGAGTTTGACTGTGTATTTACTCCAGACTTCAGCCTGTACATGGACATGCCAATGCCTATGAAGATATGGAACGTGTACAGAAGCCGCCTCATCGGTCAGATGATGCAGGATGTGGGTATTACCGTTATACCAACGCTTTCATGGGCTGAGAAAGAAACATATACATTCTGTTTTGATGGAATACAACAGGGTGGAACTGTTTCGGTGTCAACTATTGGAGTCAAGCTGGATGACGAAAATAAGCAGATGTGGTATAATGGAATGACAGAAGCACTCAAGCGCATCAGACCAAAGAGAGTGCTTGTATATGGCGGTGATATAGGTTATAAATTCCCTGACAGTATTCAGGTGAAGTATTATGACAATAAAGCATTTAAGAGAGGTTAGGTGGGAGATATGCTTAAGGACACATTTTTACACCATATGAAGAAAGCTCAGGCATTCAGGATTGGAGATTATTATATATATTATAGTCCGGCATCAATCGTTAATTATGATACGGATGAGGAAATAACATTCAAGAATATAGATGACCTCTATGAGAATGGAATGCTTGGAGATAAGAGACTTAAAGAATTTTGGGAATCTGAGGAGGATGCATTTAATAATCCTTTATGTTTGTGCGTGATTGATGACAGCAGTTTGTGGTTCCCGATAGAGGAAGAATAGATATTACACAGTTATAGTATGTTAGGACACTTCATTGTGAAGTGTCCTTTTTTCGTGGAGGTAAAGCAATTGGGTGGCAGAGGAGCAAACGCATTCAGGACAAAGCAAGGAGATAGAGGGCTATCATTTTCGAACGGAAGAGGCAAACCATCTGAGAAGTTGTTTCCTGCCTGGATGAATGGTTCAAAGAATACAGGAAGTATAGACAGGGTTATCAAGAATTTTAATGATAAGCACACCAAGAGTGGTCGAGAATGGGGAGTCCAAGTGGATGATAATGGATATGTGACACATTATTATAAGGGTTCCAGAGGTAGTGTGAGTTATGATGCATTTGAAAGCGAAGGTAAGCACTTTATACACAATCATCCAGCGAATGGATGGGGTAATTTTAGTGGGGCAGACCTTGAGACATGGGCAGGTAGTGGGCAAAAGGCGGTAACAGCAAGCAGCAGAAACGCATTGCCGCCTAGAGGTATAGATCCTAAGCTATACAGCAAAAGAAGAGCAGGAACATATACGATTAAAAAGAAACCACATTTTAAGGCTACGGAGTTCAACAAAGCCATTCATAGCGTCAAGGTAAGTAGTGACAACTATGATGCGGATCTCAGTAAGTGGCTCAGCAGAAACGCAAAGAAGTATGGATATGAATATTCATATAAGCCAGCGAAGAATAAGGTGTAAATAGATTGATATGAAAGGCAGGTGAAACGGATGGGAAAGAGCTTTAAGGACATGACAAAAGAAGAGCTTCAGGAAGCAGGCAAGAAAGGCGGCGTCAAATCAGGTAAGACAAGAGCTGCAAAGAAGCAGATGAAAGATACCTTTGAGACTATCCTGTCCATGAGCCTGCATAAAGGCGCTGTGGTCAATATCGACAAGATAAAGAACATAGCAGATATAAAGGGCAAGAATATCACAGTCCAGGACGCTATACTCATAGCCCAAGTTCAGAAAGCCCTCAAAGGCTCAATTGCCAGTGCTGAGTTCATTAGGGATACAGTGGGGCAGAGGCCTGAGGATATTATCAATCTGAATACCGAGGGCGAAGATATGACATTGAATATAAATGTGTCGTATGGTGATGAAACGCCTCTGGATAATTCAGAAGTGGAGGATATGGCAGACGATGAACATTAAAGTTGAGCTTAATCCTGCATTTAAGGAAGTGAACAGGAGCAAGAGAAGATATATAGTTATGAAAGGCTCGGCTGGATCCGGGAAAAGTGTTGACACAGCCACAAACTATATACTCAGGCTCCTTCAGGATCCAGGCAGGAATTTATTATGTGTAAGAAAATCAGATATAACAAACAGAGATAGCACTTTTGCAGAATTGCAGGGTGCTATTTTTCGTATGTTCGGTGATAAATATGAGAAATACTGGACCATCAAGCAGAACCCGCTCATGATCGAATGCAAGGCAAATTGTAACCAGATCATATTCAGAGGGGTAAATGATGATAAGCAGCGTGAAAAGCTGAAATCTATCACATTTAAGCGTGGAAAGCTCACGGATGTATGGATAGAAGAGGCTACGGAGCTTATGCAGAGTGATTTTGAGATTATAGATGACCGTCTCAGAGGTAAGCTGCCACCAGGGCAGTTTTATCAGATCAAGATGACATTTAACCCTGTATCAGCTACCCACTGGATAAAGAAAAACTTCTTTGATATTGAGGACGAGAATGTACTGACACATTCAAGCAACTATGTCAACAACAGATTTATTGATGCGGCATACAGGGCAAGAATGGAGAGACGTAAGAAGGTGGATCCTGAGGGATATAGGGTCTATGGACTTGGGGAGTGGGGCGAAGTTGGTGGCCTTATCCTTACAAACTATGTTATTGAGGATTTTAACACAGATCACAGCAACTTCGATTATGTAGTGAATGCACAGGATTTTGGATTTAACCATGCAAATGCTTTGCTTGAGGTGGCTTTCAAGGATGGTGAATTGTACATCTGCAAAGAACTCTATGTGTATGAGAAAGACACGAACGAGATCATACAGATGGCAGCTGAAAAGCAGTTTGATAAAAAGCTAAATATGTACTGTGATTCAGCAGAGCCGGACAGAATCAAGATGTGGCAGAAAGCCGGATATAAGAGAGCCAGAGGAGTCCTAAAGGAGCCGGGAAGCGTACATGCACAGATAGATTATCTGAAGCAGATACCAAAGATACATATACATTATAGCTGCACAAACACATATGACGAGATCAGACAGTGGAAATGGCAGCTTGACCAGAAGACAAACGAGTACACCGATGAGCCTGTGCCGTTCTTTGACGATGCCATGGCGGCTCTCAGGTACTCAATAGAGGATATACGAAGAAACAGCCGTGTTAAGTCAAGGAAGAGACCGAAGGGATTATAAACACATGGCAGAAAGGATATATGCACGATGGCAATATACATAGATCCGGCAATGGTGCCGGACTTAGACAACATAGATTCAAGGGTTTTCAAATACCTCATACAGAAGCATAAAGGGCAGCTTGCCAGATGGGCTAAGTGTAAGGATTACTACGAGGGTAGACATGATATTCTTGCACACAAAGTGGATGACGATGATGATGTTGTAAGGTTCAATGTCAACTATGCTAAATATGTGGTTGATGTCGGCCTTGGCTATTATCTCGGTGAACCGGTCAAGTACAACAGCGACAAAGCGGATAAAGCGGATAAACAGCGCAAGGAGCTTGAAGGTGGTGTGAAAGCATCTATCAAGAATGGAAGCGTGAAGCTGTATGATCCTGACTTGTCCCAGAAACTTGATATAAGCCGCATACAGGACGTATACGACAATGAGACTATATCAGAGATAGATTCCAAGATAGGTAAGGCTATAGGCATATATGGCGAAGCCTATGAACAGCTTTATGCCAACAGCGATGAAAATCCAGAGCCACGAAGTACAGTAGTGAACCCTATGAACTGTATCATGGTCAGAGACAATACAGTGGAGCACAATAAGTTATTTGCGATTATTTATGAGATACAGGAAGATCTGAATGAATCAAAGTATTATTCAATCACTGTATGCAATGATCACAACACCAAAGAATACAGGAGTCGTGACCTTGATAACTTTGAATTTTACCTTGTTGAGGGCAGCGAACAGGAGCATTACTTTGGTGAGGTTCCTGTGGTGGAGTACCAGAACAACGATGAGAGACAGGGTGACTTTGAACAGATCATTCCTATGCAGGATGCACTCAACGAGCTTTTCAGCGACCGAGTGACAGACAAGAAGAAGTTCGTCAATTCAATCCTTGCCATGTTCGGTATGACATTAGATGACGATGACGAGAAAGAACTGAAGAAGAACCGCTTCATTGATGGCTTGCCACTGGATGGAAAGATAGAGTACATACAGAAAGCATTTGATGAAAACAGTGTTTCAGTGCTCTGTAATGATATTATCCGAGAAATCCACAAGATGACCCTTACAGTTGATATGACAGATGAGAACTTTGCAGGAAACAGCTCAGGACAGGCCCTCATGCTCAAGTTGATGGTTATGAATATGCTTGTGAAGAACAAGATGAGGAGCCTTGAGAAAGGGCTCAAGAAGAGATTCGAGATGTACAACCACTGGCTTAATGTCAAGGGTGAAATGTCTCTCATAGACAAGAAAGAGCTTGATGTTGTATTCACAGTTGCAATGCCAATAGATAAGCCAACAATCATCAATATGGTAACTCAGCTCAGGGGCATAGTGGATGATAAGACACTTCTTTCACAGCTCTGGTTTATCAAAGATGTTGATGAGGTCATAGAGAATGTGAAGAAGCAGAAAGCCGAGGAACAGCAGCAGTACCTTGCCACGTTTGGCAGTCAGCATGCACAGGATATGGAGACACCTATCAAGGATGATGAAGAAAAGGATCCTGAGAAAGAGTAGGTGATCTATGAGCGACAACAACTATTGGGAGAAGAGAGCTGTAGATCTTGAGAAGCTCTCCCAGGACAGAGCCGATGTTGATATTATGCATGTAAACAAGCTCTTTGATGGCGCTGTGGATATCGTAGAGAAGCAGATAGAGGAGATATTTGGTAAGTATGCACGTGATTCAGGAATAAGCCAGGATGCCGCCTTGAGGCTTCTTAATGAAAAACAGACGGAGACTATGCGCCGCAATCTTATGATCACACTTGCACAGTGTCAGGAGGAGATAGCCAGGCAGGCTATACTTGCAAGGCTCAATGCTCCGGCTTATGCGGCGAGAATATCAAGGCTGGAAGCTCTGAAAGATTTGGTATACTCACAGGCTTATATGGTTGGTGCCGATGCACACAGAAGGCTTGAAAACAGGCTCATAGATACATATAGCGAGAGCTACTACCGAAGCATATATGATATGCAGCGCAGAACTGAGACTGGCTTTGATTTTACAAAGCTGGCTGACAGGGATGTACAGGCAGCCATAGAGACTGAATGGGCAGGGTTCAACTATTCTAAAAGAATATGGAAGAACACAGATAAGTTGGCAAAGAGCCTCGAGCAGGTTATAACGCAGGGACTTATGACCGGGCAGAGTATCAGAGATATGGATCTTGCGCTGGAGGCAAAGATAGATGGCGGCAGGTACAACATAAACAGAGTAATCCGCACCGAGGTAAACAACTGCTGTAACCAGGAAACATTGAAGTCGTACAAGGCGGCAGGGGTGTTAAGATACATATACCTTGCTACACTGGACTTGCGGACATCATCCATCTGCAGAAAGCTGGATAAAGAGGTTTTCTTTGTGTCAAAGGCAGAACAGGGTGTAAACTTCCCGCCTATGCATCCTCATTGCAGATCTACAACAATGGGATATAGAGAGGACCTGCCAAAGGAAAGAATCGCAAGAGATCCGAAGACTGGTAAGAATATTCATGTGCCGTTTGAAATGAGTTATGCACAGTGGTACAGGAAGTATGTGTTGGAGAAGAAAGATGTTGATAATACAAAAAATGGTGATAATATAAGAGATATAATGTTTAAAGCGTCAAAGTCGGATGTAAACATTATTCGAGATGAAAAAGCTGTTGTTGACGCATACTCACAGTTGCCAGATAAAGTGCAGAAAGCAATGGCTGATGTAACCTTTAATATGGGGCAGAATGGCAGTAGTTGTGATGTAAAAAAAGGCATTATCAACATTGCCAAAGGCGCTGAGAAAGAGGATATAGATCATGAATTTGGACACCTGATAGAAGAACGCATGATGGATCCTAAAATTGTGGAAAAGTATAAGAAATACTTAACTGAGGGATTAAGCGATGCAGATATTACTTCGGAAATATATGAAAATGATTCAGGTGAAAAATTCAATATTTATATATTGCATGGTGATAAGTTTATAAGCGAATATCAAGGTAGATTATATATTAATAGCGTAACTGAGGCTATCACCCCAGATGGTAATTTAAATACAGAATTTATGTGGGAGGCTATTTCAGAGCTTTTCAGAGTGTATCAAAAGGACAAAACAATGCTCAATGAGTACGAGATCAAATTGATAGAGGAGGCATTAAGATGACTTTAAAAGAAGAGTTTTTAAGTATTACATCATATGAGGAATATGATAAGCAGAGAGAAAAATTTAGGTCATTGCCTAGAGATTCGGAGGTTAGAGCACATTTGGACAAACTGTATGGTCCAGGATATGTAGGCGGAGATATAGCCAATGGAGTTATAGAAGAACTATATAAGCCCGGAAAAAGGCATATAGGAGAAGAGTAGAAAAGAATGCTAGATGTGATTACAAGCACTGTACAGAGATGTATGGTGTTTTTTTAATGCAAAAAATAGGAGGATAAGTAATGATAGTAACAGGAATGAAACACTTTGAGAATGTATGTCGCAAGAAGTTGACTGAATGGTATCGTAAGAATCACCCAGATATACAGATAGATGAGGGCGACATATATATTGTCTGGTCATGCAAGACATTACAGAATTATAAATGCCTTGCGTCAACAAATATCAGTGGTGATGGGATATATGCTGAGTATACCTACAATGGCAATAAACAGGAACTGTATGAGGATGTATACCATAAGTTGACAAATACGTGTTATACAGAGGAATAAGAACAGAATAGTAGCTAATTTAGATCATGGTAAAAACATGGTCTTTTTTATTGTCAAGGAAAAGACATTAAAACCTCAACAGCAAGGCATGAACTTGCTGGGGACGTATCAATAGACTACTGGCAGGCATGAACTGACAGGCACACAGAAAGGAATGTAAAGTTATGGCAGACACACAGCAGATAACACAGACACAGGCACAGATTGGTGAGGCAACAACACAGCCTGGTACACAGACACAGGGAGCGCAGCAGAACCAGGCAACAAGCACAGCATCACTTGAAGATGTGCTTAAGACTATGACAGTCGAGGAGATTCTGGCAAGACCAGAGTTCAAAAAGGCTGTTCAGTCAGCTTCGGACGCAAGAGTCACACAGGCACTTGCTACAGCCAAGGAGAAGTGGGACAAGGAAGCTATTGAAAACCTTGACGAGGCTAAGAAGCTGGAGAAGATGACAGCGGAGCAGAGAGCAAAATATCAGTTTGATAAGGATAAGGCCGCCTTTGACGCTGAGAAGAAAGCATTTGAGAGACAGCAGCTTGTACTTGCAACAGGCAAGGAGCTGATCAAGAGAGGACTGGACGCTTCATTTGCTGAAGTTCTGACAGGCGACACAGCAGAGGAGACAGCGGCTAAGATAGATAAGTTTGAAGAGACTTTTAGAAACGCTGTTTCAAATTCAATCAGTAACAAGATGAGAGGCACAGCACCAAGGGATAAGACCCAGGGCACAACAATAACAATGGACAGCATAAAGTCCATGAGTGTTGAAGAGATCAACGCACACTGGGATGAGGTGCAGAATGTGCTCAAACAGAATAAGTAAGAAGGGAAGATGATATATGTCAGTTAAGAATTTTATTCCACAGATATGGAGTGCAAGACTTCTTGCACATCTTGACAAGATCCATGTGTATGCAGGCCTTGTCAACAGAGATTATGAGGGTGAGATCACGCAGTATGGTGATACTGTAAAGATCAACCAGATCGGTGACATCACGATCAAGAAGTATACAGGAGCAAAGATTGATGATCCGGATGAGCTTACAGGTGAGCAGAATACACTTGTTATTGATCAGGCAAATTACTTCAACTTTGCCATCAAGGATGTGGACAATGCTCAGACTAACCCAAAGCTCATGAACGAGGCCATGGCAAGAGCTGCATATGGTCTGAATGATACTGTTGATTCACTGCTTGCAGGAATCATGGTAGCCGGTGCTGCCGGAGCAATCGGAAGTGATGAGTCTCCAATTGTTCCAACTAAGGATGATGCATATGACTTGCTTGTAGATCTTGGAACGGAGCTCACAGAGAAGAATGTTCCACTTGTAGGTCGTTGGGTAGTTGTGCCACCATTCTATCATGGATTTCTTCAGAAGGATTCAAGATTCGTGGGCAATGGTACAGATGTCAACATGGCAATCCTTCAGGGCGGACACATCGGAGCTGCCGCAGGCTTCCAGATCTATGTATCAAACAATGTACCGAATACAGAGGGCGCAAAGTACAAGATACTTGCCGGTACAAATGCTGGCACTTCATTTGCTGAGCAGATCACTGAGACAGAGGGTTACAGACCAGAGAGCAACTTCTCAGATGCTGTAAAGGGACTTCACCTCTGTGGTGCAAAGGTACTGCAGAAGGATGCACTTGCAACTCTCACAGTGAACAAGAAGTAGGAGGACAGATATGGCTATTATAAAGAATATTATCACAGGACACAGCTTCACTTGCCGGAATGAGCGTGTTGTAGAGCATTGCCGCAAGGACATAAAGACCTTTGTTATAGAGGATGAACCTGTCATTGCGGCGTCGGCAGAGGAAGAGCCGGTGGAGGATGCGAAAGCAGAAGAAGAAGAGTCGGTGGAGGAAGAGGTAAAGCCTCAGAAGAAAACAAAGGTAACCACAAAGACAGCCACAAAGACAGCCACAAAGACAGCCACAAAAGCGACCGACTGAGAGGTGATACATGATGGATTCACTGGCAAGGCTTAAGAGGAAGATAGGCTCTGATAAGGATATAAGCGATGAGATCCTTACCGATTATCTGGAAGAGGCGAAGGATGAGATAGTTCTGTTTCTGAATGTGAAGCAGTTTGATGAAGCCTTTGCCTCAAAGGCGGTCGAGATCGCAGCTATACTCTATGAGAGAGACCAGGCTGACAAGCACATAAAGTCTGAGAGCTATTCAGAGGGCGTTGTGTCCGAGAATACTACATATCTCACAGGAGAGAGCTTTGATACACAGGTTGATAAGGTCCTGGACAGCCTCAAGAGATACAGGAGGGTATATGTCAAGCATAAGAAGAAAGATAGCACAGAAGAGACAGAATAGCGGGATATATCGCTATTCTGTACGTGAGGGTAGGTATGGTAACGAAACATATGTATATGAGACGGAGCCATCTGGAATACTTGAGGGAATCCTGTGGAGTCCTATATCTTCAGAGGTTGAAGTAGCTGAGTATGGTGAGCGTGTCAATGAGATGCTTCAGGGATGCGTGTTCGATGATGATATCAGCCTGAAAGAAAAAGACCGGGTGAAGGTGGGCGATAACATGTACAACGTGGAATCCATCAAACCTTATCCCTCTTATCGCCTTGTCATCATAGAAAGGGTGAAGTAGATATGCCTATTGAAATCAAAGGACTGGATACGCTCATAAGTGCCCTGGATAAACTTTCTAATGGGATAGATGGCAATGTGAAACAGATTGTGGAGCAGGAAGCCGACCGCATAGCAGGAGAAGCTAGATCACTTGCCCCTGTTGATGGTGGATATCTCAGAGAGAAGATACAGACAAGGGTAACTGAGACAGAAGATAAGATTGCTGGTGAGGTATACAACAATGCGAGTTATGCAGCATATGTGGAGTTTGGGACCGGACCTGTTGGACAGGCGGCAGGCCTTAAGGTTGAGGGTATAGACCTCAGATACAGGCAGACACCATGGATGATACCTGTTGACAAGATAGATAAGGCTCAGGCTGAGAAGTATCACTTCATACCTATAAAGAAGGATGGTGAGGTTATAGGATATCTTACCAGAGGACAGGAACCACAGCCATACCTTTACCCGGCAATGAAGAACAATGAGGAGCACATAGTAGAAAGACTGAAATCGGCAGTAAGAATGGAGAGTAAGATCACCAGATGATAGATGCAAGAGGACAGATCCGAGAGTTGCTTGAGAGTATAGATCACGATGGACTTAAGGTGAAAATGAGCTACCCCAAGTCCATTGGAGATGTTCCATTGATCACATTTATACAGATAACCAATACTGGCACAGGTATGCACAGCGTTGTTGATAATCTGGGTTTTCAGATAGACATATGGGCAACCACTCTGGATGAATGTATAGATATCATGCTGAAGGTTGATGAGAAGATGGTGGATCTTGGATTCAACAGGGACTACGAAAGTCCAGATGACGATGGAGATAATGTTGATGCCAGCGGATATTGCAGAAAGACTCTCAGATATAGCAGCAAAGTAGACACAAGAACAAACAGGCTTATTTCATAAGCAGAAAGGATGGTATAAAACAATGGCAGATACACCAAAGCAGGGACTTGCCTCAATAGGTCTTGATATCAAGATAGGCAAGACAGCCCTTAATTATGCAACAAAGATAGGAGACATTGGAGGAACACCTTCATCACTTGATGCTACATGCTTCAAGGATAAGTCAAAGAAAAGTGTTCCAGGTGTGCAGGAGAACGATAGCTGGGAGGTAGAGTATCTCTATGACAATGGAGCAACAACCTCAGACTATCGTATACTCAAGGGCCTTGAGGATGCTGGGGCTATAGTTGATGTTGAGGTCACATTCCCTGACAAGACAGTATTCAAGAATAAGGGATATGTTACAACGACAGTTACCGGTGCCGAGGTCAACAACCTCATTAAGGCAAAGGCAGTTGTAAACCTTCAGGGTGAGTGGGAGGTTACGGATCCGGTAGAAGCATAATCCATTTTTGTAATACAACAATATGAAATAATACATCACAGGCAGGGGGCATGGTCTCCCTGCCTTTTTAGGAGGTAAAGCAGATATGCAGACATTGGAAATCAAACTCAAGGTAGATGGAGCAGAGAAGAAGTTTCACTTGAGACTTACAGCAGGTGGTCAGAAGATTCTCAAGGAGAAGTACGAAGAGAACATGCTGGCAACTCTTATGGGTGCAGTAGATGATATAGACAGAGCGGTTGATATTCTTGGCATAGCTCTGGGTTACAAGGACAATGACAACGAGATCACAGATGGAGAGGAGTTTTACGATCTGCTTGTTGAGAACGGCAGAAGCGGAGCTGAGGACTTTGCAAAGGTCCTTACCGACATTGCAGTCAATTCTGGAATCATCAAGAAGGATCAGGCAAACAGTGTTGTGAACAGCATCAATACAACATATAAGACTATGTTTGACAGCCTTGAGGAAAGGGTAGAGAAGCTGCAGAAGGATAATGGACAGACCCCAACGGCGGGCGATTCCGAAGATAAGTCAGACAGCACTCCCTTATGATATAGATAGGCTTCTCTTTGAAGCAAGGATAGCCGGTGTGGGCCTCTTTGAGGCATTGGATTATACCTGGGGTGAGCTTGTTGAAATGATAAAGGTTTACAACGAGCGGGAACGCAGGAAGCACCAGCACGAAGCCAACATAGCATTCAGGCAGGCTGAGCTTATATCCATGTGGGTATGGAAGAATGATGGAGATATAAATGTATCAGATATATTCCCATACTGGAACGAGGAAGAAAAGAGACAGGCAGAGCTTGAGAAGTACAAGGCAATAATGTACAGGCATGTGGATAAGAGCAAAAAATAAATCATGAAGAAATACGAAAAGGAAGGAGGTGGGACAGAATATGACAATAGAGGAGATATCCGTCAAGTTTACTGCTGACACCAATGAGCTGAAGAAAGCTCTTTCAGATATTACCGAAACTCTCAAGGGAACTGAAGCACAGACCATGGACATAGCAAGTGCCTTGGATGAGATAACGCAGCCTATCAAGGATATGTCAAAAGACCTCAGGACGCTCACAGAGCAGAGTGCTGCATATAACAAGCAGATGTCAGAGGTTACGAAGACTGTTAGCGGAACAGGCAAGGCGGTTGGTGAGATAAATTCCAAGATGCAGACTGTATCAAAGCAGAGCACTGCTGAAACGGCCAAAATAACGACCGGATGGAAAAAAGTCAAAGAAACTATGCAGGATGTATTCAACTCAAGGCCAACAGCTAATTGGGGTGGGAATACAAACAATGGCGGTGAGACGAGATCGTATAAGGTTTCGAGAAATCCCGGTGATGCAACACAGGAAAAGGCACAGAAAGCTCTTGATGCGGAACAGGCCAAGCTCCAGAAGTTGCAGAATACCCTCAATGGGTACAGGATAAAGCTGGACGCAGTGAATCAGAAGTACGATATACAGAATCAGAAGGTTCAGAAAACCAGTAATGATATACAGGCACAGCAAACAAGACTTGATGGTTTAAAAAGAGATTATGAGGCGATGTCCTCAATAATGTCTGAGCTGAATATTGACGACAGCATAAATGCAGAGATGGTCAGACTCAAGACTACACTTGATGAAAATAAAATATCAGCCAACGAGTTATTCAATGCCATGGAGAGACTCAAGCAGTCTCCTTATGACATCATAGATGTTGGTAATTCGTTCATGTCCATGGAAGACATGACTAAAAAGATGAATGAACTGGATACATCAAGTGAACAGGCATGGGGAAGACTTGAGAAGTTGGAAACAGCCATGGAAGGAGTCAGTGCCGAAAGCAGAAACTTTGGAAGCACACAGGGGCTTCAGAGAATGAACTCTATTATTACTCAGCAGGAGAATAAACTGAGATCACTTCAGAACGCATATAGTACGGCATCGGCACAGTCAGCAAGTTTAAGCGGTAAGCAGGAAATGCTTCAGGCAAATATGCAGCAGACAAGGGATTCTATACAGCAGGCACAGGAACGCATATCACAGCTCAGTGCCGCTTTGCAGAATACATCTCAGAATACATCTACTGGCTTTTTTGGCAGACTTGCATCTACTGTCAAGAATGTCGGTAATGCTACTGCATCACTGATTCATAGGTTCCAAAATGGTGTGTCCCACATAAGAAACTTTGGAACTGCGGCGGGCAATGCTGGGCACAGACTGCTCTCTCTTTATGAGAATACAACACTGATAGGAAGAGGATTATCATCACTTAAAGATAAGCTGTCAGGATTAAGCTCTAAGTTTACACAGACTGCCAGAATGGTGAAGTCTATGGTGCTCTCAATGCTGTTTATGCAGCTTATGAGTGGCATGGGTGAGACCTTGCAGAGCTTTGCGAAGCAATCGGCAGTTGTGAACAATGATCTGTCACTGCTGGCATCATCATTTACCTATCTGAAAAGTAGCATATTATCAGCATTTCAGCCGCTACTCAGCTATATAACACCAATACTTACAAGTATAGTGAACACTGTGGCTGATGCATTCAACAAGCTAGCTGAGTTCTTTGCATACCTTACAGGTCAAACAACATTTGAAAAGGCTGTATATACTCAGAAAGATTATTCGGCAAGCCTTGACCAGTCGGCGGCAAGTGCAAAGAAACTGCAGAATGTGCTGCTGGGGTTTGACGAGATCACCAAGCTGGATGATAACAGTGGAAGCTCCGGAAGCGGCAGCTCCGGAAACGGACTGAATACAGGCAACTGGAAAACCACAAAGGTTGATATATCAAGCAGCCTTGCAGATTCTATCAAGAGTGGCAACTGGGAAGCTGTTGGAAAGGCCCTTGGAGACAAGATAAACAGTGCTTTAGGATCTATTGATTGGAGCAGTGTCCAGAAGAAGTGCAACAGCATAGCCGAGAAGATAGCCGACTTTTTAAATGGAGCAGTTGAGGAGACAGACTGGAATCTTGTAGGATCCACACTTGGTAATGGAATCAACACAATTCTGGGAGCAATCAATACATTCCAGAAGAAGTTTGATTTTAAGAAGTGGGGAGAGTCCCTTGCGGAAACACTAAACAGCACGCTGTCCACTACAGATTGGTCGCTGGCTGGAGATACGCTTGGTACAGCGGTTCAGAATGTCATAGATACAGGCTTTGGCTTTGCCAAGACGTTTGATTGGAAGAAAGCCGGGGAGAGTGCAAGCAAGACAGTTAATAACTTCTTTGGAGCGATAGACTTTAAGGAGGGTGGTAAGACCTTCGGTGAGGGTGTAAAGGGTGTACTGAACAGTATATCGACATTCTTCGATGAAGTGGACTGGGATTCTATTGGTACAGATCTTGTCGATGCAATAACATCGGTAGACTGGATAGGAATCATTACAGGTGCTATCAAGGCTGTCATCAGTGTTGCAGGCGCATTTTACAAATTGGTACTTGCTATCTGGGATGCTATTATCAATCAGATCAAGAGCACAGACTGGTCAGATCAGGCACAGAAGATATGGGAAGGTATCAAAGATGTATGGGCTAAACTCAAGGATACAGCACTTGAGGTTGGTCTCAAGTTGAAGAATACTTTGTCAGATATTTGGGAATCGATAAAGAGCCTGTGGGGAGACTCAGAAAACAAGTCACTGCCTATAGCAGCAAAGTTGTCAGCGGCGCTTGATGAGGAAACTGTTGGTAAGATAAAAGGCTGGGCAACAGATAAGCTGCAGGACTGGAAAGATAAAACCGCTATATTGACTGCCACTGTAGCAACTACACCAGCGGCTATAAGACAATGGTGGAAGGACAGGGCGGATCAGTGGAAGGATAAGATATCAAAGTTTAGCGTTAATTCCGTGACAACGATTCAGAACATAAAAACGTGGTGGAACAATAGATCGGCACAGTGGAAAAATAAGATATCAAAGTTTAGCGTTAATTCCGTGACAACGATTCAGAGCATAAAAACGTGGTGGAACAATAGAGCGGCACAGTGGAAGAATAAGACTGTAAGGTTCACAATCGTAGCAGCTACTTCTGCGCAGGCACTAAAAAACGGTTTCAGATCAGCCATAAATACGGTTATTGGATGGATAAATACTTACATTATCGACAATCTTAACAAGCTGAGTTGGAAGATTAATCCTATCCGTTATTATGATATTATTCACGGAAAATATAAGACATTATTCGATGGAACTACAATTGGTTTTAATGTTGGACATATATCCACATTTGCGACTGGCGGTTTCCCGGAGGACGGCTTGTTCATGGCGAACCACGGAGAGCTTGTTGGTAAGTTCAGCAATGGTAAGACAGCGGTTGCGAATAATGCTCAGATAGTCGAAGGTATTGAAGCTGGTGTATACAGGGCGGTCACAGCGGCGAACAGCGGTGGCGGCAAGTCAGGTGGAAACACACCTGTGATAAATGTATATGTCGGCGGCAAACAGGTTACAGATGTTGTTATAAAGGACATCAACGACAGGACCATCCAGACAGGCAAGAATCCAATATTGGTATAGGAAAGGAGTGAGACTGTGGCAGCAGAGCTTGTTATAAATGGAGTGGACATGCCAGATCCAGCGATCAATGGTGGTCTCACTTATGCGCCAGAGAAGATCTGGAGCAAGAACACTGGGCGAGTCTCGGATGGAGAAATGTTCGGTGATATCGTGGCCAGAAAGATGACATTGAAGATTAAGTGGAATTACCTCACAGAATCACAGATAGCACTTATAGAGAGTGCAATCTATGATTCTTTTTTTGATGTTAAATTCAAGGATCCACGAACAAAGCAATATGTAACAAAGAGGATGTATGCAGGCACTCCGACATACCCGGTATATGACATACGTGATGGAATGTACAGGTATACAGGGGTTGGAGTTGACCTGATAGAGAAGTAGGAGATATCGGATGTACACGAAAGTATCAGATAACTTTGGCAATAGAATAATGGGCGATGGCAGAACCTTCAGAGCACGTATAACATGTGATGACACTGTCATAGAATCCGGTTTTGTCAGTGTTGATATGAAGTGTATAGCCGGAACTGGAACAAGCACCTTAGAGATAGGGTGCGCCAGTTCCACGCAGCTTGATATCACAATGATACAGCCGGATATAAGTCTGACCGGCAAGGAATTTCTGCTTGAGATAGGCCTCATGCTTGATGATGACAGTATAGAGTATGTCAAGATGGGATACTTCATGGCCCAGAAACCTACTGTTGATGATGGCAGGATCACATTCACGGCATACGACAGGATGGCTTACAAGATGTCAGGATATTATCTGTCTAATCTCTTATATCCTTGTGATATATCGGAGGTATGTGCAGAGATAGAGACATTGACAGGCATCAGAATGAAGAATGCTCCGTCAGGAATCAACATATCAAAAAACTTTGATGGCTACACATACAGACAGGCAGTTGGGTTCATAGCCGGCCTTACTGGTAAGTTTGCGACATTTGACAGGAACGGAGTGCTTGATTTCAGGTGGTACACGACAACGGATTATTCGGTAGGGCTTAACAGGTCGTTTGATGATGTTGTTGTGCAAGAGAACATGTTTCAGGTTGGGTATATCTCATGTGCTGTTGATGAGAACAGCACAATAAAATCAGGACAGGGGCTTACAGGAATAGCAACAAGCAACTTCCTGATGACACAGGAGATTCTTGACGGCCTGTATGCAAAGCTGAAGGATATGAGCTATCATCCAACGACATGCAGTTTTGCGGGTGATATGAGACTTGAGCTTGGAGATATAGTACAGGTATTGAGCAGAGATGGCAAAGCATATCCGGTGCCGGTCATGAGCTTGGATTTCAGTTATGACGGCGGGCTTATAACGGCTATCGGATCATATGGCAGTACAGAACTCAGTGAAGCGACATATGTAAGCCCAACCGAGAACTATGTGCAGCAGGTATACAGGCGTTTGTACGCAGATAAGCTGGATGCGAAAGATGCGGCTATCAAGTATGCACAGATAGATTTTGCAAATATAGGTAAGGCAGCTCTGGAGCAGTTTTTCGCCAAGTCGGGATTGATTGAAGATGTTGTGGTCGGTGATCAGAAGGTCACAGGAACACTCGTTGGTGTGACTATCCTGGGAGACAGTATCAAGGGTGGTACAGTCATAGCGGATAAGCTCGTCATCAAGGGTGAAGATGGTCTGTATTACAAACTGAATACTGATGGTAACACAGTAGAGAAAGAGCAGACGGATTACAACAGCCTTGATGGCGGTGTGATCAGAGCCAAGTCTATCACGGCAACTAAGATAGCTGTTGATGATCTTGTGGCATTTGGAGCAACAATAGGCGGCTGGCACATAGCGGATGGTGGTTTATACTCTGGCGCAAAAGAGAGTATGAGTAATACATCCCGGGGAACATATCTCGGAAGTGATGGCCAGATAAACATTGGTGATTCTGACAATTTCATAATGTTCTATGTGGATAATAAGGGAGAATCACATCTTGCTATATCAGCAGATAAATTCACCCTTGGCAAACAGAACATAGAAAACGTTATAAGTGACATAAAACAGGATGTTGATAATGTCAGAGATGAGATAACCACACTCCTGAGGATAGAATCATCAAGAGGAACCGTATTTAAAAATAATGCAGTATCAACAGTCTTGTCTGTGGTGATATACCACGGAAAAGACAGGATAACAGAAATAGATAAGTTACATGAAGTGTATGGAAGTTCAGCCTACATCCAGTGGAAATGGCAGAAACTTGATGAAGAAGAATATGGAATAATATCATCCGCCGATTCAAGAATGGGTAACGACGGATTTTCTTTTACCCTTTCACCAGATGACGTGGACACAAAAGTAACTTTCATGTGTGAACTTATAACAGATTAAGGAGGATTATATATATGGCAACAATAAAAGCAGCAGATCAGGTTACTGTACTTGATGTATCAGATGCTTACAACGTAGTGTTGTCAAGCGAAGCATACACATTCCTTGGGGACACGCAGGGAGCTGCGGCCGGTTCTAAATGCACAACAGATGCGGCAGCATATTGTGGTAATAACATGTGTTCCGTTGTTACAGTAGATGCCAAGGCAATAGTTTGCCCAACAGGAGTGACAGCTGCGGTAAGTAACAGTGGAACTTCAAAAGTCACAATCACATTTACTCTGACGGCGAAGCTGACAACTGCATGCGAGGCAACTATCCCAGTTGTTGTTGATGGGGTAACGATCAACAAGAAGTTCTCGTTTGCCGTAGCGAAGACAGGAGCAACAGGAGCTAAAGGCGATAAAGGTGATCAGGGAGTACAGGGACCTCAGGGCCCGCAGGGGGTATCACCAACTGTATCTGTCACAAAGGCTAATGGTGTAACAACAATCACTATCACTGATAAGGACGGCACACATACTCAGACTGTTAAGGATGGCACAAATGGCACTCCGGGAACTCCAGGAACAAACGGCAAGACACCATATTTTCATGTGAAGTATTCAAACGATGGAGGTAAGACATTCACATCCAACTCAGGAGAAGATGTTGGAATGTATATCGGCACATGCACTGATTATAACCCAGCAGACCCGGCAACAGTAGGGGCTTATACATGGGCAAGAATCAAAGGCGAAACGGGCGCCAAGGGTGATAAAGGCGCAACTGGAGAAACTGGCCCTCAGGGTGAGAAAGGCGCAACAGGAGCAACAGGCCCACAGGGCCCTCAGGGCAATGCAGGAGCGGATGCACTGACATTAACAATTACATCAAGTGCCGGAATCATCTTTAAGAATAACACCGGTTCTACGGTACTTACAGCACATGTATTCAAGGGCAGTGCTGAACAAACTATTTCTTCAACAGGAGTAGTATCTGGGATAGGTACAGTCAAGTGGTATGCAGGCGGAGTATACCAGAAGTCTTCAAATACTTATGCGGTGGGTGCAGGAGATGTACCTAACTCACTGGCTATAACATGTCAGCTTGAAGCGTAAGGGGGTGTTTCTATGGCTACAATCAAAGCCAAGGCAGAAATAACCATATTTAATGTCAAGGATGTCAAGAGTGTAACAAGATATTATCTACTTCAGTCATCCACGGCTACAGCACCAGCTAAGCCAACGGCAAATCCTCCCGGTGGGAAATGGGTTACAACTGAGCCAAGCTACACCAGTGGATCTACCAATACTTTGTACTTTGTAGATCAGACAATATTGAGTGATGGTTCTGTGTCATATTCAGATGTATCTAAGTCAAGCAGCTATGAAGCGGCAAAGGCAGCTTACAACAAGGCTCTGTCAGTTGAGAAGTCAGGGAATGAATTGAAGCTATTCTGGGAGAAACTTATAAACGTTGACGAAGCGGATCCGGACAACTATTCAAAGTATATAACATTCAAGGATGGCAACATCATTGTAGGTATCGCTGGACTGAAGCAGCAGCTTGTGATCGGAAGCGATGGTATATACATAACGAATGACAGTTCGGTGAGCGCAGCTAAGGCAGGCGTGGTATGGCTTGGAAAGAATACTATCATCGGTGATAACTCTGGCGAGTCGTCACTGACAGTCAGAGGAGATGTGGGAGCGTCACTTTTTAAGGTAATAGACTCAATCTTAGCATCCACTTGGCTGACCGCAAGGGATAATGCGGTATTTAATGCTGGCGATACCATTCTTGACAACAACTATTACCCGCTCATATCGCTTCCAACCTTAAATTCGACCTGGGCAATAGCGGCATACAATAGTATGTATGGAAATGCTCTTGCGTTTACGAGGACAACAGATAGCGACTATTCAACCGGTACAAACAGGAAAACAGGTAGCTCATCTTATCTTGACAGCGGCATTGGAATGGCACTTGATGGCACAGGTATATCCGGTGCAATAACGGTTAACAGCACAAATGCATCTAATATAACAAACAGAAACCTCAGACGTATCGGCAATGTTGTGCAGATGTACATGTCATGTAAGGTCAAGAAGTCATACGCTGTTGGTAGGACCGGAACTGTAGGTGTTGCATCCGTCCCGACTGGTTTCAGGCCGGTATCGATCGTAGCTGTATCATCCGGTCAGCAGGGACCGCCGGTTACAGGAATCGTGGGGCCTGACGGAAACATCTGCATGATGGGTACTACAGTGAAACTTGCAGCAAATGATGAGATATCACTCTCTGGAACATGGCTGACAGGCGATAAATTGACATCTTAATTTAGGAGGATAGAAAGTATGAAAAATGCAATATGTACAACCGCCGGAGCAATAGGCGGTGTGATAGCATCCCTGTTTGGTGGATGGGATGCAGGGCTGGCAACACTGGTCATGTTCATGGCCATAGACTATGTGAGTGGCTTGGTGGTGGCTGGAGTTTTTCACAACAGTAAGAAAACAACGTCAGGAGCCTTAGAGAGCAAGGCAGGATGGAAGGGATTATGTCGTAAGGGCATGTCCCTTTTGTTTGTATTGATAGCCTATAGGCTCGATCTGGCGATAGGGTCAAACTATATCCGGGATGCGGTGATAATAGGATTTATTGTAAATGAGACGATCAGTATTGTGGAGAACGCTGGTCTCATGGGTGTACCGCTTCCTAAGGTAATCAATAAAGCAATAGATATATTAACCTCAAAGAGCGAAGAGAAAGGTGGGGAATAATATGAATGGAATAGACATCAGTGCATGGCAGGGGGATGCTGGAATAGACCTTGCTAAAGTGCCATACGATTTTTGCATCGTTAAGGCAACCGAGGGAACAGACTATAAGAACAGATACTTTGCAGCGCATTGTGATAAAGTTTTGAGTAGAAAAAAACTTCTGGGAGTATACCACTATGCAAATGGCGGAGATCCACAGAAAGAGGCTGACCACTTCCTTGCGTATGTAAAGAAGTATATCGGCAAGGCGGTACTTATTCTGGATTGGGAAGCCAAGGACAACCATCTGTTTGGTGTCAAGGATCTGGAATGGTGCTTGCAGTGGTGCAGTTATGTGCAGAAAAAGACAGGCATTAAGCCACTGATATACATCCAGAAGAGCGCTATGGATGCAGTGAAGAAAACTGGTTTTGGCCTGTGGGTCGCTCAGTACCCAGATTATGTTGAGACTGGATACCAGGAGCACCCATGGAACGAAGGAAAATATAATTGCTTGATCAGGCAGTATACATCTGTTGGCAAGCTCTCAGGCTACAATGGCAACCTTGACCTCAACAAAGCATACATAAGTGCAGCATCATGGCACAAGCTGGCTACTAAGGCTGTGAAGATTGTCACTATTAAGCCGGTAAAGAAGAGCGTCAACACACTGGCTAAAGAGGTGCTGGCGGGCAAGTGGGGCAACGGTACTGATCGTAAGAATAGACTCACAAAGGCTGGATATGATTACAATAAGGTACAGGCAGCAGTCAACAAGCTCGTCAAGGCTTCACAGATGTCAGAGGACAAGATCATCAATGCAGTTGCTCATGAAGTCATCATAGGCAAGTGGGGCAACGGACAGGAGCGTATCAATAGGCTTAAGGCAGCGGGGTATAATCCAACTATAATCCAGAACAAAGTCAATGAGATTTTGAAGTAGAACAGAGAGCCCATCATAGCAATATGGTGGGCTTTTTTTAGGGGCAATTTAGGGGCAATTTAGGGGCAATTTAGGGGCAAAAAATTGATTTGCCATGATATGTTATTACACGAAGTACCTTCAAAAAGTAACGTATTTAAGCCATTTTGAGATATTTTGACATATCAATATATTAATTATAAAATAAACAATATGTATAAATGTATACAATGGAGGAGAGAGATGAATAGAAGGAGAACAAAAAAGGGGGCGTCGGATTCTACAGAAATGGTAGATACGATAGGCTTCAATATGCGGGATATCCGCAAAAACAGCAGATCTTCGAAGTATACGGTAAAGTATATGGTTGCGGAGATAAATGAGCTCCTGCCGGAGAATCATAAGATAACAGAAGGGATATATTACAAGTGGGAGAATGAGGAGAGGCTTCCGACAGCGCGGCACATTCCGGCTATAGCTAGTGTTCTCGGTGTGTCTGAGACTGCACTTTTTCACTGGCAGGGTATGAAGAATGGAACTGTCAACAGTAAATATAGTCAACTGGTTGAGAGCGTTAAAGCACTTGGAGATGACAAGACGGCTGATATAGCCTGGCTTGCATCGGGTTGGTCAGGTGACCTTAAAGCTCTGGTTGAATTTGACATGCTGTATGCAAGTCTGCCTGCGGAGGACAGACGGGATGTGGCATCTCTTGGAATAAGATTATATGATGTGTGCAGGAAAGAGGGCAGACTGAATCAGGATGTGCCATCTGTGGATTTCTCTTATTTGCAGCAGGCTCTCAGGGATCTGTGGGCATCAAAGTAAGATATAATTGCACAAATAAAAAAAATATCTTTGTTCTTTTTGACAAAATATCCAACTTGACATGGTAAAAATCAAAAAAATCTTGACTTGTGCACAAAAAAAGCTATGATAATATCAAGGGCAACCGATTGCGCATGGAGCGTTGCGCAAATGCGGAGATATGTGCTGAACAAAAGGAGACTTGAACATGGAGACAAAAGAGTCAGGCCAGAAGATGACCATTTCTGATGTGGCTGAGGCGTTAAATATATCTAAGACTACAGTATCGAGAGCGATTTCCGGAAAGGGAAGGATCGGTGCCGAGACAAGGCGGAGAGTTCTCGAGTATATAGAGGAGCATAATTATAAGCCAAGCGTTATAGCGAAGGGGCTGGCACAGTCAAAATCCTATAATATAGGATGGGTCATGCCGAGCGACTACAGCGTGGTGGATCTGCCGTTCTTTCAGAAGTGCCTGATGGGATTGCTGGAGATGGCTGCGCCAGTGGATTATGATGTGCTTGTGTGTACAGTGTCACCGGATGATATGAGCCAGTTGGAGAGAATTGTTGAGAATCATAAGGTGGATGGGGTTGTACTTGGAAGAACTCTTGTGAATGATGCCCCGGCAGAATATCTCAAGGAAAAAAAGATACCATTTGTTGTGGTTGGAAGTATGGATGATGACAATGTTGTCCAGGTTGATCATGATCACAGAAGTGCATGCCGTGAGCTTACATCTATACTGCTTGCCAAAGGAATGACTAAGGTAGCCCTCATGGGTGGCAATAAGAATCATGTGGTAACCCTCAACAGGTATAGAGGATATCTTGATGCGATGGAGGATATGGAGGTACCGGTAGATAACAGCCTGGTATACTTTGATATAGATAATTCCGTATTATGTGAACATGCCATTGAAGAGATAATGAAGCAGAAAGCAGAATGCATACTGTGTATGGATGATGGAATATGCCAGAATGTACTTAATATACTGGATAAGAAGGGCATAAAGGTGCCAACTGATGTGAGAGTTGCGTCATTCTACAACAGCTCACTTCTGAACAATTACCAGCCTGCGATCACATCGCTCCAGTTTGATCCGCGTGAGCTTGGAATGGTGGCATGTAAACTGCTGGTGGATTTTATAGAGGGCAACGAAGTTAAGAAGAAGACACATCTGGGTTATGAACTCAGATTAAAAGAGTCAACGAAGTAATTCATAGTTATATATCCTTCCTAGAGGGGCGTCAGTGTTTGGCTGACGCCCTGTTTTTATGTGAAAAGGGCCAGAATATGCGCAATATGCGCAAAAAAATGATGCGCGACGGGCATGAAAATACACCATAGAATATTGCTGTTATAGCAATATTCTATGGTGTAACAAAGAGGAAAGTAATGAAAAAACGGCCTAAATGAGTGTAATAATGGCTAGAAAAGGAAATGAAACATGAAAATCTCACATATGGGATTGCGGATGATTAACAAATATTACCATATATAGTGTGCAACGCAAACGGGTGCGCAAAATATAACGAACATGGAAACGTTTCCGAATGAAGCGGCTTGTGCAAAATGTATATTTTTTTATTTTAAAAGTTATATGAATTAGTAGTTGACAACAATAAACAGAACTGATAATATATAACCATAAAGAACAACCGATTGCGCACGGGAAACAATAAGGGCAACTAATTTTCTTATTATTTATTTAAAGAGGAGGACATAAGAATGAGAAAGAAAGTTTTATCATTAACACTTGTTGCTGCGATGATGGCAGGATGCCTTGCGGGATGTGGCAACGCAGATTCAAAGGACGAAGGAACAACAGCAGCTGCTGGCGACAGCACAACACAGGCTGCAGCATCAGATGATGCGATTCAGAACTTAATTGATGCAACAACAGGAACTGTAGATCTTTCGGTATGGGCTTCTGAGGAAGATCAGGATCTCACAACACAGGTTATTGAAGAATTCAAGAAAAAGTATTCAGATGTTGACTTCAACATCACACTCGGAGCCGAGTCAGAGTCAAAGACAAAGGATGATATCCTGGTAGACGTTGAGGCTGCTCCTGATGTATTCGCATTTGCTGATGATCAGATCAATGAGCTGGTTAAGGCTGGAGCACTTCAGCCGGTACAGGCTACATATACTTTTGATGTTGCAAACGAGAATGTAGCAGCTTCTGTTGAGGCAGCTTCTGTTGATGGAACATTATATGCATATCCAATGACAGCAGATAACGGATACTTCATGTTCTATGATTCATCAGTATTCACAGAGGATGATGTTCAGTCACTGGATGCTATGATCGAGGCAGCAAAGAAGGCAAATAAGAAGATTGCTATGAACGTATCAGATGCCTGGTATGTATACTCATTCTTCCAGGGTGCAGGTCTTGACCTTACACTTAACGATGACGGACTTACAAATACATGTACTTGGAATCAGGCAGGCGGTACAGACGTAGCTCAGGCAATTCTTGATCTCTTTAAGACTGGCGCATTTGTAGATATGGATGATCCTACACAGGCAACAGCAATCGCTGAGGGTACGATCTGTGCAGCAGTTAACGGAACATGGAGAGCGGCAGACGCTCAGGCAGCATGGGGCGAGAACTATGCAGCAGCTAAGCTTCCTACATACACAGTTGCAGGCAAGCAGGTTCAGATGGCTTCATTCTCAGGATGCAAGCTTGTAGGTGTAAACCCACATTCAAAGAACGTAGGCTGGTCAATGCTTCTTGCTGAGTATCTTACATCAGAGGATACACAGGTTACAAGATTTAAGCAGAGAGGCCTTGGTCCTTCAAACATCAACGCTTCAGAGTCAGAAGAAGTTAAGGCTGATCCAGCTATATCAGCTCTTGCAGCTCAGGCAGCATATGCAACACCACAGCGTGTAGGCGGCAACTACTGGACACCAGCTGAGACACTTGGTTCAATCCTTGCCCAGGGTAATCCGGACGGAACAGATCTTCAGAAGCTTCTCGACAATGCTGTAGAAGGAATTGAAGCACCTGTATCACAGGAGTAATCTCAATTAAGAAGTACTTTGAATAATATTTATAGGTTATAATGAGAATGCCTCATATGTCATTCGTGGCATGTGGGGCATTTTAAAAAGAGAGGAGCTTTTTCATGAAGAAAATATCAGGATTCTTTAAAGCCATAGGAAGATACTTCAAGAATTTTGGTGTTGCTTTTGCAAAAGGTGATATATGGGTTAAGCTCTCAGCGGTTATCATGGGTGCAGGTTACTTCGCAAGAAAGCAGATCGTCAATGGTTTGATCATGCTCATCGTTGAGGCTGCGTTTGTGTTGATGTGCGTAGGCTATGCGGCACCAAACCTTGCCAAATTTGGAACTCTTGGAACTGTAAAGTTTGAGCAGGTATTTGATCCACTCACCATGCAGACAACCACTAATAATTACGACAATTCTTTCCAGATCCTTCTCAATTCGGTGGTTGCGTTGTTCATCATACTTATATTCGTGCTTTTCTACATTCACAATATCAAGACAGTGTACAAGCTTCAGCAGATGAAGGAAAATGGAGAACATATAAATACATTCAAGGAAGATATGAAGTCACTCTTCAACGAGAAGTTTCACATAACACTTCTCACACTTCCGACAATTGGTGTAGTCATAATGAATATTCTGCCGATACTTATTCTTATAGCGGTGGCATTTACCAATTATGACCAGCAGCACCTTCCACCAAACTCACTGTTTACATGGGTGGGCTTCAAGAACTTCGCAAGCCTGTTTTCAAACAGCATGACAGTCACATTTGGATATTCATTCAGAAAGGTTCTTGGCTGGACACTTGTATGGGCGGTCATGGCAACATTTACCACATTCATAGGCGGTATCCTTCTTGCCAAGGCGATCAATTCCAAGACAACCAAGCTGCCAAAGATGTGGAGAACACTTTTCATCATATCAATAGCAGTTCCGCAGTTCGTAACACTGCTTTTGGTTAGAAACTTCTTCGCTGATTCCGGTATTGTGAACACTATCTGCTCAAATATTGGTATCACAGACATGCTTAAGCATGTAGGACTTGTCGGTGAACATCTTACATATATACCGTTCCTGACCGATCCTCACTGGGCAAAGGTAATGATCATTCTCATCAATATCTGGGTCGGTGTTCCATACCAGATGCTGATCGCAACAGGTGTTCTGATGAATATACCTACAGATCAGATCGAGAGTGCAAAGATTGATGGAGCAACAAATTTCCAGGTGTTCTGGAAGATCACAATGCCATATATCCTGTTCATTCAGGGCCCGGCACTTATAACAGACTTTGTAAAGAATATCAACAACTTCAACGTAATCTACCTGCTCACACAGGATGTATTCGTCACACAGAATCAGGCGCTTGCCAATTCGCATGCAAAGGAAGTTGACCTTCTTGTTACATGGTTGTTCAGACTTACAAATGAATACTACGACTACAAGATGGCATCTGTTATCGGTATCATAGTATTTATCATATGTGCAGCATTTACACTTATATCATTCTCAAGAATGATCTCAGGAGATAAAGAGGAGGAGTACCAGTAATGAAGAAAACAATAGGTTCGATCGTTAAACATATCGTATTACTTGTCCTCGCGGTTATCTGGCTGGTTCCGATCATCTGGCTGGTTGTCACCTCATTCAGCGGATATAAGGGAATCAACACAGCGCATTTCTTCCCAACTAGCTGGTCTATGGACAACTTTGTTCAGCTGCTCACAAGACCTGATTCGGTTGTGCAGTATGTGTCATGGTTCAAGAATACACTTATCATTGCAGTATTTACATGTATCATCTCTACTATATTTGTAATTATGGTCAGCTATGCGATGAGTTGTATGAGATTCAACGGCAGAAAACAGATCATGAGTGCGTCGCTGATACTCAATATGTTCCCTGGCCCACTTCTCATGATAGCAATTTACTTTATCCTGAAGATGCTGGGACTTACAAACAGCCATTTCGGTATGATCATAGTTTACTCAGCGGGATCGGGACTTGGATTCCTCATCATGAAGGGATTCATGGACACAATACCAATGTCACTTAAGGAGGCTGCCAGACTTGAGGGCGCTTCGGAGGCAAAGATATTTACGAAGGTAATTCTTCCTCTGTGTAAGCCAATAGTAGTGTATCAGGTAATCAGTTCTTTCCTTATACCTTGGGGCGATTTTGTATTCGCAAAGCTTATGCTCAACTCAGGAGTTTCGAAGGACTGGACAGTAGCTATAGGTCTTTACAATATGCTTGAAAAATCACTTGTCAACAAATACTTCTCAGTATTCTGTGCCGGCGGTATCGTGGTAGCTATCCCTATCTCAATACTGTTCGTCATCATGCAGAAGTACTATGTAGAGGGTGTAACTGGCGGTTCTGTAAAGGGTTAAGGCGGACGGTCTGAGAGAAATGAGAAAATTTATTTTGGGCAGGTGTCTGCGTACCGGATGGACCACATATGGATGGTGGTGTGGATGCCTGCTATAATTAGCCCTAAAATAGGGCTGACAGGATGAAAAATGAAGATATTGTCACTTGTTAGGGGACGATCATCTTTAGATCAAAAGGTTACAACATATATGAAATAGGAGATTTAAGATATGGAGAATACATTTATTGTAAACATTATCCATCGTCCTGAGATGGTTCCTGAGTATGCCGAGAAGGTTACAGGCCATGGTCAGGCAGAGGATATCGGAAGAAAAGCTCTCCTCACAGAGTCACTGGACATATTCAAGTTCCAGCAGGAGACAGCTCACAAGAACGGACTCAAGACTACTATTCAGATGACATATGCCAGTCTTTTCAATGAGGAGGCTGTGTCACTGGCAAAGGAGCACCACGAGAAGTACGGAGATGAGATAGCGCTCTCACTTCTCGGACTTCCTTGCACAGAGTTCAGAGAGAAGTACAAGACCAAGGACTTCTGTATCTGGATGTTCTCAATGGAGGACAAGAAGAATATCGTTGATGACGTATTTGGAAAGTTCCATGATATATTTGGCTTCTACCCTGAATCAACTGGTTCATACTACATGGACGCCGAGCTCACAAACTACATCAAGGAGAAGTACCCATCAGTCAAGTGTGCAGTTGCAACATGCTGGGAGGAGGGCCCTAAGGCTTACCACACATGTAACAACTCATGGTACACACTGTTTGATGGCGGCCCATGGAATCCATGGATACCTTCAAAGCAGAACACACATGCACCTGCAGCAAATGAGGCTGAGGACAGCGGAATCGTCGCTATCCCTCATCTTTCAAGAGATCTGCTGGCATGTTACGATGGAAATGGTTCTAACTTTGGTACACATCCACAGAACGTTCTCCGTGGAATGATCTATGACAGCAAGACATGGGAGTACCCATATCTGTACAACCTTATCGACCAGTATCGTCATCTGGCTAAGTTCAACAATGGATATTCATACAACATGATGTTCGTTGGACCGGGCTGGCTGAATAAGATGGGACGCTGGGAGGCTCCATACGAGCTGCTCAAGAAGAGCTACGAGGATGGAATGAAGTATTATGGCGACCTGAAGAAGGAAGGCAAATGTATTGACATGACAATGGCTGAATTTGCTGACTTCTACAGAGAGAACAAGACATACGAGGAGCCTGAGTGTGCTCTTTGGAAGGATATACTGTACGGATCAGACAAGCAGATATTCTGGTACTGCGATCCATACATGAGAGCCCAGATCAACATGGATCAGGGCGGTGCGATCGTTGACCTCAGACCATACGCTGCAAAGCTCAACTGGCCTGTAGGTATCGGAACTCCACATGTTCAGGATGCTTCATATCCATTCCTGATCCAGGAGAAGTACAGAGCAGGATATTTCACACACTATGCTGGAGAGGGTACTGTAAGAAGTGCCAAGATCAGCTACAAGGGTGAAGAGGTCGACCTCTGTCTGTGCAGAACAAAGGCAACATTCTCGCAGGAGGGAAGCACAAGAATCCTTACACTTGACCCGGTTGACATCGAGTTCTACGATCTGACAGTTAAACTTCAGACAAAGATATATTTTGAGGAGGGTTCATCCAAGATAAGACATGAAAGAACTATCCTCGAGATGAGCAACCCTGATGCAGAGGTTGAGATCAATGAGTACATGGTGGCATGCTACGGTACAACAGAGTACCCAGAGGACATGACAGGAATCACTCTCACAGCAAAGAATGCTTCAGAGAGCAAGTCACTCACATATGAGTACAAGTGCAGAGAAGAGGATCTCGCAGGCGCCGATGAGGTGTCAGCAGTTATACCTGCGATCGAGACAAAGGCTGCCATGGGAGCATCAGGCAGTGACGCAACAGGATATTTCAAAGAGGGATATGCGTTCTCGCCAATGTTCACTCTTGGTTATACAAAGACACTTAAGGATAAGGAGGTATTTTCAACATGGCTCAGTCTGGAAAAGGCAAATTAAATTACAGATGTCCAATGTGTTTTATGAGAGATCTGGATATAGATATGTTCTATGATAAGGACAAGAAGGAATACTACTGTATCCGTTGTCAGTATGTTGGACCAGAGGAGGACGTTCTGGCAAAGAACGAGCTCATCAGAATAAAATATGGAAGAATGTATGACAGGATTACATTTGACGACTAGGTGACAGATGTCATCTTGATAGAAGGCCGCCGACAGATGAAGATGAACTGGTACATCAGGGGTATGCAGAACATTTTTCTTCGGCGGCTGTTCTTGGTTATAACAGGTAGTAAAATAAATGCAGGTGAAGGAGACAAAAATATGGCAGATTATATAAAGGGCGTGGATCTCTCCGCTGTTGCCGAGGTTGAAGAGCTGGGTGCGAAATATTATGACAATGGTGTGCAGGGAGATATATTTGACATACTTAAGAACTATGGTGTGAATTCTGTGAGACTTCGTCTGTGGAATGATCCGTACACGGAGGACGGCGTACCTTATGGTGCGGGCACAAATGACCTTGAGGTATACAAGAAACTCGCGAAGCGCGCTATGGATCATGGAATGAGCATTCTGCTTGATTATCACTACAGTGATTTCTGGGCTGACCCGGGCAAGCAGAGGGTGCCCAAGGCGTGGAGAGGCATGGATGCGGATCAGCTTGAGCAGGCTGTGTACGACTACACAAGGGAGACTCTTTTAGAGATGAAAGATGCGGGCGTTTTACCTCAGCTTGTTCAGGTTGGAAACGAGCTTACAAACGGACTGATGTGGCCGCTGGGACAGAAGCCGGAGTATGACAATATCGCGAAGTTTGTGAGCGCAGGAATAAGGGCGGTCAGATCGGTTGACTCTGATATTCCGGTCATGATACATCTCGACAATGGCGGCAACAATCCTATGTATGTGGACTGGTTTGATAACTACATGGAAAGAGGAGAAAATTTTGATATAATTGGAATGTCGTATTATCCGTTCTGGCATGGAACCATGAAGGAGCTGGAGGCAAATATGCGGGATATGGCGGATAGATATGGCAAAAAGATAGTTATTGCTGAGGTTTCCATGGGATTTACCATGGAGGACTATGCTGACTATGAGAAACTGGGGCCTGACGATAGAAAGGGCTATGCCACAAAACCTTCACTGGTGGAGAATCTTGACTACTCTATGACACCTGAGGGACAGGCGGAATTTATGAACGACATAATGAAACTGATAGATGATGTTCCTGGTGGTGATGGCTTTTATTATTGGGAGGCAGGCTGGATACCAGTACCGGGAAGCGGCTGGGCTACGGAAGGTGCTCTGTCATATATAGAGGAGTCTGGACCATGCGGAAATGAATGGGCAAATCAGGCACTTTTTGATTATGACGGACATGCTCTGCCGGCACTTAAGACTATACGTGATTACAAGCCGCTGCACAGCGACTATCCACTTAAGTGAATTATGGGGACGGAGGTGTCTGTCCCCTCCGTCCCCGTGGTTTCTGATAGTAAAGTACATATTTTTGATACATTTGGATATGTTTTGGTTGGGCGGGTCTGTGTATAATATATACAGATGCGCCCTTTTAATATATTTGGCAAATTTACAGATGGGGGACAGGACGGGTTGTTCTGATTGATCAGGAGGTAAGGTATGAAAAAAGTAGCATTGTTCATGGATGGCTGGAAGAGGTATTTCACCTACGCCTGGCCGCTGGGATTTATGCAGAAGATAAAGGAGGCCAGGGCTGATGTGAATTTGTACATATTCAACAGCAATGGCAATTGGAACAGGGACGACGGTTACAGCTATGGAGAATACAATATATATAATCTGCCGGAGCTGACAGACTTTGATGGGATCATAATATCTGTCAACAATATCAAATATCCGGAAGTCACGGCGGAACTGCTGGACAGGATAAGGAAGAGCGGAGTTCCGGCTATAAGCCTCGAGACTGCTTTTGACGGTCTGCATTTTGTGGGTATAGACAATTATGATGCCATGTATGACATGACTCGGCATATGATAGAGAAACACGGTGCGAAGAAGGTGTGGTATCTTGCCGGACCGAAGGACAACTATGAGGCTCAGGAGAGATGCCGGGCATTCAGGGACTGTATGGATGAATATGGCCTGACTGTGGATGATGAGGATGTCCTGTTTGGAGATTTTGGTTTCAATGACGGTGTGACGGGCTTTGAGGAGCTGCTCAGAGCACATGGACATACGTGTATAAAACACGAGAAGGATGGACCTGATTACGGCGGCCCTGCGGAGGTGTACGGTGAGATAACCAGTGGCAGTTTTGCGGATTCTGCTCCGAATGCCGAGGCTTCGAATAATGATGAGATGGATGATAGAAGGCTGGAAGAACGGGAGATAGTGAAGAAGATCCTTCCAGATGCAATAATCTGTGCAAATGACAACCTGGCTGTGGGTGTGTGCAACAGAGCTGAAGCACTTGGACTTTCAGTGCCAAAGGATTTTAAGGTTACAGGATTCGACAACTTTGATAAAGCAGCGTACTATACGCCGCGCATAACAACGGTGAGCAGGATCCGTGAGAAGATCGGAGCTGCGGCTGCAGAGATCATGTTGAATATATGGGCGGGAAACAATCCGGATACCAGCTCCTATATAGATTATAATTGTATATTTACGGAGAGTTGTGGCTGTGGCACGGATGCTATGCTGAACGGCAGACAGTACCTGAAGAATTATATAATGGGAGTTGTGGAACGCGAGGAGATAGATGAGAGCACACTTGACTTCACGCATTTGCTCAGCAAATGTGGTGATTACAGTGGCCTTTATCCATGTGTACAGACGGCATATTCACAGGCAGAGTGTAAGAAATGCGTTATGGTTGTCGACAGATCCCTTGTGGAGATGGGGGAAGCTGGCCCGACTCTCTCAGCAGCATACGATGAGGATGTATTTGCTGTGAAAGGCTATCCTCAGAGAATGCAGATCGTGTACAGGCAGGGCATAGCTGATGACGGTGACGATACATACCATAGTATGTTTCCTCTTTTGGATGATGAGACAGGCGGCAATATATTTTTATTTGCGCCATTTCATTTCGGAGAAAAGGCAGTTGGGTTCTGCTGTGTCGAAAATGGATATTACCTCATGGATAAGCAGCTTTGGTCAACTGTAATGAGCGAAGTGAATGTAGCCATGATAAACCTGTTCAACAAATGGAGGCTAGAGCAGATCAATCAGGAGCTTACGGCGATATCCATAAAGGATCCACTTACCCAGATATATAACAGGGAAGGTATGAGACAGATCGCCGCAAAGGCATTTGACAAGGCTGCGGGTCAGGGCAGGGCACTTCTCATAATGTTTGCCGATATGGACAAGCTCAAATATATAAATGACACTTATGGTCACGAGTACGGAGACAAAGCTATAAGGAGTGCCGCAAGAGCCATAGCAGGTGGAGGCGGAATAAGCAGTATTCCGGTTCGATACGGCGGAGATGAATTTGTATCCATATCTATATATGATGAGACGGAATCTCCTGAGGAAAGAAAGACGGCGATCCTTGAGAAAGCCAGGGAGATAGCTACACAGGAGAAGCTTCCATTTGCCTTGGAGTTTAGTATAGGTTATGTTATAACAGACCCGGATGGTGATAAAACCCTTGAGGAGTATGTGAGGGAGGCGGATCACAGCATGTATCAGGAGAAGATACAGAGAAGGGTAAGCAGATAATAATAAAAAATTATCAAAAAATGGAGAATCAGGTTTTATGTGCTGATTCTCTATTTTCATTTGGTATGTTATAATTAACTGTCATGATCCAATTCGCCGTTCGCCAATCATGCAAGCGTGTTGGCTCACTTGCGCTCATTATATCATATCGACTGTCGGCTCAATGAGGACATTCGCATTATGACGTCTTGCGCAAGCGCATCCGTCGCAATGCTCATTATATCATGTGGACACAACGTGGATTATTTATATTAGATACTTAGGATCAAAAGGAGGATATACAATGTTTAAGAATGTAACAGACACAGTATTTTATGTGGGTGTGGATGACAAGGACATAGACCTGTTCGAGAATCAGTACATCGTGCCAAACGGAATAGCGTACAACTCATATGTCATCATGGACGAGAAGATAGCTATCATGGACATGGTGGATGCAAAGTGTGCAGACCAGTGGTTTGCAAATGTGGCAGAGGTGCTTGGCGACAGAAAGCCGGATTATCTCATCATATCCCA
Organism: Coprococcus sp. RTP31081st1_H1_RTP31081_211007; assembly: GCF_040227275.1. Classification (NCBI taxonomy): domain Bacteria; kingdom Bacillati; phylum Bacillota; class Clostridia; order Lachnospirales; family Lachnospiraceae; genus Coprococcus; species Coprococcus sp. RTP31081st1_H1_RTP31081_211007. The sequence goes on from NZ_JBEHVP010000006.1 coordinate 44,183, forward strand.
TCTTGAGCCGGATCATTCCGCCAATCTTGGTGATGTGCTTGCAAAGTATCCGGATATCAAGATCGTGTCGAATGCCAAGCTTTTCGGAATGCTTCCAAATTTCTTCGAGGTTCCTGTGGCTGACAGAAGCGTGACAGTTGCGGAGGGACAGACACTCTCACTTGGAAGCCATACGCTCCAGTTCTTCATGGCTCCTATGGTCCACTGGCCTGAGGTTATGGTCACATATGAACAGAGTGAGAAGATACTTTTCTCAGCGGATGCATTTGGCAAGTTCGGCACTCTGGATACCGACGAGGACTGGGCATGCGAGGCGAGAAGATATTACTTCAATATAGTAGGAAAGTATGGAATGCCTGCACAGGCACTTCTGAAGAAGGCAGCAGGACTGGATATCCAGAAGATATGTGCACTCCACGGACCAATCCTCACAGAGAATCTTGAATATTACATAGGCAAATATCAGCTGTGGTCAACCTACACACCTGAGGATGAGGGAATCTTCATCGCATACTGCAGTCTACATGGCAACACAGAGAAGGCTGCAAAGAAACTGGCGGAGATACTTGAGGCAAAGGGTGCGCCAAAGGTTGCGATATCAGACCTCTCAAGGGATGATATGGCAGAGTGTATAGAGGATGCATTCAGATACGACAGACTGGTTCTGGCAGCCCCAACATATGATGGCGGTGTGATGCCTGTCATGGCGGATTTCATCAACCACCTGAAGATGAAGGCGTACCAGAAGAGAAAAGTGGCATTCATTGAGAATGGTTCGTGGGCTCCAATGGCAGCCAAGCTCATGAAGGAACAGATGTCAGCGATGAAGGATATAGAGATCGTGGACGAGCACGTGACCATAAAGTCCGCGTTCAAGCAGTCGGATGTGGCAGCACTCGAAGCTTTGGCTGGAAAACTGTTATAAGAGATAAGGATAATAAACATAAAGTAAGTCTGAAACCGACTTACATACGTAGTTATTATTCATCTAACAGGTGAGTTGTCACAATAAAGTTGTTACACAGAGTTGCTATACATATCGTGAGCAGGGAATTTGAGCCCGCCGGTCCTTAGGTGACGCTGTGAGGCGGCACCTTAGTACCGCTGCAGGGCGAAATAAGCGGAAGCAACCCAGCGAATGATATGTATACCAACTCTGTGTTCAAAGAAAAATTGGCAACTCACCGTCATATCAATAATATAAGGAAGGTGTAAGACATGGCTAAGTCCATGGTTTCCGGTAAGCCCCTCAGTCTGATGCTGCAGTTTGCCACCCCGCTCTTGCTCGGCAATCTGCTCCAGCAGACGTACAATATAATAGATGCGGCTATTGTGGGGCAGATACTGGGAGATAAGGCTCTGGCTGGAGTTGGAGCAAGCAGCAGTATACAGTTTCTGGTTCTGGGATTCTGTATGGGCTGTTGCACAGGATTTGGTGTTCCTGTTGCAAAGTTTTTTGGTGCAAATAATCTGCACAAGATGAGAAAGTATATATTTAACGGCGCGGTGCTGACGGGCATCATAGCGTTGATAGTCACGATTGTATGTTCGGTGTGCTGTAATCAGATACTTCATCTGCTTTCGGTTCCGCAGGATATATATGACAAGGCATATGCTTATCTTATAGTTATATTCCTAGGAATTCCGTTCACACTCATGTACAACTATCTGTCAAGTGTGCTCAGGTCTCTGGGAGACAGCAGAACGCCGTTCGTGTTTCTGGCGTTCTCGGCAATACTCAACATATTCCTTGACCTGTTCTGTATAGTTGTCCTCAAATGGGACTGCGCCGGTGCGGCTATAGCAACCATCACGGCACAGGCGGTGAGTGGAATATTGTGTCTTGTATATATCTTCAAGAAGGTTCAGATCATGCATCTTGAGGCGGAGGACAGGGAGATAGAGGGCTCTGCAGTGAAGGAACTTCTCGTCATGGGAATTCCGACAGGCCTGCAGTTTTCCATAACCGCCATAGGAAGTATGGTCATGCAGTCTGCAAATAACAAGCTGGGAAGCGTGTACGTGTCAGGCTTCACAGCCGGTATGAGGATAAAGCAGTTCACTATGTGTCCATTTGACGCATTTGCAACGGCGGCATCTGTGTTCTGCAGCCAGAACCTTGGCGCCGGACAGGCAAAGCGTATAAAGCAGGGCTTGTGGCAGGCGATTGCTGTTGCAGTTGGATACGGTATAGTCGCAGGACTTGTGATGATAATATTTGGAAGACCGCTCTCCATGATATTTGTCAAGAAGAGCGCAGTGGATGTGCTTGACGCATCTGCCAAGTATCTCAGATGTATGGGCTGCTTCTACTGGAGCCTTGGAATACTGAATGTTGCACGAATGGTGACACAGGGCCTGGGATATTCCGGCCGTGCCATATTCTCCGGCGTCACGGAGATGCTGGCAAGGATCATAGTCAGCCTTGGATTTGTCGGAACGTTTGGATTCACGGCCATCTGTTTTGCTGACCAGACAGCGTGGGTCACAGCGACCATCTATATATTGCCGACATGTCTTTACTGTGTGAAGAAGTCCACGGCGAAGATTGCTGCGGCAGAGTGATAAATCTTAACCTGATTTTAATCTTTCTCATATTTTAGATTAATCATCGGTTGGTATAGTAACAACATCAGTTGATGATATCAGCAGCAAACGATAAGAAAGATGACAGATCATCGGAAGACGATGAAACTAAGATAATGAGAAAGGGTGCAAAGATCATGGATAAACTGGAAAAGGTAGAAAAGTTAAGAGAAAAAACAGGCGTAAGTTACGAGGATGCAAAGAATGCGCTTGAGGCATGCGATTACGATCTGCTGGATGCGATCATTTATCTTGAGAAGCTTGATAAGGTGAAAGCCCCTGAGGTGGAGAGCTTTACCACAGGCGAGGAACAGAAGACATCAACAGAGTTCGAGCAGGCACAGCAGACATATACAAATGACTGCAATAAAGTGACGTTTGGACAGATGATGGACAAATTTTTCAAATGGTGCGGCAAGGTGTTAAAGAAGAGTGTGGATAGCACATTCATAGTAGAACGCAGAGGCCAGACCATGATAAACGTTCCGGTGCTGGTGCTTGTGATCGCACTTATACTTGCATTCTGGGTAGTGCTTCCACTTCTTGTGGTAGGTCTCTTCTGTGAGTGCAGGTACCATTTTGAAGGAATCGGCGACATCAACGTAAACCTTAATAGCGCATGTGACAAAATGGCAGACTCAGTTGACAACCTTAAGTCCGACGTCAACAACAAGTAAAAAATGAAAAAAAGAATATCTTTTACCGATATTCTGTTAATTACCAGCTGACATCGTTTGTTGCGAAGAAAGATAGGCGTAATTGCAGAGGTATATTTCACAGGCTTACTTCAAAACCAAACTATATCAGCGTCCGTCATAAAAGAAAGGAAAAAGATATGGCACAGAAGATTCTCATTGTGGAGGATGAAGAGAAAATTGCAAGATTTGTGGAGCTGGAGCTGCTGCATGAGGGATACGAGGCGGAGAAGGTATTTGATGGAAGAACAGGGTTGGACAAAGCTCTGTCCGGTGGCTTCGACCTCGTGGTGCTGGATGTGATGCTTCCGGGACTCAACGGTCTGGAGGTGCTTCGAAGAATCCGCAAGGAGAGTGATGTGCCGGTCATCATGCTGACCGCGAGAGATGCGGTCATGGACAAGGTATCTGGTCTTGATGCCGGTGCAGACGATTATCTCACCAAGCCATTTGCCATAGAGGAGCTGCTTGCCAGGATAAGGGTTGCGTTGAAGAGACGCGGAGTTGCGGAGGTTCACACACACAGGATAGAGATCCGTGGAGTGTGCATGGACACCGACAGACATGAGGTCACAGTGTGCGGCGAGATAGTTGAGCTGACAAACAGGGAATTTGAGCTGCTCAGGACGCTCATGGAAAACAAGGACATCGTGATGGACAGGGAGAAATTGCTCAGTGCAGTGTGCGGATACGATTACCTTGGAGAGACAAACATCATAGATGTGTATGTGAGGTATCTGAGAACAAAGATAGATGACAGATTTGGAGTTAAGCTGATCACCACCGTCAGAGGTGTCGGATATGTTATCAGAGAATGACCATTTTGGATGCCAGGATAGAGCAGATAGATATGTGACAAGCCAGCAACGCATGGCACGGATACGCACAGATAGAGAGAAAATACATGGGAAAGAAAACTAACGAAAACAAAAGAATGTCATCGATAGCCAGAAGGATAAATATGAGCTTCTGGCTAAAAGAACTGGGCAATGTGATACTTATAGATATCGTCATTGCCTTTCTTATTGTAAGCGCATTTGCCGTGTGGGGAAGAAAGCAGCTTCCACAGGGCGTGGGAGGAATGAGATATTACGTTGAGAAAAATGAAGATGGCGGAGCGTATGAATATATAATAGAAGGGTCAGATGAGAAGAAGTACAGATATGACGTTAAGATCCTTTGGGATATCATAGAGCTTCCGGGCATTATATTGCTGGGGATGGAGACTATAGCGTTGTTTGTTGCGTTGTTCAGGACAGCGGATGTCAGAAGGAGATTAAAGCCGTTGAACGATCTGGCAGTTACGGCGGAAAAGCTCAGCAAAGAGCCGATGGATCACAATAAGATAGACGATCTGGAGAAAGCCATATCGCACCTGTCTGCGGATGATGACGAGCAGGTTATACACACCGGAGACAAGGATCTCCAGAGCATAGAGATCGCGCTTAACAATCTGCTCAGAAATATGAAGGAAAATGAGAAACGTCAGATGAGATTTGTGTCGGATGCTTCCCACGAGCTCAGGACGCCTATTGCGGTGATTCAGGGATATGTGAATATGCTCGACCGATGGGGTAAGGATGACGAACAGGTTCTGGAAGAGTCCATAGAGGCGCTGAAAAATGAATCCCAGCACATGAAGGAGCTTGTGGAACAGTTGTTATTCCTTGCAAGGGGCGACAGTGGAAGGCAGCACCTGAACATGGAGAAAACCGATCTCAACCGCATGGTAAGTGAAGTGTGGGAGGAGTCCATGATGATAGACGAGAGCCACAGATATGAGTTCCGTGGTACTGAGAATGAGGCGTGTGTGCTCGGCGATGTGGCGATGATCAAGCAGTCCGTCAGGATATTTGTCCAGAACGCGGCGAAGTATTCTGAACCCGGCACGGCCATAATACTCGGTGTAAAAGAGGAGCCCGGTTATGTCAGTTATATGATAGAGGACGAGGGAACCGGAATGAATCCGGGCGATCTGGCTCATATATTTGACAGATTTTACCGCTCGGATGAGGCCCGGAATAATGAGACCGGAGGTTCAGGTCTTGGCTTGTCCATCGCTAAATGGATAGTTGATGCCCACGGAGGTACCATACAGGTAATATCCAGAGCGGATATAGGTTCGAGATTTATTGTGAGGTTCCCAATATCCAAATAGTATAAAATAAACAAAACTCTGGCTGTTCTTTCATAGCATTCAGATCCCCCGCATAGACTGTAAAAACAGAATATGCGGGGGCTTTTTCTTTGAAGGATTACATAGAAGAGCGGGCAATCGAAGCGGCAAATTATATCATAGACACAAGGGCGACTGTGAGACAGACAGCGGACAAGATGGGTATAAGCAAATCAACGGTGCACAAGGATATAACGGAACGGCTGGTCCGTATAAGACCCATGCTGGCGGCCCAGGCCAGGGTGGTGCTGGACGCCAACAAGGCGGAGAGACATATAAGAGGAGGGCTTGCCACGAGGGAGAAGTATCTGCATGTCACAAAGTTTTAACATAGCTTATGTTGTATTTTTCTCTGATTTGGGTTAAACTTTTGATGATTATATAATAGTGGACTAAGTGTGGGCTATTAGAAAATGGCAGTTTAACTATAGATTAGAGGTTAGGATATGAGATTTATTCATGTTTCGGATGTGCATTTGGGGATGATTCCTGACAAGGGAAAGCCTTGGAGCGATGTCCGTGCGAAAGAGATAGAAGAGACATTTGACAGGATCCTGGATATTGCGGAGGAGAGAAAGGTAGATCTGCTCCTCATTGCCGGCAATCTGTATCACAGTGCGCCGAAGGCAGCGGATCTTGCAAAGCTTGATGCCAGACTTGCAAAACTTACAAATACAAGAACGGTGATCATTGCGGGCAGTAGTGATTACATTGAAAGTGGATCTCCATCGGAGAATTATGAGTTCACATCGAACACAGTGCTTCTTCCGGCTGGGGAGTTCAGCAATGCGTATTTTGAAGATATAAATACCTGTGTGACCGGTTTCAGCTATGGACAGGCGGAATACACGGAGGATTTCTCAGAGGGGATAGATGCCCAGACGGAAGGCGCTGTCAATATACTTCTCATGCATGGAGGAGATGCCAGCCACAGTCCATTTAATTTCCGAAAGCTGGCTGACACAGGATTTGACTATGTGGCACTCGGACACCTGAGAAAGCCGAAGCACATGGTGAAGAACCGTATGGCATATCCGGGATCGCCGGAGCCTTTGTCACCTTCTGACACAGGAAAGCATGGCTTTATTTATGGACAGATAATAAACGGAGAGACAAGGATAAAGTGGGAGCCTGTTGCCTGCAGGAATTACATCAACCTTGGACTTGAGATAAAGCCGGAATATACTGACAGACAGATCGAGCATGCTGTTCTGAAACAGATCGATAAGATGGGAACGCAGAACATATATCGGGTTATCCTGAAGGGCCAGAAGGGGCGCGGAGTGAGACCTCAGTTTGATGATGTGTCTCAGGATTACAAGATATATGAGGTTGTGGATAATACGATGTTCGAGTACAATGCTGATGGTCTCAAGAGGGACAATGAGCACAATGTACTTGGAAGATTTATCGCTGAGTTGTCCGGTGAGGATGACGAGGTCAGCAAAAAGGCACTTGAATATGGTCTTGAGGCGATCATAGCAACTGGAGAAAAGTAATGTATATAAATAAACTTTTTTTGAAAGAATTTGGAAAATTCAATAACAAAGAAATAAAGCTGGACAAAGGCTTGAATGTGCTCTATGGAGAGCCCGGAGCCGGCAAGAGTACGATCAGGGATTTTGTGTCCGGTATACTGTATGGTATGAATAAAACCAAGGGTCTTGGAGCCCGGGGAGACAATTTTGCATTAAGAAAGCCATCCGGTGGAAATGGATATGCCGGAAAGGCACAGGTGACAAATGCTGGAAAGAGTCATCTTATGGAGAGAAATTTCAACATGTCTACGGACGGTGCAACGCTCACTGATATAGAGAGCGGGAAGGATGAGAGACTTGTGTCTAAGAATTCCTACAGAGGTGTCCTGTTTGATATGGACAAGAGCACATTTGTGGATGCAATGTGTGTTGATCCGCCGGAGGAGATGGGCGGAGATGACAAAGCTTTGTGTGACAGACTCGAGAAGTATCTTCAGAATATCAAGGAGACGGGCTGCAGCGGAATAAACAGAGCAGACGCAGTGGCGTATCTTGAGAACGAAAAGAAGAAATATGACAATCAGAAGTATCTGGTTCAGATAGAAGAGCTGGAAGCCCAGATGGATGAGCTGGGTGAAGTTGATAAGGAGCTTGAAGACATCCGAACTGCCAGACGTGAGGAGCTTGATGCTTATAATATGGAGATCGCACGTTTGAAGAGAGAGGCAAGGCAGCTTGTGAATGAAAAGGATGCTGAGATCCCTGACGATGATGAGGACAGGGAGCGAAGCAGAATATTCCTCGAGGTTGAAGCTATAGATGATGAGGACGAGCTGAAGGAGAAAAAGAAGCAGGAGAAGAAGGACAAGAAGCTGACGGACAATATATTTGTCATAATGGCAACAGGAATACTGGTTGTTGCAGTGGTCATGCTAGTGGTTCACCTTGTTGGTTTTCAGAAGTCCATACAGCAGCTATTCACGATATGTACGATTGCGTTTGTTGCTATAACCATCATAGATGGATTGTTCAGGAAAGGCGCATTTGACGGTGATAAGCTTCCGTCTGAGGAGGAGTTCAGGAGAACCATATATGAGATGGGAAGAGCAACTGAGTCGAGGACGGTTCGCGTTGAGATAGACAGAGCTTTTCAGGAGGAGCATGACAGGAAGCTTGATATGTTCAAGTTCCAGGAGCATGATGCCATAGAGAAGAGGGATGCCTACTATGAACTCAAGGAGAAGAGAGACGCCATATTTGCCGATTATGATGTGCTTGAGACTGAGAAGAAGGCCATAGATAAGGCTATCAATACCATAATGGACATATCGGAGGAGTTCTCAGGACTGTTTGCCGGTATAGACGGCAGAGTATCGGATATTCTTAGCGCACTCTCCGGTGGACAGTATCAGGAGGCAAAGCTCGATGATGAGATGCATGTTGCAGTGAAAAAGGATGACCATTTCTTCAGGGCGGAATTCCTGGGACATGAGGTCGTTCGGCAGGTGTATCTGGCTGTGCGGCTGGCTGTTGCAGAGATACTTAACAACGAGAAAATGCCACTTGTGCTGGACGATGTGATAGATGTGACCGATGAGAGTCAGCTCACGGGAGTGCTCAAGGCGATGAGTATGGTGAACACGGAGCAGACGATATTGCTTACATCCGATAAGGATCTGGTTAACAGACTTGAGGATATGCATATAGCATGCAATGTGGTGACATTGTAGAAAGTTTCTAATAATAAATAATTAAAAGACCTGCGGAAGCTTGCGATACATGGTATGTATCAGGTGAGCTTACGTAGGTCTTTTTTGTAAGTCTATAATTGTATATTAGTAATTCTCGTAGTTATCTGAGATAGTGTGCTTCTCCTTGTACTCAGCAATTCTCGCACTGATTCTCTCTGATGGATCAAGAAGATCGCTGAGAGATGCATCGTGGTTGAGGTGATCGATAATGAGTGCAATGTACTTGCTCATGTCGGCTGATACATACCAGTCGCGGTCTGCAAGCTCAGGAAGCTGATAAGTGAGGTTGGTTGTGATGACCTTCTCAATGAGACCTTCCTCGTGACACTTGTCAAATACCTCAAGACCCTTGGTGAAGAGACCAAATGTAGCAAGTGCAAATACTCTCTTAGCCTTTCTTGCCTTGAGCTGCTTGGCAACATCTATCATACTCTCGCCTGATGCGATCATGTCGTCGATGATGATAACATCCTTGCCTTCAACTGAATCACCGAGGAACTCATGGGCAACGATAGGATTACGTCCGTCCACAACTCTTGAGTAATCTCTTCTCTTGTAGAACATACCTACATCTACACCGAGAAGGTTAGCGAAGTAGATAGCTCTGTGCATAGCACCCTCGTCAGGTGATATAACCATCATGTGGTCGTTATCTATCTCAAGATCAGGAGTTGATCTAAGAAGTGCCTTTACAAACTGGTAAGTAGGCTTTACGTTCTCGAAACCGCTCTTTGGAATAGCATTTACAACACGTGGGTCGTGAGCGTCAAATGTAACGATGTTGTCTACACCATACTGCTGAAGCTCCTGGAGCATAACTGCACAGTCGAGGGACTCGCGTCCTGATCTCTTGTGCTGACGGCTCTCATACAGGAAAGGCATGATGACAGTGATCTTTCTAGGCTTGTCTGTCATGGCAGAGATGATTCTCTTCAGATCAGCATAGTGATCGTCAGGAGACATTCTCTGAGTCTGGCCACCCATGGTGTATGTGCAGCTATAGTTTCCTACATCAAGCATGATATATATGTCTTTACCGCGGACTGACTCGTTGACAATACCCTTTGCCTCACCTGAACCAAATCTAGGGCAGTCTGCCTTGATAAGGTAAGAGTCCTTCTCGTAACCGTGGAATACGATGCTTGACTTGTTCTCGTTCTGACGGTTCTTTCTCCATTTTACGATATAAGAATCGACCTTCTCTCCGAGAGGTACAATGCTCTTATGAGCAATGATTCCTAAGCTTCCTACAGGTATTGTTTCCAACTTGCTATCGTCTGGCATAATAAAAATCCTCCTAATCTGCTTTCGTTGTCTACCTTTTGTTCCTGGCTATGCTTTTCATTCTTTTTACATAGCGGATGTTATCTCCGTAGAGATTGAAGATGAGATAGCTATCAACTATTCGTGACATGATACGCTCTGTATACCTGTTCTTGAATTCCTGCAGATCAAGATTGGTAGAAATGAGAGTAGACTGTCTCTTGATAGTTCTCGTATTTATAATCTCAAATAACTGAGACAGGACAAATGAGTTGGTGTACTCTGTGCCAAGATCGTCAATTATAAGAAAATCGCAGTTATATATGTAGTCATACAGCATCTTCTGATGCGGTTCATGACCACCCTTTATTATAATGTCCTGTAAGATATTATCAAATAAATTTATCGCCGACAAGTATAAAACTGTATAACCTTTGTCTAAAAGTTCCTTAGCGATACAATTTGTCAGGAAGGTTTTGCCTGTTCCGGTCTCTCCATATATAAGAATGCCCGGTCTGCTGTCCTGAAAATTCTCTGTGAACTGTCTTGATGCAGACAATATGCTCTGTGCATTCTGGTAAGGAGTGTAATTGTAGCCAGCAATGTGTTCATCTCTGTAGAAATCAGGATTGAAGCTGGCAAAATTCTCCGTCTCCAGCACCTTCTCTATGGTGGACTGCTGGTACAACTGGCTGATGACCATGTGTTTCAGACATGAACATGGCTTACCATCTACATATCCGCTGTCTCTGCATGCGGGGCAGTTGTATATCGGTGCCAGATAATCGTCAGGGTATCCGGTCTGTGCCATGAGCTGATGCTTCTCATCGCGGAGAGCGTGGTTCTTCATGGAGAGTGCTTCTTCATCCACTTCCTGATGCAGTATCCTTGCCCTTGATGCCTGGACGGCACTGTGGGCGATGGCATCGTCGATCTCCTTTATACGAGGGATCCTGGCATATACCTCAGCTTTTCTGTTGTCCTGTCTGCGAAGATTGTCCTGTCTGATCCTGCTCAGTCGGGACAAAATATCATCATAATTTATATTGCCCATAATATGTATATATTACCTCTTGTCAAGATTGAGTTCATCTGCAAGCATCTGTTCCAGCTTGTCCAACTGGTTGGACATGTCTGTCTGCTTGAAGTTCGCAAATCCATTCGGATTCCTGGTGGCTGCAGGCTGCGCTGTGGCCGCTGATTTCTTCTTGAGGAACTCCTGATCGAGCAGTTCGACATCCCTAATGGATTGTACACCATTCTTATGCCAGTTTTCAAGAATTCCATTGACATATGCGAAGTTGGCGGACTGTGGCTTGGAGATTATGGCCTTCTCACATGCCAGAAGGATAAGATCCTCTGAGAAATTCATCTCACCTGTCCACGCGTCAATGTATGCGGTCTCTATGCTGGTAGGATTGCTTCTGCGTATTCCGAGTGCAGAGAAGACCTTTCTGTAAAATGGGTTGTAGGCGGAGCTGTCTGCCTTGGCCTTGTCAACCGTGTCGATTCCTTTTTCATACCATGCTATGGCTACGGTCTCCGCATATCTGAAGCTTGCCTTGCCCATGGTCAGACAGTATTCGATCAGATATTCGATGAGCTCCTGGGAGAAGCCAAGCTGGTCGTATATGTATATGAGACTTTCTGATTCAGGCATGGAAAGCGGTCTGCCAAAATATGCCTCTGTCTCAAACATAATATCAGAGAGAACCTCGTCCTCCTGTTTCTTCCTAAGAAATTCTGGTGTAACTGTTATCTTGTCAGGCAGAGTGCGCTCCGGCACCTCGGCCTTGTCTTCGTCTGTGATCGTCGCCGTGATCTCGCTGTTGTTATCGTCATCCCCGGTGGAATAATCCATGCCGAGAATAGAGAGGTCGTCAACTCCGCTGTCGGAGGAGATGCCCTTGTCGTGAAGAGGGAGAAGAGTTATTCCTGTAAGCTCCTTCTTCTTGTTGTAGTTGAGTTTCATAACATCCTGGCTTATCCAGTATTTTATGGCTCTGCAAATATCCTTCTCTGTGAGATTAAAATGATCTGCTATGTTGGCGACAGACACGGGTTTACTGGAAGACATAAGTCTGACCAGATACAGATATACCTTAACAAACTCTCCGCTGGCGGAGGTCATGTAATAGTCTATAAAAAAGTTTGATATAGAGGAATATGTTTCGTTTTTTTCTGTTGTAATAGTAATGTAGCTCATGTCAAAAAACTCCTTGATCATACTCCTGAAATAGCGCATTTCCCTTAGCGCAAATGCATTATAACATGAACTTTTTGGAATGCAAACAGAACATACAGTCGGTTGGGAAAAATGGTGGGGATGTGGATAATGTGGATAATGTGGACGAAAAAGAGACATAAAAATACAAAAGTCATAGTTTAACAGGGCTTTGTAATATTTCTGTAAAAATTATGTCAACAAAAAAATATAAGCTCTGTGGGGAAAACTTTCCCACAGAGCTGTGTGGATAATGTGGATAACTAATTTTTTATCAGGTCATTTCCGATAGAATAGACGTTTCCGGCGCCCATAGTTATCAACAAATCATTTTTTTTGCAATTTTTTAAGAGATAATTTTCTATATCGTCGAAAGATGGAAGATAGAACGCATCAGTACCCGTCTCGGCGATCTTCTCGGCGAGTTGCTTTGCTGAGACAAGTCCGGTATCCTTCTCTCGGGCTGCATAAATATCTGCCACGATGACGTGGTCACATACCTTGAGTGCGTCTACAAACTCATCGAACAGAGCGTAGGTTCTTGAGTAAGTGTGTGGCTGGAATACGCACCACAGTTCGTTGTAGCTTGTGTTCTTTGCTGCCTTCAGTGTGGCTGCTATCTCAGTTGGATGGTGAGCGTAGTCATCCATGACTCTCACGTTGTCGAGGATGGTTCCTTTGTACTCAAAACGTCTCTCGGCACCGACACACTCTGACAGTCCCTGTTTGATGACATCTATGGAGATTCCAAGTTCAAGGGATGCCGCTATGGCTGACAGTGAGTTGTATACGTTGTGCTCACCGAATACCTTGAGAGTTATGTCGGTGATCTCTTTGCCGTCCACAACCAGTGTATAGGTTGGATGGCCGAAGTCATCGAACCGTATATTGTGTGCTGAATATTTGTTCTGTGCGCCCTTTCCAAATGTTACCACGCGGCACTCGAGGTCTCTGACAACGGTATCATAATACTTCATATCGCCGTTCACGATGACCAGGCCCTCCTTTGGAGTCTTGGTGGCAAATACATGGAATGACTCAGCGATCTCATCTATATCCTTGAAGAAATCAAGGTGGTCGGCATCCACGTTCAGTATGATACTGATAAAAGGCTTAAATGCGTGATAGCTGTTGGTGTACTCACATGCCTCTGTTACAAAGTATTCAGATTTGCCTACACGGATATTGCCGCCGATGCTGTCGAGGATTCCTCCGACTGATATGGTAGGATCAGTGTCCGCATCTATGAGGATGTAGGACAGCATGGAAGTCGTTGTTGTCTTGCCGTGGGTTCCACTGACGGCTATGGAATATTTGTAATTCTCCATGATCTGGCCGAGAAGCTGGGCTCTGGTGAGCATAGGAATGTTCTTCTCCACTGCGGCCTTGAACTCTTCATTGTCAGGATGTATGGCTGCTGTGTATACGACCAGATCTATGTTGTCTGTTATGTTAGATGCACACTGACCGATGTTGATAAGCGCTCCCATGTCGGCAAGCTGATCGGTGATTTCGGATGCTTTCATATCTGATCCGGTAACCTTGAATCCGGCCTTCAGAAGTATCTCTGCGAGACCGCTCATGCTTATTCCGCCTATTCCCATGAAATGGACGTTGATTGGCTTTGAAAAATTGATCTTGTACATTTGTATTTCGCCTTCCTTATATAAAAGATTGATTACTATATTTAAAAGTGTTTTTTATTATAGCATAACTGCCCTCAAATGAAAATAAATGGTTTTGGTCAATTGCATAGATTGTTATTGAACGAAAATTATGTTATAAATGGAGGTAGTGTGATGGAAGCTGAGGAGAAAACTGCAAAGCTCATGCGGATCGTAGAGGGCGCAGAAGAGGTAGAGAAGATGGATGCATTGCTCAGCCTGACTATAACGGGCGGAGATTATAACTGGATCTAAGAGGTATACATATTAGGTATACAGGGGCAAAGATCAATATAATATGAGTAGAGGTTAACATATGATTACAAATGACGCTACATTATTAAAGGTAAAGCACGAGGTGCTTTATGAGGTGGCAAAGCTTGCGTATGAAGGCAGGCTGGATGATGAGAGGGACAATCTTCCATATAAGATGGTTCCCGGTCCACAGCCATTTTTCAGATGCTGTATATACAGAGAGAGGGAGGTTATCAGACAGAGGATCAGACTTGCCGAGGGCAAAGCCCCTGGAACAGAGGATGATGGGAATGTAGTCCAGATCATCAATTCTGCCTGTGAGGGTTGTCCGATCTCACGTTACGTAGTAACTGATAACTGCCAGAAGTGCATGGGAAGAGCGTGCCAGCAGGCGTGCCGTTTCGGTGCCATCAGCATGGGACGTGACAAGTCCTACATCGACCCATCAAAGTGTAAGGAGTGTGGACAGTGTGCCAAAGCATGTCCGTACAATGCCATTGCAGATCTGATGCGTCCATGTATCAAGAGCTGCCCGGTTGGTGCCATATCTGTGGCTGAGAATGGAACCGGTATTGCGGTCATAGACAAGGACAAATGTATAGACTGTGGTTCATGTATCCACAAGTGCCCATTTGGTGCGATCGGATCAAAGTCTTATATAGTAGATATAATAAATGACATGAGAGCCGGCAAGAAGGTATTTGCCATGTTCGCACCTGCCACATACGGACAGTTCGGTGCGGATATCACCATGGCGAGCTGGAGAACAGCCATGAAGAAGATAGGCTTCTACGATGCGGTGGATGTGGGACTTGGTGCCGACATGACAGCCATGGCAGAGGCAAAGGAATGGATGGAGGCCAAGGCAGAGGGCAGGAAGAAGACAACCTCATGCTGTCCTGCATTCAAGCTTCTGGTGGAGAAGCATTTCCCTGAGCTGGCAGACAGGGTATCTGAGACCGTATCACCTATGTGTGCAGTATCGAGATACATCAAGGAGAATTATGAGGATGCCGTGACAGTATTCATAGGCCCTTGTATCGGCAAGAAGGCGGAGAGCGCAGCCGGAGAGAAGGAATCTGCGGACTATGCGCTGACATACGGAGAGATCAGAGCCATGCTGAGAGCAAAGGATGTCAAGCTTGAGCCAGAGGCTGAAGATAACGACCAGTCCACACTGTTCGGCAAGAAATTTGCAAATGCAGGCGGAGTCACAGCGGCAGTCATAGAGAGCATGAAGGAGCTCGGCTGCGAGGACGAGGTTAAGGTGTGCAAATGCGATGGAATAGATGCATGTAAGAAGGCACTGACTCTCATGAAGTTCAACAGATTCCAGGATGACTTCATGGAAGGTATGGCGTGTGAAGGTGGCTGCGTGGGCGGCCCTTCAAGACACAGGGATCCGAACATGGCGATGCGTGACAGAAAGGCAGCCCTTGATAATTCTACAGATATCAACATCACAGAGAATCTTGAGAAGCAGGGAGCAGACAAGATTGATATGGTGAGAGATTAGTGCATGGAGGACAAAGACATGACAACAGTTTTGATATTTGTGATATGTGTGCTTATATTTGTGTGCGTATCGGTGGTTACGGCGATACTTGTATACAAGTCACAGATGCGTAAGAAGAAGCTTCAGTGGGACAGCCGGCAGCAGACACAGGATTCCAAGCAGGTACAGGATCAGTAGAGACTGTGATATATAATGAAATAATAAGAAAATTAAGACGTGCAGCGATGGAGATGAAACTGGACTTATCCGGGGGGATTCATTGCTGCACGCCTTATTTTTATGGATTGAGGGAAAAAACTGTGCAGTCAAAATGTAATACCAATATGTGAAAATAAATTAAAACTTTTATTTTTCTGTTGACATGACAAAGAGATATGATAATATATGGATGTAGTAATTGAAACTACATGTAAAGTTAATTGAAAACGCACATTAAAGTAATGTTTATTTTGATTGCTAGATAGAAATACGAACTTAGAAGACTTTTTATACTAAGTTAATACATAATGTGATAAAAAACGGCATGTATCGCCGGCGTTAAAAGGCGGAAAAGCCGTTTTACCATATATATTATCAGAACTTATAGTTTATGGAGGAAATTAACATGTCAACAGAAATGAGACCAGAGCAGGGAATAGCAGGAAAGTTTGTGAGGTCAGCTCTTGATGAGAATGGAGTTCTCAGCAAGATTGAGTTCACCAACAGCGAGAATTTCAACTTCGCATACGACGTAATGGATGCTCTGGCAGAGAGGAAGCCTGATCAGACAGCGCTCATCTATGTATCAAAGGATAGAACGATCGAGAAGAAATTCACATTCCAGGATATCAAGGATTATTCCAACAGGGCAGCCAATTACTTCAAGAGCCTGGGCATCAGGAAGGGTGACAAGGTAATGCTCGTGTTAAAGAGACATTATCAGTATTGGTTCACCATGATGGCTCTCCACAAGATCGGTGCCATAGCTATACCGGCGACAAATATATTAAAGGCAACAGATTATCAGTATAGAATTGAGGCAGCAGGCGTATCAGCGGTTGTGTGTACATCAGATGACGGAATCACGGCGTCCATAGATACATTTGCTGATGACAAGCTGACAAAGATCGTTGTAAATCATCCAGTAGAAGGCTGGAACTTCTTCGATGAGGGAATCATGGAGTGCAGCACCGAGTTTCCAAGACCTACAGGCGAGGATGCTGTAGGAGGAAAGGATGATATACTGTTCGTCATGTTCACATCGGGAACAACAGAGCATCCAAAGATGGTTGCACACAATCATCTGTATCCACTTGGACATTACATCACAGCAAAATACTGGCACTGCAACAAACCTGGTGAGGTTCATCTCACAGTTTCAGATACAGGCTGGGGTAAGGCTCTCTGGGGCAAGCTCTACGGACAGTGGCTGTGCGAGGCATGCGTATTCGTATTTGACTTTGATACATTCAGTGCGGACACTATATTCAAGCTTATAGAGAAGTACAATATCTCAACATTCTGTGCACCTCCAACACTGTACAGAATCCTTATCCGTATGGATATGAGTAAGTACAACCTCTCATCCCTCAGATACTGTACAACAGCGGGTGAGGCACTTAACCCTGAGGTATTTGACGTATTCAAGGAGAAGACAGGATTCACTATATATGAAGGATTTGGTCAGACAGAGACGACTCTTACCATTGGTAACCTTGAGAATACTACTCCAAGACCGGGATCAATGGGTAAGGCAAGCCCAATGTATGACGTGAGGATCATGAAGGCAGACGGAACATTTGCTGCACCTGGTGAGACAGGTGAGATCGTCATCAACATCGCAGACGGTGCGCCGGACGGACTGTTCATGGAGTACTACAGGGATCCACAGAGAACAGCCGAGGTTATGCATGACGGCTTCTATCACACAGGTGATACGGCTTACCAGGATGAGGATGGATATTTCTGGTTCGTTGGACGTGTGGATGATATCATCAAGGTTGCAGGCTACAGAGTAGGACCTTTCGAGATAGAGAATGAGATCATGAGAATACCTTATGTCCTTGAGTGTGCAGTTACATCAGTACCTGACAGCACAAGAGGTCAGGCAATAAAGGCCACTATCGTTCTCACAGAGGGTACAGTTGGCGATGAGAACCTCAAGAAGGAGCTCAAGAGATACTTTAAAGAGAACATCGCAAGCTACAAGAGACCTAGAGTTATCGAGTTCGTTGATGAGATGCCAAAGACCATCAGCGGCAAGGTAAGACGTGTTGAGATCAAGGAAAAGGACTGGAAGTAAGTCAGAAATCAGGTGAAGAAAAATGATAGATATGAGTAAGATCAAGCCATATGATAGATCGGTTTATTATTATGAGACGGACAGGATGCAGATAGTACACCACTCCAATTACATCAGATGGATCGAGGAGGCAAGGCTGGACTGGATGAAGCAGATAGGCTGGGATTACAAGTCTATAGAGGATGACGGATATATAATTCCTGTGCTTGGTGTGACGGCTGAGTATAAGAGTATGTGCCACTTCGGCGATGATGTGCTGATACATGTCAGTCTTTCGGAGTATACAGGTGTCCGTGTAGGGTTTTCATATGAGATCGTGGACAAGAAGACAGGCGAGCTTAGAACACTTTGCACAAGCTCACATTGTCTGCTGGATGGCAACAACAAGCTTGTGTTCATCAGAAAGGCATATCCTGAGCATGATAAGCTGTTTAAGGAGCTGCTTGAGGATTACAAGAAAAGTCAGAGCAAATAAACAGAGCTGTTGTCTGGTGTATAAATAATTTAATATTGTATTAATTGATGGTTATTAATAGCTGGTAAAATTGTTTGTGTAACTTTTTTATCAGCTATTTTTATCTATTTAGACATGTAATTAGTTAAAACATCCTTTTTATATTATGGCGTAAATGCTATAATGGAAACGGTTGCGTGGGAATATATGGCAGGCTGGATGCTGCTGCAAGGAGGGATCTTTTGAAAGAAGTATCACTTGATAAACAATACTACAAAGAACATATACAGAACATATTATATGATAATTATGTGAAACTGGCGCTGGTCAACATTGATACTGGGGAGTATGTGAGTGTTATCAGTGTGGACAAGAATGCAGATAATTATAAAAGTACCTCTGACGTATCTTCCTATTTTAAGGATAACAAGGGACTGGACTGCTGTCATCCTGATGAAGTCAGAGAATTTGCATATATGTGTGATATGAAGCATGTCAAAGCACTCATAGAAGCCGGAGCCAGATCCATCGTGCGTAATTTCAGGTTCAGATTGAGACTTGGCGAGGACTATGAGTGGGTTTCCATGGATATAGAAGCTGAGAAAGAGCCGAGAGAGGACGGACAATGGGTTGTGTTCGGCATGAGGGCAGTCAGCCTTGACACCCTGGTGCTGGAGGATAGTCTCAGGACACTGACAAGGGTATACAGGCGTATATTCAGGATTGATGTGACGCACAATATTTGCGAGACATTGAGAGGCGGATATATAAGAAGCAGAGATGAGGTTAAGCATGACTGCCTTGGAGATTACATGAAAGACATGACTATGGGTGGTGAGATATTCCCTGACGATGTGGACAGGGTAAGAAAGTGCCTGTCTCCTGAGTTCCTCATAAAATATTTTGCAAATGGACATGACAGATTTACCATTAGATATAAGCGTAAAATGGATATGGTGTACAGATGGGTGATGACAGAGGTCATACCTACTGCTGACTATAGAGATGACAATAAGGTATTCTATCTTTATACGAGGGATATACATGAGGAGTATTCTGAGAGCATAGAGAAACAGGAGCTGTTGGAATTTTACAGTTACAAGGATACACTCACTCGTCTCGGCAATAGAAATGCATTTAACATTCTGTGCGACGCGTATGCAGACCGAAATGATAAGCGGTCGGTCGGATTCGTATTCAACGATGTGAACAAATTGAAGTATGTGAATGATCATTATGGACATAAAGAAGGAGATCTATATCTTCAGAGGGTATCGCAGATGTTGGCACAGCATTTTGGCGAAAATGCATGTTACAGGATAAGTGGCGATGAATTTGTTGTCATCATTATGGATATTGCTGAGCAGTCGTTTAACTCAATGATCGCCAGATATAAAGAGGTAATTGATGAGCAGGAGGAGGCTCCGGTTGCGTTCGGCGCAGTCTGGAAGGCTGAGGCTGATTCCATAGACAAGATAATGAACGAAGCCGAAAGACTGATGTATGAGGATAAGAAGAGATTCTATTCGAAGCATCCTGAGGTCAAGAGGCGCGAGAGCGTGGAGAATGAGGCGAATATAGCTGTAGGAACTACAAAGGATGGAGTCCCGCATTACAGGAATCTTGGAAAGACAGACAGGATATTTGATGCCCTTGCAGCTACAACACTCAGAAATTATATATTTATGGATGATCTCGATACGAATGTTACAAAATGGTCTGCAAGTGCGGTGGATTACTTTGGGCTTCCGGGGCAATACATATATGATACACAGAAAGTGTGGGAGAAGCTTATACATCCAGATGACAGAGCAATATTTGAACAGGATATTACAGAGGTATTTGCGGGGCGCAAAAAGTATCATGATGTAGAATATAGAATGAGAAACAAAAATGGTGAATATGTGGTCTGCACCTGCAGAGGTTTCATCACCAAGAAAGAAAATGGTGATCCGGAGTTCTTTGTGGGCACTGTCATAAACCACGGTGTCATAGATGGGGTTGATCCGGTGACTAACCTGCACAATCAGCATGAGTATACCAAGTATATATCAATACATTTGAGAAACAAGCAGACGATGAGCATTCTGGCAATAGGAATATCCATGTTCAACAGTATCAATATGATGTATGGATATGCATATGGCAATGCTGTTCTTAAGGATTTTGCCACAAAGCTCAAAAATGTCGTCGGTGGAAAGGGACTCGTGTTCAGACTTGACGGTGCAAAATTTGCGATTTGTTCAAACGTGTATACCAAACAGGAACTCAAAGAGGTATACAGACATGTACAGAATCTTGCACTTGACAATGTGGGCCTGAGCGGCACATCGATCCCGCTTAAATTGTACGGAGGTGGTCTGATATATGACCATGTAGGAGCCGATGAGGACGTGATAAAGAGCA
Source organism: Coprococcus sp. RTP31081st1_H1_RTP31081_211007 (assembly GCF_040227275.1). Classification (NCBI taxonomy): domain Bacteria; kingdom Bacillati; phylum Bacillota; class Clostridia; order Lachnospirales; family Lachnospiraceae; genus Coprococcus; species Coprococcus sp. RTP31081st1_H1_RTP31081_211007. The sequence goes on from NZ_JBEHVP010000006.1 coordinate 64,932, forward strand.
GTGTGGAATATGCCCTGGAGAGATCCAAGGAGGATCATCATGGTGAACTTGTATTCTTCAATGAGGAGATCAAGGACAATGATAGAATGAGACTGCAGCTGTACAGCACAATACACAAATGTGTGGCAAACAACATGGAAGGCTTTTTCATGTGCTATCAGCCTATAGCAAATTCCGAGACGGGACACATAGTAGGTATGGAGGCTCTTCTCAGATGGAAACACAAGGAATTTGGAGTGGTTCCACCGGGAATATTTATACCGTGGCTTGAGATGGAGCCGTGTTTCTTTGAACTTGGCAACTGGATAATAGAGCAGGCACTCACGGATGGTATGGAGATCCGCAAGATCAGACCTGATTTTGTGGTGAATGTCAATATATCAGCGACTCAGCTTGAGAATCATGGATTTAGGCAGGCTGTTGTGGATATATTAAAAAAGACGAAGTTCCCTCCTGAGTATTTGTGCATAGAGCTCACAGAGAGATGTAAGAATATGGATATAGCATTTCTGAAAAATGAGCTGGAATATTTCAGGAAACTTGGAATAAAGATCGCTATCGATGATTTTGGAACGGGAAATGCTACCCTAAATCTGCTCACGGAATTACCGATAGATGAGCTTAAGGTCGATATGTCATTTGTCAGGGGAATACAGGAGAGCAAGCCTAATCAGGTCCTTGTACAGGCGGTTGTGTCCTGTGCACATCAACTCGGATACAAGAGCTGCATTGAAGGTGTCGAGGACAAGGCACTGTTCGATTACCTTCATAGGTATGGTTCCACTTACTATCAGGGATATCATTTCTCCAGACCGGTTTGTCTGGAGGATTTTAAGAAGCTTTTGTGACAGACGACCCGCTTGGTAATATATACATCCGCAATCACACTTGACTTACTGCACTTCGATTGGGTGCTATCTGCATGGTGCTCCGACCGCCAAAAGGGCGTCGGCGGATCTGCGCACCAGCAAGCACCATCGAAGCACAGACGTCTGCGCTACCGATTGTCGGATATATATATTACCAAGCGGGTCTTACGTTGTGTGAGGAAGGACATTTGCGTTATATGCGGTTCCAGCAGCGATAAGGGCGTTGCTGCTTACACCTCGGCAGGAAGCATCGAAGCTCGGTAGTCCGCGCTACCGATTGCAGATATCACAGTACCCCCTCTTCTGGGAATTGGTGTTATTTTAGGTGCTTTTTTGCAAAAAAGATAAAATTTTGTGCTATTTGACTTGATTGCTTCAGGTTGACATAGAACATGGGCGTTGATAAGATTGGGGTAATTGTGACAATATAATATGTTGGGTGTATAGTCCCGGAGAATTCCGGCGAATGAGACATACCACACACATTGCGGACTGGGCGTATAAGGAAGCTTATGGTGCCTGGGAGGATGTTGTAAACGAGGTGTGCTCAGTAAGAAGAGAAGTGCGGTGAGAATCCGTCGCAACAGCCATTACTGTATGCAGAGCATAGACTCTGGCAAGTCAGATCGCTTGCTATATATCCATTCGGAATAATGTGAAAGGAGACACGATTATGAAGAGAAGAATTTTTGCTGTGTGTATGGCGATGTGCACGATGGCAATGGTTATGTTCACGGGAACAACAGGAAATGCTGTGAACGTGTATGCGGCGGCTGATGTAACGGATTCTACGATATATGCAGAGTCGGATGGTGTAACAGATTCTACGATATACACAGTGCCAGACGATATGACGAATCCAGCAGTATCTACAGCGACGAATGACGAGACGGATCCGGTGACAGGAACTGCGACAGAGGAAACTGCAGATGTGGCTGCAGTTGATTACACACAGGCCCTTGGCAATACTCTTGTATATCTGAGGAAGACTGCGGATGATCCACAGTATGAGGCTGAGTGGAATGTGATGACTCTTGCCAGATGCGGTTATGAGGATGAGGCATGGTATGGAGAATACTATGACAATATTGTGAAATATGTTCAGTCATGTGTTGAGGAGACAGGTTCTCTGAAGCTCGATAAAAAGCAGTATAAGGGTACGGATAATTCCAGGGTAATACTGGCCTTAACTGCGATTGGCGCTGATGCCACAGATGTTGGTGGATACAATCTGCTTGAGCCATTGGCCGATATGAATTATGTAACAACACAGGGAATCAATGGCCCGGTGTTTGCGTTGATTGCATTTGACACGGTAGGTTATGATATTCCGAAGCTTCCAGATGGAAGTGACGGTGTTCAGACGACAAGGGAAGGGCTTGTTGAATATATCCTTGGACGGGAGCTTTCTAGCGGTGGTTGGGCATTTTCTGGTAGTAATGCTGACCCGGATATGACAGGTATGACAATTCAGGCACTTGCGCCGTATTACAAGTCTAACACAGAGGTTAAGACGGCGGTTGACAGGGCGCTTGATGTAATGTCGGGGCTGCAGAAGGCTGATGGTGGATTTGCTTCATGGGGAACTGTGAATTCTGAGAGCTGTGCGCAGGTGATATGTGGATTGCTTGATATAGGCAGGGATGCCGGAACAGATGAGGCATTTGTCAAAAATGGACATTCTGTGCTGGATGCTTTGATGGAATTCTATGTTGCAAGTGCCGGTGGATTTGCGCATGCGGCAAATCAGAATGGAGAACTGGTTGTAAATGGAATGGCTTCGCAGCAGGCAGGATATGCTCTGGTTGCCTATGACAGATTCAAAAAAGGAAAGAACACACTGTATGATATGTCTGATGCAAAGTCATTATATATCCGATCCGTGGCGACAGCGGATGTGAAACTCAGCACCAGCACGTATGTGTACGACGGCAAGGCCAAGAAGCCGGGCGTGACGGTGAAGATTGGTGACAGAGTGCTTAAGGATGGCGTGGATTACACTATTTCATATCAGAATAATGTCAATATTGGCAATTCGGCAAAGGTAGTGGTGACCGGCAAGGGAATATTCAAGGGCTCAGCTAGCAAGACATTTGTCATAAAGATGGCTGCGCCGGCTAAGACGAGTGTGTCGGCGGGTAATGGAGCAGCAGGCATAACAGTAAAGTGGAAGAAAGCGGCACGGGCTGACAGATATGTGGTGCTCAGAAAGGTTGGAAATGCAAAGAATTGGACGACTGTGGCCACCACAAAATCTCTGAGCTACACTGACCGGAAGGTCGCAAATGGCAAGAAATATATCTATGCAGTTAAGCCTGTTGGAAGTGGCGGGGAGGCTGCGTATACGACCCAGACAATATACAGGGTCAATCAGGAAAAGATAACAAAGATAAAGTCAACGGTGAAGAAAAAGTGCACTGTGACTTATAAAAAAAATGCGAGTGCTTCGGGTTACAGGGTGATGTATTCCACGGATAAGACATTTAAAAAGAATGTCAAGGTGTACAGGGCATCGGTAAACAAGAAGACAAATGTGACGTTGAGCGGACTCAAGGCGGGAAAGCGGTATTATGTCAGAGTTCAGGGATTCAAGAAGGTTGGAAAGACTTATTATTACGGAGCATGGAGCAAGACTGTAAACGTTGTGATCCGAAAGAAGTAGGCATATGGATAAGATCAAAGAATTTGTAAAAAAATATAAGAAACACATAAGCGGAGCTGTGATTGTTCTGCTGATCCTGGTGTGGGCTTTCTGGTACGGGGGGAATGCGCCGGGAGCCAGAGGCTTCAAGCTGGAAAAGACCGAAGAGGGACTCACAACTGAAGCTGTAGGCGGTGCGGAACTGACGGAGACAACGAAGAGTGCGACAGAGGAAAATACTGATGCAGGGAATGACAGGAAAAAGAAATCAGACAGTTCTGTAACCGATATCTCCTCAGAGACTCATTCGGATTCTGATACATCGGAAACAGAATATCAGACTTCCGCTGAGAGCACATCGGAGAATGTGACGGAGCGAAATTCTGAGACTACCACGGAGAAGAAGACGGAGGCTACTACAAAGAAGAATACCACCACGGAGTCTCAAAAAACAACTGAGAAGAAACCGGGGACCACGACGACTACGGAAAAACGGAAACCGGATAAGACAACTGCTGATTCTTCTGCCACGACAAAGGCAACTACAGAGAATGCAACTGAAGCGCCGAAGAAAACCTACAGCTGCACTATATCAATAGGATGTTCCACAATATTTGACAATCTGGAACTGCTAAGACCGGAGAAAAAGGACTATGTACCTGATGATGGTGTCATTCTGGGAACTGTGACTGCCACATTTGAGGAGGGGGACACAGTATTCGAAGTGCTTAAGTCGGTGTGCAAGGATTATGGTATACAGCTTGAATATTCATGGACGCCTATGTATGGAAGTTATTATATAGAAGGAATTCACAATCTGTATGAATTTGACTGTGGTGATGGCTCGGGCTGGATGTACTCGGTAAATGGCTGGTTCCCGAATTATGGCTGTTCAAGCTATGAACTCAAGCAGGGAGATGTGATAAAATGGCTCTATACATGTGACCTGGGAGCAGATGTTGGATCCGAGATGCATTGACAGATTCGCTGAGACATGGGTACTGGACATAGTGATTGATAGGAGATAAAAATATAATTGTGAAAAGACAGGATTCATTTTCCACATATCACCCTATAGTCAATCTGGTATACTTTATATTCACTATAGGATATGCCCTGGCATTTACCCATCCGGTTTGCCTGGGCATGTCTTTTATAGGGGCATTTGTGTATTCGGTATTGCTTAGGGGATATGATGGCTTCAGGACTAATATAAAATATATGATCCCACTTATATTGCTGACGGCGCTCATCAACCCGGCGTTCAGCCATCAGGGAGTGACGATACTCACATATTTTCCGTCTGGAAATCCGTTGACATTGGAGTCTATAATGTATGGAATCATGGCTGCGTTTATGCTGGTGACAGTGATATGCTGGTTTTCGTGCTTTAACTGTGTTATATCATCGGACAAGATGGTGTATCTGTTCGGCAAGGCGGCGCCAGTGTTGTCACTGATACTTTCCATGACACTGAGGTTTATTCCGGACATAGCAGGACAGTTTGGAAAGGTGTACAGAGCTCAGAGGGCATCTGGATACAAACCAAAAGATTCGTGTTTTGTGAGAATTAGAACGGGCTGCCATGTGTTTTCTGCCGTTGTAACCTGGGCTCTTGAACGGGCGCTTGTCACTGCAGACAGTATGAGATCAAGGGGATATGGACTTCCCGGAAGATCTGCATATTCACTGTATAGATTTAGAAAAAGTGATACTAAAGCGCTTGCATTTATACTTGTGTGTGGATTGTATGTGCTGGCCGGCAGTGTGTGCGGAGGATTTGCGTTCTGGTATTATCCGTCTATAAGAGGAAGTATAAGTGGTACACTTACTGTAAGTATGTATGTAGTGTATGTATGTCTTATATGTGTTCCAATATATATGCAGGCAAAAGAAAATTTTAAGATTCGCAAAATGTGACAAAGGAGAAGCGGTGAATATATTAGATATAAAAGAACTGACATTTGCATATCCCGATAGCAATGATGATTCGGGCGAGAGATATTTGCCTGATGCGTTGAAAAATGTGACACTATCAGTGGGACAGGGGGAATTCGTGGTCATATTGGGAAGTTCCGGATGTGGAAAGACCACACTTCTTAGGCAGTTGAAGACAAGTATCGCTCCTCACGGAAGATCGTCCGGGAAGATAGAGTTCAAAGGAAGAAGCCTGGAGGAGATGGATGACCGGACATCAGCAAGGCAGATCGGATTTGTACAGCAGGATGTCGATGCACAGCTTGTCACTGATAAAGTGTGGCATGAGCTGGCATTTGGATTGGAGAGTCTGGGATACGATAATGGATATATCAGACGACGCGTTGCGGAGATGTGTTCATTCTTCGGGTTATCCGGGATATTCCACAGGCGTGTCGCAGAGCTGTCTGGCGGACAGAAGCAGATGGTGAATCTTGCGTCGGTCATGGCTCTGTCTCCGGAGGTGCTGATACTGGATGAACCAACCAGCCAGCTCGATCCGATAGCTGCGAATGAATTCATAGCATGTCTTGTGAGAATCAACAGGGAGCTTGGCACGACCATCATCATGACTGAGCATAGGCTGGAGGAGGTGCTTCCGTTGTGCAGCAGAGCGGTGGTCATGGATGAAGGCACAGTGCTGTGTCAAGGAACTGTCAAGGAGGTAGCTGCCACCCTGAAAAATGAAGGACAGAGGTTAAAGGAAAAAGGTATAAACAGAAATGGATTGTATCTCTCCATGCCGGCGGCTGTCCAGGTGTATCTGGGGCTTGATGGCTCGGATGAATCTCCGGTGACCGTAGCGGAGGGGCGAAACTGGTTGTCACAGTTTGACAGTAAGTACAGGGAATCGGGGCATGAGGTTGCGCCTGGGTATGTGTTGGTGGATGAAGGAGATGCCAGGGAGGCAGATGGTCAGAAAACTGATCATGGTGCTGGAGAAACTACAAGAAAAATTGCGAATCGTCAGGACAAGTCCTGGGCAGTCAGGATAGATGAGGTTCACTTCAGATACGACAAGGGTTCGCAGGAAGTACTTCGCGGTCTGGATCTTGACATATACGATAATGAGATACTTATGATAAATGGAAGCAACGGATGCGGCAAGTCGACGTTGCTCTCCCTGATAGCGGGGGTAAATAAGCCGTACCGTGGAAGAATAAAGATAAAACAGGGTAAAAGTGTGGGCATGCTCCCACAGAACCCGGAGCTTCTTTTCACAAGACGTTCTGTACGGGAAGAACTGGTGGACGCAAGTGACAGAAAAAAGTTGGTGGACATAGTGAGGTTCTGTAAGTTGGAGCATTTGATGGACAGACATCCTTACGATCTGTCAGGAGGAGAGAAGCAGAGGCTGGCACTTGCAAAGGTACTTCTGTATGATCCTGATATTCTGCTCATGGATGAGCCGACAAAGGGGCTTGATAATGGGTTTAAGGCAGAACTCAAGAGTATGCTCAGAGATCTGCAGCGACATGGCAAGACCATAGTGGTGGTGAGCCATGATGTGGAATTCTGCGCTGTGGCGGGAGACCGCATAGCGCTGCTGTTCGATGGCGAGCTTGCCACAGTGAATGGTGTACAGGAATATCTGGCCGGCAATAATTTCTTCACCACTGCGGCGGCAAGGATCTCCCAGGGGATACTTCATGGTGCTGTTACTGTTTTTGATATATTGAAGGCATATGGAGTCAGGGAGTCGAGGACGGTATGTGGAGACGGAAACAGGATCGACGATGATGCTATAATAAAGGACATAACTTTGACGAAGGAGCGCGAAGCTGATCCCCTGAAATGGTGGCAGATACTCACGATATCTGTCACGTCGGTGATCATCATATTCTGCTTTTGGCAGACCATGGCCCAGTCCAATCTGGCAGATCTTGTGCAGAGAGGGATGACCATCACGTCAAAGGGATGGAAATATCTGGCTATGTATGGAGTGATGATATGTGCCATAGCGGGGCTGCTCCTTGCTATAAGACCTGTCACCAAAAAGAAGAACGAGGATATCGTCATGGAAGCTGCCGGTCACAGATCCGTCAGGAGAACGATATTAAGTATAGTGGCTATGCTCGTTGTGATTCCACTTACGATATGGTTTGGATGCGAGAGACTTGGAGACAAAAAATATTATTTTATATCTCTGCTGATTATAATAGAGGCAATGATCCCGTTCTTCGTATCATTTGAGGGAAGAAAGCCCAAGGTAAGGGATATAGTCATATTGGCGGTTATGTGTGCTCTGGCCGTCACGGGCAGGGCGGCATTCTTCATGCTCCCGAACTTCAGCCCGACCATGGCCATAGTGATCATATCTGGAGTGGCATTTGGCTGCGAAGGAGGATTTGTGGTCGGCGCAATGTCCATGTTCGTGTCTAATTTTCTGATGGGGCAGGGCCCGTGGACTCCGTGGCAGATGTTTGCCATGGGACTGGTGGGGTTCATGGCGGGACTCTTCTTCTCCAAAAGCGGAGTGCGGACAAAGAACACGACAAAGCTTGGACTGTGCATATTCGGTGCACTTATCTGTATCCTGATATACGGCGGAATAATGAATCCGGCGTCGGTGATAATCTGGCAGCCGGCTGTGAACAGGAGCATGATCATAGCGTCATATGTGACGGGATTCCCATTTGACGTGGTGCATGGAACTGCAACGGTGATATTCCTGTGGCTGTTGGCAAGACCATTTCTTGAGAAGCTTGACAGGGTGCGGATCAAGTATGGTGTTCTGTAGACAAATAATAAAATGATTGAGGATTACTGCTATGATAAGAAATGAGAAACTGGAAGATATCTCAGATGGAAGATTATACGATGCAAATGATATGGTGAAGGCGTACTGCGATGAGTGCAAGGGGTGCCATGCCTGCTGCACAGGGATGGGGAGTTCCATCATCCTTGATCCACTGGACGTGATGAGACTTTGTAAGGAGACCGGCAAGAACTTTACGCAGCTGCTTGAAAAGGAGCTTGAGGTCAATGTGGTGGATGGTCTGGTGCTTCCGAATATAAGGATGACGGCGGATAAGTGCCCATTCTTAAACGATGAGGGCAGATGCAGCATCCATAGCGCGAGACCGGGATTTTGCAGACTCTTTCCACTTGGCAGATATTACACCGATGACGGATTCAGATACATCCTGCAGATACATGAGTGTGAGCGCGCGGGCAGGACTAAGGTCAAGGTGTCGAAATGGATAGACACAGAGGACTTGCCGCGGTACACGAAATATATAAATGACTGGCACAAGTTCCAGAAGGACATGCAGAGAAACCTGATCGAATATATGCGCGCCGGCGAGGATGAGACAGCGAGAAATCAGACCATGCTGGTGCTGCAGGTTATGTATGTGGGAATGTATGATGAAAAGGCAGATTTCTATGAGCAGTTTGATGCCAGGCTTGCGCATATTAGGAGTCTGCTGTGTATGACGGAGTAGAAAGGGATGGAATGGAGTATCTGGATGTAACTTTGTTTACCTTGTATCGGAAGTCACTTGATCATACAGAGTTATAAATGTAAAAACAGGGTATAGAGTTTATATGGGAAAAGTTAGAGATATCATAGATAAGACATTTGAATATGGACAGGGCAGAGGTGAACTGCCGGGAGTCAATGAGCTGGGTGAAGCTATAAGAATTTTGTCGGATTCAGAGAACCCTCAGAGCTCTCAGGATGATCTCTCTGACTTTGAGTATCTCAGAAGGAAGGCTTACGATCTGGCTCATCAGAGTTTTGGCAACAGGATATATATAAGAGGACTTATCGAGTTTACGAACATTTGCAAGAATGATTGCTACTACTGCGGTATCAGGAAGAGCAACAGCCATGTGGACAGATATCGTCTGACAATGGATCAGATTCTGGCTTGTGCCGATGAGGGATATGTGCTGGGATTTCGCACATTTGTGCTTCAGGGAGGCGAGGACGGAGGCTTTTCGGATGAGGCTATAGCTGACATAGTGAGGTGCATCAAGGAGAGATATCCGGACTGTGCTGTCACGCTGTCATTTGGCGAGCATCCATATGAGACTTACAGGCTGTGGCGGATGGCCGGGGCGGACAGATATCTTCTGAGACATGAGACCGCGGACAGGGTGCATTATGAAAGATTACACCCGGATTCGATGAGCTATGACAACAGAGTCAGATGTCTGTATAATCTTAAAAGTCTTGGGTATCAGGTGGGAAGCGGATTCATGGTGGGATCGCCGTATCAGACGCCGGTGAATCTGGCCGAGGATCTGCATTTCCTTGCGAAGCTGCAACCACAGATGATAGGAATCGGGCCGTATGTTCCTCACAAGGAGACGCCATTTGCGAAGATGAAGCAGGGAACGGTCAGGCAGACGTTGGTGATGATAAGCCTGCTGAGACTGATGTTCCCGAAGGCACTCATACCATCCACCACATCTCTCGGAACGATAGCGGCGGATGGCAGGGAGCGTGGGTTTATGCACGGTGCGAATGTGGTCATGCCGAATCTGTCTCCTGTGTCTGTCCGAAAGAAATACGAGCTCTACGACAACAAGATATGCACGGGGGAGGAATCAGCTCAGTGCCGCGGCTGCCTTGACAGGCGCGCAGAGGCGTTCGGATTCCAGATTGTTGTCGATAGAGGAGACTACTGATCTGCGTCTGCTCCTTGAGGACTCGCGTAAGCTCATTTTTACTCTCTCTCTTCCTTGATGAACATGAACAGAAAGCTCACGAACAGCAGACAGCAGGAGAACCAGATGGTCCTCATATCAAATATACGGATGAAGTGACCGCCCACAGCGGCACCGATTCCGAATAGCAGGATGATCGCCCAGTAGCATAGGGATTTGAACAGTGTGTTCCTGTCCTTTGTTCTGAAGTATGCACACAGGGCATCTGTGCCGCTTCGGATATTTCCAATGCACATGGTGCTGGCAAATGCGTAGCCGTTGACCTTCCTGAATGCCTGAACCTGCATGGCACATGAAAATGAAACCATGGCATTTGCGAGAAGATTGAGTTTTATGGGAAGAAATCCCACGATAAGAAGCAGAAAAATCTCACACAATACAACGATCTGTCTCCAGTGAAACTGCTGCATATTCTGAAATTTCTGTTTTATACACTCGGCAGCAGCAATTCCAAGCGCAAAAAATAATAGAGGAACGGCATAGTGTACACACATTCTCCAGTTTCGGTCTACAAGATTCTGACCGAGAAGAACTATGTTGCCTGTCTGTGCATTTGCAAATACCTTTCCTCTGAATATATAGGTATATGCATCCTGCAGGCCTCCTGATACTGACAGGAAGGCCGCGGTGATGAAAGATTCTGACATTTGTCTATGTGGATAAAACTTCATGGTTCATATACTCCTTGGTTGTAGATTTGACATTCAGGCGCTGATCCCATCTGGGGGACGGAGGTGCCTGTCCCCATTTGGGGATCAGGTGCAGTACCTGAAGGTTTTGTCCGTCAGGATCCTTGCAAATATCAGTCCAAGTGGCAGGGCTATGATGATCATGATGGCAGCTGCAAACCAGGACACGGCATCGGAAAGTGACATGATTCCAAAGTTGTATATTGCCCGGTAAAGATAAAGTCCTGGAACCATGATGACTATAGATGGGACTGTCAGTGAGATTCGCGGATAACCATTGGTGCTTTTGATGAATGAAGCGAGCAGTCCGGCTGTGAGGGCTCCGGCAAATGCGGCGGCAGCTGCAGGAATGCCGGCAAGATCTACCAGTTCAAGACGGAGAGTGTTGGCTATGGCACCGATGGCAGCGGCTGTGGCGGCCATGTGTATGGAGCTGTTGAACATGATGGAGAATCCGAACACACCACAGAAGCTGGCAATCAATCTGAATACCAGATGAAGTCCTGGTGTTATGTCGAGTGCTACAAAATCCTGTGGGTGAAGCTTCAGCAGAAGCGCCATGATCCATGCGAACATCGTTGCCACAAGCACAATGATGATCGAGTATGTAAGCCTCTCAAGTCCTGATCTCAGATCCAGCTTTGAAAGGTCTATGCCGCTGGTGATGAATGGAAAACCCGGTATGATGAACAGCATTGAGCAGATATATCCGGCTTCGTGGAAGGCGGGTATATGGAATGCCAGTTCAGCGGCCTTTAGCAGCAGTGCGTACACAAGACAAGCGGCTGACACGGATACCGCTATGTTCATATATAAAGTAAAATGGTGTTTGATAAGCTTTGTCCTTATGAGGTTTCCAATTCCAGCTGCGACAAATGCCAGCATCATTTCTACAGGCCCGCCGCCTAGAAGAAATGTGAAGGCACAGCAAGCGAGGGCAGAGGCAAGTCCGAGACGGAGAGGAGAGTACAAGGTATGTATTTTTTCTATCTCATCAAGTCTCTGATGGATTTCCTCACCGGTCAGATGCGCCTCTTCATTTGGAAAATTGTCAACAAACTGCTCCATTCTGTAGAGTTTTGAGGTGTTCACGCCTGTATTGGCGATGCACAGGGACTGTGATACACAGTCGTGACCGTCAAAACAGTTGAATTCTATGGACATGAGTCCGACATCGACGGTACATGTGACGCCCAGTTCCTTGGAAAGCCTGTTCATGGAAGTACGGACACGCCATGCACCTGTTCCGCATGAGAGCATGATAAGACCGACTCTGCCTATGACAGAAGCCTTTTCAATCAGACCTGCCTTGCATATGAGTACATTGCTGTCGGCACTGGCGTAGTCATGCCATGGGATCTCCATGTGATTTTTCTCCATAATGTCTATGTACGATTCTGCATTTGCGTTTTTTGCATTCTTACTTTTCCGCATATATGATCGCCTCGGCTTTCGCAACGTGTCTTTCCAGATTCTTCATGAGCAGTGAATCCGGCAGGAATATTCCAAGCTCGTCATATCGCATGCCTTGTTTGCCCAAAGTATCCTGACCGTAGAATACAAATGCCATGGGAAGATTCTTCTCCAGTTCAACCATGATATCCCACACAGCACAGTATGCCTCAGCTTCGGTCTCCTTGAGCTTTACCGTGTCCGGCAGCTCCCTGATGAGCAGGACTCCGGTGCACTCTTCAAGGATCTTCTGCCCGACTTCCATGTTGTCAGAAGTGTATTCATGGCTGTATCTGTACGCCTTTGCAAGATACATATTCTCGTTGTGTGTCATATGTGTGTATATATCGTGAAAGTGCTGATAATCCTTTTCTCTTACAGAGTTTCTGAATTCAGGCAGAAGTTCGCCGTGCTCACCGGTCATGATGACAGGATTGGTCTTGCCATCGGCGTTGAAGCGATATGGGATGAGGTAGGAATTTCTTAGCAGATCGAACATTGTATTGTTGCAGATGGACATGAGGAATGCCGACATATCTCTGTCCAGATAAGCTGAGAGCAGTGATTTTGTAAATTCTTCCGGTGAAAGATTGCAGTCGAAGTCATCATTGCAGAACAGGTAATTACAGAATGTGTCCATGAGCTTTTCACATGCCCAGGGATCCCTGAGGATCTTTTCAAATAATATTTCTGATTTTTCTTCCCTTGGGAAAATGGTCTTTCCTTCCATAGATATGCGCATCCTTTCATATGATAAATGCTGTCTTGTCATTTAAATCTGGTTAGATTATACTATTGGAGTAGCAATAAGTGAAAATCATAATTGATATGGCAGCGATAATAAAATGATATGTTGGGGATGCTGCATGGAAAATAATTTTAAGAAAGGGAGTATAGCAGACATGTAATATAGTCTGTGGCTAACAATAGATTATGAACGTTAATTTCGAGTATTATAAGATATTTTATTATGTTGCGAGATATCATAACTTTACCAAAGCCGCAAAGGTTCTTGGAAACAGTCAGCCAAATGTGACCAGGGCGATGAACTGCCTGGAGCAGCAGCTTGGAAGGATACTATTTGTCAGGACAAACAGGGGTGTACAGCTCACAAGAGACGGGGAACAGCTCTATTCATATGTGGAGGCTGCAATGTCACAGCTTCTGACGGCGGAGGATGAGCTGGCAGATGGTGAGAATCTCACTCACGGAAGTATAACGATAGGTGTCAGTGAGACGGCGTTAAATATATATCTGCTGGACAGACTGCGGGCATTTCACATGGCGTATCCGGGTATAAATCTCAAGATATACAACCATTCTACACCTCAGGCTGTGGATGAAGTGAAGAATGGAAGTATAGACTTTGCAGTAGTTACAACTCCGGCTGATGTGGAGGCTCCTCTCAAGAAGATCGTGCTGCAGTCATATCGTGAGATACTTATCGGCGGAACGACATTTTCTTCACTTAAAAAGCAAAAACTGTCCATTGCGGAGATGAGGAACTATCCTATGATCTGTCTGGGCAGGGAGACTATGACATTCAGATTCTACGACAGAATATTCAGGGAGCATGGCGTGGAGCTTGCGCCGGACACGGAGGCGGCCACCACGGATCAGATACTGCCACTTGTGAAGTGTGAGCTTGGACTTGCATTTATACCGGAACTGATGGCGAGGGAGGCAGTAAAGAACAAAGAGGTTGTAAAACTTTCACTTGAGGAAAAGCTTCCGGACAGGAATGTATGTCTTGTGTATGACTGCCTGCACCCGCTGAATGAGGCAGCAAAGCAGTTCAAGAAAATAATAGTAGAAAGCAGGTGAGAATATGACACTTCAGCAGCTTAGATATGTGGTGATGGTTGCGGATACGGGCACGATCACCGAGGCAGCGAACCGGCTGTATATATCCCAGCCAAGCCTGACAAATGCCATCCATGAGCTGGAAAAAGAGATGGGGATAAATATATTCAACAGGTCAAATAAGGGAATAAGTCCGTCCATAGAGGGCGAGGTCTTCCTCGGCTATGCGAGACAGGTGCTTGAGCAGGCGAAGGTCCTTGAGGACAAATACAAGGGGGACGATGGCGGCAAGAAGAGCTTCTGCGTGTCCACCCAGCATTATTCATTTGCGGTAAATGCATTTGTTGACCTGATAAAGAGGTATGGACAGGACGAATATGATTTCAGCATAAGGGAGACACAGACCTATGAGATCATAGATGATGTTGCCAGGATGAGAAGCGAGATCGGAATATTGTTCATGAATGACTTCAATGAGAAGGTGCTGAACAAGATCCTCAGAGCAAATGACCTGGAATTTCATGAGCTGTTCGTGGCAAAGCCTCACGTGTTCATAAGCAGAAAGCATCCACTGGCGAAGAACGATATCATAACAAATGAAGAGCTGGAGGCGTATCCATATCTGTCATTTGAGCAGGGAGAGCACAACTCTTTTTACTTCTCGGAGGAAATATTCTCTACGACGGAGCGAAAGAAGAATATAAGAGTCAGGGATAGAGCGACACTGTTCAATCTGCTGATAGGTCTGAATGGATATACTGTGTGCAGCGGTGTCATAGATGAAAAGCTGAACGGCAAGGACATTATATCGGTGCCACTTGCGGATGAGAGCGATATGAGGATAGGGTATATCGTCCACAGGAAGGCGATCCTCAGCAGACTTGGAAACACCTATCTCGGTGCGTTGGCAAATTATCTCACGGCTGGCAGTGACGAGCCGGAAGATTCAGTAAAAATTCCTCAGAGAAAGCTCCAGCACAGGGGACGCTTCAACGAGATGAGGGATGACGGAGAGCCTGCCTGTGGAGATGTGACGGAGAAGGCTGTGGAACATATGAGAAGGGTTAAAGCCACATAGCTGACATAGAATACAAGATATAAATATAGCGCGGATATAACGTAAAACTATATCCACGCTATATTTTTATGTATTATACAAGTGAGGGATGTCTTTATATAATGTGGAGCAGACGCATGAAAGGCGCTTCGCACGGCGTCTGCGTACTTCGCAAGGAATCTCCCGCAAGCGGGTCCTCCTTACGAAAATTTGTGGAGCAGACGCATGAAATTACAGGAGGATATGATGAAGACATCGGTTATAGGATTTCCAAGGGTGGGAACATTAAGAGAGTTAAAATTTGCATCTGAAAAATATTTCAGACATGAGATAACGGCGCAGGAGCTTACAGGAATTGCAGCGGATCTCAGACACAGACACTGGATGACACAGGTGGCAGCAGGGATAGGCTTTATTCCATGCAACGACTTTTCATTTTACGATATAGTGCTTGATACAGCAGTTCTTCTCGGAATTGTGCCAAAGAGATACAGAGAGCTAAATGTCTCAAAGCTTGACACGTACTTTGCCATGGCAAGGGGGTATCAGGGAGAATCCGGGGATGTGAAGGCTCTTGCGATGAAGAAGTGGTTTAACACAAACTATCATTACATAGTTCCTGAGATAGAGGATGACACAGTGATAAGCCTTGACTGCGAGAAACTTACAGGTGAATACGAGGAGGCCAAGGAGCTGGGGATCAAGACAAAGCCTGTGGTTATAGGACCGTACACAATGCTTAAGCTCTGCAGATATGTGGGATCAAAGAATGCAGAAGACTTTGCTGATGATGTGGCAGAGGCTTACAGACAGCTCATCGCCGAGTGCGATGAAGAGAATGTGGAGTGGCTGCAATTTGATGAACCATCATTGGTGAGAGATATGGATGACGATGATAAGGCACTTTTCCACAGGGTGTATGACAGGGTATTTGCAGATCGTGCAGACTGTAAGATACTTCTCCAGACATACTTCGGTGATGTGAGGGATGTGTATGAAGATATCATAAATATGCCATTTGCCGGAATAGGCCTTGATTTTATAGAGGGCAAACAGACCGGTCAGCTTATAGACAGATACGGCTTCCCTGGGGATAAGGTACTTTTTGCCGGCCTGGTAAATGGCAAAAATATATGGAGAAATCATTACGACAAGACTCTCAATGTAGTAGGGCAGCTCCGCGATAAGAAGATAGATGTGGTTCTGTCTACATCATGCTCACTGCTTCATGTGCCATACACACTTAAGCAAGAGACGAAGCTATCACAGGACTATCTGAGGTTCTTTGCATTTGCAGAGGAGAAACTTATTGAACTCTCGGAGCTTGCGGCACTTGCCGAGAGTTATAACTATACAGAGCTTGAGGCATACCACAAGAATCAGGAGTTATTTGCGGGAACAAGAGACTGCAACAGCGACGAGGTGAGACAGAGGCTTGCGGCAGTGACTGAGGCAGATTATGCAAGACTTCCGAAGAGAAGCGAGAGGCAGGCACTTCAGAAGAAGGAATTTGGGTTTCCTGAGCTTCCGACAACCACTATAGGTTCATTCCCACAGACTAAGGATGTGAAGTCACAGAGAGCACAGCTCAGAAAGGGAGAGATATCTGAGCAGGAATATGTGGACTTTGTAAAGGGAAAGATAAAGGAATGTGTAAAGTGGCAGGAGGACATCGGACTGGATGTGCTAGTGCATGGCGAGTATGAACGAAATGACATGGTTGAATATTTCGGTGAGGCACTTGGCGGATTCCTGTTCACTGAGAAAGCATGGGTACAGTCATATGGAACGAGATGCGTAAAGCCGCCTGTGATATGGGGTGACGTATACCGCAAAAAGCCGATCACGGTTGATTGGTCTGTATATGCGCAGTCGCTCACAGACAAGATCATGAAGGGAATGTTGACCGGTCCGGTGACGATACTCAACTGGTCATTCCCAAGGGAGGATATATCAATCAAGGAATCTATATCACAGATAGCGCTTGCGATCAGAGATGAGGTGCTGGATCTGGAGGCGCATGGAATAAAGATGATACAGATAGATGAGGCTGCACTCAGAGAAAAGCTTCCACTCAGAAAATCTGATTGGTATACGGAGTACCTTGATTTTGCGATACCTGCATTCCGTCTGACACACAGCGGTGTGAAGGCTGAGACACAGATACACACACATATGTGCTACAGTGAATTTACGGATATCATACCTGCCATAGATGATATGGACGCGGATGTGATCACATTTGAGGCGTCAAGATCCGATCTGCAGATCCTGGATTCTCTCAGGGAGAACAACTTTGAGACAGAGGTGGGACCTGGCGTATATGATATTCACTCTCCAAGAGTTCCGTCGGTGGCAGAGATCGTGAAGGCGGTAAATGTCATGCTCACGAAGATAGGCAGGGATAAGCTCTGGATCAATCCGGACTGCGGTCTTAAGACCAGAGGTGTGCCTGAGACTGACGCCAGCCTCAGAAATATGGTTGAGGCTGCCAGACAGGTAAGAAAATAATATATAAAATGCTTGACAAATTCACATAAATATTACGCAAGTAAGTCATAATGATGATCTGGTTATACGGCTGGAGAAAGAGGATGAATACCGGGAAGTCGAGAATCTGGTGCGGGACAGTTTCTGGAATGTGTATCGTCCCGGCTGCCTGGAACACTATGTGCTCAATCAGCTGAGAAATGACAGTGCATTTGTCCCGGAACTGGATTATTCGTTGCAGAAGGCTGCAGGACTTGGCTGCGGTGCACTATGCTTTGAGGGGAATATTGATTTCTATGGCAAAAGCGGATTCAGACCGGCAAGCGAGTTTGGCATTCGCTATCATGGACTTGATGAGGGGGAGGATGCATCGTTTTTCCTCTGCAAGGAGCTGATTTCCGGATATCTTGATGGAGTCACGGGTGAGTACGCTCCGCCAGAAGGATATTTCGTGGACGAAAAGGCTGTGGAAGAATTCGACAGGCAGTTTCTATATAAAGAGAAAAAGACACTGCCCGGACAGATATTTTCATAAGGAGGACCCGCCGTAAAATAAAAGAAAATTGTTACTAAAGCTCGCAAAGTTGCATAATCTGCCGAAAAAAGGTTGGAAAAGTTGCAAAAATCACCGCGAAAAGGTTGGAAAAGTTGCAAAAAATTGATATCATAAGGATAGAAAAGTTGCAAATGCAGTGTGTGGGGTGATTTTATGCTGGAAAGATCGGCAAAAAATTATATAGATTCATGGATTCAGAGCGGCAGGGATGCTTTGCTCATAACTGGAGCAAGACAGATCGGTAAGACATATCTTATAAAAGAATGCCTCAGGGAAAGTGGAGTGCCATATGTGGAATTAAATTTTATTGACCAGCCGGAGCTTGTAACATTGTTTGACGGTGCCAGAGATGCAAAGGATCTGCTTATGAGACTTAGCCTGGTGACAAAACAGCCTCTTGAGAAAGGCCGTACGATCATATTTCTGGATGAGGTGCAGGAGTTTAAAGATATAGTGACAAGAGTGAAGTTCCTGGTGGAAGATGGAAGCTACAGGTATATCATGAGCGGTTCGCTTTTGGGCGTAGAGCTGAATGATCTCAGATCTGCACCGGTTGGATATCTGCGAGTATACGATATGTATCCGATGGATCTGTGCGAATTTATGGTTTCTGTTGGTGTGAATCAGAATGTGATCGACACAATGAAGGAATGCTTTACGCAGAGGCTGCCTGTTGATTCGTTTGTACATGAAAAAATGCTTGATGTATTTAATCTGTATCTTATCGTGGGCGGAATGCCGGAGGCGGTCAATACCTATGTGGAGACAAATGATCTTGCGAAGGTAGCGGAGGTACATGAAAAGATAGTTAGATTGTACAAGAGTGATTTTACAAAGTATGAGACAAGATACAAGCTGAAACTGCAGGAGATATATGATGCTATGCCGGGACAGCTTGATCAGAAAAATAAACGATTCCAGATCAATAGTATAGGTAAAGGCCTCAGTTATGATAGGGTTGCAAATGATTTTCTGTGGCTTAAGGATGCTGGGGTTGCGATACCGGTCTACAATATAAGTGAGCCGAAACTTCCGCTTGTGATCAGTGAGAATAGGAATCTCTTTAAACTATTTTTCTCCGATGTAGGGCTGCTGACAAGTAGGTATTCGGATCAGGTGAAAATGGCGATACTGAATAAAGAAAAATCTATAAACAATGGTGCGCTATTTGAAAATGTGGTTTCCCAGGAACTACTCAGCAAAGGTCATAAAGAATATTATTTTAACAGCAAAAAGCAGGGTGAGCTTGATTTTGTAATAGAACTGAATGGTAAAGTAGTTCCACTGGAGATAAAATCGGGTAAGGATTACAAACGACACTCTGCGCTGTGCAATGTCTTGGCTGATGAAAATTACGGAATAGAATATGCATATGTTTTTTCGGAGAGAAACGTAGAGGTCAGCGGCAAAAAAGTATATTTGCCAATATATATGATGATGTTTCTGGAAAACGAAAAGATGGCTGACACGATATATAAACTTGACCTATCAGGGTTGACGTTCGATAAGGATATGTAGCATCAGTTTTCGCCTGTTGGCGAGCCGATGTTAAAAAATAGGAGAGACAGCATGAAGATAAAGATGTGCGGAATCACGACCCCGGCCGATGTGGCCGCGGTGAATGAGGTGAGACCTGATTATATAGGAATGGTGATGTATTTCCCAAAGTCAAAGAGAAATGTCAGCGTGGAGACTGCGCGCAGGTTGCTTGAAGAACTGAGGAAAGATGTGAAGAAGGTTGCAGTGGTGGTATCCCCGGATGCGGAGCAGATAGCGGAGATAGGTGAGCTGGGATTTGATGTGATACAGATTCATGGACAGACCAGCGATGAGCTTATAGAGAGTGCGCATTTGCCTGTGTGGAAGGCGTTCAATGTGAAGGATATGGATATGTACCCACATTATCAAAGCCTTTCGAATGTTGCAGGTTATGTGTTCGATGCCGGTGAACCTGGAAGTGGCAAGACATTTGACTGGAACAGTTTGACGGATATCGACAGAGATGGAAGGCTGTTTGTGCTTGCCGGAGGTCTCACGCCGGACAATGTGCGGCGGGCGATAGAGCAGGTGCATCCTGACGTAGTCGATGTGTCATCTGGCATAGAGTACGATGTGGTAGGTGGCGTCCAAAAATCGGGCAAGGATCCGGAGAAGATGCGCCGGATGAAGAGGAATACCGCTGCTTGGCAGATTTCGGGTAAATCTGATAATTGATTCTCGCTAATCACAGTCAAAATGGTGAAAAAGATACAAAATTGTATCTAAATACTCATATAAGCGGAAAAAAGGACAAAGTTTGGAGACTTTGTCCTTTTTCATGAGATAAACTTAATTTAGCGATAATTTTGTATCTATTTCACGTGCATGGTAAATCCAAATTCCCACTCATCCTCGTCAAATCTGTATTTCTCATCAAGCTCGGGGCCGCAGCTGTTGGAGCCGATTCCGTTCTGGCGATAGTCTATGCACAGGACGGACTTGTCACTCTCTGGCAGCTCGTAGTTGTGGGTTGCCACTGTGAGTTCCTCTGCGGTGTAAGGCGAGGCGTTCATTGAAAATGGCACAGCGGATGTCACGGTTATGCTGTGGGCTGTTGTAGCTGCGATCGTTTCGGCTGTCTGCGCATTGCAAATGCTCTGATATGATGAACCGTTGACAAAGTTATTTTTGTCGGAGCTATTCCTGTCAGACTCGTCGCTTGCTCCAGGGGCACTGACCTGAACAAGGCTACAGTCAAAGTGGCTTCCATTTTCCTGTGGCATGATATAGTCCTCGTGCATCTCGTCAATGGATGCAGAAAATGAGCCATGCCAGCTTGCATGGTGCTTATCTGCGTAGCTTTCATATGGACCCATACCGATATAATTTACATTTCGCATATCTTCTCTCAAAATCATCCTCACGCCAAATCTTGGGAGCGTAGGGAATTCAGCATTTTTCTTTACATGCATTTTTGATTTTATAGTTCCTTCAGGTGTTATTATCCATTCAGCGTTTATCCTCAGAACAGGCTGTACCGTTGGTGCTGAGAGGCTTGACGTGCACGATATCACGGCACATCCATCTTTTATAATGCAGCCAGTCTCATATGTCCTCTCGGATATCATGTCATAGTGGGCTCTTAACCACTCGTTCTTTATATTTCTGTCATTGTCCGTAGGTGCGCGCCAGATAGTCTTGTCGCATGGTGCAGATAGAAGTTCCTGACCATCAACCACAATGTCCGTAAAGTTTCCTGTGTTCCTGTCAAATATATATTCAAAATTACTTCCGCTGACAACAAATTCTGTGTCGCTTTCCGATACATGAAGATGGGCAGAAGCTGTATCCTGAGTAGTCAGATATTGTTCCGCCAAATTCTGCGCCTTGTCCAAAGACGATGCTTTATCCAGGACCTTGTCTGCGTTCTGTTTTTGTGTGGCAAGTTCTATCTCGTCAAATCCCAACACATCACCTTTCTTTACGAATGCACTGTCACAAGCTGCCTTATATATCACACGGAGAAACATTCTGTGTGTAATAATATCTTTTGTGCAATCGGCGACATCTGAACATTCAACAACACTTGAACGATCAGTAACATCTGAGCTGCCAGAAATGTCAGCATGACTTGCTGCATATAAGTCTGACAATGATTTCTGTATATTTGTAACAGGGCTCAGGCGGATAGTTCCGACACTGTGAGGAGCTATGGAAGGCGTGTCGATATCCCCGGATGCGGCAACCTGACCATCTCGCATAACCTCGTAGCTCATTGTGAGGTAGTCCTTGATGTCAGTGAAATCCATGTAGTTGTGCAGAGTCAAAACTCCATTTGTCTCATCATATCCAGTGATCCTTACCGGGCGGTTGATGTTCTTGAATTCAAGAAGTCCTGTGTGTGGTCTGCGGTCCGGATACACCAGACCGTCCATACAGAAGTTGCCGTCGTGGATAGTCTCACCGCTGTCTCCACCATAGGCGTACATATCCTTGCCGTTTGCCGCTTTGCCCCTGTATATGGCGTGGTCGCACCACTCCCATACAAAACCGCCACAGGTGGTCTCATGGCTGTCGAAGAACTGGAAGTAGTCCTCCAGATCTCCAGGGCCGTTGCCCATGGCATGACAATATTCACACAGGATGTAAGGCTTGTCGCCATCACCATCTATATATTCAGCCATCTCGGATATGGATGGATACATTCTGCTGTAGAGATCCAGATTACTGTAATCGTATTTTCTCTTGCCGTCTGTATACTGGGCACTCTCGTAGTGGGTGAGACGGTAGCTGTCATAGGACTTGACCCATGCCAGAGCCTCCTCAAATGTCACGCCGTAAGCACTTTCATTTCCCATGGACCAGATGACTACGCTGGCACGGTTCTTGTCCCTGATGACACAGCGCCTGATGCGGTCAAGAATGGATTCACAGAATTCAGGATTGTTGGCGATCGGCTCATTCCACCTTGCTGCCTTGTTATCCCAATTATTATCAGAATAGAACAATTCACTTGGACCATGTGCCTCTATGTCAGCCTCGTCTATCACATAGAATCCATATTCGTCGCAGAGCTCATAGAAATAAGGAACATTTGGATAATGGCTGGTCCTTATGGCGTTGACATTGTGCTGCTTCATGAGAGACATATCCCTGATGACCTGTTCTCTGCTGATTGTAAAACCGGTCACAGGGTCAGAGTCGTGTCTGTTCACTCCGTGGAACTTGATAGGCATGCCGTTGATGTACACGATCTTATTCTCTATCGTTATCTCCCTGATTCCTATCCTGTCAGTGATGACCTCACCGGCGCATCTTATGATGACAGTGTAGAGGTATGGCTTTTCTGCATTCCACAGCACAGGGGAGTCGATCGACAAAGTAATGCTGCTGGAGCTGGCTACGGTTTTGCCTTCGTCTGCATTGGTATTGGCATCGCTCTGAGCGGAAATTTCACATTTTACACAGCCTGATGAACATATGCTGCCATCGGCGTCCAGAATAGTAACTTCAATATCAACATTTGAATCAGCGCCTTTATCAACCACTGTTTCCGGTTTTGATGAAAAACGGTCTTCAACGCAGGAATATTCTGTAAATGCTGTGAAGTCTATGGTTACATCTGCCTTAGTTGGATCCTTTATATCGTCACAGCTGGTCTTTATGAAATAGTCGTATACAGCACCCTCAGAGCGTTTCAGGATATATACATCCCTGAAAATACCGCTCATGCGGAACTTGTCCTGATCCTCAAGATAGCTTCCGTCGCACCATTTGAGAACCAGCACGCAGAGCCTGTTGGAGCCGTTTCTTATGAATTCGGTTATGTCAAATTCACTGGTTGAGTGGGATACCTGGCTGTAGCCAACATACCTGCCGTTGAGCCATACATAGAAACAGGAATCTACACCCTCAAAGTTCAAGTGCGCGAGTGGCGCGTCCTCGTTCTGATCGTAGTCGAAGTCGGTCACATATGCTCCGCATGGGTTGTCCTTTGGAACATAAGGTGGGTCAAATGCAAATGGATACCTGACATTGGTGTACTGGTGATAGTCGTATCCGTGCATCTGCCATACTGATGGAACCGGAATATCATCGAAACCGGATATATCATATCCCTCACTGTAGAATTCGTCTTGAAGCTTGTAAATGCTGTCGTAGTAGCGGAACTTCCAGGTTCCATTCAGAAACTGTACTCTGTCCGAGAGATCCCTTGCATCAAGGGATGTGCTGTATGCCTTCCCAGCAGGAATATAGTAATTCCTATTCGGCATGGTGTTCTCATGCAGAATATGCAGATTTTCGTAGTGACGCGGAATGATCATAACAATACCTCCTGTGGTTAATTTAATATATAAAACGTTGTATATTCGTCGTTTGTTAGATATATTATAAGATAATGTCACATGAAAAGTCCATACATATAATGAGACAAAATATGCACATTCTAGTTTTATAAGACGGATACGCCGCACCCTGCAAGTCCGCTTGCAGGGTGAAGTCTCTGAACAGACAAAAGAAAAAGTATAAAGCATACAGGATGTGCCTGCACACGCTTCAAAATAGTGTAAAAATAGTGAAATAATAGTGTAATTTGCCATATAGAAAGGAGCCACACATGTATACAAACTCAGCATATCTTCACAACTCACTGCTCGACATAGTGGACAAGAGCAGACCGCTCATAGTCACAAGCTGCGGAACGTACAAGCTGTATACACAGAAAGAGTTTACGACCTACAGACCTAAGGGGCGTAAGGATTATCAGCTCATATATGTGGCGGCGGGAAAGGCACATTTTGAGATAGATGGGCAGGATGTGATCGCCTGTCCCGGAAACATGGTGATATACAGGCCGAGACAGATGCAACGGTATGTGTATTACGGAGACGAACACACGGAGGTGTTCTGGGTGCATTTCACCGGGGGAGAGGTGAAGCAGACACTCAGGCGGTACGGAATAAATGACGATGTGAATATGTTCTATGGTGGAGACCATGCTGAGTACAGAATTTTGTTCAGGCAAATGATACAGGAGCTACAGCTCTGCCGGGATGACTATGAGGAGATGTTGGAATACATATTCAGACAGATGCTTATCTCAGCTCACAGACAGCAGGAGCAGGATGATTCAAAAACCTTTTCGGCCATGGCAGAGGAGATGGACCGTGCGGCGGCATATTTTAGTGAGCATTATAACGAGGGAATACTTGTGGAGGACTATGCAAGCATGCACAACATGAGCGTGAGCTGGTTCATACGGAACTTCAGACAGCGCATCGGCACCACACACACACAGTACATCATGGCGAAGCGAGTAGCCAATGCCCAGATGCTTCTCGAGAGCTCTGATTATAACATGACAGAGATCGCCAAGATTGTTGGATACGACAACCCCCTCTACTTCAGCAGGGTGTTCAAGAAAGAAAAGGGGATGTCACCGATGGAGTACAGGAAGTCGATCAGGCGGTGATAAATAGCTGGAAAAAATTTATCATTAAGTGTATATATAATATAGAAGAAACTGCCATGTGTGTGACGGGCAGTTACATATTAAATGAGATATAAAATGATTGTTGATTGGAGGAACTGAACATGAAGGTTTTAATGTTGAATGGAAGTGCGAAGCCGCAAGGCAATACATACCGCGCACTTTACGAGGTAGGCGAGCAGCTTAAGAAAGAGGAAATAGATTACGAGATATTCCAGATCGGAGCAGATCCGATAAGAGATTGTATAGGCTGTGGCCAGTGTGGTGCAAAGGGCTGCTGTATATTTGATGATGACAAGGTGAATGAATTTGTGGAGAAGGCAGCAGAGGCTGACGGATTCGTATTTGGATCACCTGTATACTATGCTCATCCAAGTGGAAGAATATTATCATTCCTGGACAGGGCATTTTATAGTGGCAAGAAAGCGTTTGAGTATAAGCCGGGCGCATCTGTGGCAGTAGCAAGACGTGGCGGAACATCAGCATCATTCGATGTGATGAATAAATACTTTGGAATATCACAGATGCCGGTGGCTGGCTCTACATACTGGAATCTTGTACACGGACGCGTGCCTGGAGAGGCTGAGCTGGATGCGGAGGGTATGCAGACCATGAGGAATCTTGCTAAGAACCTTGCATGGATGCTCAAATGCTTTGAAGCCGGCAAGGCAGCAGGTGTTGCACTCCCTGACACGGAGAGAGGCAACCAGACGAACTTTATAAGATAAATTAGTAAAGATTATAATATCGTGAAGCAAATGACAAAGATTGAGTTTAACCTAAATCAGAACATAGTGTTAATGGTAGAAAGAGAGATTACATATGTAATCTCTTGAACTATAGTCAAGGTATGGAAATGGTAAGTATTCTACTGCTAACACTTTTTAAAATATAAATGCGTTTGATTCAAAGGAGATTTGGTTTGTGTTTGTTATTGCTGATAATGTGGCATCCGACAATGATCTGGTGATTCATGTAATTGCGTTTATATTGTGCTTATGATAAATAGAATATGTCAAAATGATAAGCGAGCTGTGGTCTTGTAAAGATCACAGCTCGTCGTCAATCTCAATATAATCCGGCCGGTTGTTGTTCATGGTCTCCTGGCTGGAGATGGTTCTCTGGCGCTTTTCCTGGCGGTAGGCATTGGGCGACATGCCGGTGGTCTTGCGGAAAATCTTGTGGAAAGCCTCGGCGGACTGGTAGCCGCATGAAAATGCAATACTTTCTATAGAAAGCTCAGATATGGTAAGCATATGCTGGGCTTTTGTTATGCGGAAATTCTGCAGGTATTTCACAGGATTCATCCCGGTGTACTGCTTGAACAGGTCGGAGAAATAGCTTCTGTTGATTCCAACGTAGTCAGACAGCTCCTCCACCTTCATCGGTATATAGAGATGTCGTTGTAACTGAACATATTAGCAAAATATTTTGTTGACGTCAATATAGATATACTATATTATTGAATTGCAAACTAAGTTGATCTGAACTTATATATAATTAAAGAGGGGGATAAAACACAATGAAAAAATAAGACTAATTCTGGTAATGTTGGCTATACAAAGAAAAGGGGATTGCCAGTTAATAAAAATAATAACTTGGTGAAAAGGACGTGGCAAAAGGGATTTGGTTATTCTTCAGGCACTGGAAACAGTAACTATATGTGGACATATTCAACTTTGAAGAAACAAATTGACAGTGGAAATCCGTGTATGATTTCTATTGCAAATGGATACTATTATAATCATACTGTTGCAGTGGTAGGTTATAAGGAATATAAGAATATGAGAACGGGAAAGGTGTATACGTTTTTGGTGGTCCACGATGGCTGGAGTACCACAACAAGATACATAGCAATGAAAAATACTGGTGCGAGCTATGTCGCGTGTCAAACATCGATAAAGGTTCCGTCAAAAAAGAAGTAGAGGAGAAGAAAATATGAATATGGCAATTGTTGTGGCTGCCATCGGAGTTGTGGCAGTCCTTGTATCAATAGTTGGTATAGCGACTAAAAAGATGCCTTTGGTGATTACGGCGATGGCATTATTAGGTATTTGCATAATAGTTACGGGGGTAGAATTGTATAATGCACAAATGTGGCAGGAAATAGCTGTTGGGGCATTTGCTGTAGGGGGATTGTGCGTATGTGCATCTATTATTATGATGATAATTAGGTGGAAAAGAAAGTAGGAATTTGTAATATGTGTCAGCACTTATATTCTGGAATATCACAGATGACGATCACAGGCTCACCATATTGGAGAATTTTGCACACAGACGCCTGCTGATTTTTAGAAGAATATGCTGATGGCATTGATTTACTTTTGGTTAGCATACAGTAATAATGTCTGGTGCCTTTGCCACTGGAGATAATTTTAAAAATCATCATCTGTATCAATATAATCCGGCCGGTTGTTGTTCATGGTCTCCTGGCTGGAGATGGTTCTCTGGCGTTTCTCCTGCCGGTAGGCATTAGGCGACATGCCGGTTGTTTTTCGGAATATTTTGTGGAAAGCCTCGGCGGACTGGTAGCCGCATGAAAATGCAATACTTTCTATAGAAAGCTCAGATATGGTAAGCATATGCTGGGCTTTTGTTATGCGGAAATTCTGCAGGTATTTCACAGGACTCATCCCGGTGTACTGCTTGAACAGGTCGGAGAAATAGCTTCTGTTGATTCCAACGTAGTCAGACAGCTCCTCCACCTTCATTGGCATACTGTAGTGGTTCTGGATATATGATATGGCATGGTTCACATATGCGTTTCCGGATGGAGTCTCCAGCTTGTCTTTCTGTGCATTTGCGATGACAGACAGAGCGAGGTAGAGCATGCCCATGAGCCTGAAGTGATCTGCGTGATCCGAGGTGTTGTGAGCAAGCATATCAAATACGTACTTTTTCAGTTTGTCGCCATCCTCGCAGGTGAATATAGGCTGGTTCTGTGTCAGACCAATACTGCTCAGCGTGTCCTGGGCACATCTGCCAGAGAATCCGAACCAGACATACCTCCATGGATGGTGTTCGTCTGATATATATGTGGCAGGGGTGTCCGGCTCAATCAGAAATCCCTGACCCTTTTTCAGATGATAGTGTGCGTTCCCTACATAGAAGTCGCCCTCTCCCTCCAGCACGAAATGTATGAGGTAGAAGGTCTTGACCGCAGGACCTGCCTTATGAAGAGGCTCGGTTATTGAGTGACCGAACACGTTCAGGTAGAGGTCTGTGTCATTTTCCTGAGGGAATTCCATTACGATCTTATTTTCCATTTTACAAACTCCGCATTTTCTTAATAAAGTAACTTCATAAATTGATCTGATAATCTTCAGGAGATTTTGGCAAAGCCCATATACAGATTCTCGTACTGTTCTAAATTTATAAGATCTGAACGTTTCTGTAATGAAGGCATATGAACTCGTTCTCTCATTATATAAGAGTATAACATACATTCAACCGGATTATCCATACAATAATATGTTCCGCCAGAAAAAACAATCTAACAAATGGACATATATTTGCAACGCTATGCCATGTTCAAAATCTGTATATTGTTATAGAATTATATTCACAAAGCAAGAAGCGCAACGGCGTAGCGCAGAAAATGTGCGCAATATGGACAACAAAATAACGGACATTAAGAAAAAAATATAAAAAGATGGAGAAAGGTGGAGTTACAGACAATGAAGAAAATCGCAGAATTAAAGGGAATTATCGCAGGTGGAGAGTTTGACGAGAAGCTTGCACAGATCTATCTCGACAAGGATATGATCCCATACAACAGGGAAAGATATGTAAAAGCTCTTGATAAATTTACAGAGTTATTCGGAGATCAGGAGGTTGCTATCTACAGCGCTCCCGGAAGAAGCGAGGTGTGTGGAAACCATACAGACCATCAGAACGGACATGTACTTGCTACATCGATCAATCTTGATGCCATAGCAATTGTGGCACCTAGAGAGGACGGCGTGATCGAGCTTGTGTCAGACGATATGCCAAAGGAAGTTATCAATGTAAATGATATCGAGCAGGATCCTGCACTTGAGGGAACAACAACAGCGCTTATCAAGGGTGTTGTTGCAGGAATCAGAGACTACGGATTCAAGGTAGGCGGTTTCACAGCATTTGTGACAAGCGATGTGCTCATGGGAGCTGGAATGTCATCATCAGCAGCATTTGAGAGCCTTATAGGAACTATCCTTTCAGGCCTCTACAATGACATGAAGGTTTCATCAGTTGATGTTGCAAAGATAGGACAGTACGCAGAGAACGTATACTTCGGCAAGCCATGCGGACTTATGGATCAGATGGCATGTGCAGTCGGAGGACTTATATATATCGACTTCTTCGACAAGGCTAATCCTGTCATCAAGCAGGTCCCAGTTGACTTTGAGGCTCACCAGTACAGCCTGTGTATCGTTGACACAAAGGGTTCACATGCAGACCTCACAGACGACTACGCAGCAATCCCTGCAGAGATGAAGCAGGTTGCAAATTACTTCGGCGAGGAACTCCTCAGCAGAGTTTCAGAGGAGGATTTCATCAGCAAGGTTGGTGAGATGAGAGCCAGCGGCAAGGTGAATGACAGAGCAGTCCTTCGTGCGCTTCACTTCTACACAGAGCAGGACAGAGTTGCAGAGGGTGTTGCAGCACTTGAGAATCAGGAATTTGACCATTTCCTCGATGTTATAAAGAGAAGCGGAGATTCATCATTCAAGCTTCTTCAGAATATATACAGCGCAAAGGATCCACTCACACAGAACGTATCAATAGCACTTGGATTCTCAGAGAAGTTCATCGGCGAGGATGGTGTGTGCAGAGTACACGGCGGCGGATTTGCCGGAACCATCCAGGCATTTGTCGAGAATGCGGTTGTTGCTGAGTACAAGAAGAACATCGAGTCGATCTTCGGAGAAGGCGCATGCCACGTCCTCAAGGTAAGACCTTACGGCGGAATCAAGGTAGTTGAATAGATATTTGCGAAACATGACAGTGTATAGTGTTTGAGGCAATTTAACATACCAATCAGGGGTCGTTTCCACTTAACTCAGCCTGCAGCGCATGTAACAGCTGGCTTGCCAGCTGTTGCGGGTAATAGTCAATGCTGATTTTTTAGCATTGACTATTACCTAAGGATCGGCGGCCTCGTATTCCCCTGATTTGGTAATGTTAAATTACCTCAAACATAATACAGGTTTATGGGTTTCGCAAATATCTGTGCGAGAAAAATATAAGGATATGTAGAAAGAAGGGTTACAACCATGATAGATACAAACATCAAGCAGCTCGTTGAGTACGGAATTGCAAATGAGCTGATAGAGGAAGAGGATAGAATATATACGACCAACACCATCCTCGAGATGCTGAAGAAGGACAGCTACGAGGAGCCGGGTGAGGTGCCAGCTATAGATACACCGGAAAAACTTGAGGAGTGTCTCAAGGGGATTCTGGATTACGCAGTTGAGAATGGACTTATCGCAGAGAATTCAGTTGTCCTCAGAGATCTGTTCGACACGAAGATCATGAATGCGCTGGTTCCAAAGCCAAGCCAGATCATAAAGACATTCAGAGAGAAGTATGCAAAGTCCCCAGAGGAGGCAACAGACTTCTATTATAAGCTCAGCAGAGCGACAGATTATATAAGAACATACAGAGTTGCAAGGGATATCAAGTGGGTAAAGCCTACAGAGTATGGTGATATCGACATCACCATCAACCTTTCAAAGCCTGAGAAGGATCCGAAGATGATCGCCCTTGCCAAGACCATGTCACAGTCATCATATCCAAAGTGCCAGCTGTGTATGGAGAACGAGGGATATGCGGGAAGGATCAACCATCCTGCAAGAGAGAACCACAGGATCATCCCTATAGAGGTAAATGGTAGCAAGTGGGGATTCCAGTATTCTCCATATGTATATTACAATGAGCACTGTATCGTGTTCAACGGACAGCACATCCCTATGAAGATAGAAAAGGCTACATTCCAGAAACTATTTTCATTTGTTGGACAGTTCCCACATTACTTCCTGGGATCAAATGCAGACCTTCCTATAGTAGGTGGATCTATCCTCACGCACGATCACTTCCAGGGCGGACGTTATACATTTGCCATGACAAAGGCACCTGTTGAGACGAAGGTTACATTTGCAGGATATGAGGATGTTGAGGCAGGAATCGTGAAGTGGCCTATGTCAGTCATAAGACTTGACGGAGAGAATCCGGACAGGATCATAGATCTTGCTGACAAGATCCTCGGTGCATGGAGAGGTTACACAGATGAGGATGCGTACATATTCGCTGAGACAGACGGCGAGCCACACAACACCATCACTCCTATCGCAAGGATGAGAGATGGCAAGTACGAGATGGACTTAGTCCTTCGTAACAATATCACCACAGAGGAGCATCCACTTGGACTTTATCATCCATGGGAGCAGTACCACAATATCAAGAAGGAGAACATCGGACTCATCGAGGTAATGGGACTTGCGGTACTTCCTGCAAGACTCAAGGGCGAGATGGAAGAGCTGGCAGAGGTTCTTGTGGCAGGTGGAGACATCAAGGCTCATGAGAATATCGCAAAGCATTACGACTGGGTACAGACTTTCATTGGAAAGTACGACATAAATGCAGACAACGTACACAAGATCCTTCAGGATGAGATCGGCGATGTATTCGCAAAGATCCTTGAGTGTGCAGGCGTTTACAAGAGAGATGAGGCCGGAAAGGCTGCATTCCTCAAGTTCGTAGATTATGTGAATGCACAGTAATATAGTGTGCACTAAAAATGCAATAATATATGTGTATCTGTGACAGACGTATTCCATAACTAATATTTATTAATGCCACATTTTATTGTGCATAACAGGATGTAGTGGTATAGTGTTGGAGAAAACGTCATTGCAAAATAAAAAAGTTTATAAACTGGTGATCGACATTTGCGCAAGACATTAACAGTGCCCCCAAAAAGCACAGGTGTCCGGCAGATGGTTATGAATCACAGTATCATAAAGGAGGAAAAACATTATGAAGATTTTAGTAACAGGCGGAGCAGGTTATATAGGAAGTCATACATGTGTTGAATTGCTTAATGCAGGCTATGAGGTAGTCATTCTCGACAACCTTTACAATGCCAGCGAGAAGGCAGTCGACAGAATCAAGGAGATAACAGGAAAGGATCTCACATTCTACAAGGCAGATATCCTTGACAAGGAAGCTATGGACAAGATATTTGCAGATGAGAAGCCTGACTGTGTAATACATTTTGCAGGACTCAAGGCAGTTGGTGAATCAGTTGTAAAGCCACTTGAGTACTATCAGAACAACATCACAGGAACTCTTAATCTGTGCGAGGTTATGAGAAAGAACGGATGCAAGAACATCATCTTCTCATCATCAGCTACAGTATACGGCAATCCTGCATTTATCCCTATCACGGAGGAGTGCCCAAAGGGAACACCTACGAACCCATATGGCTGGACAAAGTGGATGATCGAGCAGATTCTCACAGACCTCCACACAGCAGATCCAGAGTGGAATGTAATTCTTCTCCGTTACTTCAACCCAATCGGAGCTCATAAGAGCGGACTTATCGGAGAGGATCCAAAGGGTATTCCTAACAACCTTCTTCCATATGTTGCACAGGTTGCAATCGGAAAGCTTCAGAGCGTTGGAGTATTTGGCAATGATTACGACACACCGGATGGAACAGGTGTGAGAGATTACATCCATGTAGTAGACCTTGCAGTTGGACATGTAAAGGCTATCAACAAGATCAAGGAGAATCCTGGAGTTAAGGTATACAACCTTGGAACAGGAAATGGTTACAGTGTCCTTGATGTTATCAAGGCGTTCAGCAAGGCCTGTGGACATGACGTTCCATATGTGATCAAGGAGAGACGTCCTGGAGATATTGCAACATGCTACTCAGACGCTTCACTTGCCAAGAAGGAGCTTGGCTGGGAGGCTCAGTACGGAATCGACGAGATGTGTGCTGATTCATGGAAGTGGCAGTCGATGAATCCAAATGGATATAATGACTAATTCCAAAATATAAATAACATAAAGCAGCAGAGCACCGACAAATACTATATATAATCAGATGTAGATTTGCCGGTGCTCTTTTCTATGTATTGACTTTTTAAAAGAGACGTTGTATAAGTAAGTAAACTACGCTTTCTGCGGTCTTTGTTAATTATGCCCTTTTTTAGGGCTTTATCAGATAGAAATGGGTGTTTGACATATGAGACTAGAAATACTGCTTTCGTGTATGAACCTTCAGGATGAGGATATCATAACGAAATCCCATATAGAGTCCGACACGATCATAGTCAACCAGTGTGGATATGATGGGTACAATGAATATGACAGGAACGGACATAAGACAAGAATTTTTTCGGTGAATGACAAGGGTCTTACCAAGAGCAGGAACTATGCTATAAAGCATTCCGAGGCGGATGTTTGTCTGCTGTGTGATGACGATGAGGTGTTCAGCAGGAATTACGAAGAAGGGATACTGACTGCGTACAGAGATCTGCCAGAGGCGGATGTCATCATATTCAACATAGGCAACAGACCTGCCCATTGGGGCGACATGCCTAAGAAGCTTGGATATCTGGACCTCATGCATGTGGCATCCTGGCAGATATCATTCAAGAGAGAGAGCATAGTCAATAATAATGTATATTTTGATGAGCGCATGGGTGCGGGCTCGGGCAATGGAGCTGAAGAGGAATTCAGATTCCTCACGGATTGCAGGAAGAACGGACTTGCAATATATTATGTACCATTTGTTATAGCGGATGTTGCGCAGACAAAGTCAACATGGTTTAAGGGGTATAACGAAGAATTTTTCATAAACAGAGGTAATACGACAAGATACATCATGGGTTATGTACCGGCGGTATTGTACGCAGCGTATTACAGTATAAGGAAGAGACATCAGTTTGACAGTGATATATCATGGTTTAAGGCCTTCAGACTTATTATGAAGGGAATACATGAGAACAGGTTAGGGAAGAAGAAATGAGTGAAAAAATATTAAGTGTGATAATTCCGTCTTACAACAGCAAGCCATATCTTGACAAATGTCTTGGATCACTTGTTGTTCCGGAGCTTATGGACAAAATAGACGTGATAGTGGTAAACGATGGCTCGACAGACGGCAGTGAGAGTATATGTGAGGAGTACATTGAGAAGTATCCTGACAGCTATTCACTTATTAATAAGGAGAACGGAGGACATGGCTCAGCGATAAATGCCGGAGCTGAGAAGGCCAGGGGCAGATACATGAAGGTGCTTGACGCCGACGACTGGTTTCTCACAGAGAGTATTCCTGAGTTTATAGGAAAGCTTGAGAATGCCAGTGCGGATGTTGTTCTGACATGTCACCACACCATCAATATAACAACAGGGGAGATAAAGAACTGGAGATGTTTCCCTGATGAATTCGACAGAGAATATACTATGGAAGAGGTCATGTCAGACTGGAAAAAATTTGACAGAAGCCTCACATTCCATGGAATAACATATAGAACACAGTTTTACCGTGAGAATGGAGTCAGACTTGCAGAAAAAGTATTCTACGAGGATCACGAATATGCGACATATCCATGCTGCTTGGCAAAAACCATACTGCCACTCGATATGTTCGTGTACGAGTACAGGATCGGGGATGTGTCCCAGAGCGTATCCGCGCAGAATCAGTTCAAGAGAATCGACCATACCAAGATGGTCATAGTAAAGATGCTCAAGAACAGAGAGGACATCTCGGAGCAGTGGGCTCTTGAATACTGCGACAAGAAGATACATCTTCTTCTGCTGAGCTTCATGGTAACTTCCATGCTATGCGATTCCGACAGAAAGAGAGGTGTTGCACGGGTAGATCAGCTTATGAGTTATATAGTCAAGAGAGACAGACACGTCGTTGATATGACATTGAAGCATTATAAGATACTTAAGCTTCTGAATGCTGCGCATGTGGGTCTGGAAGGCTACAACAAAATGCTTAATTCAAAGCTTTACAACAAGGTAAGGCACAATAAGAGTTTTGAATAGATTTACTATGGAGGATTAACGAAAAATGAAAGTAAAAAGCGGAAGCTTTTTAGAAGTTTTTAATTATAAAGATCTTTTAAATCAGCTTGTTTCAAGAGATATAAAGTTAAAGTATAGAAGAAGTTTTCTTGGATATGTGTGGAGTATCCTGAACCCATTGCTCATCATGATCGTAATGGTTATCGTATTCTCCAAGATGTTCAACAGATCGATACCACACTTTCCTGTGTACCTTTTTGCAGGACGTATACTGTACGAATTTGTAATAGGTGCATGTGGTAAGGCACTTGGAAGTATAACAGATAATTCGTCACTGCTTAAGAAAACGTATGTGTCAAAGTTTATGTTCCCGCTGGCAAAAATCACAAGCTCACTTGTTGACTGCCTGTTTTCACTGGGAGCGTTTCTTATCGTTATCATATTCACACGTTCACCATTTTATTGGACGATGCTGTTGTTCCCTTTCATATTCCTTCAGGCCTATATATTTGCCTGCGGATTGGGCTTTTTTCTTGCACAGCTCCATGTATTCTTCAGAGATACAAGATATATATGGAATGCGGTCACCACAGCGTGGATGTACTGTTCAGCGATATTCTATCCTATAGATATGCTGCCAGACTGGTTGAAGTTACTTGTGAATTACTTCAACCCACTGTATGTATATATCAAGCAGTTTAGATGCATAGCGCATCAGGGAGTGATGCCTGATCTCACTACTATCGGTCTCGGATTCCTCTATGCATTCTTTTTCTTTGGACTGGGAGTGCTGTGTTTCAAGAAGAATCAGGACAAGTTCATTCTGTATATTTAGGAGGTGTGGCAGTTGGCTAACGTAGAAGAGAAAAAGAACGAACTTGATGATAAGAAGATTTTCACCTCAAATGCACAGCGTACAACAACTGTGGCAAAGGGTGAGACCATTATAGAGCTCAAGGATGTGACCATAAGATTCAACAAGAACAATCTGAAGGTGGACAATCTGAAAGAGTATTTTATAAGACTTGTGACAAAACAGTTGATGTTCCAGGAGTTCATAGCGTTAAAGGACATCAATCTTGATATAAAGAAGGGCGAGGCGTGGGGCTTCCTTGGAACCAATGGTGCCGGAAAATCCACCCTGCTCAAGGTAGTCAGCAGAATATTGAAGCCTGCCAGCGGTACTGTTAAGGTATCGGGAACTGTGGCAGCCCTCATAGAGCTTGGAGCCGGAATCGATCCACAGCTCACGGCCCGTGAGAATATATTTCTCAACGGAACTCTGCTGGGATATTCAAAGGCATTTATAGAGTCAAAGTTTGACGATATAGTTGAGTTTTCAGAGTTGCAGGATTTCCTTGACTCTCCGGTCAAGAACTTTTCTTCAGGTATGAAGACAAGACTTGCATTCTCCATAGCGACGGCGGTTGAGCCGGATATTCTCATTGCGGATGAGATACTTGCTGTAGGTGATATGCGATTCAAGAAGAAGTGTGCGGCCAAGATGACTGCCATGCTGGAGGATGGAACGACCCTGCTGTATGTATCCCACAACATAGCTGCTGTCAAGAAGCAGTGTAACAAGGCTATGTGGCTGGATCATGGAAATGTAGTTATGGTGGGAGATGCCGATACGGTATGCGATGCATTCAAGGCCGAGATGGATGCACCTGCACCGGCAAAGACCCAGAGCAAGGACAAGAAATAACAAGAAATCAGGCAAGATGTTTGATATACAACACAGGAGGATTGGATAATGTTACAGAATGTGAAGTTGCAGAATGTGATGCTGCAGATGAATCTGGATGTGAACTTGATAGAGTATCCTGAATTCAGCGCCATTGGAAAGGGAGAGGAATCACCATTTATATACGACTCAGAGAAGAAATGTCATGTTGTTGAGAAGCTCACAAAGGTTAATTTCATGAGCTATTACAACTGCATTCAGGTAAAACGCTGGTCAGAGTATACAGGGGTAAAGAACTTCAAGCTCCACCTCACAATGAAGGGAAAAGCTACAATATCCGTATATGCAATATATTCAGCATCCGTTGCGGTTACCTACAATCCACTTGTATCACAGGTAGTTGAGAGTGATGAGGTTTCAGAGGTGGTTGTGAACATACCAGAGACAGATAAGGCTCTTGTAGGTTTTTATATGGATACCCTGGAAGATACAGAGATATACAGCGGATACTATTCTGCTGACATCGAGGAGGACAGAATAAGAGATGTAAATATCTCTCTTGTCACAACAACATTCAAGAAGCAGGAATATATCAAGCGTAATATAGACCTCATCAAGTCAAATGTACTCTATGATGGAAGCGACCTCAAGGGACACATGTTCGTACATGTCATTGACAATGACAGAGAACTCGATCCATCAGAGCTCGACAGTGAGGATCTCAAGGTTTATATGAATAACAACGTAGGTGGAGCCGGCGGTTTCACCCGTGGAATGATAGAGGCACTGGAGCTTCCAAAGAAGCCTACACATGTACTCCTCATGGATGATGACGTTATGGTCATGCCAGAGAGTTTGTTCAGAACATATTATCTGCTCAGACTCCTCAAAGACGAGTACAAGAAGTGCTTCCTGAGTGGAGCCATGTTCGATTACGACATACGCCAGAAGCAGTATGAGGACGTGGGATTTGTCCACAAGGCAGACGGATCATACGGTCCGGTCAAGTCAGCTATGGATATGAGGCTTCTCAAGAACATAGTTGCAAATGAGAACTACAGTTTCAATGTCGATGATGCATATGCAGGCTGGTGGTACTGCTGTATACCTGTGGAGCACATCGAGGACAGAGGCTTACCACTTCCGGTATTTGTCAGAGGTGACGATGTAGAGTTCTCACTGAGAAATAAGCCGGGATTTATAGCACTTAATGGTATCTGTATATGGCATGTGGGATTTGCAGGCAAATTCAACGCCGCCATGGAGCTTTATCAGGTTCACAGAAACAGTTTTGTTATCCAGGCGGCAAGCGGAATATGCCAGGATGTGGATTTCCTTGCGAGAGTAAAGGGAATGTTCTGGAAGGATATAACCAGATTTGCATACAACAATGCTGAGCTGCTCATAGATTCCATTGAGGATTACCTCAAGGGACCAGAGTATATCATGCATCTTGACGGAGAGCAGAGCCTCAAGGAGCACAATGCTAAGAACGAGAAGCTTGTGCCGCTGGCAGAGCTTGGCTATGCAGGGGATCTTCCTACAGATCCATACAAGTATGAGAGTCTTAATCTGTTCCGCAAGGCAATGTATGTGCTCACGATAAACGGACATCTTCTTCCAAACTTCATGCTCAGAAGAACACCGTATATCATCGCGTACGACTGGTTCTTTGTTCCGGGAAAGAATTACATGAAGAAGACTCTCGTTGCCGTGAACAAGAACGGTGGAACAGGAGTCAGAAGAACAATCAACAGAAAGCGTTGTTTTGCGCTTATAAAGAGATATAGAAAAGTATTGGCTAAATACAAGAAGACACATGTGGAAGTTGAGCAGGCTTACAGAAATGCATTTGACGAGATGAAGACAACTAAGTTCTGGAAGGAATATCTGCATATATAAAGTGATATGGAAGGAGTATCTTTAGGGTATGGCTACTATTAAAGGTATAAAAAACCGTTTGGCGGCTGCGGGAAGAGCACTGGGGGGAGATTACACCTCAGAGAAGAACGGTTCGAAGCCAAAGGATAAGCTCAAGGCGTCCCAGCGAGTAAATGCGGCGCAGAGGGCGATGAGCGGTGATTACGCTCTCAGAGACGGCAAAAAGCCTGTTGTAAAGGTCGAGCCTGCTGAGATCAGGATGAATAAGGTATTCACCACGAAGGAAAAAGCAGAGCCTGAGATCAAAGTGTTTGAGAAGCAGGAGAGTGCCAGACAGAGAGAAGAAGAGCGAGTAGAGTGGAGAAAGAAAGCGGTGAGACGCGACAGCGACAAGACAGTCGGATGCATACATCCTGATTACTGCTGTGGCTGCGGCGCGTGCTACAGTGTATGTCCGGTAAATGCTATAAGCATGAAGTATGATTCAGAGGGATTTCTTGCTCCTGTAGTGGATCGCAGCAAATGTACAAACTGCGGTCTGTGCAGAAAGATCTGTCCATCTATAAATCTTGAGTATAAGAACACTGTCGAGCCTGCATGTTATGCGGCATATGCAGACGATGAGATAAGGGCAAAGAGTTCGTCAGGTGGAATATTCACACTGCTGGCTGAGTATGCATTTGAGCAGGGTGGAGCTGTATGCGGAGCAGGATACACAGACGATTTCAAGGTTGAACACTTTATCATAGAGAGCCCGGATGATCTGGACAAGCTCAGAAAATCCAAGTATGTTCAGGCTGATGCATCGAAGGTGTATGCGGACGTTAAGAAGATACTCAAGGAAGGCAGAGTTGTAGTATTCTGCGGATGCGGATGTCAGGTCGCAGGACTTTACGCAACACTCAAGAATGTGGATATATCAAATCTCTACACAATAGATCTGATGTGCCACGGCGGCCCATCGCCAAAGCTGTTCGATGATTATCTGAACAAATACCACGGCAAGGATCAGGGCAAGGTTGCTGATGTTGGATTCAGAGACAAGGACTACTTCGGCTGGTCTACAGAGATGACTGTAAAGTACACTGACGGAACAGTTTATCACAGAACAAGGACACAGGATCCATATTACAGAGCATTCCTTCCTTGTATATCGACGAGAAAGTTCTGTGGACACTGCGCATATGCGAAGCTTCCGAGAACAGGTGATATAACACTTGCAGATTTCTGGGGAATTCAGAAGTACAACAGAGATTACACTGACGGCAAGGGAACATCCATTGTGTCAGTCAACAGCCCACAGGGTGAGAAGATATATGCTGCCATAGCAGACAAGCTGCTCCTGAACAAGGAGATACCTTGTGATGATGTACTCAAGACAGGACAGCCATTTGACCACTGTTTCAAGAATCATCCTGCCAGACAGAGATATTTTGAGCAGATAAAGAATGGCTCATCCATGGAGAAGGCGTACGATTATGCCATCAAGGACAAGTACGATGTAGGTATATATGGCGTGTGGTTCGGTGCGAACTACGGAAGTGTTGCTACCTATTACGCACTTCACGAGATCATCAGATCATTTGGTCTGTCAGTGCTCATGATAGACATGCCTGCAGCCAAGACCGGAGCCGGCAAGCCTGACACCCATGCGAGAAGATTTGCAAAGGCACATTACCATGAGAGCAAGAGATACACACTGAAGGATATGAGGGAGCTCAATTCCAAGGTCGATACATTCATCATGGGATCAGATCAGGTGTGGAACAGAGGTATAAGCAGAGGCTTCGGCTTCTCATTCTATTTCGATTTTGTTGAGCCGGATAAGAAGAAGATCGCATTCTCTGCATCATTTGGACATGACAGGGATTTCTGTAATGTACAGGACAGGGAGACGATATCTGAATACATGAGACAGTTTGATGGAATATCCATCAGAGAGACCAGTGGAGTTGAGATCTGTAAGGATGTGTATGGAATAGATGCGGTGAGAGTTCTCGATCCTGTATTTGTTGCAGACAGAAAGGTATTCGATTCACTGGCAGACAAGGCAAAGAAGAAGCACGATGGCAAATATATGCTTGCATATATACTTGATCCAACTCCGGAGAAGAGAGCCGCAGTGGTTGAGGTTTCAGAGAAGCTCGGCCTTGAGGTAGTTGTTCTTCTGGACGGACGTCCAAAGGACCCGGTGAAGAACCGTCAGATCATGGATATGGACGACAAGATCGTCGACGACATAACAGTCGAGGACTGGCTGAACTATTTCAGAAATGCAGATTTCGTTCTCACTGATTCATGCCACGGAATAAGCTTCTCACTTGTATTTGAGACAAACTTTATCGGACTTGCAAACAGTGCAAGAGGAATGACAAGATTTGAATCCCTCGTGGATGTATTCCAGGTGAGAGATCATTACGTTCAGGATGCGGCAGACATTCTTGGAAATGATGAGCTGTTGAAGCCTGTGGATTACGACAATGTTAATAAGATACTTATGTCAGAGAGGGAGAGATCCCTTGCATGGCTTAAGGAAGTATTGTTCAGACCTAAGGAGTTTGAGGGTTATAGAGCATATCCAATTATAGATAAGAGATTGGCGGAAGATAAGGAGGATTAAGTAACATGGCAAAGTATGATTACCTCATAGTAGGAGCCGGATTATTCGGCGCAGTATTTGCATACGAGGCAGGCAAGAGAGGCAAGAGTTGTCTGGTTATAGACAAGCGTCCACATATTGCCGGCAACATTTACACAGAGCAGGTGGAGGGTATAAATGTTCACAAGTATGGCGCACATATATTCCACACATCTGACAAGAAGATCTGGGAGTATGTAAACCAGTTTGCAGAGTTCAACAACTACATTAACTCACCTGTAGCTTCATACAAGGATGAGCTGTACAACCTTCCATTCAACATGAACACATTCAGCAAGATGTGGGGAATCAAGAAGCCTTCAGAGGCAAAGGCAATCATCGGGAAGCAGATCGCAGATCTGAACATTGGAGAGCCAAAGAACCTTGAGGAGCAGGCACTCAAGCTTGCCGGTACAGATGTGTATGAGAAGCTTGTCAAGGGATACACAGAGAAGCAGTGGGGAAGACCATGTACAGAGCTTCCTGCATTCATTATCAAGAGACTGCCTCTGAGATTCATATACGACAACAACTACTTCAATGACCGTTTCCAGGGAATCCCAATGGGCGGATACACACAGATCATTGAGAAGATGCTTGAGGGCGCTGAGGTCAAGACTGACACAGATTACTTCGATTTTATCAAGGAGAATCCTGACATCGCAGACAAGACTGTATACACAGGTATGATCGATGAGTTCTTCGGATTCCAGTACGGACCGCTTGAGTACCGTTCAGTAAGATTCGAGACAGAGGTACTCGATGAGGAGAACTACCAGGGAAATGCTGTTGTGAACTACACACACAGAGATGTTCCATACACAAGAATAATTGAGCACAAGCACTTTGAGTTTGGAAAGCAGCCAAAGACAGTTATCAGCCGTGAGTATTCAGCAGAGTGGAAGCCGGGCGTAGAGCCATACTACCCTGTAAACAACGACAAGAACAATGCGCTTTACGAGAAGTACAGGGAGCTTGCAGAGACACGCAAGGATGTAATATTCGGCGGAAGACTTGGACAGTACAAGTATTATGATATGGACAAGGTAATCGCAGCAGCACTTGAGTGTGTTGAGGCAGAGTTCTAATCGTAAGATAGAGCATATTATAAAGCCATACAAAGGGACGCATACCGGAATACAGATTTTCCGTATATGCGTCCTTTTTGCGTGCCGGAAGCATGGGTGATACGGCAAAATAAAAAAGATATACACTTTCGACAGAACGTGATAGAATTATACTAATTATGGGCATGTTATTTGGTGGATACGATGCCCAGGGGGTAAAAATTAAAAGGGTAAAGGGTGTATATGTTATGACAAGGAAGAGGATTGCGGTACTGACAGCCCAGGCTGATGAGTACACCCAGGGTAGATTCCTCTCGGGGTTTTTTGAGAAGGCATTTCAGCTTGATTATGATGTGTGCGTGTTCTCAATGTATCTGAAGTATCAGGATACAGCTAGCAGAGAAGTGGGGGACGCCAACATATTCAACCTGATAGAATTTGACAAATATGATGCGGTGGTCATATGTACTGACAGGATCAGGACGCCGGGAACAGAGGAGGGACTCCGGTGGCGTGTGGAGCATGAGTTTGATGGCCCGGTACTGATAGTCGGCGACGAGATAGAAGGATATAAATCCATAAATATTGATCACAGAAAGAATATATGCGGGCTTACGGATCATCTCATAGAAGAGCACGGATACCGTGATATAGTGCTGCTTGATGGCTGGGAGAATACTGCCAATTCCGAGCTGAAGAAGCAGGGATTCTTTGACAGCATGAAGAGTCATGGTATCGCTGTGGATGAATCGTCGGTTTACTATGGCAATAACTGGTTTGACTCAGGACGCCAGACCGCAATGGAGATAACAGAGAACAGAGACAGACTTCCACAGGCTGTGGTGTGTGCCAGTGATCACATGGCACTGGGGCTGGCGGCTGAGCTGGAACAGAGAGGCGTGAGGGTCCCTGAGGATATAGCGATAACGGGATATGACGCTGCGGAGACGAACGATGACAGAGTCATACCGCTGACATCGGTTGATATACCTGCAAAGGTTGACGGCGAGTACGCCGCAAAATGGATAGACGCAGAGATAAACGGAAGATCTCTGGAGAACTATAGGAGCAGTGCGTCTATACACTGGGGAAAAAGCTGTGGATGTGAGCAGTGTACGGAGAAGCCGGGAAAGAGAGACGTGACGGCATGGGATATGAACGCTCAGCCGGGAAGCTATGGTTCATACTATAACCATATGATGGAGGATCTGTTATCCCAGAGAGATTACAGGGAATTCTACAATACCATATTCCAGTATGCCCACACGGATGGCAACATGAGCAGTTTCAGTCTCTGCCTGAATGAATATTGGAAGTTTCCTGAGGTCATGATGGGGTCAAATGCACTGAGAGTCGGATACACGAAGAATATATACAGGGTCATCAGAAGCTGCGGTGATGGAGACGGTGCGATAGATTTCGATGACTGTTTTGACGTGTCCAGACTGATACCTGAGCTGGATGCAGACAGGGACAGACCTGAGGCTTACATATTCACTCCACTCAATTTCGACGACAGATGTTTTGGATATGCGGTTGTGAGCTATGGAAGCGAGTGCAGGGCGTACGATATTTCATATAGCACATGGATCAAGCAGATCATGCAGGGCATGGAGGCGTTCTACAGACAGGCGAGTCTTCAGAAGCTTCTGGACAAGGTCAATGCATCGCAGATCCGTGATGATCTGACCGGAGTGTACAATTATAACGGATTTATGGCGAGGTGCAGGGATATGTGTAACGATGCCGTTGCACATGGCAGGAGCATTGAGCTGCTGGCTATAGATATAAAGGGACTGGGACAGATAAATGCAAGTCTCGGCAGAAAGGTCGGGGACGAGGCCATACAGGCACTTGCCAGAATGATCTCGGCATCCCTTGAGAAATCCGACGTATGTATGAGAATGTGTAACGATGAGTTCATCGTGGCATATCAGGTGATGGGAGATGCGGAGGATCACGCAGACGCCATAGTTAAGAGTGTGGAGAGCCGTACCAGGGAGTTTAACAGGAAAAATGGCGACAATTTTGTCATGGAGATATGCTATGCGGTGGACAGACAGATGGTTGCGAATGCGGAGGCTCTGGACAACTATGTGAACGCACTCATAAGCAACAAGAACAATGCCAAGATGAAGGCGTACATTGAGAGCACGAGAAATGCAGAGCTGTCACAGGAGGATATAGAGAAGGACAAGCTTGCCACGGAGATTCTTGACAGGAATCTGCTCACATATCATTTCCAGCCTATAGTTAATGCTCGCACAGGTCAGATTTATGCCTATGAGGTGCTCATGAGATCGGCAGGAGAGCAGTACATG
This sequence comes from Coprococcus sp. RTP31081st1_H1_RTP31081_211007, assembly GCF_040227275.1. NCBI lineage: Bacteria > Bacillati > Bacillota > Clostridia > Lachnospirales > Lachnospiraceae > Coprococcus > Coprococcus sp. RTP31081st1_H1_RTP31081_211007. The sequence continues at coordinate 109,736 of NZ_JBEHVP010000006.1, forward strand.
TCTCCTCTCGACATAATACAGAGTGCTGAGAGACTTGGACGTCTGAGCGATGTGGAGAGAGCCACATTTATCAATGTGTTGAGACTCGTTGAGGACAAGCGAGAGGAACTTGAGGGCAGAAAGATATTCTTTAACAGTATACCGGGCTGCAGGCTGTCGGAGGAGGACACCGCTGTTATAGAGAGCAAACTCAGGGAATTTGGTGGACAGGTGGTCGTGGAATTCACCGAGGAGGCTGAGATGAGCGACCAGCTACTGGATCAGATAAAGGACAAGTACGGCAGGATGAACATAGAGACCGCCATAGATGACTATGGCTCAGGTTATTCAAATGTCAACAATCTTCTCAGATATATGCCGCGTTACGTGAAGATAGACAGGATGCTCATGACAAATATACATGAGGATCCGCAGAAGCAGCATTTTGTTAAGGATATTATAGAATTTGCGCATGACAATGATATCGTCACTCTGGCGGAGGGCGTTGAGCTGGATGTTGAACTCAAGGAGGTCATCAGACTTGGCGCAGATCTCATTCAGGGTTACTACACGGCGAAGCCTTCACCGGAGGCGATTGCCGAGATAGATAAGAGGATCATAAACGAGATAGTCCAGTACAATCAGAACGAGATCACAAAGTATGGCAAGAAGACCTATGTCATAACCGATGAAGACGAGATATCGATGGTTCAGCTTGCATTTAACAAATATACGGCGCTTGATTTCAAGAAGATAGATGACCAGTACAGGTACGTCAACATGACAGGTACACCGGGCTTCAAGTCCAACATGCTGATAACCATAGGAGACGGCTTCAGAGGCGAGCTCAGGGTGGACAGCATAAGCCTTGGAGGAGAGAAGGGCATACCTTGTATAAAGATAGAAGACAACTGCGATGTCAGGATAGTTCTCACCGGGGACAATGAGCTGCGCACAGGCGGTATACAGGTAGCCGAGTCGTCAAAGCTCGAGCTTGCCGGAGACGGAGATCTGAGGATCACCCTTGCGGGCGGCAGATACTTTGGAATAGGAAACGATTTTGCGTCGAGACACGGAGATCTGTATTTCAATCAGGATGGAACGCTGTCCATAACGGCCACCGGAATGAGGGGCATTGGAATAGGATCCGGCCTTGGCGGTAATATATATATTGGACACGGACGATACGAGATAGATCAGAGAGGTCAGGAGGGTGTGATGATAGGCTGCATGGACAGCGACTGCACTCTTCACATAGAGAACTGTGACATGGAGATATACAATGGAATCGCCAGGAGTGTATCTATAGGCTCATATAACGGAAGCGCGGATATAGCTATTGACAATATATCCGGCAAGATATCCGGGGCATCCATCTCGACAGCAGTCATAGGAACCATGAATGGAAAGTTCTGCAGGGTTGCCATGAAGAATATCAATATTACCATGAACATCAGGGCAAATGAATGTTATGGTATAGGCTGCCGTGAGGGCGATACGGACGTCAGCATACAGTACGCTTACGTCAAGGTGGTGGCACAGGGCAAGGATGCCTACGCCATGGGTAACAGCACCCACACCGCCAGACTGGAATTCTCCAACTCGGATATCAACACACAGGTGATCAACAGTGTGGGAACTGATATAGGTGCAGAGGAGAAAAATATCGTGATCGGTAACGGTAGAGTGAGCTTCATGGTGAACGGAATATCAAAGAACAGGGAAGTGCAGATGGTCGATCTGTAGGCGCCTATTCCGAAGCGTACAGTTAATCATTATTAATATTGTGTTGTTGACTGTTGTGAAGTATAATACAGCCGATTGACATGATGGGAGAATATTTATGGTTTTTTCGAGTTTAATATTTTTGTTTGTTTTTCTCACTGCAAACCTGATAGCATATTTTGCGGTGAGCCCTGAGAAACGCAATAAGGTATTGCTGATATTTTCACTGGTGTTCTATGCCTGGGGAGGCCCGAGATATCTTCTGCTCCTGGCGGGAGAGACTCTGGTGAGCTGGCTGTTTGCCATTCGCATAGATGAGGCACGTGCCGGATATACCAAGAGATCTGAGAAGTTTTATCTTGTGTGTGACCTTGTGATAATGCTTGGCTGTCTTGCGATATTCAAATATCTGGGATTTTTCCTTGGCAACATAAAGGCAGTGTTCGGCGTGCCGAAGACCGTGCCTGGAATAGCTCTCCCAATAGGAATCTCTTTCTATACATTCCAGCTCATATCATATGTGGTGGATGTGTACAGGAACGAAGTCAGACCACAGAGAGAATACTGGAAGCTCCTTCTGTATTCAAGTCTGTTCCATCAGTGTATAGCGGGACCTATCGTCAGATATGAGACCGTTGCTGATCAGATAGACAACAGGGAGATAACAGCGAACGATATATACATGGGACTGAGAAGATTTTCAGTCGGACTGGCAAAGAAGGCGATACTGGCCAATTCCTGTGCCAGCATAGCCGACACCCTGCTCCCGGCGGGAGTAGCGAGCCTCAAGGCTCAGACGACACTTGGAATGTGGATTGGAATGATAGCGTATATGCTTCAGATATACCTTGATTTCTCAGCATACTCAGACATGGCCATCGGAATGGGAAGGATGGTAGGTTTCCACTATGATGAGAACTTTAACTACCCATATATGGCTACATCGGTAAATAATTTCTGGAGGAGATGGCACATATCACTCAGCTCATTCTTCAGGGATTACGTATATATACCGCTTGGCGGCAACAGATGCAGCACAGCGAAGTACATCCGCAACATGGCTATCGTGTGGTTCCTCACGGGAATGTGGCACGGAGCAAGCTGGAATTATATATTCTGGGGAATTTATTATCTGGGCTTCCTCCTTCTGGAGAAGTTTTATCTGGGCGGAAGACTCGGCCCTGTGGCATCCCGAATATATACGCTGCTCGTTATCCTGTTCGGATGGACCATATTCAGATTTGAGAGCCTTCGTGAGCTTGGAACAGTGCTTGCGGGAATGTTTGGAATAGGAACATCGGGATTTGCAAATATGGCACTTGGAACAATATTTGTGAAGAACATATTCTTCCTGATATTTGCATGTATTGCGTGTACGGATCTGGGCAAGAGACTCAGAAAATGGGCTATAGAAGTTGGAAAGGTCAACCCACTTGTATTCAACGTGTTCAATGTAACTGAGATGATAACACCGGTACTTATGCTCGTGATCTCAGTGCTGGCGCTTGTGGGTGCAAGCTATAATCCTTTCCTGTATTTCCAGTTTTAATGGGTGATTTTTATGAAGAGAAGATATACCAGAAGTCAGAGACAACAATTAAAGAAATTCAGAACTCTGGGTGTTCTTATATTTGCCGCAGTCATGGCGATAGGAGCATTTATTGGTCTGCTGTTTTTTGTCAGACCTAAGAAATCCACGGTGGAGAAGAGGACGCTTGCAAAGTTTCCGTCATTCACTATAACGTCATTCCTCGACGGATCATACTTCGAGGACGTGTCACTGTGGTATTCTGACACATACCCTATGAGGGATAAGCTTGTGTCGGCTGACCAGAGCCTTAAGAAGCTGTACGGAATACAGCTCGGAACGCAGGTGGTTGGAGGAAATGCCAAGGGCGATGAGATACCTGATGTGGACAAGAGTGCGGTGACCGCCACTCCTGATGATGCAGGCAAGGCGACAACTGAGAGTACCACGGAGGTTACGACAGAGGATCCTGAGATAGGACTTCCTGCGAGTCTGACATCGAAGAACAAGCAGGATGCGACAACTGAGAGCGGTTCGGTCCAGACGGTCGATCCACCAGATTCAAAGGCTATGGACAAGGCGTTCCAGAAGCAGCTTCAGGACAACCTGTATGTGAAGGATGGTTCTGCGTACAGCCTGTACTATTTCGTTCAGGACTCCGCAACAGAATATATAGATGCTATCAACAATGCAGCGGCACAGCTCTCGGGCCAGACAAATGTGTACGATATTCTTGTGCCGAACAATTCAGGTGTCCTGCTATCGGATGACGAGCTGGATAAGCTTGGCGGCTCCGATCAGAAACAGGCGATAGAGTATTACTATGGCATGATGAATGGCGTGAAGACGGTCGATATATTTGACACGTTAAAGGCGCATAAGGATGAATATATATTCTTCAGGACAGATCACCACTGGACCGCGGATGGCGCGTACTATGCGTATGAGGATTTCTGCAAGACGAAGGGCATAACGGCCATTCCACGTGACAAGAGGAAGACGGATACCTTCAAGGGATTCCTCGGAAGCTTCTACAGCACCCTGCAGAACTCTGACATGAAGAATAATCCTGATACTATATACGCCTACGAACCGATAGGAACAAATGACATGACCTACTGGAACGAGGATGGCTCGGAGCAGAAGTGGAATGTCATAATGGATGTGAATGGATGGGATAAGGGAACCATGTATTCTACATTTGTGGGCGGTGACACGCCGATGGCAGTGATAGAGAACCCGAATGTGACAGACGGTTCATCGTGTGTAGTAATGAAGGAGTCCTACGGAAATGCATTTATTCCATTTCTTGTGGATCACTACTCCAAAATATATATCATAGATTACAGATATTCACAGGTAAACATCCTTGACTTTGTGAAGAGCAAAAAGGTCAATGATTTTATCTGTATAAATAACATATCTCTCATAGGAGATAAAGATGTGGCGGCTACTATAAGCAGTCTGCTGCACTAGGGCATAATCGGAGGATTTGCAGACAGATGCCCGGAGATGGTCAACAGATATATGGAGACTGCTTCTGAAGGTATCAGAGGATTGTTCATGTTCTGCACCATAGATAATGGCAAGGATGTGGACGTGTTCCAGGCGCTTGCAACTGTCGACAGACTTCTCTATCAGGAGAAGCGTGCAAAGAAGCTTCGCCGGATGGCTGAGTAAGACAGATATAAAAGACAAAATATATAAAGGCTTGAAAGAAGGAGAATGTATCATGGAGAGGTTAGGTTTCATAGGCATGGGTAATATGGCACAGGCACTCTGTGCAGGATTTGTGAATTCAGGGAAGATAGCGGCTGAGAGTGTATATGCATATGCACCACACTATGACAAGCTGGTGAAGAACTCAGAGAAGTATGGATTTACTCCGTGTAAGACACTTGCAGAGCTGGTGGATGCCGTGGATACGGTCATCATGGCATGCAAGCCTTATCAGATCAATGACGTTCTCGTTGAGATAGGAGAGAGACTTCACGGCAAGGCTCTTGTGTCGGTGGCAGCTGGCTGGGATTTTAAGAAGTACAGTGAGTATTTTGACAGTTCGGTGAGAGTGCAGTTTGTGATGCCGAATACTCCGGCAATGGTATATGAGGGAGTTATGCTCTTTGAAGCACAGAATTCCCTTGAGGAGGAAGAAAGGATACAGATCAAAGAGCTGTTCGCGGCTGTGGGAATTGTGGAGGAGCTTCCATCGAATCTCATGGGTATAGGTGGAGCAGTTACAGGATGTGGCCCTGCATTTGTTGACCTGTTCATAGAGGGCTATGCGGACGCTGCCGTGAAGTACGGTGTGCCTAGACAGACTGCGTACAGACTCATATCACAGATGATCCTGGGATCTGCCAAGCTTCAGCTTGAGACCGGTGAGCATCCGGGTGTGCTGAAGGACAACGTGTGCTCACCTGCAGGAACAACCATCTGCGGTGTTGCATCCCTCGAGGAGTCAGGCCTCAGGAGTGCATGCATTAAGTCTATAGATGCGATCATGAATAAGTAATAACGGCAAAGCCCCTGTATGATTGAAATATCATACAGGGACTTTTTTATTTCTTGACTTTTTTATTTCTTGAATTTTGAGAGGATGCTTATAAGCTGTCTTATGTTCAGCGGCTTTGACAGGTGTTCGTTCATGCCCGCCAGACGGCATCTTTCGAGATCTTTAGTAAATGTGTTGGCGGTGATGGCGATGATAGGAATGTTCTGTGCATCCGGATGCTCGAGCTTTCTTATGGCGTAGGACGCCGAGATTCCATCCATCACAGGCATCTGAAGATCCATAAGGATGCCGTCGTAGGTTCCGGCAGCAGATGTAGAGAACATGGCAACGCACACGGAGCCGTCCTCAGCGCGCTCACAGGAAATACCATTCATACCCAGAAGTTCAGACACGACCTCATAGTTGAGTTCGTTATCCTCTGCCACCAGAAGGTGCATTCCTACACACAGGGATTCTGCGTCGCTGCTATCACCGGATTGTCCAGACCACAGATCATCCTTTATGATATAAGGGACGTCGATGCTTACCTCGATGATAGTTCCACCACCCGGATTGCTCTGTACTGTGATGGTACCCTGCATTAGATCCACAAGCTCCTTTACTATGGCGAGCCCCAGACCGCTTCCGCGCACTTTGCTGATCCTGGTGTCTGTCTCGCGGGAGAATTTGTTGAACATGCTCGCCTGATATTCAGGCTTTATTCCAATTCCCGTGTCGCTTATTCTGGCGACGAGACGTATCTTATCGGAGCCCGGTATAGTCTCCTCATATAATTCAAACCCAACGTCGCCATGACCAGGTGTGAACTTGATGGAGTTAGACAGCAGGTTAGAGTAGATCTGTTTCAGCTTGAGTCCATCGGCCAGGATGTAGTCGTGATATATATCGTGACAGTTGAAGGTTATATTGAGTCCGTCGTTCATGAGAGCCTGATCGAAAACCATGTTCAGAGTATGACACAGCTCGGATACAGATGTTTCACAAGGCTTAAGCTGCTGTCTGCCGTTTTCCAGATTCGTTATGTCAAGGATGTTGCTGACGAGCTGTTCTATATAAGCCCCGGACGTCCTGAGCTTGCCCAGACAGTCGTCTATCTTGCTTGGATCGCCTAGTGATCGCTTTGCTATGTCGGCAAATCCCATTACGGCATTCAGAGGTGTTCTTATGTCGTGAGCCATCTTGGACAGAAACTCGGACTTTGCCTCGTTTGCATTGTTGGCCTCCTCTGCCAGGAGCATCCAGCTCTGTTCACGTCTCTTTTGTTCGCTGATAAGCCTTGTTACATACAGTATGTTGGTCACGTTGCCAAGAGCATCTCGCTTCTTCACAATAAATCTTGCCGAGTGCCAGTTGCCGTCGTTGGCGAGATAATCCATGGCTATGGTCTCGTCTGTGTGGAGACGTTCTGCGATGGTCGACAGATCAAAGAAATCAAGTATCTTGTCCTGATATTCGGGAACGACGAAGCGGTGACACAGCTCCTTCATCTTGGAGGAAGCTCTTCCCATGCGGCCTGTAAGTCTGTGTACCTTGTTATCGCTGGACACCTCCTCGTACATGTCCTGTGTAAGATCTATCCTGTATATTGAGAAGTAGATCTTGCTTATGGCGGATATGATCTCATTGTTCAGGTTAGCCTCGTCAAGTGCCTCCTGGAGCTGCCTCCTCGAATTTTGTTCAAAGCTCACAAGCTCGTCTATCTGCTTGAAGCCAATCAGCACCCTTGAAGATGAAGCCGCTGAAAAAGGGAATATCTCAGCCTCAAAGTTTTCCTGGCCCACTGCGTTCGGAGTCACCCGGTATCTGTAAGAAAGCTTAGGGTGAGCGGCAAGATGATTCTGTATATGCTCTGCGCTGAGGATTTCTGTGAAGTCCGGGGCAGATTCTTTGATGACATATTTTTCGTAATACTGTCCGATCAGCTCTGAGTAGCAGAATGTTTTCCCAGCTTTGATGTCGTGTATGTGGGCAGCATTTGCCGCTGGGTCAAGCTTTAAAGGCTCGAGAGAATCATTCTGAAGATCCACGCAGTAGACGGATATGTAGTCCGTGCACAGAACAGACATGAACGTCCTTTCACGGTTCAGATCCGACAGGCTCTTTTCGAGAGAATTATTGCGCTGCTCAAGAAGCTCGGTCATTCTGAGAGTCTCCCTTACATTTCCGAGATGACCGCCCACAACCCCAAGCAGACTTATAAAGGATTCCGAACTCTCTATGTGGGGATTGTCCACACCGATAAAGCCTTTGAGCTGGTCCTTATAGAAGATAGGAAATGCTATTTCAGAGTGGATATCCTGCATGACCAGAAGCTGATACTCGGAAGGCATGAGATCCTTCACATCCTCCACGTTATCTATGATCATACTGTCGCCGCGCTCAAATGCTTCCAGCCAGTAAGGCATGTCGGCGGAATCAACGGACTGAAGATTGTCAATCCATGGCTGCACATTGTCACCGCACCACTCATATGAGTTGCGGAATACGTTGTCAGTCTCATCCCAGTCAAAAATATAAACTCGTTCTGACGAAGTGCAACTTCCGATGATACGGAGCAGAGTCTGTATGGATGCTCGGAGTTCAAAACGGTTCTGGGCTCTGTCAATGGCAACCATCTGCTGTAGTATAACAAAATTATCCATAAAATACCCCCCCTTTAGGTGTGTAGATTTTTGATATATTAATACATAAAGCTCTGTTTTTAAGACAATTTTACCTATTTTGAGAGAAAAAATCCATATTAATGTCAATTAATTCCATAGACAATATTTGTTAAAGACAATAGAATTAATGCGGGTATTTACAAAGATTTTGCGTAATTATACAAAAGATCCAATATATGAAAAATACAAAAGCAGTTGCAAGTGAAAATACTACATTGAGGAGTGGATCAAATGAGAGAAAAAGTTTTGATTGTTGATGACATCGAACTGAACAGAGAGATTCTGGCGGTTGCGCTTGGCGATGAGTACGAGGTACTGCAGGCATCAGATGGTGTACAGACGATAGAGATCCTGAAAACGGATAGCGAGGGGATAACTGCTATGCTGCTGGATCTCATCATGCCGAATGTGGATGGATACGCTGTACTGGATTATATGAGAGAGCATGGTCTGCTGGAGAGGATACCGGTTATCGTCATAAGTGCTGAATCCGCAAGGGATGTTGAGGTGAAATGTCTTGAGATGGGTGTTACGGATTTCATAAGAAAGCCATTTGACAGTGTTACGGTCAGGAGAAGAGTCAAGAACACAGCCGAGCTGTTCATGTACAAGAATCATCTGGAGGATAAAGTCAGACTGCAGACAAGAGAGCTGGAGGAGAAGAACAAACTGTTTCAGGCTCAGGCAGAGCAGATACGTGAGACCAATGAGAAGATAGTGGACGTTTTAGGCACGGTTGTTGAATACAGGAATCTTGAGAGCGGTGAGCATATCAAGAGGGTAAAGGAATTTACCAATATACTTGCAGAGAAGGCTGCGGAGAAATATCCGGAGTACGGCCTTACACCGGAGAAGATAGCTGTAATAGTTGCAGCCAGTCCACTTCATGACATAGGCAAGATAGCCATTAAGGACAGTGTGCTCCTGAAGCCGGGCAGGCTTACAGATGAAGAGTTTGAATATATGAAGACCCACACGACAAAGGGCTGTGAGATACTTACACAGATTGCAGGCACGTGGAGTGAGGAATACGAGAAGATCAGCTATGAGATATGCCGCCACCATCATGAGAGATATGATGGAAAGGGCTATCCTGACGGACTGGCAGGTGAGGATATACCGATATCGGCACAGCTTGTGTCCATAGCGGATGTGTATGACGCTCTTGTGAGTGACAGGGTATACAAGAAGGCTATAGAGAAGGGCAAGGCATATCAGATGATACTTGATGGAGAGTGTGGAACATTTTCACCGAGACTTATAGAGTGCTTCAAGGAGTCCAGACAGGAATTTGAAGAGCTTGTGTGCAGATATGAGATGAAGAAGGAGAACCAGATATGAACATCAGAGAGTGTTATGATACAATAGGAGCAGATTTTGAGGATGTACTTGGCAGACTTGGCAGTGAGAGCCTTATACAGAGATTCGCACTTAAGTTTATAGATGATGGAAGCTACAATGAACTGACAGAGGCTCTTGCGGAGAAGAATGCCGAGAAGGCATTCAGGGCAGCACATACACTGAAGGGGATATGCCTGAACCTTGGACTTAAGAATCTGTATACAGTGAGCTCGGATCTGACAGAGAAGCTCAGGGGGAGAGAGCTTGATGGATATGAGGCTTTGTATGAGAAGGTCAGTGAGCAGTATAAGATAACTGTAAATGCTCTTAAGAGTGTTGAATAGATCATTGTAGTGTGAGAAAATAGAAGAGATTTATGAGATGAAGAAGAGGACTATTGCCAGAATGATGGCGGCTGTTATGGCCGTGAGTATGCTTGCTGGTTGTGGTGATTCAGACGGCGATACAGCGAAGAAGGTGAATCTTGATCCAGATCATCCGGTATCACTGAAGATATGGCATTACTACAATGGAACCCTAGCAGGCAATATTTGACGATCTGGTTGATGAGTTCAATGCTACCAAGGGCAAGGATGAAGGGATATCTGTCCAAGCCGGTGAACATAGGAAAGTTTGAGGAAATGCTCTACGAGGTATGGGGCAGTCATAACAGAGAATTCAGCGTATTGCGCTAAGGGGGGTAAATATGACACAGCACTTGCAGACGATGATGTGTGAATACACCATACTGATAATCATGCTCTATATAGGTGTGAGATGTCTTAATCAAAGAAATAATAAGATCATAAGATCGTTTTCTCATTTTGTATTCGGAGTAATTGCTTTCCAGATAATAAATATACCTGTAAGAATGGTTGACGCAGGACTGGTGCGTATGCCGGCCGCGGTGGTTTTTGTGTTGAATTGCGGATTCATGATCGCAGAGACATTTGTGACATATGAATGGTTTTATTTTTTCGAGAGCATACAGAATTCATTATTTGTGGAAAAAAAGATAATACGGGCATTGCGCAGTATTCCGCTTGTTCTGATGATTGTGCTGTGTGTGGTCTCGTGGTGGACAGGCTGGCTTTTCTACGTGGATGATACGGGCATGTATCGCAGAGGAGCATTGTTCGCACTTCAGGTGGTACTTCCATATACCTATGTATTTGTGACACTCGTCAGTGCGATAGTATATTCCATTACCAGAAGAGAGAAAAGATCTGCCGTCATCATAACTATAGCACTCATACCTGCGCTTATATGTTCAGTGTTGCAGATTGTTGCGGGTGGTTCTTATGTTCTGGCTGGACTGACGCTTTCGGCGATGTTCGTGTATATAGAGCTCTGCATGGAGGATATTAGAAAGGTTGAGAAGCTTGAGGTTATCGAGAAGGCCAACCACGAGCTGGAGAATGCTCTGGATATGGCGAATAAGGCTAACAACGCTAAGACGGTGTTCCTCAACTCCATGTCTCATGATATAAGAACCCCTATGAACGCGATAATAGGCTTCACAGACCTTCTGAATGACAACCTGTCCGACCAGGACAAGGCGCGCGATTATATAGCCAAGATCAGATCATCAAGTGATTATCTGCTGTCCCTTATCAACAATGTATTGGAGATGGCAAGGATAGAGAGCGGCAAGACAGAACTGGACGAGAGCAGTATATCACTTAAAAGTCTTGATTCGGTGTACTGGCTGTTTGAAAGTCAGATGAAGGAGAAGAACATAGACTTTACATGGAATGTGAATGTGAAGCATAACAATATTCTATGTGATGTAGTGAAGATAAAAGAGATACTCATGAACATCATCAACAACGCATATAAGTATTCTCTTCCAGGAGACAGCGTTGCGGTGAAGATCGATGAGCTTCCATGCGACAGGGATGGTTATGTGAGGATACGCACAGTGGTCAGTGACACGGGAATTGAAATGTCGGAGGATTTCCTGGAGCATATATTTGAGGATTTCAGCAGGGAACAGACATCCACGGAGAGCGGACAGTTTGGAACAGGACTTGGCATGGCTATAGTTAAGAAGATAGTCGACCTTATGGGGGGAGATATAGATGTGCAGAGTGAACCGGGAAAGGGTACGACATTTACTGTTACACTTGAGCATCGTATATCCCAGAATGTTGAGGATGCTGGTTCGGTAGAGAAGCGCAACGAGGATTATTCATTTGAGGGCAGAAGGATAATCCTGGCGGAGGATAACGATCTGAACGCTGAGATAACAATGACGATACTTGCCGGTGCGGGCATGGAGGTCGACAGAGCCGCAGACGGAATCCAGTGTATAGACATGCTGGAGAAAGCGGAGCCGGGATACTACGATCTCATCCTCATGGATATACAGATGCCGAACATGGATGGTTACAAGGCAACCATGATCATACGAAAGCTGGACGACAGACGCCTGGCGGATATACCTATAATCGCTATGACTGCAAATGCGTTCAACGAAGACCGTAAGAAAGCCTTTGAGGTGGGCATGAACGGATACATAGCCAAGCCGATAAGCGCAGAGGATCTAAAGATGACGCTGGCTGGGATCGTGGAAGAATAATTTTGATGATTTTCCACATAATAACTCCAAAGCAATTATTTAACATGCAATGGAGGGTTAATACTGTTTATGAAGGCGACAGGAATAGTGAGAAGGATAGACGATCTCGGAAGGATAGTCGTTCCGAAGGAGATAAGAAAGGTTCTCAGGATAAGAGAGGGGGACCCGTTGGAGATATTTACCGGCAAGGAGGGCGAGATAGTTCTCAAGAAGTATTCGCCCATGGCTGATCTGACTGCATTTGCACAGCAGTATGTGGAGGCCATATCCCAGAGCCTTGGGCTTCCCGTGGCTATCACGGATCGTGATTCTGTCATAGCGGTGGCGGGGATGCCTAAGAGGGAGCTGATGGGCAAGGAGCTTCACAGTGAGCTTGAGAGCGTGATAAACGACAGGAAAGCGATAGTTGCCCGCAAAGGCGATGCGAAGTTCATACACATAACCACAGACGACCTGGATTTCGATGGACAGGTGGTGCAGACCATTATATCAGAGGGCGATGCAGTGGGCTCTGTCATCGTGATAGTGCGTGACAGCGGACACAGAATAGGAGAGATAGAGCAAAAAGCAGCGGTAATCGCGGCGGCATTTCTGGGCAAACAGATGGAAGGGTAGCCGGTAATGCAAGAATTTGGCAAAAAGTGAGTAAAATCAAGGGGTTTCGGCCTCGAAATCCCTTATTTTCCTTGACAAATATAACCATTTTAGGTATAACTATACATGTTGAGCTCAGAGTTTTCTGCTTTTGCGGGTAGCAGGCGGATGACAGAGAGCATTTATTTTTTTAAAGGAGGAATTATCTAATGAATAAGACAGAATTAGTTGCAGCAATCGCTGAGAAGACAGAATTATCAAAGAAGGACGCTGAGGCAGCATTAAAGGCTTTCACAGACGTTGTAGCAGATGAGTTAAAGAAAGGTGAGAAGATTCAGTTAGTTGGATTTGGTACATTCGAGGTATCAGAGAGACCAGCTAGAGAGGGTAGAAACCCAAGAACTGGCGAGACAATGACAATCGCTGCTTCAAAGGCACCTAAGTTCAAGGCTGGAAAGGCATTAAAGGATTCAATCAACTAATCTTTAAGGGTTTGATATGAGACTTGATAAATACCTTAAGGTATCCAGAATCATCAAGAGAAGAACCGTGGCGAATGAGGCATGCGATGCCGGAAGAGTCATGGTCAACGACAAAGTGGCTAAGGCCGGAACCGATGTCAAGGTTGGAGATGTTATCGAGATAGAATTTGGCAACAAGACGGTGAAGGTCAGAGTTACAATGATTGCAGATTCCACTAAAAAGGAAGATGCCAAGGATATGTTTGAGTATGTGTAAAAATATGCCGGAATATACATAGTGTATTCCGGCATATTTTTTTTGTGGGCTCATATAGTTTATTAAATAGCTTGAGAAGGTTTCTGAACATGGGGGAAGTTAATAAGGCAAAAACCCACAAGGTGGTCATGGACAACAGGAACAGTCTGTCCATGACAGGGATCAGCAAGGTCACATCCATAGATCCTGATCTGGTTCTGCTGGTGACCGAGCAGGGGAAACTCAAGATAATAGGCAAGAATATGCAGGCGACAAATCTGGACCTTGACAAGGGAATACTGGATCTCACAGGAAATATCAACTCCATGATATATTCGGGTGACAAGGAAGGTGCTTTTTCTATAAAGGGGTTGTTCAAGTGATGAGCGATATGGCGGCAGGGCAGCTCTGGGGATATGGGATAAGTGTTGCAGCCGGAGCGTGCTCAGGTGTACTGGGATCGCTGTTCTGGTTCATCTCAAAGCTCTTTAGGAACAGCCGCGCGGTGGCGTGGATATGCGATATTACACTTTGGTTGATATTAAGTGTAGTAGTTATGGCGGTCAGTTACATATGCTGTGACGGAGATCTGAGACTATATATTTTTTTAGGATTTTTTTCAAGTTTTTTACTTGTATTTTTTACTATAAATTGGGCTGCTTCGAAAATTGCAAACCATATATTGTATAAGAAAAAACAAGATTCAAAAAATGTGAAAATGTGACGGCAAAAAGTGCGTTGACATAATTAGTCTTAAATAGTAAAATTATGTCAATATGTTCGTTTGGCTACGAACTTTTTGTATATTATTACAAGAAAAGACAAGTAATAAAGTAATGAATGGGGAGTTTCTAATGAGTAAGACGGTCGGCAGATCAAAGTCAAAAAAGAATAACAAGATCACAACGAAGCTTGGAATGGTTCTGGTTGTGAGCTGTCTGATATTGCTGGCAGTGGTTGTACTGTACAAAGCACAGAGCCTGAAAGCACAGAAGGAGAGCCTGCAGGTTCAGGCGGCGGAGCTTCAGGAACAGCTTGACAGTGCGAAGGAAGATTATAAGAAGCTTGAAGAGCGTGAGAAATATATGCAGACAGATGAGTATGTTGAGGATGTGGCCAGATCACAGCTCGGTCTCATATATCCTGACGAGATCGTGGTAAAGCCTGAGGAATAAAGTCAGAACATAGCGGATGCTGATTTCAGCATTCGCTATTTTTTTGCGCATTTGACGGATATACTTCTTGTCACTATGAACAGGAAGGCGGGAAAATGTTGATGAGAGAAAAGGTAAATGGGTTCGTCGGAGTGATGGCGGTGGCTATTCTGTGTATGGTCAGCGGCTTATGCATGGTCTGGGGGATAGCCCCGGTGGTTCTGGCTGTGTATGTGGCGGCCTGTGCGGTGTGTGGGAGATACATGATAACCTGCATCGGGTGTGCGGCGGGAGTCGCAGCCGGATCTATGGGCATAGCAGGGCTGTTGCACGCATATGAGTATATGATACCGGGGCCTGTGTATTCCGGTGTGATGGTGACGGAGAAATATCTGGTGCTGCTGGGACTTGCGATGTGTCTTATGAAGATCGTGTACTCCAGAAATTCCGGATCGTATGTCAGGGTGATCGTCGTCATGTCGGCTGCCGTGCTTATGGGAAACATAGTGGTATATGCGGATAACATGCTTATGGCTGCAGCTTATGGAGTGGTGGAGGCTGCGATATTCATGTGTGCCAGTGTGATACTGAAACCGGGGATTGGACTTCTATATACATATATCTGCGGGGATGCCTCGGATGTGGAGAGGGATGAGAGCTGGAATATAAGTCAGGGCATAGTGAGCCTCATGGCGCTGGCGGCGGTCGTTCTGTGGGTTGTTCCGGGTGAGGATATCTACGGTGTGAATCCGGCATTTATGCTAGCTCTGGTTCTGATATTGTACGCGGTGTATAGAACTGGAGCGGTGTACGGATGCGGAATGGCGGCGGTGGCGGGAAGCATTGTGTCGGTCAAGCTGAATGACAGCAGGTGGCTCATGTGGATGCTCCTTGTGACGCTGGTCATGCTCATAGGCCGGGCACTCACCGGGAGAAGAAAGGCGTCTGCAAGTCTGTTCTATGTTCTGGGATGCGTTCTTGCCTCCGTGGCGGATGGAACAGTGCTGTGGAACGGCTCTGGGCGGGAGATCGCATTTTACTATATAAATATCGCCGTTCCGGTCGTATTGTTTGCGTGTATACCTGGTGCTCTGCTGGGCGCCATGGACGAGGAGACAGATCCGGCGTGTCTTCAGGCGGCCGCTGCGGAGATTAACAGACTCACGGCCTGCAAGATAGAAGATATGGCAAATGTGTTCAGACGGCTCGATTATACATTTGCCGGGAGCGATGAGCCGGCGATAAGCCTGGGACAGATCGGCGAGCTCGTGGATGGCTTCAGGAGACAGATAGATCTGATAGGTGAGGCGAGGGAGATATCAGATGAAAAGCTGCTGGGGCAGATAAGATCGCTGGGGATGGACGAGGTCAGGGTCACGGCATCCATGGACAGTGGCAACAGGAGCCGATACTATGTGGCGGGAAGAACGTCAGGTCAGGGCATGGTGCTGTCAAGACAGGTGGCTGATGTACTGAGTGGGTACTTCAGGAAGAATATAAGGGCGGGCATGGATTCGCCGAGTCTTTTCTTCGATGAGTACAGATCTGCCGTGTACGAGGAGGCGGCGCGTTATAAGGGGCGTTACCATGTCAGAAGGATAAAGAAATATGGCTCTCCGGTGTCGGGGGATAATTTCTCGGTGAAGGAGTATGAGGATGGCAGGCTGGTGATGATGCTGTCTGACGGCATGGGAAGCGGAAGCCTGGCCTCCTGCGAGAGCTGCATGATGCTGGACACCATGGAGGAGCTGCTGGAGGCGGGATTTGCCCCGGAGTACAGCATTGCATTTGCCAATCGATGTATGTCCAGGAGAAATAAGGGCAGAATATTCACGACATTTGATATGGTGGTCATAGACATGTACGACGGCACCATGAGGAGCTTCAAGCAGGGGGCGTCGGTGACCTATGTGATACGCCCGGGCGATGATGGAAATGAGGTCAGTCAGATAACGAGCACTACTCTTCCCGTGGGCGTGCTGGACGATGCCGAGTGCGACATGGCGGATGTGAAACTTGCGGCGGGGGATGCCGTGGTCATGGTGAGCGATGGACTCTCGGATATGGATGTGTCCGATCACATGCAGGATGTGCTCAAGGGAATAAGAGTGGGTGACAGCAGACGGATGGTCGATGATATACTGGGCGCCATGATAGGACAGGGGGATGTGTCGCTTCGGGATGACGTGACGGTCATGGCGGCGGTGATATCAGGATCTGAGAAAAGTAGCGCAGCCTGAGTAACTCTATGCTATAATATGAAATTATGATATTTACAGAAGGATAAATGTATGGATGTATTTGAAAAAGATGTTCTTGAGTATATAAAAAAATACCACATGTTTGATGGTATAAGTCACTGCGTGTGCGGTGTGTCCGGCGGCGCGGATTCGGTGAGCCTGCTCACGGTGCTGGCAAGGCACAGGGCGGAGCTGGGAATAGATATACACGTTGTACACATAAATCACATGATACGCGGTGAGGCTGCGGATGGTGACCAGAGCTACGTTGAGACTTTGAGTGGTGAATATGGTGTCACATGCGACTCTTACAGGATCGATGTCAGGAAGCTTGCGGAGCAGGCCGGACAGACCGTGGAGGAGGCCGGACGCCATGCAAGATATGATGCATTTGACAGAATGCGTGCCAGATATGTGGATGAGGGCTGTGTGATCGCAGTCGCCCACAACCGCAACGATGTGGCTGAGACGGTTCTGTTCAACATGGCGAGGGGAACCGGAATGGGCGGCATAAAGGGTATAGCCCCGGTGAGGAATCACATAGTGAGACCGCTTCTTGGGAGCGACAGGAGCCACATAGAGGAATATCTTGACCGGCAGGGGATCAGATACTGTACGGATGCCACCAACAATGAGGATGATTACACCAGGAACAAGATAAGACACAGGATACTTCCTCTTATGAATGAGATAAATGGACAGGCCACGGAGCACATTTGCCAGATGGCCATGATGGCGGCTGATTACGAGCGGCTTGCTGCCGGACTGGTTGATGATTTCCTGACGGGACAGGGAATTGATGTCAGAAGTGAAGGCTGTGGCTGGACCGGAGACAGCACTGACCGGAGATATGAGCTGGACATGGCGGCTCTCAAGGAGCAGGACAGGCTCGTGCAGGAGCTTGTCATAAGAAAGCTCATCGGAATGGTGTGCGGAGGCCTGAAGGATATCGGCGTGAGCCATGTGTCGGAGGTTACGAAGCTGTACTCGGCTGACACCGGGGCGGGGCTCAATCTTCCTGCCGGTGCGAGGGTGTGGCTGGAGTACGGCAGACTGGTATTTGCCGGCGGTGAGAACCGCGCCGGTGACCAGAGCTGTCAGGACGGCGGGCTGCCGGGCTGCGTGGACATAGACATCACCTGTGATGGTGAGTATGAGCTGTGTGAGGGAAGGCTTACGGTCAGGATCTACGACAGACCTGAAGCCCTTGATCTTGCAAAAAAAGAGTGTACGAAGTTTCTTGATTATGGTAAAATAAAACAGTGTCTGCAGTTGCGGACATTTGAAAACGGGGATTATATAGTCGTTAATTCTGCGGGCTCGAGAAAGAAGCTCAACCGTCTGTATACTGACTGTAAGATACCGGTGGACAAGCGGCGTCATATTCCACTTGTGACATCCGGGCAGGAGGTCGTGTGGGCCGTGGGACTTAGGATTGGCGAGAATTATAAAGTGACAGAAGATACACAAAAGATAATTGAGTTGAATTTTAACAGGAGGAAACAGAGTTGAAAGAACAGATTGGTGTTATGCTCAGCAGCAGTGAGGTGGAAAACAGAATAAGCGAGATGGCAGCAGCCATAGATAAGGCATATGAGGGAAAGACGATACATTTGATCGGAATCCTTAAGGGAAGTGTGTTCTTCATGTGTGAGCTTGCGAAGAGAAAGAAGAGTCCGGTCACCATGGACTTCATGTCTGTGAGCAGCTATGGCGATGGAACAAAGTCATCAGGTATTGTCAAGCTGAACAAGGACCTTGATGAGTCTATAGAGGGAAAGGATGTAATCATCGTGGAGGACATTCTTGATTCGGGAAGAACCCTTTCATACCTTGTGAAGCTTCTCGGCGAGAGAAAGCCTGCAAGCCTTGAGGTTGTGACCCTGCTTGACAAGCCGGACAGAAGAGTTATCCCGGTTGAGCTGTATATGACAGGTTTTGAGATCCCTGACAGATTTGTTGTGGGATACGGCCTTGACTGTGCCCAGAAGTACAGAAACCTTCCATATATAGGTGTCATAGAGCAGTAATATATTGATTAAGGAGCATATACATGGAAAATATGGATAAGAGAAAATTCAGGAATGGAATGATAATCTATCTGTTGATCCTGATAGTTGCTTTCATCCTCATAAACAGATGGATGCAGAGCGACAAGATTGAAGTGACCACCACTTACAGTTACACAGATCTGACAGAGGATTTGGATGATGGCAAGATATTGGCATTGTCGATACAGCCAAATGCAGAGATTCCTACGGCGGTAGTTCAGGTGCAGTTCACCAACGGAAAGACTCTTGCATTTTATTCCACAGATGTCAATGATGTCGTGAAGATTTATAACGACTATCAGGCAAGTGTGGACAAGTATAATGCGACCGTAAGCTCGGATGACGATAAGAAGGTCGTTGCCAGATGCAGCCTGAACGATGTGGAGAAGACGAGCATATGGAGTGTGATAATTCCGTATGCCCTTGTCATGATCGTCATGTTCTTTGTCATGCTGCTGTTCGTGAGATCATCACAGGGCGGTGGAGGCCAGATGATGAACTTTGGCAAGAGCAGGGCGAAAATGACAGAGCCTGATGAGAAAGAGAAGGAAGATAAGAAAAATAATAAGAAGAAAATAACATTTGACGATGTTGCCGGTCTCAGTGAGGAGAAAGAGGATCTCGAAGAGATAGTGTGCTTCCTCAAGAACCCGGGCAGATTCATCAAGGTCGGTGCACGTATACCGAAGGGAGTTCTTCTTGTCGGCCCTCCTGGAACAGGTAAGACACTCATGGCAAAGGCCATAGCAGGAGAGGCGGGGGTTCCGTTCTTCAGTATTTCAGGATCAGACTTCGTGGAGATGTTCGTCGGTGTCGGTGCAGCGAGAGTGAGAGATCTTTTTGCACAGGCAAAGAAGAACGCACCATGTATCGTATTTATAGATGAGATCGATGCCGTTGCCAGACAGAGAGGTACAGGACTTGGCGGTGGACATGACGAGCGTGAGCAGACTCTGAACCAGCTCCTTGTAGAGATGGATGGATTCGGAGCGAATGAGGGAATCATAGTTCTTGCAGCTACCAACCGTGTGGACATACTGGATAAAGCTATCCTCCGTCCGGGACGTTTTGACAGAAAGATATCTGTCAATCCTCCTGATATCAAGGGCAGAGAGGAAATCCTCAAGCTTCATGTTGCGAACAAGCCTCTGGCAGAAGATGTTGATCTCAACGAGATCTCCAGAACAACAGCCGGATTTTCGGGAGCTGATCTTGAGAACCTGATGAATGAGGCTGCGATCTCTGCTGCGAAGGCCGGCAGGGAATATATCAATAAGGAAGATGTCGACAAATCATATATCAAGGTTGGAGTCGGTGGTGAGAAGAGGAGCCATGTGATCTCCGAGGAGGATCGTAAAATCACGGCATATCACGAGTCGGGACATGCGATACTGTTCCATCTCCTTCCATATGTTGGCCCGGTGCATATTGTGTCTATCATACCTACAGGTACCGGAGCCGGAGGATATACCATGCCGCTTCCACAGGGTGATCAGGAATATATTACTAAAGCGCATTTGCTCAACGAGATAAAAGTTAGCATGGGCGGAAGAATTGCAGAGAAGATCATATTTGGCAATTTTACCACGGGTGCTTCACAGGATATCAAGATGGCCAGCGGTTATGCAAGATCCATGGTTACGAAGTATGGAATGTCCGAAAATCTTGGATTTATCAACTATGAGAGCGATGATCAGGAGGAGGTATTCCTCGGGAAAAATCTTGGACATACCAAGCCATACAGCGAAAAGATAGCCGCCGCCATAGATGAGGAGGTTAAGCAGATCGTTGACGAGTGTTACAGGGAGGCTTATGAGATTCTGGAGCAGAATGTGGATGTTCTTCACAAGTCTGCAAAGCTTCTTCTTGAGAAGGAGAGAATAACAGGAGCTGAGTTTGAAGCACTGTTCGATAGAGACGATGCTAAGGATGCAGATGCAGATGTTCAGAGCAACGGTGCAGAGCAGAGTACAGCAGAGAATGTAAATGCAGCAGATAATGCTGTTGCAGAGCAGAAAGCTGAGACTCAGACAGACAAACAGTAATATATAAAGACAATACAGATGCCCGCAGTTTTCTTGCGGGCATTTGGCTTATGTTGGATATATGACGGAAGGGAGAACAAGGGATGAAGATAATAAAGAGAGGGATAAATGCGGTGATACCGTTCCTGCTGGCAAATGTATATCTGCTGGCAAGGTGTCCGGAGTGGAATATACCACTCATGCCGCTTATAGTTGTGGTGTTCATAGCAGTATATGTACTGCTGACCGCGATGCCGCTTCTCGGTCTGAAGAATATACAGTCTAAGGGTATCAGAAGGTGTCAGAGGGGATGCGAGAATCTGTATTCTTTCCTGGCGGCAACGGTCATGTCTGTGGCTGTGCTGATACTAATGTTGGTGCATGTGATAGATGTTGGTGCGTGGACATGGAAGAACTGGGTTCTGTACATACTCACGGCGGTGGCTGTACTGGCGGTCACATTCTGGGTTGGAATAATAAGGATATATGTGTCATCCAGGCAGCTCGGTATCAAATGGAGAGTGATCGGTATACTGTGCGGTTGGATTCCGGTGGTACATCTGATAGTCCTTGGCAAGCTGATAAGTCTGGCATCAGGTGAGACGGTTCTGGAGAACGAGAAGATTATAAAGGATAAGGCAAGACAGGCTGACCGGGTCTGCGCCACCAGATATCCAATACTCATGGTACACGGAGTGTTCTTCAGGGATTTCAGGTATCTGAATTACTGGGGAAGGATCCCTGCGGCACTTGAGGCGAATGGTGCGACCATATTCTACGGAAACCATCAGTCCGCCGCATCTGTGGCTGACTCCGGACGGGAGATAGCTGACAGGATACAGCAGATATTGAAGGAAACAGGATGCGGGAAGGTGAATATCATAGCCCATTCCAAGGGAGGCCTTGACAGCAGATATGCCATATCGAAGCTCGGCATGGCCCCTTATGTAGCATCACTCACAACGATTAACACTCCGCACAGGGGATGCGAATTTGCGGATTATCTTCTGGGCAAGATACCGGAGAAACAGCAGCAGACCGTGGCAAATGCCTACAATTCTGCACTCAAGAAGCTGGGTGACACAAACCCGGACTTCATAGCTGCGGTGACGGATCTCACGGCATCAGCGTGTGAAAACCTGAACAGAGAGCTCCCTGATCCGCAGGGGGTATACATACAGAGCACGGGTTCATGTATGAAGAAGCCTTCCGGCGGACGCTTCCCGCTCAACACCACCAACGCATTCGTAAAGCAGTTTGATGGTGAGAACGATGGACTTGTCGGATATGAATCTTTCAAATGGGGCTCAAACTTCATATATCTGAAGCCTCAGGGCAGGCGTGGAATCTCCCACGGAGACGTGATAGACCTGAACAGGGAAAATATAGATACATTTGATGTGAGGGAATTCTATGTGGAGCTTGTGAGTGATCTGAAGAGACGCGGTTTTTAGAAAATGCCCGGTGTTTTGTCTAATGTGAACAATAAAAAGTAAAAATCAGGTAATATTCAGGAAATGTATTGTGATATTGCACAATGACATTTGCCAAATAAAAAAATGTTTGGGCAGACTTTTGACGGGATTTGTATATAATAATACTTGTAACCCCCAATACATTATATAGTTTTGGCTACACCCCATAAAAGTAACAAAATACCTTCTCCAAAAGAGACAGTCGTTCGGTGACTGTCTCTTTTACTTTTGGTGAAAACAGAAATTGGGCAGGATGGTCTGATATGAGGCGATTCCTGCTGTATATTTGCAGCTAATATATGTTTTATCTTGTTGCCTAATCTCCCGAAAAGTATTAATATAAAAAAGAGTATGTGCAAGGGAGATTTTATTGTATGGTGGAAAAGAAGACCAATGGGCAGAAGATACATGATTATGTATATAATGTAAAGCCCATACTAAATAAAGGCGGACTGTTTGCGGACGGAAGCAAATATTATGTCAGCCCACAGGAGCCGGATGTGGATCAGGATGTGAATGTCAGATTCAGGACTACAGCCGATAATGTGGATGAAGTGTTCCTTATATATAATGAAGAAAAGATACAGATGACAAAGGAGAGTTCCAACAGAATATTTGACTTTTATACCGCAACGATACCTGGAGGTCTGCCATTCATAAGATATCATTTTGAGATACATTCGGGAAGGGTCACATGCTTTTATGACAAGCTGGGACCTACGAAGCAGAACGACAGAGAGTACGACTTTGAGATATGTCCGGGATTCAAGGTACCGGAGTGGGCAAAGGGTGCGGTATTTTATCAGATATTTGTGGACAGGTTTTGCAACGGGGATACTTCCAATGATGTGCTGGATAATGAGTACGCATATATAGGTACCGGTTCAGTTCAGGTAAAGGACTGGAATCAAAGGCCGAGCATCATGGATGTGGGACGTTTCTATGGCGGAGATCTCCAGGGTGTCAAGGATAAGCTTGATTATCTGCAGGATCTGGGAGTGGATGTAATATATCTGAACCCTATATTCGTATCGCCGTCCAACCACAAGTATGATATACAGGATTATGATTATGTCGATCCTCATTTTGGAAGGATCGTTGATGATGAGGGTGACTGTCTTCCGGGCGGATGCCTTGAGAACAAGCAGTCGTCGAGATATATCAACAGAGTTACAAATAAAAAGAATCTTGAGGCCAGCAATCAGCTCTTTGCCGAGCTGGTGGAGGAGATACACAAGCGTGGCATGAAGGTCATCCTGGATGGCGTGTTCAACCACTGTGGTTCATTCAACAAATGGATGGACAGAGAGTGTATATATGAGAACCAGGAGGGCTATGAGAAGGGTGCATTTGTATCGAAGGACAGCCCTTACAACACCTTCTTCAAGTTCTACAATGACAACGCATGGCCATATAATACGACATATGATGGCTGGTGGGGTCATGACACCCTGCCAAAGCTCAACTACGAGGATTCACCGAAGCTGGTTGAGTACATCATGAAGATAGCGAGAAAATGGGTGTCACCTCCATACAATGCGGATGGATGGAGACTTGACGTGGCGGCGGATCTGGGACATTCACCTGAGTACAACCATCAGTTCTGGCGTGAGTTCAGGAGAAATGTAAAAGAGGCCAACCCAAATGCCATCATTCTGGCGGAGCACTACGGTGATCCGAAGAGCTGGCTGAAGGGCGATCAGTGGGATACAGTCATGAACTACGATGCGTTCATGGAGCCTATCACGTGGTTCCTCTGTGGTGTTGAGAAGCACAGCGACGAGTTCCGCGGAGACCTTCTGGGCAACTACGATGCGTTCAAGGGCGCGATGAACTACCACATGTCCAGATTCCTTAGACCATCGATAGATGTGTCCATGAATGAGCTGTCCAACCACGACCATTCCAGATTCCTCACGAGAACCAACAGAAAGGTCGGACGACTTCACACCATGGGAGCGGATGCTGCCGATCAGGGCGTGGACAAGGGTATATTCAGACAGGCTGTCGTATTCCAGATGACATGGCCGGGAGCTCCTACCATATACTATGGAGATGAGGCCGGTGTGTGCGGATGGACAGATCCGGACAACAGAAGGACTTACCCATGGGGCCACGAGGACAAGGAGCTTATACAGTTCCACAAGGACATGATAAGAATCCACAAGTCCTACGAGGCGCTTAAGTCTGGCTCTGTATTATATCTCCACGGTGGGCACAAGATACTCTGCTATGGAAGATTCACAGACAACAAGCAGGTGGTTGTCATCATGAACACCAACTATGAGGACGTGGATCTGAAGCTTCATATCCGTCAGATCGGAGTGTACAACCACTCGATCCTCAGAAGAGTCATGCTGACAAATGAAGAGGGCTATACACTGGAGCCACAGGATTTCATGGTGGAGCACAACGTACTTACGATCAAGGCTCCGAAGATGAGTGCGATGGTGCTTGTTCGTGCCTGATGGCCGGAAGACAAAGATATACAAGACAAAGATATATGACATAAAAATATAAAAAAGTTCCTTTGGACGAATGATGTTATTGAAAGAATCATTTGCCGGGGAGCTTTTTTATTTGCAAGAGTAATGCTTGCACAGAAAATGGATTGAAAATGGAATTGCTTGCCCGTGTTATCGTCTAAATCTGCGGCGAGCCGAATTCTATGTTTGTCCATGACTTTGTAACGATCCAAGAAACACCATCCAAGAAACACAATTTAGAAAACAGATAGATTAAACTACAGGTTTGGTGAAAAATATAGGGAGATAGGGTATATTGGACAAAATAGTATTGTAAAGAAGGAGGCAGATAGAATATGAGAGTATTGCTTTTGCTTAGGGGATCTGCCGGTTGTGGCAAATCTACATGGATCGAGCAGAATGGATTAAAACCATACACACTTTCAGCGGACGACATCAGACTGCTTTGTCAGAGTCCGGTGCTGCAGGTGGATGGTACGAGAGGAATCAGTCAGAACAATGATGGTACGGTGTGGAAGACATTGTTCAGCCTTCTTGAGATCCGCATGCAGAAGGGCGAATTTACGGTGATAGATGCCACGAATTCCAAGACTTCGGAGATGAACAGATATAAGAATATGTGTGAGACGTACAGATACAGAATGTATTGTGTAGATTTTACAGATATACCTATAGAAGAGGTGAAGAGAAGAAATGCCGGGAGGGAGGAGTTCAAGAGGGTATCAGATGACGTTATTGACAAGATGTACTCCCGCTTTGCCACACAAAAGATCCCTTCGGGAATCACGGTCATAAAGCCGGACGAGCTTGACAGCATCTGGATGAAGAAGAGGGATTTCTCCCAGTATAAGAGGATCCATCACATCGGGGACGTTCACGGATGCTATACAGCGCTGATGAAGTATCTGGATGACAATGGCGGTATAAAGGATGATGAGTTCTATATATTTACAGGTGATTATATCGACAGAGGCGTGGAGAATGCGGAGGTTGTAAATTTCCTGATATCTATCATGGACAGGAAGAATGTTCTCATGCTTGAGGGCAATCACGAGAGATGGCTGTGGCTGTGGGCAAATGACTGCACCGGCAAGTCAAAGGAGTTTGAGCTTGTGACAAGACCAATCCTCGATGCTTCCGGAATCGACAAGAAGGAGGTGCGGAAGCTTTACAGAAGGTTTGGACAGTGTGCTTACTATAGCTACGGTGATAATGTATATCTGGTGACCCATGCGGGACTCAGTGTGATTCCCGACAATCTCACATTTGTGGCAACTGATCAGATGATACATGGAGTCGGAGCTTACAATGATTTCGAGAAGATCGCAGAGACATTCTACGGGAAGATGCCGGCGAATTACTATCAGATCCATGGACACAGGAACACCAAGCTGCTCCCGGTGCGGGTGAATGACAGAGTGTTCAACCTTGAGGGCAGAGTCGAGTATGGCGGGGAACTCAGATGCGTTCGGGTGGATGCTGATGGAATCCATGAGGTGGAGATCCACAATGATGTGTTCAAGGCACCTGAGATACAGGAGGAACAGACCGTTACCACAAGCTCTGTTGCAGATGTGATCATCTCCTTGCGGGGGAACAGGTACATACAGGAGAAGACATTTGGCAATATTTCGTCATTCAACTTCACGAGCAAGGCATTCAATGACAGGGTGTGGGATGAGCAGACCACAAAAGCAAGGGGCTTGTACATTGACACATTCAAGGGAAGAGTCGCAGCGAGGGCGTATGACAAGTTCTTTAATATCAATGAGCGCCCTGAGACAAAGTTTGATATGCTGCAGAATAAGCTGCAGTTTCCGGTGACTGCCTATGTCAAGGAGAACGGTTTCCCGGGACTCGTGAGCTACGATGAGTACAACGACGATTTGTTGATAGCGAGCAAATCCACCATAGAGGGACCATTCGCCGGCTGGCTGAAGGATATGATATATGAGAAGGTGACACCGGAGAATATAGAGAATATGAAGCGGTTTGCGAAGGACAACAATGTGACATTTGTATTTGAGTGTGTTGATATGAAGCATGATCCTCACATCATAGAATACCCGGAGAGCAATTTGTATCTGCTTGATATAGTTTACAACCAGATAAACTATGCAAAGTATGATTACGATGCGATGTGTGATACAGCCCACCGGTTCGGCCTGACACCAAAGAAGAAGGCTTGCGAGCTTGCAACCTGGCAGGAGTTCTATGACTGGTATTATGATATCCTTGAGGATGATTACGAGTATAACGGCAGAGTCATAGAGGGGTTTGTCATCGAGGACAGCGCCGGATATATGACAAAGCTCAAGCTTGCATACTACAATTTCTGGAAGTTTATGAGGACAATATCCTATGAGGCTATCAGAAACGGATATATCAAGAAGACATCGGCACTCACCACCCCTCTTGCAAATGAGTACTATGCGTGGGTGAGAAAGCTTCACGATACAGAGGATCCCGCAAATGTTCCGAGGGATATATGCACGCTTAGAAGATGGTTTTATAATGACATGAAGCAGGCGGAAGGCGATAGCCTGATATAGGTGATCATAAGAGATAACACGGTGAATGTTTGACGGGTTATGTTATATCATGGCAGCAGCCAGACATAGAAAATTATCCAGGCTGCTGCATATATTTACATGGTACGCTGAGTAGGAATGAGAGGTGATATTGTATGATATTTTATACGTCAGATCTTCATTTTGGACATGCAAATGCTATAAAATTTGATGAGAGACCATTTACAGATGTGGATGATATGGCTGATGGAATGATACATAACTGGAACAGCAGGGTAGGAAAGAATGATACAGTGTATATTCTCGGGGATTTCTGCTTTAAATTGAAAGATCCGGAGCCGATCCTTGCAAGACTTAAAGGACACAAGCGCCTCATCCTTGGCAATCACGATCAGGTAATAATGGGAAGTGAGAAGCTGCAGTCCTACTTCGACGATATACAGAAGATGGACTATGTGAGCGACAGAGGTAAGCTGATAGTTATGTGTCACTTTCCGATAGCTGAGTGGAATAAGAAGAAAAGCGGGGCATACCATTTCTATGGACATATCCACAAGAGCAGTCCTGAAGTGTACAGCTTCATGACCGGCCAGGGACGTGCTTACAATGTAGGCTGCATGATCAACAACTACATGCCGTGCACCGCTGACGAGATCATCCGAAATAACGAGATATATCAAGCCAGATTACAGTCAGAGGCTAAATGATAAGAGGTATAAGGACGTATGTATATGTAACTGGCAACCTGTATTTTTAAGTTTTGTAATTCCACATGCTTCCAATAACTGCCGGAAGTAAAATCAGAATGCATCATGTAGCGAAAACATAGAAGTAAACGGAAAAGAAGGAATAAGGAGGAATTGTATAATTATGAAAATATTAAATGACATATAGTGTAATTTAATGTTATAAAAAACCAGCCCATAGGTGTTAACGAAAAAGGAGATTACCTCCGGGAAAGCGCAATCCCTCGTCAGCACCTATGGGCGTCCGTCTCAGCACCCATGGGCGTCCGGCAGTTAATTCTTGGAAGGCAGCGTAATGTAATTTCGATCCACCGCCTGGAACAGCTTTGGTCTGAAGTCCTCCTTGGTGAGCTCGAATATGGAGTGTGACACCAGGAAGTAATAAGCCTCCACAGCCTGATCCACGTTGATACTCGTGATCTCCGGGCTGTTCAGGTATCCCTTGATGGCAACGGTGAGACCCATTACCAGATACTTACATATAATAAGAGGAGACAGCATAGGATTGTCAGGAATCTGATCCGTGTCAAATATCTTCAGGTGTTCCTTGAAGAAACTGGTGAACTGTTCGATCATGACCTGCTCAAAGCTGTTCTGCCCGGTTGTCTCAAAAAGCTTTCTGTAAAGCTTCGCTTCATTAATAATGTGTGTGAAGAGATATTTTATGGCCTCAAGGATCATGTTGTGCTCAAGCAGTACCTCCAGTTCCTTGGTCACCTCATTGTAGAGCATGTAATCCATCAGCTCATATTTGTCTTTAAAATGTCTGTAGAATATCGGTCTTGATATTCCAACGTCTTCAGCGATCATCGTGACAGTGATCTTATCAAAGGAATATTCGTTTACAAGCTTTTTGAAGCTTTTGATAATTTTATCTTCAGTCTTTTCCTCGCTTGGATTAGGCACTTTCCCAAACCTCCCTCAGTTTATAATTTGTTTATAATCAATTTTGAATATGTGTTCAAACGTTTGTTACAGATTAGCATATTTGTAACAAAATGTAAACGTTTTCGTATTTTGGGTAGTTTATTTAAGAAATATCAGGTTGTATAATCCACCACAGAATAGAAAAAGGAGATGTTATGGCTATGTTAAAACTAGGAGAAAAGATAGTAAGTGCGAGGGTCGTAATACTGATTCTCAGCTTAGTTCTTCTCATACCAGCGGCATACGGTTATATCAAGACCAAGGTAAACTACGATATTCTGTCATATCTTCCGAAGGATATCGAGACCATGAAAGGTCAGGATATACTGGTTGACCAGTTCGGTACAGGAGCCTTCTCACTGTATGTGGTAGAGGGGATGGAAGACAAAGATGTATCCGCACTGAAATCAAAGATTGAAAAAGTAGACCATGTATCAAAGGTTATATGGTATGACAGCTTTGCAGACCTGTCAGTACCAAAGGATATGCTTCCTGAAAGCCTTTATGATGCATTTAACAATGACGAAAAGAATGCCACCATGATGGCCATCATATTTGATGATACCACATCGGCGGACGGCACAATGGATGCCATCGAGGAGATAAGAAGCATATCAAACAAGCAGTGCTTCCTGTCCGGTATGTCAGCGGTTGTCGTCGATACCAAGAAGCTGTCAGAGAAGGAGACCCCGATATACGTACTTATAGCGGTTATCCTGAGTAGTATCATCCTGGCGATCACAATGGACTCTATCATGATCCCGGTACTCTTCCTTACAAGTATAGGAATGGCGATCGTGTACAACCTTGGATCAAATATCTTCATGGGTCAGGTATCATACATAACAAAGGCGCTGGCTGCGGTACTTCAGCTCGGAGTTACAATGGATTACTCCATATTCCTGTGGCACAGCTACAAGGCACAGCAGAAGGAATACACGGATAAGAAAGAGGCTATGGCACACGCCATCGCAGAGACAATATCATCAGTTGTGGGAAGTTCCATAACAACAGTTGCCGGATTCGTTGCACTGTGCTTCATGAGCTTTACCCTCGGACTTGACCTTGGTATCGTCATGGCAAAGGGTGTCGTACTCGGAGTTATCGCATGTGTAACGATACTTCCATCACTCATCCTTGTATTTGACAAGGCGATAGAGAAGACAACACACAGAGTAATACTTCCAGAGTTCAAGGGAGTAGGAAAATTCATAGCTAAGCACTACAAAGTATTCCTTGTATTGTTCGTGATCATCCTGATCCCTGCAATATACGGATACAATCATACAAAGGTTTATTACAAGCTGGATTCATCACTTCCAGACAGCCTGGAGAGTGTTCAGGCCAACACAGAGCTGGCTGAGGTATTCAACATGAATTCAACACATATGATACTTGTCACAAATGATCAGAGTGACAAGGACACAAGAAACATGATGTCAGATATCGAGAACATCGATGGAGTTAAGTTCTGTCTCGGACTTGACAGCATCATTGGAGCAGGTATTCCAACCGACTTCATACCTTCAGATGTCACAGAGGCGCTCAAGAGCGATGACTGGCAGTTGATACTCGTCGGATCAGAGTACGAGGTAGCTTCAGATGAGGTTAACAATCAGTGTACAGAGATCAATAATACCATCGATTCATACAACGAGAAGAACATGCTGGTTGGTGAGGCTCCTTGTACAAAGGATCTTATCACTATAACAGATAAGGATTTCGCATCTGTAAGTACAGTATCCATCGGAGCGATATTCATCATCATCCTCTGTGTATTCGGTTCAATATCACTGCCAATCGTACTTGTGGCAGTCATAGAGTTTGCGATATTCATCAACATGGGTATCCCATGCTTCACCGGAACAGAGATACCGTTCATAGCTTCAATAGTTATCGGTACTATCCAGCTCGGCGCGACGGTTGATTACGCCATACTGATGACAACGAAGTACAAGAGAAACAGACTGAACGGATACAGAAAGTTTGACGCCGTGGCAACAGCATGCCAGGAGTCAGTACAGTCCATAGTTGTCAGCGCACTTTCATTCTTCGCTGCAACATTTGGCGTAGGTCTTTACTCAGATATAGATATGATCAGCGCGCTGTGTACACTTATGGCTCGTGGAGCACTCATAAGTATGTGTGCAGTTATCCTGATGCTTCCATCAGCACTGATGCTCTTCGATAAGGTCATCATGTTCAGATACAGGAAGAACCTGATGGATGGACCATCAGCGAAGGTTAGCGATGAGGACACTGCAGCCACTCAGGCATAGCAGTTATAAACAGATGTAACTACGGAACTTTTGTAATCTATGAAAAGAGGTAATAATATGATCAAATGGAAGAAATATATATGCGTTGCATTATCAGCAGTTATGATGGCATCACTGGCAACAGGATGCGGAGATACAAATGACAGCTCATCCTCAGACAAGGCCGAGGCTACAACCGAGAGCGAGTCAGACACACTTCAGGATGCACTTACATCTGAGATATCCAAGGATGGCGCATCTGACGCAGACAAGGAAGAGACAGTATATGTCCTTGCCGATGCAAATGGAAATGCAAATGACGTTACAGTCAGCACATGGCTGAAGAACTCAGACGGTGCAGAGGGACTCAACGACAAGACAAACCTCACAGACATCCAGAACGTGAAGAGCTATGAGGAATACAAGGACAACGGCGATGGCACTATAACATGGGCTGCAAATGGATCAGATATCTACTATCAGGGCAAGTCAAATGAGGAGCTCCCTGTTGACGTAAAGGTAACATACAAGCTGGACGGCGAGGAGATAGAGCCTTCAGAGCTTGCAGGCAAGAGCGGTAAGGTCACCATCAGATTTGATTATACCAACAACACCAAGAAGACAGTCACAGTGGACAGCAAGAATACAGAGGTCATCTCACCATTTGTAATGCTCTCAGGAATGATCCTTCCTGTAGATAAGTTCTCAAACGTTCAGGTTGAGAATGGTAAGGTCATCTCAGAGGGAAGCAACCAGATCGTAGTCGGATATGCAGTTCCTGGATTCAAGCAGTGCTTACAGGATGGTATAAATGACAGCAAGATAGAGACAGCACTTGATAACATAGATGTACCTGATTATGTTGAGGTTACAGCGGATGTCACAGACTTCGAGCTCTCAATGACCATGACGGTTGCAGCAAGTGATCTTCTTGGATCAAGCGCAGAGGATGCCATAGACGAGGTTGAGGACAAGGCAGATGTGAGCTCACTCACAGACAGCGTAGGTCAGCTCGGTGATTCTGCAGATCAGCTCGAGGAGGGTTCAGGAAAGATCACAAATGGTTTGGAGACTCTGAAGGATGGTACTTACTCACTGAAGAAGGGCGCTGACACACTGGCAGACGGTGCAGCTTCACTTGAGACTTACACAAGCCAGCTTGCAGCAGGTACTTCACAGATATCAACAGCCATGGGAACTCTGGACGATGGAATCAAGTCTATAAAGGATGGTTCATCAGCTCTCAACGATGGTGCAAAGACACTGGCAACAGGAGCAAAGACAGTTGATACAAGCGTTGGCACACTCAAGAGCGGAGCTGACAAGCTGAACAGTGGTGCAAAGGAACTTCAGGCAGGCTTTGAGGGAACAGACAGCAATCCTGGACTTTCCAAGGGCGCAAGCTCACTGGCATCAGGAGCAAGCAATGCATATGCAGGTTCACAGGCACTTGCAAAGGGCGCTACAGAACTCAATAATGGTGTGAACACATTAATCACCATGCTGACAGGAATGCCATCACAGATCGTAAGCCAGGCTCAGTCAAATGTATACAGCCAGCTCGGCGGTTCCATAACAAGCGAGGCCGGAATAGATGCGGCTATGTCACAGCTTGAAGGAGCACTTGCATTAGGTAAGACTACTCTGGATGCGGCAAAGGGCGATGGAACATACGATGCATATTTTGCACAGTACACAGGCCTTGCAAAGGCAAAGGGTGCTCTCAATGCGATCGATCAGATAGGAACGACCCTCACAGCTACTTTGACTTCAGAGGAGACAACAGCACAGATAACAGCATTACAGCAGGGTGCTGAGACACTGGATACCAAGATGGGCGAGCTGTCAACAGGACTCAAGACCATCAGTGACGGTGCTTCAAGCATTTCAACAGGAATCGATTCCGCATATGCAGGTGTCAAGGCAATCGCAAAGGGAACCGGAGATCTCTCAAGAGGTGCAGCAGCACTCAAGAAGGGTACAAAGACTCTCAGCGATGGAGCAGCTACAATATCAACAAATATGAACACACTGTATCAGGGAAGCTTAACACTGGCAAATGGAAGCAGCCAGTTAAAGACAGCGGCAGGAACTCTTGATTCAAGTGCAGGCCAGATCGCAGCAGGAGCAAAGACCCTCAGTGATGGAGCATCACAGCTTGACAGCGGAAGCAAGACTCTGGATGACGGAGCAAAGGAGCTTGTAACAGGTTCAAAGACTCTCAGCGATGGAATGAAGCAGTTCAACGAAGAGGGTATCAAGAAGATCACAAAGCTGTTTGCAGGCAACTATCAGGCAGACATTGATTATATAGAGGCACTCTTCTCAGACGATACAACTTACACAAGTTTCACAGGTACGATCGATGGTACAAAGAGCACAGTTAAGTTCATATATGAGACAGGTGCGATCAAGTCTGACGCTGAAAAATAAGCGAAAAAACAATGAAAATCTTCGTGTTGACTTTACTGTAGCCTTAGGTTATAGTATAAGCGTCCGTGAGGATAATGGTAACATTTACTATAGTTTAGGAGGATTAGAACATGTTTGATAAGGTTAAGGCAATATTCGAGGAGCAGTTAGGAGTTTCACAGGACGAGATGAAGCTTGACACAAACTTCAAGGATGATCTTGGTGTTGATTCACTTGATCTTTACGAGATCGTTATGAAGCTTGAGGATGAGTTCGATGTTGAGATCCCTGCTGAGGAGCTCGATGACGTAGCTACATTTGAGGACGTACTTAACTACCTTAAGAGCAAGGGTGTTGAGGAGTAATATTGCTAACTGAACAGATTGGACTGTTTTGAATACATTTGTTATTCAAAGTTGTCATGTATCGGACATGACATAACTTTGGTAGCCAGCCAGGACATGAGTCCTGACTGACCATCCAAGGTTATATATATTATATGAGAGTTGATTTACAGCAGATGCTTTGAGCCGTGGGGCTTGATGGCATGTGCTTTTTTTGTGCGTTAATACACCGCCAAGCGATGCCGGATTTTCGAGCTCGCTCGAAAAAATCCGGCATTACGAAGTGCGGAGCAAGCTGAAGTATTAACGCAGTATTAATTCTTGACCTTGCGATTTGCGGAGCCCTGTTCTATAATAAGGGATAGTTGACTTGGCTTCTGGATGTAGCATGAGAGATGGTTGATAAAATCCAGTACAGACAGACATCAATGATATGCGAATGTAAATCAATTACAAAATATAATAAAGGCGGTAAAAAAGAAATGGGTAAGACAGCAGTTATATTCCCAGGTCAGGGCGCACAGTATGTGGGCATGGCAAAGGATTTTTATGACAGTTTTGAGGACAGCAAGAAGGTATTTGACGAGGCAGATGACGTTCTGGATATAGAGCTTAAGAAGATCTGTTTCGAGGAGAACGATGACATCAACAAGACAGAGTACACACAGCCGGCCATGGTTGCTGCAGAGGTTGCCATATATGAGCACCTGAAGAACGCAGGTCTCAAGGCTGATGTATTTGCAGGACTCTCACTCGGTGAGTACAGCGCACTTGTTGCAGCAGGAGCCATGACTCTCGCTGACGGCATCAAGACAGTTAGAAGAAGAGGTATCCTCATGCAGAACGAAGTACCTCTCGGAATGGGCGGAATGGCAGCAGTCATAGCTATGGACGCTGACAAGATCGCAGAGATATGTGAGAACACACCTGGCAAGGTACAGATAGCAAACTACAACTGTCCTGGACAGATCGTTATATCAGGTGAGGCAGAGGCTGTTAAGGCAGCATCAGCAGCACTTGCAGAGGCTGGAGCCAAGAGAGTTATCCCACTTAACGTAAGTGGTCCATTCCACTCACAGATGCTTGTACCTGCAGGTGAGAAACTTTACGACTTCCTTCAGGGCGTGGATGTTGCAGAGGGATTTGCTCCTTACTACTGCAATGCAGACGCAGAGGAGATCACAGACGCAGCAAAGGTTAAGGAGCTCCTGAAGAGACAGGTGTACTCATCAGTAAGATGGCAGCAGACAATAGAGAACATGATAGCTGACGGCGTTGATACATTTATCGAGGTTGGCCCAGGCAAGACTCTCACAGGCTTCATGAAGAAGATCAACAGAGAGGTAAAGAGTATAAATATTGCAACTGTAGACGATTTAGCGAAATTGGAGGAACTGAATGCTTAAGGATAAGGTAGCAGTAGTAACAGGTGCCGGAAGAGGTATCGGACGTGAGATAGCAAAGACATTTGCCGGATATGGCGCAAAGGTAGTAGTAAACTTCAATGGCTCAGAGGAGCGTGCAAACAGCCTGGTTGAGGAGATCAAGGCAGCAGGCGGAGAGGCAGTGGCTTTCAAGGCAAATGTGGCAGATTTCGCTGAGGCAGAGGCACTCATGAAGTTCGCAGTTGCTACATATGGAAGAATAGATATTCTCGTGAACAATGCGGGAATCACAAGAGACAATCTTGTACTTGGAATGAAGGAGGCTGATTTCGACGATGTTATCAATATCAACCTCAAGGGTACATTCAACTGTATCAAGCATGTGTACAGAACCATGATGAAGCAGAAGTACGGACGTATCATCAACATGTCATCCGTAGTAGGTATAGAGGGAAATGCAGGACAGGTGAACTACGCAGCATCCAAGGCTGGAGTTATAGGTATCACCAAGTCTATAGCCAAGGAGCTCGGAAGCCGTGGAATCACAGCGAACGCCATCGCTCCTGGATTCATCAAGACAGACATGACAGATGCACTCTCAGACAAGGCAAAGGAGGCTATGCTTGACCATATCACAGTCAAGAGACTTGGTGAAGTATCAGACATCGCTGAGACAGCAGCATTCCTTGCTTCAGATAAGGCATCATACATAACAGGTCAGGTCATCAAGGTTGACGGTGGCATGAGCCTGTAGGATATACAGATCACGATCTGGAATAATACAAATAGAAAACAGGGTATCGCAACAATGTTGTGATACCCTGTATCTGTAATATGAACATTATAAAGTTATATTTTATTTCTTGTTCAGTTTGGAGAATTCCTTTGCAAGCCCAAGAAGCTGTGCGTGCTGATGTTCTGTCAACTGGGTTGTATCAATATACTTGGCACTTGAATCATCCCCTTTGAGAAGATAATCAGTGGAGCAGTTGAAATATTCAGCGATGCGGAGAATCATGCTCACAGACGGGTCGATGGAATTGTTCTCCCAATTGCTTATAGTCTGGAATGCCACTGATAACTCCCCTGCAAGCTCTTTCTGTGTCATCTTGTTCGCGGTGCGCAGTGTTCTTAATTGTTCACCTATCATAATAATCAGAGCTCCTTTAAATCCAAAAAAACGTAGTGACCCTCACTAATTAATAATAGCTGAATGGTATTGGGTTTACAAAAGATAAAACTATACTTATAATAGAAAAATGGCTTTTTTGTCATATTTTGGGCATTTGTTATCGATCGAAGAGTTATATGAGTAGTTGTGGAGCCGCATTGTACCTTTGTAGTAATGTGTGCACGCTGCACCATTTTAATGCATGGAAAAAGCCTGATAAAGCGGTTGATTAAATAAATATATGTACGTTGACTTTTCAACATACTAAAATACTAAAAAGTGGTAATAATACTATAAGCGAACAACGTATCAGAATATATCAGGAGGTAACGAACATGGGAATCATGAAGAATATCGCACAGTCAGAGGTGCTTAAGCTCAAGGATCAGGTGGCATATCAGGAGGGACAGGTCGTAAGTAAGACACTTGCCCAGAATGTATGTATGAGTATAACCTTATTTGCATTTGGCAAGGATGAGGAGATCAGCACACACGAGTCTGGTGGAGATGCATTTGTGACATGCCTTGACGGTGTGGGCGAGGTGACAATAGATGGTGTCAAGTATGAACTCCACGAGGGTGAGTCAATAGTAATGCCTGCAAAGCATCCACATGCTGTATATGGCAAGGAGCAGTTCAAGATGCTGTTGGTGGTTGTGTTCCAGTTGTAAATAGAATAAATGAGAAATTGAGGGCTTTTCCCCAGAGCATACAGCTCGTATGGTGAAGAGCTTTTTTTATATTAATATGCATCATTGCAGTATAAAAGTTGTGCAAGATTATCGCCAAGTTATGCAAGGCTTCTTTCGCAACAACTTAGGTTTGAGTAATATATATTTGTTACTTATATAATGGAGAGGTCTAAAGATGAAAACTATTATTTGTGATGATTGCATTAATGAGGCAGAGAAGACAAAAGAACTTCTTATAAGGAATAAATTGGTAGATGGAGAAGAAATCAGTATTTTTTTGCCGGATAATTTGAGGGAAGAGATTGAAAATAAAACATTGCAGTGTGACATCGCCATAATGGATATTGAATTTGCAGAAAAACCTTATAATGGCATCAATCTGAGTGCAGAGATCAATAAGCTGCTCCCATCCAGCCAGATAATATATTTGACAAATATTCTGGAATTTGCTTCGGAGGTTTACGAGACCAGACATTGTTATTTTGTATTGAAGGCAGATATGGAAATGATACTGCCGAGAGCAGTGGAGAAAGCACAGAACATAATTATGAAGAAAAAGGATAGCGGGGTTATGGAGATCGTGAGTGATGGAAGACGTGTACTGATTCCGCAGAGCGATATTGTATACGTGGAGCGTGCCCAGCGAAAACTGATAATACATACACAGAAGGATTCGTATAGCTCGTATGGTTCACTTAGGAAATTCCTTTCACAGGCAAATAGTCTGTTTGTGAGATGTCATGAGGCGTACATAGTTAATCTCGATTTTGTGCGGGTGGTCCGCAAGGACGAGGTGGAGTTGGCTGGCGGTGAAAATATACCTGTGGGAATCTCATTTGAGAAGATGCTTCGCACAAAGTATATGGAGTATTGGTCGGATAGAATATAGAAGTTTTTAAAAATGTATTTATACATTACATATAAAAATAAAGTGAGGAGGAACAAGGTTTATGAGAAAGAAAAGAGTGTGGAGGCTGCTATTGCTGCTTATGGCGATCATGGCTGTAGCTTTTGTAAAGCCGCAGGATCGTGTAAGCGCAGCGGAGGAAAGTGACGAGGATATTATCATTGATGGCGATGATGATTATGACAGGTATTCAGGTGACTGGGATTACTATGATGAGGGGGATGAGGAATTTGATGATCCAGACCAGTATCCGCCATACATGGCAGGGACAACAAATAAGGCGACAGAGATAGAATGTGGAAAATCTTATTTTGTGTCGAATATTAAGGCAAGCAACGAGCCGACACGCAGAAGCTGGTTTGAGTATACCCCAAAACAGGATGAGAGGGTATGTATAGAGATTTCTACCAACAATGAGTATGCAGGACTCAGGGCGCTTCTGCGTGATTCAAAAGGACTATATATAGCAAGTACCGGCACAAAAAAATATAACGATGATGATGAGTACAGTACCAGAAAATCTGCGAGGATGACACTGACTCTGAGTGCCGGTAAAAAGTATTATATTCAGACAGGAAGACTGAAGTCTGGTGAAGAAGAAGGAAATTATACATTGACGCTGAGGGGTGTACAGGGAATAAAAGACATAGCATATATTACTCCTAGAAAAACACAGTTCCTGGCACAGCTTGATAATACCTATTTGTATAAGGGCACGATGCAGATCATATATGAGGACGATTCCACAGAAACGGTGACATTTGATCAGGATACATATTCAAATACAGAGTATACGGATATATATGGAAATAAAATCTATCTTCATATAAAGGGCATAGACGAGGACAATTCAAATATAGATATAGATGTTGATAGATTCTGTGAGCTGGACGAAGGAAATTACAGGATATACGCCGTGTGGGGAAATGACGGTTCACATTCTGTAGACGGTGATGAAATCTCCATAGTGAGTGCGTCAACTCTTCCTGATGTAGGGTTAAATAGCTTCTCAGTAAAGGGCGATAAAGGCAGAGTAGCATATTCATGGCACAGATTTGTGGCGCCTGAGACGACAAAGTATACCATTAATAATTGTATGGATGTATGTGTATATGAGGCAGCTTCAGATGGAAGTGTCACTTATATATCTGGAAAAGATTCGTTTAATGCTGTCGCAGGAAAGACTTATTATATTGGATTATCAGGAAATTTTTCTGAGTATGATAAGGAAAACAGTGAATTTATCGCTTATGACACATGGGAGAGCCAGTTGACAAAGACCCCAGGGATCAAGACTATAAAGAATATTGTACCGACAAGGACGACATTTATAGCGGGATTTGATTCCGTACTCACACGGGGAACAAAGGCTGTAATAGAATACACAGATGGAAGCACGGAGAATGTTACGTTTGAAGGGGACTATGATGATGACGTATATTGTGTTACAGAGGTTGGAAATGTAAAAATATATGCAGAGGTTGATGGAGATATAGATCAGCCGGGAACGTATAATGTGATCTTCAAAACAGACAGCGAGATCATTGAAGGAGTTTCCTATAGTGTGACACTGAAGAATATCTCAGATATGGAGCTTCCTGAGCTGAAGGTCGGAAGGCTCATCATAGATACAGAATCAATGGACGAGCATCAGAGGGTGTGGTACAGGTTCAATGCCACAGAGAGTGGAACATACATATTCAGCAAGATGACATCGTTTTATGACGGCATGGTAGTGTATAAAGAAACTGCAGGGGATGTGGAACTTGTAGAGAGTAGTAAAGGAAAATTTATCGGAGAAAAGGGCTGTACATATTATATTGGAATATATGGAAACTGTTATGATGATGTGGAGGATCAGGAGAGTGACAGATGGGAGACAGATTTCTATATGCCACTTGATGTTACAGGCATAAAGATATCATCCTCATTAAAGACAGTGTTTGCCGAGAACATTGAGAGTAACTTCCTTAATGGAGCTGTTATAGATGTGACGCTCAGCAATGGAAGCATAGAGCGATACACTATGGGTGAGTATTTTTCACCGAATTGTACATGGAACAACATATATGTAAAAGCAAGTGATTCAGATGAAGAATATGGGCTTTATGACGCCGTTCCGGCTGGAACATATGAAGTGTACTTTGATATGAAGGATGGACGAACCATCACGGCCTCAAACAGTACATTTACAGTGAAGTCAGTGACAGATATGGGGCTTCAGAGTATAGGTAATGGACAGAATCCACTGAACATATATATGGGATATGGCCCTTATGGCTATTACTATGAAAATGAATACTGGTCAGATCTGTACACGTATACCGCTGAGAGGGATGGACGTTGTGCGCTTGAATCATACTTTAGTAACAATGGCGAGAGCGTATATGTAGATGCTGCGGAGGTATACGAAAAGACTGCGAATGGTATCGAAAAGATCGCTTACTGGGATGTGGACTCCGAGGACGACGTAGAGTATGGAGAGAGCACAAGGTATGTGTTTGATGTGGAGAAAGGCCATACATATTATGTGAGAGTTGGAAAGAATGTATGGTATTCATCAGATTATACAGTAGGTATGTGCACTGGAAAGATAAGTGTTGAGCCACTCAAGATAGTGAATCATTTTAGTGTTACAGAGAACAAAAAATTTGAGTCAGGTTATAAGGGCGATTATGTTCAGGGTAAATGTTACTATGAGTTCGATGACGGTACTTCTGGAAGCATGCAGTATAGCTTTGGCGAGAACTGCAGAGAGGTAATGGTTGAGGGAAACAGATTCTATTATACCATTACAGACATAAACGGAAATGACCGTTCAACAGATACCAGTCTGCCAGATGGACGATACACAGTCAGGATACGATGCCAGACGGCGGATGAAGAACATATAATTTCAGTGTCATACACCATAAGGATCGGGGACGTGGTGCCGGTTACGGCCATAACCCTTGACATGTCAGAGATCGACGGAATGGTAAATGACGTATTTACGGTAAGAGAGAGCGTTACGCCTGTAAATGCTTCAGATCCATCTGTGACATGGAGCAGTTCAGATGAAGGAGTTGCCATTGCCGACGATGATGGCCGGGTATTCTGCGTTGGCGCAGGAACAGCAACTATCACAGCTACGGCAAATGACGGAAGTGGCGTATCTACAAGCATCAAGGCGACAGTACGCAGAAGAACAGCCAGATTCAACAAGGTTGCACAGATCAATAAGAAGGTCGGAGATAAGACATTTGCACTGGGAGCAGAGCTTCTTGAGGGCGATGGTGCACTCAGCTATAAATCGTCAAATATAAATGTTGTCATAGTTGATAGAGATGGCAAGGTGACAGTAAGGGGAGCAGGAACAGCGACTATCACAGTCACATCAGCACAGACAAGATCATACGAGAAGGCAACGATGAATGTAACCGTAAAGGTTCAGAAGCCTGATCCGGTGGATCTGTCAGCCAAGTCAGCGAAAACAACGGTGTCAGGAATAGTTGATGGAAAATACACCGGTAACGGCGTGACACAGTCGAAGCTCACGGTTAAGGCAGGCGGCAAGACCCTGACAAAGGATAAGGATTACCGTGTGGCATACAAGAACAATAAGAATGTTGGAAAAGCCACGATTACGATAACCGGTATAGGAAGCTATAAGGGTACAGTGACAAGAAGCTTCAACATCACTATATCCAAGGGAAGCACATACACAGTAGGAAAACTGAAGTACAGGGTGACAAATGCAGCTACAAACGGCAAGGGAACAGTGACAGTTACGGGAACGACCTACAAGACAGGATACAAGTCATTCAAGACTCTTGACATAAAGAAAACGGTAAGCATAGGAGGAGTTACATACAAGGTTACTGCTGTAGGAAGAAATGCATTTAAGGGATACAAGTATCTTGGAAAGGTTACACTTGGCGCAAATGTAACGACTATAGGTGCAGGAGCATTCAGCGGATGCAGCAGTCTCAAGACAGTGACAATAAGTACGACACAGCTCACAGCAAAAACTGTTGGAGCAAAAGCATTTTCAGGAATAAATGCAAAGGCAGCCGTTAAAGTGCCTGCGAAGAAGCTTGCGGCTTATAAGAAGCTCCTGAAACAGAAGGGACTTCCAGCCAAGGCAACTGTGAAAAAATAAATAAGAGTACAATGAGAATCCTCATCCATGTGGCTGAAAAGCTATATGGATGGGGATTTTTATGCTATGGACAAAATACAATAGGGGTGTTACAATCCGTTCAAAGTGTAGGTGTAAACATAAAGAGAAAGAGAAGAAAACGAATGAAAAAAGCACTTGTGTTATTGGTCGTAATGGTGTGTCTGGTGGCCGGAATATGGGGGATCTTCATGCTGAGAGACGGCGCGGGGAAAGTCGGAGGCCATAGAGAAAATGACAATGGAAATACAGGCGTGGCTGCTGATGTCACGGAGAGCGTAACTACGACAGAAGAACCGACCACTGATAGTCAGGAGACGACGGAGGTGACCGAGGAGGAGAAGCCGAGTCTGGTGGATGAGACCCTTGCGGGGATGACGCTTCATGAGAAGGTCTGCCAGATGATGTTTGTGACTCCTGAGGAGCTTACGGGAGAGGACAGCGTGACCGTGGCAGGGGATGCGACCAGACAGGCTCTGGAGAATTATCCTGTTGGCGGTATCGTGTACTTTGCGAAGAACCTTGAGAGTCAGGATCAGGTGAAGGAGATGATCGACAACTCCCAGAAGTACAGCAGTGTAGGATTATTTGTGGCGACTGACGAGGAGGGCGGCGTGGTAAACCGCCTGATGGATACTGTCGGAACCACATATATAGGCTCCATGTACTATTACAAGGACGACGGAGACGATACGGCATATGAGAACGCGTACACCATAGCAAATGATATGTCGGCGCTCGGCTTCAATCTCGACTTTGCGCCGGTGGCGGACGTGTGGTCGAACCCAGACAATACGGTTATCGGCGAGCGCGCATACAGCGATGACTACGCCCAGGCGGCAGAGCTCGTTGGAAATGCGGTGAAGGGCTTCAACGACGGAGGAGTCATGTGCACCCTGAAGCATTTCCCGGGGCATGGAGACACGGCGGAGGACTCACATTACGGCAGTGCATATGTGCATAGAACAAAGGAAGAGATCATGGCGGATGAGATGCAGCCGTTCAGGTCAGGTATAGAGTCGGGAGCAGAAT
Source organism: Coprococcus sp. RTP31081st1_H1_RTP31081_211007 (assembly GCF_040227275.1). Classification (NCBI taxonomy): domain Bacteria; kingdom Bacillati; phylum Bacillota; class Clostridia; order Lachnospirales; family Lachnospiraceae; genus Coprococcus; species Coprococcus sp. RTP31081st1_H1_RTP31081_211007. The sequence continues at coordinate 153,373 of NZ_JBEHVP010000006.1, forward strand.
TTGTCATGGTCGGACATCTGATCGTCCCGGATATAGACGAGGTTCCAGCCACTCTCTCATACAAGATAGCGACCGGTATTCTCAGGGATGAACTGAAGTTTGAAGGAGTTGCCATAACCGATTCATTTGAGATGGAATCCATAGCGGACAATTACAGTGTGGATGATGCGGTGGTGATGTCTGTAAAGGCGGGAATGGATATGATATTGCAGCCGAAGGATATGGCATCGGCGGTGAATTCCATAGAACAGGCAGTGGCGGACGGCGAGCTGTCAGAGGACAGGATAGACGAGAGCGTCCGAAGGATACTCACCCTGAAGGAGAGCCGCGGACTGCTCAAATAGCAAACTATGTAGTAATCAAAACTATTTAACCTTGTTATATATATTACATTGTGGTAAAATTATTTTATCTGGGGTGCAAAAATGCACTGTCAGCAGATAGAATGAAAAATACGAGGTATGAGATGAAAAGAGTAGTTGTAACAGGCATGGGTGCCGTGACACCTATAGGAAACAGTGTAGAAGAATTCTGGGATAATATAAAGAAGAATACAGTTGGTATCGGAGAGATCACAAAGTTTGATGTCAGCGATTACAAGTGCAAGCTTGCCGCTGAGGTGAAGAACTTTGATCCAAAGCAGTACATGGATCCAAAGGCGGCAAGACGTATGGAGCCATTCTGCCAGTACGCCATTGCAGCTACAGGTGAGGCTATAAAGGATGCAGGTCTTGACCTTGAGAAGGAAGACAGAACAAGGATCGGAACATGTATAGGAAACGGACTTGGCGGTGTTGCTACCATAGAGAAGGAGCACAAGAAGGTCGTAGAGGGCAAGGCGAACAGAGTCAGCGTTATGATGGTGCCTATGATGATATCCAACATGGCAGCAGGCAATGTGGCTATACAGTTCGGTCTTGAAGGAAAGTGTACAGATATCGTAACAGCATGTGCTACAGGAACAAACTCTATAGGAGAGGCTTACAGATATATACAGGCAGGAGAGGCCGATGTCATGGTTGCAGGTGGTGCAGAGTCACCTATCTGTGAGACAAATGTATCAGGATTTATCTCAATGACAGCGCTTTCAAGTGCAGAGGATCCTATGAGAGCGTCCATACCATTTGACAAGGACAGATGTGGATTTGTAATAGCAGAGGGCGCAGGAGTTGTTGTACTTGAGTCACTTGAGCATGCTCAGGCGAGAGGTGCCCAGATCCTGGCTGAGGTAGTCGGATATGGTTCAACCTGTGATGCATATCACATCACATCCCCTAAGGAGGATGGAAGTGGTGCAGGACGTGCCATGAAGCTTGCCATGGAGGAGGCCGGAATCACACCTGCTGACGTTGACTACATCAACGCACATGGAACAAGTACCCATCACAATGACCTCTTTGAGACAAGAGCCATCAAGTATGCTATGGGCGATGACGCATACAACGTGAACATCAATTCCACAAAGTCCATGATAGGACATCTGTTTGGAGCTGCCGGAGCAGTTGAGTTCATAACATGTGTGAAGTCCATAGAGGATTCATACATCCATCCAACAGTTGGTCTCCGCGAGACAGAGGGTGAGATGGATCTCAACTACACCATGGGCGAGGGTGTACATAAGGATATTACATATGCGCTCAGCAACTCACTGGGATTTGGCGGACACAACGCAAGTATACTTGTGAAGAAGTTCGAGGCATAATACAGGCAGGATTACTGATAATTACATATAACAGGAAAACATCACTTCAGACACAGGGGTGATGTTTTTTTGTGCGCTGTCCCAGGTTAATAAAATAAATATTTGGGGGACATAAACTAATAAAACCACAAAACGACACAAAAAAACATGAAAAACAAATGAAAACCAGAAAAACCCACAAAATGTGTTGACAATCCCACATGGCGTGGCTATGATACAAAGCAAAACAGAAGCGCGTATCTGATTTTAGAGTGCAAAGGGGCACGGAGATAGAACTGTAAAGTTTCATCTCTGTGCCCCTTTTGTTTTAACAGGGAAATCTTTTGGAGGTGGAATATGGCTACTAAATCAAGCATTATGGACACTAACAGCTACAGTGATGACTACAGTTCACTGCTCAGTAACACGACAAGGGATATGATAAACCGCCGTGAGAAATGGATGGGTGGCGCATACAGACTTTTCTATAGAAAGCCGGTCAACCTTGTGAGAGGACAGGGACAGTACCTCTGGGATGCAGAGGGGAATAAATATCTGGACATGTACAACAATGTGGCAGGAATCGGTCATTGCCATCCTGCTGTGGTCAAGGCAGTTACAGAGCAGATGAAGCTTTTAAATACCCACACACGTTATCTGCATGAGAGGATCATTGATTACAGTGAGGATCTGCTGAAGATGATGCCGGACGAGATAGACAAGATAATGTTCATGTGTACCGGTTCTGAGGCAAATGACCTGGCACTCCGAGTGGCACAGGAATACACGGGCGGCACCGGAATCATAGTTTCAAGGGAGGCGTACCACGGAACAAGTGCTCTGACATCTGGATGTTCACCAGCCCTTGGAAGCGAGCAGCCACTGCTTCCGAATGTAAGACTCATTGAGACACCTGACTATTACAGACATGGCGGTACACCTGAGGAGTTCACCGCATGGTATTCAGGAGAGATGCAGAAGAAGATCAATGAGCTGGAGGCAGCAGGATATAAGTTCTCATGCTTCCTTGCAGATTCTATATTCTCATCAGATGGAGTACATCCGAATCCGGTCGGTTTCCTGAAGGCGGCCATCGATGTGGTACATAAGAATGGCGGTGTATTCATAGCTGATGAGGTGCAGCCGGGATTTGCAAGAACGGGAGATGCGTTCTGGGGATTCGCCAGACATGGGATCATACCTGACATGGTGACAACAGGAAAGCCTATGGGTAACGGAATCCCGATATCAGGACTTGCCGCCAAGCATGAGGTACTCGCCGCATTCAGCGACAAACTTCCATATTTCAATACATTTGGAGGAAATCCAGTGGCTATCGCAGCCGCACAGGCTGTGCTTAATGTCATAAAAGAAGAAAATCTGCAGGATCATTGCAAGGTGGTCGGTGCAAAGCTTCTGAAAGCATTGCAGGAGGTAAAGGACAGACATCCTGATTCTGTGGGAGACGTCAGAGGCGCAGGCCTGTTCATTGGATTTGAGCTTGCGAAGAATGACGGCAAGAAGACTCCGGATCAGCAGAAGGCACTGGATGCCATCGAACTTCTGCGAGACAACAATGTACTGACTTCTGTTGCAGGCCCTTATGGAAATGTCTTAAAGCTTCGTCCGCCTATGGCATTCCAGAAGTGCGATATCGACTGGATAGCATCAACCCTCGATAAATGTCTGCATCAGCTTGAGTCATAGATAACACACGAAAAGGAGGAAGAATTATGAAAAAGAAGATTTGCTCAATACTTTTGGCAGCCGCACTGGCACTTACGGTGACTGCATGTGGAAGCTCTGGAGGAAGTACAGATGGGAGCACACAGGCAGTGACAACAAGCTCTGAGTCCAAGACGGACAAGGACACACTGGTGATCCTGGGAGCAGAGAACTGGCAGGCATCACTCAGCCCTCTGAAGCACACTTCCACGATGATGCTTCACGCAGAGGCCATAGCTCTGGAACATCTACTGGTCATGGATGAGAAGACACAGGAGCCACAGCCTAATCTTGCTACTGAGTGGTCATATGACGACAGTCAGACAGTCTTGACGGTCAAGCTTCGTGAGGGCGTAAAGTTCCACGACGGTTCAGACTTTACCGCAGAGGATGCCGCAGCATCATGTGAGGCATATTCAAGCTCACAGAACGTATCCGGTTCATGGTGGGCAGATGAGTTAAAGTGTAAGGTCATAGACGATTATACATTTACCATAACTCCGGCATCGGGAAAGCCTCTTGGCTCTCTGGTCAACATGCTTTGTTCAACTCCGATAATGTCCGCTGACGATCTTGCAGATCCTGAGAACACTCTGGATAAGAGATACAACGGAACCGGCCCATACAAGATGGTAAGCTTTGAGAACGATACAGCGATATATGAGCTGTTCGACGATTACTGGGGAACTCTTCCTAAGATAAAGAAGATCGAGTACAAGTACGTTGCGGATGCCACAACACGTCTGTCAGCATTGCAGTCAGGTGAGGCCGATGTCATCGAGCGTGTTGATTCCGATGCGGTGTCTGTGCTTGAGTCAGACAGCAATATCGTGGTTGACAAGTTCCTCACCACAGAGTGTAAGCACCTTATTCCAAAGTTCAAGATGCCGCCTATGAATGAGAAGCTCGTCAGAAAGGCGATAGCCTACGCGATTGATTATGACGGAATCGTAAATGATATATTTGGCGGATATGCAGAGAAGGCAGACAGCTTTATCTCCTCAACTATATGGGGCTACAAGGCTGTAGGTGGTGTCGGCGAGTACGATCCTGAGAAGGCTGCAGAGTGCCTGAAGGAAGCCGGCTATGAGAATGGCGAGGGCCTTCCAGAGCTCAACATCTACACATCCGTTGGTTTTTACCCTAAGACAAAGGAATATTACGAGTACATTGCAGCTTGTTTACAGGCTGTCGGTATCAACTGTAAGGTCGTTCCACTTGATACTTCATCATGGGGCGATGTGTTATATGAAGAAACTCCTTGCTACATGATCGACTGTGGATGGCAGCCATCAGGTATCGAGCCTGAGCTGAAGCTGAATTCATGGTATGCAGCAGGTCGAATCAGCCACTATGAGCCTACGGCAGAGCTTCAGGACATCATGGACAGATTCGCAACTGAGACAGACCCAGATAAGAGAAAGCAGATCCTTCAGGACGAGTACCTTCCGGCCCTGGCAGAGGAGATGCCTGATATCCCTATCATCAAGTCCATGACTATCTTCGGAGTAAGATCAAATGTCAAGGGTCTTGAGTACACAAGTGGTGCAGATTATATCTTCACAAATGTCACAAAAGAGTAAGCGCATAGCAATATATTAGATTCACAAAAAGGGGCTGCATGTGTAAGGATACAGCATGTGGCCCTTTTTAAGAAGGGAGGAAATCAAAGTGCTGGGAACCGTTTTAAAAAGACTTGCACAGGGCATTTTTGTTACCTTTTGCGTTATATTTATCAGCTTTGTAATACTTCGAATGATACCGGGAGATCCGGCGAAGGTCATGGCTCCGACAGCAACAGTAGAACAGCAGCAGGCGATCAGAGACAGTATGGGACTGGAAAAGTCCATCCCGGAGCAGTTTAAAATGTACATGGTGAATCTGTTCCACGGAGATCTTGGAGAGTCATATTTCAAGAGCGATACAGTCCTGAATGTTATGGAGCAGGCCACACCTTTATCATTGATACTGCTGATATCTTCAGTGGTCATATCGATCATATTATCCCTGATCCTGGGAACCATCGCAGGACTAAATGGAAATAAATGGGAGGATCGTCTCATCTCGAGTATTGCGGTACTGTTCCAGTCAATGCCTAACTACTGGGTATCCTCCGTGTTGATCATTATTTTCTCAGTCAGATTTGGACTGCTGCCGTCAATGGATTATTCGGGACCTGCATCCTGCGTGCTCCCGACAGTTGCACTGGCACTTCCGCTCACGGCGGTGCTCACCAAGGTGGTGCGTTCCTCACTGATCGACAGTTACAATCAGGAATTTGTCAAGGTTGCATATGCGAGAGGAATATCGACAGTGGCGATATATTTCAAATACGCACTCAGGAATTCACTTATCCCTGTACTGATATCCCTAGGAACACAGCTTGGCTTTCTGGTAGGAAGTATCGTTGTTGTCGAGTATGTATTTAACTTCCCGGGAATCGGATACACGGTGTTAAATGCGATCCTTCGAAGAGACTACAACCTGGTCCAGGGAATTATCATTCTGTTTTCCGTATTCTTTATTGTTTTGAATATTGCCATTGATCTTGGAAGTATCCGTCTTGATCCACGAATGAGAAAAGCACAGGGAGGACTGTAATTATGAAGAAAAAAAGTAAATTTAGATCAGTCCTTCAGTGGATTGGTAAAAACAAATTATTTACACTTGGAATCATTATTGTAGGAATCTATCTCCTTGCCGGAATCTTTGCGCCGCTCATCGCGCCGTCGGACCCGGGCAAGGCAAATCCATCCATCAGATTATTGAAACCATTTCAGGATCCGGCACACTGGCTGGGAACTGATGCCATAGGACGTGATCTGTTCTCGAGACTTTTGTATGGAATCCGTACCTCAGTCATAATTGGTTTCTGCAGCGTTCTGCTGGCCGCCCTCATAGGACTGATAGTCGGAATCATATCCGGTCTCACAAGTCCGGGACCTCTGGATTCAGTGCTGATGAGAATCACCGATGTACAGATGGGATTCCCATTTATCGTACTTGCCATGATCGCACTCACACTGTTCGCACCGAATGAGGTGTCGGTAACCATAGTGCTGAGTCTGGCACTGTGGCCGGCCTATGCGAGAACGGTGCGGTCAAATGTAATACCCCAGAAGAGCACAGATTATATCGCAGCGGCAAAGCTCATGGGGGCGAGCTCATGGAGGATATCCACGAAGTATATCGGCAAGAATCTGATCCCTGCCATGCTTCCTCTCATACCGCTTGATATCGCCGGAATGATCATCAATGAGAGCTTGCTCAGCTACATGTCACTCGGTATAAATCCGCCAAAGATATCCCTTGGAAACATAATGTCCGATGCCCGTGGCTATATTGCATCTGATGCATGGTATATCATGATCCCCGGCATCGTTCTTATCATCATGGTTCTCGGACTGAATTTTATCGGTGACAATCTTCAGGTTCATTTCGATCCAAAGCTTCGCAAATAGGAGGATAACAGTATGGATAATAATACAGAAAAAGATACAGATGTGATCCTTGAGGTAAAGGATTTAAAGACCTATTTCAAGACCGGTCCGCACAAAGTCGTGAAAGCAGTTGAGGGAGTCAACTTCTCACTGCGGAAGGGCAAGGTGCTTGGAATAATAGGAGAGAGTGGTTCCGGCAAGAGCGTGACGGCGAGATCGATACTGAGGATCGTGGAATCTCCGGGTTACATAGCAGGCGGCGAGATCAGGTTCAAAGGTCAGGATATACTGAAGCTCCCGGAGAAGGAGATGAAGAGCATCCGTGGAAATGAGATCTCCATGATATTCCAGGATCCTACTACATCGTTCAATCCCTACATGACAATTGGAGCACAGCTTGCCGAGGCCTATAACGCACATACCCCATCGGGTTCAGAAAAGGCAAAACAGGAGATAATGAGAGTCCTCAAGCTTGTCGGAATAACCAACGGCGAGGAGGTCATAAAGAAATACCCGTGTGAGTTCTCAGCGGGTTTCAGACAGAGGATATTCATAGCGATGTCAATGATATTGTACCCGGATCTGCTCATAGCGGACGAGCCTACAACAAGTCTTGGAATCACCATTCAGGCGGAGATCATCGAAGCCCTCAGTGAGGTGCAGAAGCAGACCGGCATCTCCATCATGATAATCACCCACGACTTTGGCGTGGTGTCCCAGTTCTCAGACGACATATTTGTCATGTATGCGGGAAGATGCGTGGAGTCGGCATCCAAGAAGGATCTGCTCAGAAATCCAAAGCATCCTTATACGGTTGGACTTATCCGTTCTGTTCCGCTTCTCGAGGCTCGTAAGACGAAGAGACTGAAATCCATTCCGGGATTCCCGCCGGATATGTCAAATGTCCCGGAGGGATGTCCATTTGCTTCCCGTTGTGAATATGCGAAAGATATATGTCATAAAGAGGTGCCGGCACTGAAACCGGTTGGAGAGGGACATATGTGTGCCTGCCATTTCCCACTGGATTATGACATTAACGAAGATACAGAATTGGGGTGATCATATGAAGGATATAGTATTATCTTGCGATAATCTGCTGAAGCAGTATCCGGTGAAAAAGGGAATGTTCAACAAGGTTGTCGGACAGAAGAACGTAGTCGACCATGTCTCGCTGGAGCTGGAAAAGGGCAAGACACTTGCGATCGTCGGAGAGTCGGGCTGTGGCAAGACGGTGCTGACGAGAGTCATGCTGGGAATTGAGGACAAGACGGACGGAAGTATAGTATTTGAAGGAAAATCCGTGGACGATATGACGCCCCAGGAAAAGAGCGATATGAAGGCAAAGATACAGATGATCTTTCAGGACACTCTGGGATCGCTGCATCCGAGAATGAGTATCCGTGAATCACTTGAGGAGCCATTGATCCTGAATGGAGTGAAGGACAAGGAGGAGAGGGAGAAGATCATTCTGGACACACTTTCACAGGTCGGAATGGCACCGATGTTCCTTGACAGATATCCGCATCAGTTATCCGGTGGACAGAGACAGAGGATAATCATAGCGCGATGTCTGGTCGTCACACCGAAGATCATATTTGCCGATGAGCCTATATCGGCACTGGACGTGTCATTGCAGGCACAGGTCATAAATATGCTGATGGATCTGCAGGACAAATATAAGTTGTCCATGCTGCTGATCGCCCACGATCTGGCTGTGGTGAGACAGATCGCGGATCAGATAAAGATCATGTATTTCGGAGAGATAGTCGAGAGTGCACCGAGCAGCGAGATATACAAGAATGCGCAGCACCCATATACAAAGGTTCTGCTCAAGGCGGCTCCGAGTATAAGCAAGGGACTTGAGGATGCGGGCTTTGACATAGACCTTAAGCCAGGTGATATACCTGATCCGGCAAAGCCGATGCCGGGATGTCCGTTCTGTACACGCTGTATATATGCGGATGAACGTTGCATGAAGGAGCGCCCGGAGGAGACAGAGGTATCACCGGGACATACGGTTCGCTGTCACAAGGCAGGACAGATATAACAGAGATTAAGGAGGAATCGTGATGGAATATAGTGCAGTCAGTACGATATGGATTATGGTAGGAACGGTACTCATTTTCTTCATGCAGGCGGGCTTTGCGATGCTTGAGACCGGCATGACGAGGGTAAAAAATGCGGGAAATATCGCCATGAAGAATCTGGTTGACTATTGTATCGGTTCGGTGACGTTCTGGTTGATAGGATTCGGAATTATGTATGGCGGCGACGGAGCTGTACTGGGTAAGATCAAAGGTGTGGCAATGGAATCGGTATATGGAGGCGGCATGCTTCCTGACGGGATCCCATTCTGGGCATTCCTGATATTTCAGACAGTATTCGCTGCGACGGCGGCGACCATCGTGTCGGGTGCCATGGCGGCGAGAACTAAATTTGCAGCATATTGTATCTACAGTCTGATGATAAGTCTGGTGATCTATCCTATATCGGGACACTGGATATGGGGAGACGGCTGGCTGGCACAGCTCGGATTCCATGATCTTGCCGGATCCACAGTTGTACATATGGTGGGCGGTGCCGCTGCATTTGCAGGAGCGTGGATGCTCGGCCCGCGTATCGGAAAGTATTCAAGAAGCGGAAAGTCGAAGAAGATACCGGGACACAGCATGCCGCTGTCAGTGCTTGGAATATTTATCCTGTGGTTTGGCTGGTTCGGCTTCAACGGAAGCTCGGTTCTGCCACTGACAGGAGATACGGTGTCGCTAGTTGGCAAGGTGTTCTGTAACACCAATCTATCCGCTGCGGCTGGAGCAGTCACAGCGATGTGTATAAGCTGGGCGTGGAAGAAGAAGCCAGATATCGCCATGACACTCAACGGCGCTCTGGCAGGCCTGGTTTCTATCACTGCGGGAGCCGACGTTATAAGTACACCACTTGCGGTGTTGGTCGGAATCGTGGCCGGAGCGATAGTAGTTGGGGGAATGCATTTCATAGAGAACGTGGTAAAGATAGATGATCCTGTGGGAGCCATCGCGGCACACGGATTCGGTGGCCTGTGGGGAACTGTAGCGGTTGGATTGTTCTCAGATGGAACCGCTACAAGGACAAAGGGCCTGCTGCTCGGCGGTGGTGGCTACCAGTGCGGAATCCAGATCCTTGGCGGAATAGTTGTGTTCCTGTATGTATTTGCAGCTTCGGCACTACTGTTCAAGATCGTTCAGAAGACCATCGGCCTTCGTGTATCGGCTGAGGATGAGATGGATGGACTGGATATCAGTGAGCACGGATTTTCAAATACTTACACAGAGGTGCTGTCCTCAGACGGAATAAGCGCGCCTATGATGAATGTGCCTAAGATCGATGGCAAGGCATTTGACAGCCCAGAAAATGCGGAGAATCTTAACATATCCAAGGTGGTCATCATAGCGAGAAAGAATAAGCTTGACGCACTGCTTCACGCCATGAATGACATAAATGTAACTGGAGTTACGATCACGGATGTGACCGGATATGGTATACAGAAGGGAAATAATGACAAATATTACCGCAGCTCGGATGCGGATCTGAACCTGCTTCCTAAGGTGAAGGTCGAGGTCATAGTCAGCACTGTACCTGTGTCCAGGGTTGTGAAAACTGCGGAGAAGGTGCTGTACTCGGGCAACTATGGCGATGGCAAGATATTCGTATACGATGTGAAAAATGTTGTGAAGGTTAGAACCGGAGAGGTTGGAAGAGAAGCATTGATTGATGAGAGCAAGTAGGAGAGGAGGCTTTTTTATGCGCAAGACAACAATTGATGAGGCGATCGCAAGGGTTGATGACTGGAAGGGCAAGGAGATCAGTTACAAGCCCGTTTCAGGAGGAATAACGAATCCGAATTTCAAAGTGGATGTGGAGGGAGAGCATTTCTTCCTCAAGATACCGGGAGCCGGCACGGATTACATAAACCGTGAAGTATGCCACGAGGCAAATGTGATCGCGGACGAGAGCAAGGCAGGCCCAAGAGTCTATTATTATTTCGAGGATACAGGTGTTGAGATATTCCAGTGGCTTGACGGCTACCGCCAGGTGACATTTGGCGATGTGTATGACAAAGATATATTCCAGTCAATATTCGAGAGGATCAGGGACTTCCACCATCTCGAGACAAAGCCGCTGAACCTGAAGCAGAGCATATTTGAACAGGCGTGGGATATGAACGCAAGGGCGAAGAAGGGCGGCTATATATCACCGTTTAATGACAAGATGGAGTATCTGCTCTCTGCTATTGAGAAGGCGCTGGCGGGCAGTGAGGAGCTGTGTCCGTGCCACAATGATTTCTGGACAAACAACCTGATGTACAACGAGGAGACAAATGATCTGAAGATCATAGATTATGAGTATGCGTCCATGAATGATCCTTATGTGGATCTGGGTCTGATATCTGCTGTGAACTATTTCACCGAGGATATGGATGTGGAGATGATGAAGATATACGGCGGAGGCAAGGTTGATGAGAGAGCATTTGCTAGAATGAAGCTGAACAAGATAGCCTGCGATATCAAGTGGGCGTATTGGGCACTGTATCAGGCGGCCAGCTCCAACGTGGAGTTTGATTACATGAACTGGTATGGACAGAAGATGGCGAGACTGCAGCATTTCTGGCTCGATTCAAGGCTGGATTACTGGCTCGACGTTGCGAGGGAGAAGAGTACCCGTATCAGTTGATGATCAGCAGATCGTATTATGAAACCGGTTCAGGAAAGGGAGATGTATAGCATGAAGGATTATTATAAGAATATGGAAGATTCATGGGTAGAATTTGTCAGTAAGAATATACGCGCACAGGCATATTCCGGGGAGGAGAAAGCCACCTCGGAGGTGTTTATGCAGGCCATGGATGAGCTTGGTATTGAGCATTTCCGCGATGAGTGCGGCAACGTGGTCGGAGTCATCCGCGGAGAGGGTGACGGTCCAAACGTGCTTCTGACTGGACATATGGATGTTGTGCCTGAGGGAAGCATAGATGCATGGAGTCCGTATTCGCCATTTGAGCCGAAGGTGGAGGATGGAAAGTTATACGGCAGAGGCATAAGCGATATGCTTGCTGGCCTGACTTCGGAATTCTTTGCATTTATGGAGATCAAAAAGCTGGTGGATGCCGGGGCGAAGATATCGGGCAATCTTATATTTGCTGCAGTCGTCTATGAGGAGCCGGCGGAGAGTATCGGAACGATTTATCTTATGGAGCACACTCTTCCGGAGCACGGCCTTGATGTTGACCTGTGCTATCTGGGGGAGCCGTCCGACGGCAATCTTGCCATCGGACAGCGAGGCAAGATCGAGCTTGTCATAGAGGTGTACGGTAAGGTGGCGCACTCGTCCGCTCCGCAGGAGGGCATAAATGCTGTTGAGAAAGCGCTCCCTATAATGGATGCGATCATGCATAACTTTGGCAGTGAACCGCTCGTACATGAGATGGGTAAGACGTCCATGGTCATCACTGATGTGGTGGTAACACCGGGACAGAAGTATTCCTGTGTGCCGGACTATTGTGAGATCACAGTGGATCAGAGATATGTGCCACCTATGACCATAGAGGATACGGTGAGCAGGGTTCAGAAATTCCTGGATGAGCAGAAGAAAAAGGATCCTGAGCTCAGAGCTGTCGTTCATCCGAGAATGAATAAGAGGACGTGTTACACCGGTTATGAGGCGGAGGCGGCAAAGCAGCATCCGGCGTGGGTGACCGGCAAGGATAATGAGTATGTCGAGCTGACATACAGGACGCTTAAGAAGCTTGGTCAGGATGTTGAGAAGATATACTGGCAGTTTGGAACCGACGGAAGCGTTATATGCGGCAAATACAACATACCGACTATAGGATATTCGGGTGCGATGATGAGTCAGGCGCATCAGGCACAGGAGCATGTGGAGATCGACAGGATCCTCGACTGTATAGAGGGATATACTGCGGTTCTCTGCAGGCTGTATGGACTGGATATGCCGGAATAAAGGTTTACACGGCACCGCTTATTTTGATACAATCATGTTGCAGGTCAGAAAACATAGGGCTCAGTTTATAAGGAAGTAAGGGAGGGGACAGATGTTAGCAGATCAGCGTAAACAGATAATATTAGATCAGGTAAATCTTAATCATTCGGTTACTGTTGCCAGACTGGTTGAGCTGCTGGGCGTGTCGACCGAGACGGTGAGACGTGATCTTGAGGATCTTGAAAATAACAACATGCTCACGAGGGTACACGGCGGTGCGGTTTCTGTGAAGAAGAGATACCGGTTTGAGGATATGGATGTCAGGGGCACATCCAATATGGAACTCAAGGAGCAGATAGCCAGGAAAGCGCTTGAGTATGTGAAGGATGGAGACACCATAGCGATAGATTCAGGCAGCACGGCGTCGTTGTTCGCCATGGCATTGAAGGCGCACAATTTTGACTCACTATCCGTCATAACCTATTCCTCGGAGGTGTTCTCCATATTATCGGAATGTGGAAATTACAGGATAACCCTGCTGGGCGGTGAATATCTCCCGAAGGAGAAGTTGTTTTATGGCTTCCTGACACATGAGGCGATGCAGAAACTTTATTTTTCAAAGGCATTTGTAGTACCTTCGGCACTTTCGGTCGAGGATGGCGCACATGATTTTATAAGGGAGACCTATGAGAATCAGTGCATGCTGATAGGCCATGCTAGCGAGGTATTTCTGCTGGCGGACAGCACGAAATTCGAGACAAAGGGAGATTTCAAGCTCAGTGATCTCCAGCCGGAATTCACCATCATAACCGACGATAAGCTTCCGGAGTCCGTATACAATATGTATAGAGATCACAAGCTGAACGTGGTAAGTTGATGACAGTCAAAAAAGTGTCTGTTTGCCTCTCTTTGGGTGTACAGAAGATCGATAAAATAGTATAATAAATGTGCTATATAAAAGATTGGACGGACAACTAAAGGAGGGTTATGGTTATGTACGAGAACAAGGATATGCTCAGTTGGCTTGGCTATTTTGCAGACATGATGAAGGTCAGTCCTGAGAAGATAAAGATGCTGAATATATGCGGAAAGCAGAAGAACGTTGTTCCGACTATAGACACACACAAGAGAGTTCTTATATTTGCAGATCAGAGTCATGAGGATCTGTTGTATACGCTTTGGGAGAAGGGCTTTGGCGAGTATGACATGTGGTATGCAGAGGGTGTGGAGCCCGGCGGCGAGGTTCATCATGACAAGCTGGAGAAGGTGCTGAACAGGAAGATAACAGGGCCAACAGTTATATTCATCATGAATGAGAAGACAAGGGAATCCGTCAGATACGGAATTGCAAATGATTTCTTCTCGGCTGGAACAGTACACTATGTCGGCAAGGAGATAAGAGCAGTCATCATGAGTCTGCTGGATGTGGATACGCATGACACCATCTTGGCACTCCAGGCCGAGAGTATAGTCATTGAGGCTGCGATCGTGGCAAGCGAGGGCAACATTATAGCCGTTGAGCCGGACGAGGGTTCGAGAAGATCCATGGAGGAGAATGTTGACAAGTTCGGAGTACATAATGTACAGATAATCCCAGACATGAGCGAGGAGACTCTGGCAGCCATACCTGTTCCGAGACTGGCATTCATAGTTGCAAATCATTATCTGGAGTCAGATATGGAGAGACTGCTCAAGATCAATCCGAATATGCAGTTTGTCATATACACACTTGATCTTGGAATACTTGCACAGGCAAAGCTCATATTTGACAAGCTCGGAATAAAGAATATGGAGGCCATTCAGATATCTGTATCCAAAACCAACAAGGACAACATGTTCGTTACCCAGCCGTCACCATGGCTTATCACCGGTGGAGCAGAGTAATCGACATCATAATATTTATATATAAGAAAAACCGCCTTTATGTAATAGGCGGTTTTCTTGTGTCTTCCAGACGGACGATTCCGAGGATCGTTCCCAGACAAATGATATCACTTGTGAGATACAGGGATCTATCACATCTGCTGACAGCTTCAAGGTATGGTGAGCCATCCTTTTCTGTATATTTTCTGATCATCTCGACTCCATTCTCGTTCAGGAATAACGCAATATCTCCGAAATGAGGAAAGTTTTGTTCCACGGCTATAATATCATCCTTAATATAGATAGGATGGAGCATATTGGTCGTGAGCCTCAGACAATAATCTGCATTTGGAAAATAATCGGCGGGTATCTCTATAAATTCTGTCGCGTGTGTTGAGTAGTCTGAATTGGAAGCAAGCGTGTGAGTTGAGGAAATACACGGAATCCTGCGCGTTTTGGCGCGGTACGCATCCGCTGAAGGAAGCTTCTTCTGCATGTGATCTTCAGAGTCCGCCATTAGCATGACCATCCGCTTGCCGTGGATGTTGAGTGTTCTGTATTTTTGCAGGAGATACAATTCCTCGTCCGTAAGGCTGCGCCTATGGAGAAATCCATCCATGGTACATCCAAGTGCGTCTGCGATGGATATCATAAGCTGTATTCCCGGGCTCTTGGTCTTGCCGCTCCTGATGGCTTTTATCGTATCCTCAGAGACATCTGTCAACTCAGCTAACTGACTGATCGTAACCCCGCGTTCAGCCATGACTTCCCTGAGTCTTTTCCCTATATCGTATTGTTGCTGCATGTAATTCACCTCAGTAACATTATATAATAGAAGAAACAGGCTTGTCCAGTTGAAAAGTGTAAGAATATACACTTTTGCGATTTGTGTATGCGCAGGAAAGTGTATGAACTGCTCTTTAATATGAAATTAAATATGATATAATGAATTTATCTGTTACATCGAGAGATGACAAGGGGGTCATTTTCTACAATAGTCTGTCACAATGGGGGTGACGGATTACGGCAGAGGGAACAAGGCTATCACGTGTCGAGCGTTAGGGCGTCGAACACGAGATAGCCTTTTTTCGTGGGGGGCGAAGGACGGACGGCTGGGTATTCTTCCGCGGGGCGGGTATATCATCTGCTATATATGTGGTATCACGCTCTACTTCCTTCGCTTCGGCTTAGCTTCTATATGCACTCGTTTCCGGCCGCGATAAGGGCGATGCGGCTTCCAACTCGGCAAGAAGCACCGAAGCTCAGTCGTATTCGCTACCGATACCACATATATAGCAGATGATATACAGCCGCGGAAGAATACCCAGCCTGTTTCTGGCGGAAGGGTGATGGGAGTGGCGAATTTTACTTTGATGATTTGGAAGAAAAGCTAATTATAAACGAAATGTTAAAATTATAAAAAAAGTATAAACTGGCGATACGTTAGATTTTATGCGGGTTTCTTGAGAAAACTGTGACAAAAAACTGTTTTTGTTACGAAAAATAATACAAAAATAAAAAATGATTAAAATTTGACTATAAGGGCAAATATATGACTTTAAATTTGTTTTGAATGGTGATAAAATACGCAAGCAAGGAGCGAGAGCAGCTTTTTAGAAAAAAAGATAGGGGAGTATGACCGTATGAATGTAGTATTTTTTGATGTAGACGGCGTACTGAATTCGGAGAAATTCCTGTGTGAGAAGCATGGGGAGTTTATCAATCCTAAGAATGTGGCTAACCTCAAGATGGTTGTGGATGCCACAGGAGCGAAGCTGGTCATGACAAGTGACTGGAGAAAACAGGTGATTGATAAGGATATCAGTAAGGCACACGTAAGGGAACTGATAGACAGACTTGCGGATGCTGGAATGGAAGTATATGGGGCAACTTCTTCAGGGGATGAGCTCAGAAACAAGTATGGGGATTATACCAGAGCATGTGCAGTCAAGGATTATGTGGTTGCGAATTCCGTAGAGGGATATGTCATATTTGATGACATGGATATGGACTGGGAGGCTCATGAACTCGATTCTCACTGGATCAACACAGAGAACGTACTTGTGGGGCTGTCTGAGGCAGATGCCATGAATGCTATTTCTATAATAAACCAATAATAAACTGAAATAGCATTTTGACATACAATAAAACAGTGTGAAAGGAAGTGATGTCTTACGGATCTGGCAGAAGAGTTATCCAATGAACTCCAATGCAAAACAGTATTTACAATACCAATATTTGGTGGAATACCGGTAACGGAATCTGTGGTGGTAACATGGATCATTATGGCAGTGCTTGTGCTGTTGTCGATTATCCTTGTAAGGAATCTCAAAGTTGAGAATCCGGGTAAGAAACAGCTTGTGCTGGAGACCATAATAACTACTTTTAACAACCTGTTCAAAGGTGTTATCGGAGAGGCGGGCATGAAGTATGTTCCGTATCTGATAACGGTTATTCTGTACATCGGCATGGCCAACATCATGGGTGTATTTGGCTTTAAACCACCGACAAAGGATCTGAATGTGACAGCCTCACTGGCCATCATGAGTATCATACTCGTACAGGTGGCAGGAATACGAGGAAAGGGGACAAAAGGCTGGGTCAAGAGTTTTGCAGAGCCGGTAGCAATAGTTGCACCGCTCAATGTACTTGAGCTTGTCATCAAGCCGCTGTCGCTGTGTATGCGACTTTTTGGTAATGTTCTCGGAGCATTCGTCATCATGAAGCTGATAGAGGCAGTAGTTCCACTCATTGTCCCTATCCCACTCAGCCTGTACTTTGATTTCTTTGATGGATTTTTACAGGCATTTGTATTTACTTTCCTGACTACGCTTTACATGCAGGAAGCGATGGAGTAAAGATTATCTGATTTTAAAAATGAAAATAAGAAGGAGAAAATGATATGAACGGATTATTAGCAATTGGAGCAGGTATAGCAGCATTAGTAGGACTTGGCGCAGGACTTGGAATCGGTCTTGCAACATCAAAGGCAGTTGAGGCTGTAGCTAGACAGCCGGAGGCAGACGGAAAGATCACAAAGCTTCTTATCATCGGTTGTACCCTTGCAGAGGCAACAGCTATCTACGGTTTCGTAATCGGACTTCTTGCAATCATTCTTCTTAAGTAATCAGATTTTTGGTCAGATGGATATTTTAATAGAAATATCTAATAGAAATCTGGAATTGCAGAAGAGATGCGGATAATAGAAACAGAAAGATAGGAGTGGCTATATGATTGATATAGAATTTTCTACAATAGCATTCACCATTATCAACTTAATAGTTCTGTTTCTTCTTTTGAAGAAGTTCTTGATAGGACCGCTCAACGATGTCATCAAGAAGAGAGAAGATATGATCGCTGGCACCATATCGGATGCCAACAATCAGAAGGCTGAAGCAATGAAACTCAAGTCTCAGTATGAGGATACCCTTGCAGGGGTTGATGCTGAGTGCAGGGATCTCCGTGAGAAATCCCGTGTGGAGGCCCAGAATGAGTACAGCCGTATCATAGATCAGGCTGATGCAAAGTCAGTCAAGATGATAAAGGATGCGGAGAAGACCATAGAGATCAAGCAGAACAAGGCACTTTCTGATATGCAGTCACAGATCGCAGAGCTTGCAATGGCAGCAGCCGGCAAGATCGTGGGCGGTGAAGGTGATGCGGAATCAGCAGGAGCTGCCATGTATGACGAGTTTTTGAATGAAGTAGGTGATTCAGGTGACACAGAAGGCAATTAATTACGGAATTGTCCTCTATCAGCTTGGAATCAGTCAGGACATGGTGGAGGAGATAAAGGCGCTTGTGGATGGTAGTCCAGAGCTGGTATATGCACTGGCAGATCCGGTGGTCAGCCACGCGGACAAGCGCAAGGTCGTTGACAGGGTATTTGACAGATTTGGCAATAAGGATCTGGTAAATTTCATGAAGACCCTGTGTGACAACGATGGATTTGACATGATACATGACATATTTGACGAGTATGAGAAGTATGCCAGAGAGCAGCAGGATATCCTTTCGGCAACTCTCTATTATGTCACACCGCCAACTGATAAGCAGAAGGCAGGTATCGAGAACTTCCTTATGAAAGAGTATGGAAGCAAGGCGGTACAGCTTTCTATGGTGGAGAAAAAAGAATTGATAGGTGGATTTGTCATAAGAACGGGAGACCGCGAGTACGACAGAAGCATTCTGGGCAGGTACAAATCCCTTAGACAGAAACTGGTTATGAGGTGATAAATTGAGTTCAATTAGTTCAGAGGATATTATTTCTATACTCAAAGAAGAGATAGAGAATTATGATTTTGACTCCAGGGACAAAGAAGTCGGTAAGGTCATCTATGTAGGTGATGGAATCGTGACCGTATACGGTATAGACAATGCCATGTACGGCGAGATCGTTGTTTTTGAGAATGGTGTCAAAGGTATGGTTCAGGATATCAGAAGAACAGAGATAGGATGTATTCTGTTCGGTCGTGATACAGGAATCAAAGAAGGAACAAAGGTCAGCAGAACGGGAAAGCGTGCAGGCATCCCTGTAGGCGATGCATTTATCGGACGTATAGTTGATGCCCTTGGAGCACCTATAGATGGAAAGGGCAGCATAGAGTCAACGGATTATCGTCCAATAGAGAATCCGGCTCCAAGCATAGTTGATCGTAAGTCGGTCAACCAGCCGCTTCAGACAGGAATCCTCTCGATAGATGCCATGTTCCCAATCGGAAGAGGACAGAGAGAGCTGATCATAGGAGACAGACAGACAGGTAAGACATCCATAGCGATAGATACCATTCTGAATCAGAAGGGCAAGGATGTCATCTGTGTATATGTGGCTATAGGCCAGAAGGCTTCAACAATAGCCAAGGTTGTAAATAACCTGAACAAATATGATGCCATGGACTACACGATAGTCGTTGCATCTACAGCAAGTGATTCAGCACCACTTCAGTATATTGCGCCTTATTCAGGTACAGCGATCGCTGAGTATTTCATGCATAAGGGCAAGGATGTGCTGATCGTGTACGATGATCTGTCAAAGCACGCTGTTGCTTACAGAACATTGTCACTGCTTCTCGGACGTTCACCAGGACGTGAGGCATATCCTGGAGATGTATTCTATCTCCATTCAAGACTTCTTGAGAGATCAAGTAAGCTTAAGGATGAGCTGGGCGGAGGCTCCATCACAGCCCTTCCTATTATCGAGACACAGGCAGGCGATGTATCTGCTTATATACCTACAAATGTTATATCTATCACAGATGGACAGATATTCCTCGAGAGCGATCTGTTCTTCTCAGGTATGAGACCTGCTGTCAACGTCGGTCTGTCGGTATCACGAGTTGGTGGTGCAGCGCAGACAAAGGCGATGAAGAAGGCCGCAGGAAGTATCCGTATCGATCTGGCACAGTACAGAGAGATGGAGGTGTTCACACAGTTCAGTTCAGATCTTGATGAGAACACCAAGGAACAGCTTCAGTACGGCAAGGGACTTATGGAGCTTTTAAAGCAGCCTCTGTGTAATCCGCTGTCAATGGCCGAGGAGGTTATCATTCTGGTAGCAGCTACCAATAAGGTATTCCTTCCAGTTGAGGTTTCAGAGGTCAAGAAGAAGAAACTTGAGATGCTTGAATACTTCCACAGTGCCCATAAGGATATCGTGGATGAGATCGAGGAGAAGCAGGTGCTTACCGATGAGCTGAAGGACAAGATAGTCGCAGCCGCTAAGGAGTTTATCGAGAGATAGATCTCATGAGAAATAAGAAGATTCGTTGAGAGGTGATTTGATTGGCAAATACCAAAGAAATCCAGAATAGAATAAAGAGTATCAAGGATACTCAGAAGATCACCAATGCAATGTATATGATCTCATCTTCCAAGCTTAAAAAGGCGAGGACAGATCTTGAGAACACGGAGCCTTACTTCTACACACTCCAGGTTGCCCTTGCCAGAATGCTCAGACATGTTCCTGAGATGGAGCATCTGTACTTCGACAGCAGAGAGGGAATCAAGGAAGAGGACAGAAGGCGAGGTTATCTGGTCATTACCGCCGACAAAGGTATGGCTGGTGCCTACAACCACAATGTAATCAAGATCGCTGAGCAGGAGCTTGCAGCCCACCCAAACAGTGAGCTGTATGTAGTCGGCCAGGTGGGAAGACACTACTTCGCAAAGAAGGGAGTGCCTATAGATATACATTTCCAGTATACAGCGCAGAATCCTAGTCTTCACAGAGCCAGAGTCATAGCGGACAAGATGCTTGAGAACTATGAGAATGGCGATATAGATGAGGTATACATCATATATACCAACATGAAGAGCAGTGTGGTCGTTGAACCGCAGATGATACAGCTCCTCCCTATGAAGAGGACTGACTTCGCAGGCGTTCCTGCGGATGTGTTCCACGAGGAGATTACCATGGAGCCTTCACCGAAGGCAGTGCTTGACCGAATCGTGCCAAACTGTGTCATGGGATATATATACGGCGCTCTGGTAGAGTCCTTCTGCAGTGAGCAGAACAGCCGAATGATGGCGATGGACTCAGCCACAAAGAGTGCCAAGGAGATGCTGGATGATCTCAATATCAAATACAACAGAGCAAGGCAGGCAGCCATAACGCAGGAGATCACAGAGATCGCGGGCGGCGCCAGAGCTCAGAGAGACAGGAGCTAATAAGCTCAATAAATAATTGTAAAGGAGGTCTGATGTTTTGAAAAATGGTAAGATAGTACAGGTCATGGGACCTGTCGTAGACGTAGAATTTCCAGATAACGATCTGCCATACATCAAGGATGCTCTTGAAGTAGATAATCATGGAAAAAAATGTGTTATGGAAGTAGCACAGCACGTAGGAAATAATACAGTAAGATGTATCATGCTGTCCGCCAGCGAGGGACTTTCAAGAGATATGGAAGTCGTTGCGACCGGATCAGGAATCAAAGTTCCAGTAGGAAATCAGACACTTGGACGTCTGTTCAACGTGCTTGGTGAGACAATAGATGGCAAGGAGGATCTCTCAGACACAGAGCACTGGGTAATTCACAGAGAGCCGCCAACATTTGAGAATCAGAGTCCTGTCATTGAGATACTTGAGACAGGTATCAAGGTCATAGATCTTCTTGCACCTTACTCAAAGGGTGGTAAGATCGGTCTGTTCGGCGGTGCCGGAGTTGGTAAGACAGTCCTTATCCAGGAGCTTATCCAGAATATCGCATCCGTACATGGTGGATACTCAATATTCACCGGTGTTGGAGAGCGTTCAAGAGAGGGAAATGATCTGTGGACAGAGATGAGCGAGTCAGGCGTTATCGACAAGACCGCCCTGGTGTTCGGACAGATGAATGAGCCACCTGGAGCCAGAATGAGAGTTGCAGAGACAGGACTTACAATGGCAGAGTATTTCCGTGATGTAAATCATCAGGATGTGCTTCTGTTCATCGACAATATATTCAGATTTACACAGGCAGGTTCAGAGGTTTCATCACTTCTTGGACGTATGCCATCAGCCGTTGGTTATCAGCCAACACTTGCAAATGAGATGGGTGAGCTTCAGGAGCGAATCGCTTCTACCAAGGAAGGATCAGTCACGTCAGTCCAGGCCGTATATGTGCCAGCCGATGACCTTACAGATCCTGCCCCAGCCACAACATTTGCGCATCTGGATGCAAATACAGTTCTTTCAAGAAAGATCGTTGAGCAGGGTATCTATCCGGCAGTAGATCCGCTGGAGTCAAGCTCACGAATTCTTGAGGCTGATATAGTCGGCGAGGAGCATTACAATGTTGCAAGACGTGTACAGGAGATACTTCAGAAGTACAAGGAGCTGCAGGATATCATCGCAATCCTCGGTATGGAGGAGCTGTCAGATGAGGATAAGCTTACAGTTACCAGAGCCAGAAAGGTTCAGAGATTCCTGTCACAGCCATTCCATGTTGCTGAGAACTTCACAGGTATTCCTGGAAAGTATGTAAGTCTCAAGGATACGATCAAGGGCTTCAAGATGATCGTTGACGGTGAGATGGACGAGTATCCTGAGTGGGCATTCTTCAATGTAGGTACTATAGAGGAAGTAAAGGAAAAGGCCGAGAAGGGCCAGTAAAGGAAGTGCATAGATGAATACATTTTATCTGAGAGTTATTTCCAGTAATAAGATATTCTTCGACGGCCGGGCAGAGAAAATAGTTCTTCCACTTGAAGATGGAGAGAAAGCGGTTCTTGCACATCATGAGAATATGGTCATAGCTACCAGCATAGGAGAGATCAGGATCACCACGAGTAAAGGTGAACAGGTCATCGGTGTTGTGGGCGAAGGATTTGTTCAGATAGTAAATAACCGAGTTGTCCTTATCGTGGATTCCGCAGAGAAGCCGGAGGATATCGACAGGGTCAGAGCCAAGGAGGCAAAGATCAGAGCGGAAGAGAGACTCAGACAGAAAGAGAGTCTGAAGGAATACAAGCAGAGCGAGGCATCCCTTGCCCGTGCACTCACAAGACTCAAAGTAACAGAAAAGATATAAAACCCAGCGCAGAAACCCCAAGCGCCTGCTTGCAGGCATTTGGGGGTTTCAAGCGGTTTTAACGAGAAGTCGTTCGGCGTAAGCCGAAGATAGAGCGCGTCAGCGCGGGACTTCGAGTCTATTATAAAAGGCAGTGCCAGCAGCGGGACGATGAAACCGATGTGGCGTTGCCTTTTTATGTGCAGACACAATAGATAAAATGTTACTTGACAACTTTTGCCTTTACTGAGAAAATTACTAGATAGTATATGGTGAACTGTATATACAGTGAACTATGTATATAAAAGTTTATGAAAAAGAGGACGTGTGCATGTATATGCACACATTTTTGAGTTAAAGGTATTTGGTTAGAGGTATTTATGTTAAGATTTATTTGGGTAATAGTTTCGTGCTTGTTTCTGATCATGTACTATGTGCCAAAGATGTCGTATTATGCTAGACACCCGGAAAAATATGGTGAGGATATATGTTATCAGATGGCACAGGTTATGTGCAATCATGTGAGACGTCGTGCTTTTATCAAGACGGTTGCCACGGGTATGGAGAACCTTCCTAAGGAGGGCGGATATATCATGTATGCCAATCATCAGGGTAAGTATGATGTACTGGGAGTTATAGTTTCCCATGACAAACCGATTACGTATGTCATGGATGCAAAGAGGTCGAAGCTGTTCATAGCAGATCAGCTTACGGATCTTGTGAAGGCACAGAGACTTGACAAGGAAGACATAAAGCAGCAGGTACAGGTTATAAACGATGTATCCACGGAAATCAAGGCGGGAAGGAGATATATTTTATTCCCGGAGGGAGGATACGATCACAGTCACAATGAGCTCAAGGAGTTCATGCCGGGAAGCTTCAAGATCGCCAAGAAGGCGAAGTGTCCTATCGTTCCAGTCGTGCTGTATGATTCCTTCAAGCCATTTGAGGGATGGTCACTGAGGCGTGTGACGACACAGCTTGCATTTCTGGAGCCGATCCCATATGAGGTTATAGCGGATAAGACGACCACAGAGATCAGGGATATGGTCGTTGACAAGATCCAGAGGAAGCTTGATACGATGGAGACAATGAATTGTTGGTAACGATATATGGATAATTATTCTGAACGGGCAGGTCATGTTGATGATCTGCCCGTTCGGGGGTTACGAAAGCTAGGTGTTGACTATATCAAATCAGGTGAATACAATATAAAAGGGTATTTAACCACAAAAACAAGGATTGGGAAGTAGAGATATGGGACAGAGTAAAGAGAGAAACAGTAATGAAAAAAGCGGATTCCTCAAGAAGCTTATAATAGTTCTGGCAGTGGCGATCGTGGTAGTATTTGCGGTATTTTATGTGATCTATTACAGATTTTCATATCAGGCGGACAAGCTGGCAAAGGAGACCGCCCGCATATACGCATTTGGCGATGGCGGAGAGATGGCTGACATGATAGCCCCGGGATACGTGAAGAAGTTTGAGGATTCGTCAAAGGTTTTGTCGGTGAGTGACATACAGGACATATATATAAACAAGTTCAGAGCGTATACAGATGAGCAGGTCGGGGATATAGATACGATCGAGTGCAAGGTCACCGATATACAGGCGGTGAGCAATATAGAGGATGTGCAGCAGCAATTTGCGGACAACGGAGTTAAGGGCGTGTCCCAGTACAGAAGTGTGGAAGCCGACTGGATAGTGACAGGCAAGGATGGGGGCGAGGTCACGGTACACGTTCAGGAATGTATGTTGAAGTGCGACGATGGCTGGTATGTGGACTATGTCCGTATGCCGGATGAAATAGACAGCATGAGTACGCCGGTCGATTCCGGGGATGCTGACAGTGAGGAGACAACAGAGGCGGAGATCACTGAATAATATTGTGTGTATAAGATTGGAAGGGCATACAGTATACAAGAAAGAAGGCTGACAAAAAATGTATGATGTGAGATCCATGAAGGCAGAGGACTTCATAGATGATGGCGAGATCCGTGAGACGCTGGA
The DNA here is from genome assembly GCF_040227275.1 of Coprococcus sp. RTP31081st1_H1_RTP31081_211007. Classification (NCBI taxonomy): domain Bacteria; kingdom Bacillati; phylum Bacillota; class Clostridia; order Lachnospirales; family Lachnospiraceae; genus Coprococcus; species Coprococcus sp. RTP31081st1_H1_RTP31081_211007. Next base: position 178,557 of record NZ_JBEHVP010000006.1, read on the forward strand.
CTATGCGGATCAGAACAAGGACAATGAGGAGCTTATCGACAGTATCATAGAGAAGGCAAAGCTCAGGAAGGGGCTTACCCACAGGGAGGCATCCGTGCTTCTTGCGTGTGAGATGCCGGACAAGATAAATGAGATATATGATCTGGCGGAGCAGATCAAGAAGGACTTCTACGGCAACAGAATAGTTATGTTCGCGCCGTTGTATCTGTCCAACTACTGTGTAAATGGGTGTGTGTATTGTCCGTATCACATCAAGAATAAGCATATAGCCAGAAAGAAGCTCACCCAGGAAGAGGTGAGACGGGAGGTCATAGCACTGCAGGATATGGGTCACAAGAGACTGGCCATTGAGGCCGGTGAGGATCCTCAGATGAATCCTATCGAGTACATCCTGGAGTGTATAGACACGATATACAGCATCAAGCACAAGAACGGTGCAATAAGGCGTGTAAATGTAAATATAGCGGCGACCACAGTGGAGAACTACAGGAAGCTGCACGAGGCAGGAATTGGAACGTACATCCTCTTCCAGGAGACCTACGATAAGGAAGCGTATGAGAAGCTTCATCCATATGGACCGAAGCATGACTATGCATATCACACAGAGGCTATGGACCGTGCTATGGAAGGTGGTATAGACGATGTGGGTCTGGGGGTGCTCTTTGGTCTGGATAAGTATAGGTACGAATTTGCGGGGCTGCTGATGCATGCGGAGCACCTTGAGGCTGTTCATGGAGTTGGTCCGCACACCATCAGTGTGCCAAGAGTCAAGAAGGCTGACGACATAGATCCTGAGGCATTTGACAACGGAATAAGCGACGATGTATTCTGCAAGATCGCAGCATGTATCAGAATCGCCGTTCCTTATACAGGAATGATAATCTCCACAAGGGAGAATCCAACGGTCAGGGATGAGATCATAAGGCTTGGAGTGTCGCAGATAAGCGGTGGTTCAAAGACCAGTGTGGGTGGCTACTATGAGCCGGAGCCAGAGGATGAGAAGTCGGAGCAGTTCGATGTCAGCGACACGAGAACTCTGGATCAGGTTGTGAACTGGCTGATGACCAAGGGCTATATACCATCGTTCTGTACGGCATGTTACAGAGAGGGCAGAACCGGCGACAGGTTCATGAGCCTGTGCAAGAGCGGACAGATACAGAACTGCTGTCATCCGAACGCACTCATGACGCTGGAGGAATATCTGGTGGATTATGCTTCGCCGGAGACCGCGGAGATAGGCAGGAGACTCATACAGGATGAGCTGAAGAATATTCCGAATGAGAAAGTCAGACAGATAGTGGTCGAGAGACTTGACAGGATAAAGCACGGAGACAGAGATTTTAGATTCTAACACATTGTGGAGGAGCAAAATGAGTTTAAACGATACACCGTCGGCAAACAGAGTGCATATAGGTTTCTTTGGATGCAGGAACGCAGGCAAGTCCAGTCTGGTAAATGCAGTGACGGGGCAGAGCCTTGCTGTTGTGTCGGATGTGGCGGGAACCACCACGGATCCGGTGTACAAGTCCATGGAGCTGCTTCCGCTTGGACCGGTGGTCATCATAGATACACCGGGAATAGATGATACCGGCGAGCTGGGTGAACTCAGGGTGTCGAAGACCAGACAGGTGCTTGCGAAGATAGATGTCGCTGTGCTGGTGGTTGATGGTTCGGTTGGCCTTTCGGCGTCGGACAGGGAGCTCACGGAGCTTTTCAAAGAGAAGAATATAAATTATATAATTGCGTACAATAAGAGTGATCTAGTTAAGGATGATACACAGGTTCAGAATTCAGCGGAGAATTCCATATGGGTCAGCGCAGAGCACAGACAGGGAATAGAGGAGCTGAAGGAATTGATAGGAAAGCTCACGGTGACAGACACCATGACCAGGAGACTGGTCGGAGATCTGATACAGCCGGGTGATATGGTGGTGCTGGTCATACCGATAGATTCTGCAGCTCCGAAGGGCAGGCTGATACTTCCGCAGCAGCAGGTCATAAGGGATGTTCTTGAGACCGGAGCTACGGCTGTGGTGTGCAGGGACACGGAGCTTGAGGATACTCTGAGACGGCTGGAGGGGAAGGTATCTCTGGTGGTCACTGACTCCCAGGCATTTGCAAAGGTTATGAAGATCGTGCCGTATGACATATATCTGACGTCATTCTCAATACTGATGGCAAGATTTAAAGGGCAGCTTGATGCGGCGGTAAATGGCGCATATGTCCTGGACAGGCTGAGGGATGAAGGCCAGCGTACAGATGCGGACAGCAGACCTCCAAGGATACTCATAGCTGAGGGCTGCACCCATCACAGACAGTGTGATGATATAGGAACTGTGAAGCTGCCGGGATGGATACGCAGATACACGGGACTTGAGCCTGAATTTACATTTGTCAGCGGAACAGAGTTCCCGGAGGAGCTGGCTGGATATGATCTGGTGATACACTGCGGAGGCTGTATGCTGAATGAACGCGAGATGAAGAGTCGTCAGGGAAGGGCGGAGCAGCAGAGTATCCCGATGACGAATTATGGAACTGCTATAGCTCATATGAATGGGATTCTTGACAGGAGTCTGAGGATTTTTCAGACAAAGACGGACATATAAATATTTGGATGAAAGGTGATCGATATGGCAAAGACAGGTTTGGTACTTGAGGGCGGCGGCCAGAGAGGCATATATACCGCCGGAGTCCTGGATGTGTTCATGGACAATGATATAGAGGTCGACGGTGTCATAGGGGTGTCGGCGGGAGCCATACATGGACTCTCCTATGTGGCGAGACAGAGGGGACGCAACATGCGTTACAATATGAAGTACAGGAACAACAAGCACTACATGAGCCTGTACTCCCTTTTAACTACAGGAGATATATGTGGTGAGCAGTTCTGCTACCACGATATCCCGGAGAAACTGGATCCACTTGACTACGATGCATTCCTTGCAAATCCTACGAAGCTCTATGTGGGATGTTCTAATCTGGATACAGGAGAGGCGGAGTATCTGGAGTGTACAGATATGAGAAAGCCTGAGGATGTGAATAAGGTGAGGGCTTCGGCATCCCTCCCACTGGTGTCCAATATTGTAGAGGTTGATGGAATGAAGCTGCTGGATGGAGGTGTATCCGACAGCATACCGATATTTGCATTCAGAAGGATGGGCTACAGGAGAAATATAGTAGTTCTGACAAGACCGGAGGGATACCGCAAGGGCCCGGACAAGATGCTCAGGCTGGAGGCCGGAAGGTACAGGGAGTACCCTGAGTTCGTTAAAAGATGTCACATGAGACACATGTATTACAACAAGACCCTGGACAAGCTGGAGGAGCTTGAAAAGGAGGGTGATACGTTGATAATCAGACCGAGTGAGACTATAGAGATATCAAGGCTTGAGAAGAAACCGGAGATGATCGAGGCCATGTATGAGCTGGGTGTGTACGATGCAAAGGAGAAATTGCAGCAGGTTAAGAAATTCCTGCGTGAGAGTAAGGAAGAAAGCAGGGACTACACACATGGACAGGCGCAGCAACAGACGGCGGTTACACAGCAGACCCGATAATGGAATATATGACAGATTGATACTTTCGGGAATGGACATTCCTGAGAGTGTGGATACACAGAAGAAGGCACAGGAGAATCACAGCAAAATGGCTGAGACTCCTGTGCCTTCGCTCATACTGTCACTTTCGGTATCTACAATATTCACCATGCTGATTGCAACCTCCTACAATATTGTGGACACTTATTTTGTCTCAGATCTTGGAGAAAGCAGTGTGGCCGCAGTTGGGATCATGTTCTCTGTTATGGCATTGATACAGGCTGTGGGTTACACCTGGGGCATGGGAGCTGGAAGTGAGATAGCGAGACTCCTCGGTAAGCAGAAGAAGCGTGAGGCGGAGCAGACGCTTGCCACGGCACTGGCGGGAGGAATACTGTCGGGCGCGGTCATGGCGGTTATATTTGCCGTGTTCAGGGAGGATGTGGTAAGACTTCTCGGGGCCACGGACACAAGTCTTGCTCCTGCGGAGCAGTATGGAATATATATCATGCTGGCGGCTCCAGTTATGTGTGGTGCTTATGTCCTGAACAATGCCCTGCGGGCTGAGGGGCAGCCGTATCTAGCCCTGTTGGGTATTCTGGCAGGCGGACTGTCAAATGCGTTATTTGACTATATATTGGTGAGAGTGCTTGGACTTGGAATAGCCGGTGCAGGCATAGCGACCCTTGCCGGACAGGGGATAAGCCTTGCCATAATGTATATATGTGTCAGGTCAAGGTGCAGCGTGGTAAGGCTTCATGTGTCTGATGTGTGGAGCTTCAGATATGGGGTGCGTATAGTGAGAACAGGGCTGCCATCCTTCCTGAGACAGGGGCTCATGTGCTTTGCGGCGGTCATGATAAGCAGAAGCTGTAGGCAGTACGGAGATGGAGCCATGGCGGGCGTCACAGTTGCAAATAAGATATTTGCAGTCATATTTGCGGTGCTGGTGGGCTATGGGCAGGGATTTGCCCCGGTGTGCGGGTTTGCCTATGGTGCAGGACTTGAATCCAGAGTGAAAAGGTCGCTGAGATTTACCATGATAACTGCGGTGATATTCATGTGCGCTATGGGTGCTGCGACCTGGGTGTGGGCATCCGGGCTGGCCGGGGTATTCCTGAGGGACGGTGGCAAGCAGTCTCTGCAGCTTGCGGCGCTGTCGCTCCGGGCGCATGCCGTGTCCATGCCATTTGCTGCGGTGTGTCTGGTGACTGGAATGTACTATCAGGCTCTTGGAGCATATGGAAAAGCCACCCTCATATCCGCCCTGCGTCAGGGAGTATGTTTTATACCATTGGTATTCATACTGCCGCGCATGTATGGCATAGATGGAGTGGCTTTTGTCCAGGCCGCCGCCGATGTGCTGGCGGGGATTGTCTCGGCCTTTTATCTGCTATATACAAATGAAAAATAGTCCGTGTTTATCATCTCGTCCGATATGTACAGACGGTTTTCAACCTCCTCGATCATCTGATCCACGTATCCATCAGGAATCTGTGACTCAGGGACGAAGTAAGAGGTCTCCCCCGTGCTGGCATCGTACCTGACCTTGTCGGTCATAAAGCTTTGATCCGCGAAGATCACAAGCTCATCGGAATCGGACAAAATGTTGTGTCCTGCCAAGAGTCTTGAGTCAAAGTCGGCTCCGAGAAGGTTTAACACAGTTGGAAGTATGTCCACACTGGAGCAGAGCTTGTCGACAACTACAGGCTTCTCCATGGATGAGCTCCATATACCAAACTGGTTGTGGTGAAGCTCAAAGTCATCATTCTCTATGTCCTTGCCCGCAAGCTCGTTGTAGGTGCCGTCGCTGAGTCCGTAAGGATAGTGGTCAGGTGCCACGATGAACAGAGTGTTGTCCAGCTTGCCAGTCTCTTCCAGCTTATCCATCAGGAATTCCAGAGCCTTGTCAAGCTCCATCTGGGCTGCAACATAGGCTATGGCCTCATCTGAGTACCCTTTTCCGGAGAGGACATTCTCGGCTCCCTCCCTGTTAATCATGCATATATACTGATTGTCGTAATTGTAAGGCAGATGGCCGGAGAAACTCATAAAATACATGTTAAATTTGTCATCCTGAATGAAATCCCCATACACAGCCTCCATACATTCGAGATCGGAATACATAACGTGGTCAGGAATATCCAATCCTGCGCCGATGGCCTTGAAGGTGGTGTAGCCCATATTCGGATGGGTTCTTGTTCTGTCGTAGTATGTGGCATCAAAGTCGTGGTAGCCGTAGCTCTTGTAGCCCTGTGCGTTCAACATATTGCCGAGGGCGTATGGCTGGTAGGTGTCCGCGGATGCCTCAAAGCTCCATTTGGAGGATGCCGGATACTGGCTGAGGCAGTTGGTATATTCGCCGTCTATGGTGCTGTGATACCACAGTGGGTTGTAGAAGTTAGTAAATTCAAAGCCTTCGTGATAAATCTTGTACAGTGTCGGTGTGGCCTCCCTGGATATTCCATATGTACTGAGACTTTCAGCGGTGACAAATACCACATTGTACCCCTCGAACATGCCGGTGTATTCGTCCGTGTAAGTTGGCTGTACACCCGAGAAATATGCCGTCAGGCTTTTAAGCTCCTCGTCATCTGTCTGATTGTACAGACTTTGGAAATCTATGCTTTCATCGACCTGCGGAACATATACAGGCTCGTCGGCCTGGGTTGATCCTGCCGCCTGATCTGAGCCGCTGGTCTGAGAAGCTGATGAAAAATCTGTCTCGTCCGCAGATGCGGCATTGATATCTGATGCGGCAGTCTGTGCATCTGACTGATTATCTCCAATATCTGCAAGCTCAAATGTCTTGCTCTGGCTGCTCTGAGTCACCATGGTCACACAGTCTCTTCCCGTGGTGACCATGACTCCAAGCTTGTTCATGGACAGTTCAAGTACATAGCGTCCGTGGAACAGCGCATATGGAGTGTAGGCCGCAGTCCCGTGCACTGCCAGAATACAGATGGCAAGTACCCATGCAGCTGCGGAGATACCCAGCTGCACCAGCACTGCCCTGAGCACACCAGGCTTCTGCCCGATGCGGCATCTGCCAAATGAAAACCAGAACCTGTTCATGATGATAAGACATATAAGTGGCAGCAGGAACAGCACTATGATATACCAGTTGGATCGCAATGCTGAAAAAAGCACAGTCCTGAAGTTCATAGCATCCTGGGCACCGCCGATGGACACCAGACTCAAAAATGTTCTGAATATCTTATAGTATACAAATTGTGCAATATAGTAGATCGTAAATATACTCCACAGCAGGTAGGCTATGGCTGCATTTGCATATCTGTGCCAGAAGGAGGTCAGTGCTGACAGGGTAAGTCCGCATGCCAGCGCAAATGTCAGGGGATGTAGTATGCTGCTGCCTGCAGATCCATAAATTGCAATGTGAAACAGGAGCTCCATATAAATAAAGGCCAGCGGAAAGAATATGGAACGCCACAGCAGACCACTGTGTCTGCTTTGAGTTGTATCTGTTTTCATCTGGCATCTCCTTATTCGTGTGCGAGTATGTCGTCAAGTGCGCCCCTCACTCCTATAGGATCTGTGACCAGAAGAGTGTGGAAACCAAGCTTTGCGGCGGCATCGAGATTCGCCTGCCTGTCATCAAGAAAAATGGATTCCTCAGGGACAAGGTTATATTTGTTGCAGAGATGCTCATAGATGGCGGCGTCTGGCTTGGTCACGTGGTATTCATAGGAGACCACTCTTCCGTCCGTGTAAGGCAGGAAGTGGAATCTAGGCGTGTGGAGTGCAAACAGTCTTCTTGGGTAGTTGGACAGGAGGTAGATGTTGTAACCTCTGGACTTGAGATCCTTGAGCCACATGTCGGCTCCCGGGAACATGTCCACCACTTCATCGAGATTGTTCATGAACAGGTCTATGTAGCTGCTGCATTCCGGGCTGAGTTCCTTGAAACGTTTGATGAGCTCTGGCTCAGGCATATCGTCCAGGTCAAAATGATTCCACATAGGGTGGTTTATCATGTTGTGATCAAGAGTATCTATCACGTCCGCTGGTATGCCAAGCTTCTCCATGGTGCTTTTCCAGTGGAAGTCTACGAGGACCATGCCAATATCAAAGATTATATTTTTCATATGTATATTCCTTTCGTGTCGTATGCTGCCGTATAAGTGCAGATTATGTCGTCACAGAAATTTTAACTCATAAAAGGACAAAAATATACTCAAATATTTGCGGAAATGCTGACAAATACCTAATATGCTTGTTTACAGTTTTCCGGTCACAGTGTTACAATGATTAAATCGGCAATGTAAGGGGAAATACAGTGTATGATATACGTATTTGTGGACTTTGAAATGAATATGATAGATTCAGAGTATAAGAAGGAAAAGAAAATATGTAAGAGCGAGATCATAGAGATCGGTGCAGTTAAACTGGATGACGATTATAATGAGATAGATTCGTTTAAGAGTTATGTGAAGCCGGCATATGGAACCATGGCTTCGCGTATAATAAAGCTCACAGGAATAACAGATGATATGGTGGAGAATGCTCCTTCATATGCTTTTGCCATGGGGAGCTTTATAGAGTGGTGTGCTGATGCCGATGTGATATATGCATGGAGTGAGAATGACCTGAGACAGCTCCGCAAGGAGGCCAGGCTGAAGGAATACACGCACCCCGGGCTGGAAAGTATCATATCAAGGTGGAAGGATTTCCAGAAGGAATATGCCAAGCTCATAGGAACGTCAAGAAGGATATCACTGTCGGACGCTGTGTTTTATCTGGGAGAAAACTTTCAGGGGGCAGAGCATGATGCCCTGTGGGATGCCAGGAATACCGCTGAGGTGTTCAAGCTCTCAAAGGATGAGGAGAATTTTTTCAGGATCATGGCCCCGGTCATTGATGTGTACAAGCCCAAGAAGAATCTGACATATTCCCTGTCCGAGGCATTTGGAGATATACATCTGGGTGAATAGATATGTAATTGATGACTACATAGAATAATAATGTGGATTATTAGGAGGACTTCATGAACTGGAATAAGAGGGATACAGTGAGGACCGTGATTATATTGTGCGGTGTGGTGCTGTTTGCATATGTACTGTTTAATTTTGATAAGGTGTCCAGTATGTTCAGCTGGCTCATCAATATACTCATGCCATTTGTCATAGGATTTGCCATAGCATTTGTGGTGAATGTACCTATGAAGGGACTTGAAAAGGTATTGTTTAAGAATAAAGACAGCAGACTGTACAGGTTCAGGAGACCAGTGTGCCTCATACTGTCGTTCCTGTGCATAATAGCTGTTCTCACGTTTGCAATAACTATGATCATACCTGAGATGTCCAAGACTATAACTATGTTTGCAGAGAAGCTGCCATCGGCCATGGATGATATACAGAGGAAGGCGATCAAGCTGATGAAGGACCAGCCGGAGATAGTGGATAAGATAAAGAGTATCAATATTAATTGGGATGCACTTATATCAAATGTGGTTGGTATTGTGAAGAACGGCGGCAGCAGTGTATTGTCTTCCACGTTCTCCATTGCCAGCAGTGTGGTAGGCGCCGTGGTCGATGTTCTGGTGGGATTGTTCTTTGCGTGCTACATACTGGCTCAGAAGGAGACTCTGGAGAAGCAGGTAAAGGGTGTATTGTATGCGGTGTTCAGGGAAGAAAAGGCGGACCGATTCATTCAGACTTGTGTTCTTGCGGATAAGACCTTCTCCAAGTTCATCTCAGGTCAGTGCCTTGAGGCGTGCATACTTGGACTTATGTTTTTCATTACGATGACCATATTCCGTATTCCGTATGCGCTTACGGTCAGCATCATCATAGCAGTATTTGCACTGATCCCGGTTGTTGGAGCATTTGTCGGATGTTTTGCCGGAACGATTATGATCCTGGTAGAGGATCCGAAGCGTGCCATAGTGTTTCTGATCATATTTGTCGTGCTGCAGCAGATAGAGGGTAACTTCATATATCCTCATGTTGTTGGTGGTTCGGTGGGACTTCCATCTATATGGGTACTTGTGGCGGTCATGCTTGGAGGTGATATGTTGGGCATTCTGGGTATGCTCATATTTGTACCGCTTTTCTCCGTCCTGTATGCGATGTCTGAAGAATATGTGGTTAAGAGACTCAGAGACAAGGGCATATCGTGGAGGAAATATAATCTGGCATGCAACATCCCCGAGGGGCGATGGAATGGAAGGCTGGATGAGGAATGTGCGTCTGATGTCAGCAATGTGGACGCCGGGCAGACCGGGACGAATGAGTCAAATGCACCGGGCAGTACAGCCGGAAGCGGCAATTCTGGGAAAAACAACACAAGCAGAAACAATACGGGAAGAAATAGCTCAGAAAGAAATAACATAGAAAGAAACAATACAGGCAGAAACAGTAACAGAAATAAAAACTACAAGAAGAGAAAGAAGTAACGGTTCATATATGGCATCATCTGTGTGGTGATACATATAGTCGTTCAGAAAGAAGGATATACACATGTACAGAGACATAGCGAAATTGGTTTTATACAGAGATCTTGGTGAGGACAGCATACTTATGAAGCTGTCTGGAATATTTGAGGATTTTGATCTCAAGAGGTGTGAGAATGCGGAGCTGTGTGCCCGCATATACGATCAGATCAAGAGACTTCTGGATCTTGCTACCAGTTATGGATTCGATAAGAATCTGTGGCACAACTATCTGGCATTTATACTCATCACCAATGAGAACTCATTCAGTATAACCAGTGAGAAGGTGGGAGCAAATGACGGAACAGTTAATTATTTTGCAAAGAATGATTTCAGGATATTCAAGAAGCTGTTCGACTTTGATTTCTCAGAGATAGAGAGCGCACTTGGAATAGATTGTTTCTCAACTATCAACAATTACAAGTCTATTGGCAAGAAGGAGAGAATGTACAATAAGAATGTCAGCGAGAAGGTTCAGGCTGTCAGCAATGCGATAGAGGAGGCTGAGAACGAGGACCAGATATTTGACATAGTGACATCATTCTACAAGGCATATGGTGTTGGTATGTTCGGTCTCAACAAAGCGTTCAGGATCACCCGTGAGCATGGAGATCTGGAGTTTGTACCTATAAATAACACAGAGGATGTCATGCTGGATGATCTCATCGGATATGAGATCCAGAAGAAGAAGATCGTGGACAACACTGAGGCATTTGTGGAGGGCCGCAAGGCGAATAATGCACTTCTCTTTGGTGACAGTGGAACAGGAAAGTCAACCACGATCAAGGCGATCATCAACGAGTACTATGACAGAGGACTTCGTATGATAGAGATATACAAGCATCAGTTCCAGGATCTGTCGCAGGTCATATCGCTTATCAAGAACAGAAATTACAGATTTATCATATACATGGATGATCTTTCATTTGAGGAATTTGAGATAGAGTACAAGTACCTCAAGGCTGTCATCGAGGGTGGACTTGAGATTAGACCTGACAATGTGCTCATATATGCCACATCCAACCGCCGTCATCTCATCAAGGAGACATGGAACGACAGGAATGATATGGAGAATAACAATGGTATTCACAGAAGTGATACCATTCAGGAGAAGCTGTCACTGGTCAACAGATTCGGAGTCACGATCAGCTACAGCGCACCTTCACAGAAGGAATACTTTGAGATCGTCAAGGGACTTGCTGAGAAGGAGCACATCACCATGGACGAGAAGGAGCTCTGCGCAGAGGCAAACAAGTGGGAGCTTGCACATGGCGGCATAAGCGGACGTACTGCACAGCAGTTTATCAACTACCTTAAGGGGCAGGGATTGTAAAAATAATTGCTGTTGAACTACGGTTTATATTTTGTTATTATTAAGTTAATTTTGTAGAGCAAGATACTTTGATAAGGAGTGTGGAAAGATGATAGATCTTAGCAGCAAGAAAGGTAAGACACTGGTATCCAGAATAATTGTTGTGGTTCTGTGTATCGCAATGGTTGTTACACTTTTAGTTTCAGCATTCTAATAGGAAAACAGGTCGAATTGGAGAGTAGATATGAGAGGAAAGTTTGGAGAGCACCAGACGGTGCGATCGATACTTAAGAGTCTGCCACATACTGTCCACGACGATGTGACGAGAGCCGGAATAGGAGATGACTATGCCCGGCTCTTGTTGCGTGATGGGGGTAGCGGAGACACCGGCGCAGCTAAAAGCGTGAATGTTGCGGCTGGTGTGTGCTGTGACAGCGGGTATATGGGACTCAGACTTGATATAGCGAGACTTTACAACAGTATAAGGATTGGCGGATATATGCCATGGGCGGCAGTAGATACCATAGTTATGCCTGATGACGATGAACGACGCATGAAGAAACTGCTCAGAAAGCTTGCGGGCATATGTGCGGAGTACGGCGTTGACATAGTGACGGGACATACTGAGGTGAATAATGCTGTATCTGAGCCGGTTATAAGTGTGACTATGATGGGAAGGCATGCAGGTCAGGGTGAGGATATGCAGGAATTGCAGAATCAGGATGTTCACGGATACCAGATGCCTACAGGACATGGTGTAGCTGGTACGCGAGGACTGAAATGGCCGGCTGGCATGGATATAGTTATGTGTGGACAGACTGGCGTTGGGGGAACTTTGCAGCTCTACTATGACAATCAGAAGGAACTTTTTGAGAGATATTCGGAGAGCTATCTGAGACCTGTGGAGCAGCTCGAGCAGCTTATACTGCTTGGCGGCCAGGTTGATATAGCATTAGATCATGGCTGTATATATTCACACGACATATCGAGGGGCGGCGTATTTGCAACTCTCTGGGAGATGGGAGATGCGCTGAAGTGCGGGCTTGAGGTATGTCATGACAATATACCGATACTTCAGGAGACAATAGAGATATGTGAGCACACCGGGGATAATCCGTATATGATAGATGGTTGTGGTTCTGCACTCTTCGTAGTTCCGGATGGAAAATTGCTGGCTGATAAGCTCTATGAGGCAGGATATGAGGCTTCAGTCATAGGCCATCTTACGGAAAAAAGCGATAGGGTTGTAGTGCACGACGACGAGAGGAGATTTCTTACACCGCCAAGGTTTTTATAGGAGGAGTAGTATGCTAAATATAGTATTACATGAGCCGGAGATCCCGGCCAATACAGGCAACATAGGAAGAACATGTGTGGCAGCAGGCGCAAGACTGCATCTCATAGAGCCGCTGGGCTTCCAGATAAATGAGAAACAGCTGAAGCGTGCCGGGCTTGATTACTGGGACAAGCTGGATGTGACAACGTATGTGAATTTCGAGGATTTCCTTGCAAAGAATCCCGGAGCAAAGATATACATGGCGACAACCAAAGCCAGGAAGAAGTATACAGATGTGAAGTTTGAGGATGACGCATACATCATGTTCGGCAAGGAGAGCGCGGGTATACCTGAGGAGATCTTGGTTGATTATAAGGATACATCTATCAGGATTCCGATGTTCCCAGACATTCGTTCACTGAATCTGGGCAACTCTGTGGCGATAGTGCTGTATGAAGCACTCAGACAGAATGATTTCCCAGGTCTAGAGGAAGCAGGAAATCTACATCGTCTTAGTTGGGACATGTAGTGATAGAGGGGGAATATACATGGCGTATCCTACAAGTGGAAAAAAGATGCTGAACATATGCATTCTGGACATACTGAAGAAATATACGGACTGTGACCACACCATGGATCAGAAGGATATCATTGCGAAGCTCAAAGAGGATTATGATATAACTGTGGACAGAAAATCCGTAAAGGCAAATCTCAACTGTCTGGTGGATTATGGTTATGACATTGAGTATACCGAGACGGAGAGAGAGAAGAAGGACGGCACAAAGGAGACACTTACATCAAACTGGTATTATAATCACGAGTTTGACGATGCAGAGCTTCGAATGATGATAGACAGTATCCTGTTCTCCAAGACCATACCGGCTGGTCAGGCAAGCCAGCTCATAGACAAGATAGCAGGTCTGTCAAATATATATTTTACAAACAAGATGACGCATGTGAGCAGTCTTCCGGGTCTCGAGCACACCAGCAACAAGCAGACACTGTTCAACGTGGGAATGATAGATGATGCCATATCTGAGAAGAAGCAGATATCATTTGTGTACAATAATTATGGTGAGGACAAGAAGCTTCATCCGAGGCGGGAGGAGCCGTACGTAGTCAATCCGTATCAGATGGTGGCGAATGACGGAAAGTATTACCTCATCTGCAATTACGACAAATATGACAATCTGTCGAATTACAGAGTGGATAAGATGACACAGGTCCAGATAGTTGACAGGCCTGTGAAGAACCGCACAGAGGTAAAGGGAATGGAGCATGGACTCAACCTTCCAAAGCATATGGCTGAGCATATCTATATGTTTGCCGATGAGCCGGTGACCATAGTGATGCGTGTCAGAAAGGCTGCCATATCGGATGTGGTGGATTGGTTTGGAAGAAACTTTGATGTGGTCGATGAAAATATAGCCAGACAGTACGAAGGCTTCAGGGAGACTGAGGATGATGTAACTTACGTGCGGCTTGTGTGCAGCCGTCAGGCGATGGCGCACTGGGCGATGCAGTATGGAACCTCGGTGGAGGTCATTTATCCCACAGAGCTCAGAGCCCAGATCGGTGAGGCTGTAAAGGAAATGAATAACAAATATAATAATTAAAGAGATGGCTGTCAGTATAATTCAAAAAACTGGCAGCTTTTTTATAAAAAAAATCGCTTTTACCGCAAGAAAACACAGATTTTGATCGGAATATATATTAGAAACACACGGGGAGGTGAATGATATGGTAACTAGGAACAATTATATATCGAAGCTGAAACGGCATAATGAGAAAGCTCTGGAGTTTGTGGTTCAGGAATATGGAGGGCAGGTGAAAGCTGCTGTGTACAAGAATCTTTCGGGCATGCCGGAGGAAATTGAAGAGTGCATGGACGATGTGTTTCTGGATGTATGGAACAATATAGACAGATTTGACGAGAGCAAAGGCTCGTTCAGAAGCTGGATAACGGCAATTGCAAGATTCAGATCCATAGATTATCTGAGAAGATACAGCAGAAGATGTTCGGAGGAAGACATAGCAGACTATGAGAACAAGCTTGCAAATGACAACCTGCTGGAGATACTCAATGAGGAGATATCGGACAGCATGGAAAAGCTGCTGAGTGGTCTGTCGGATGAAGACAGGGACATCATTCTGAGGTACTACTGGGATGACCAGTGTGTAGATGAGATAGCGGAAGATTATGGGGTATCTTCATCATCTATCTACAGCAGAATGTCCAGAGCAAGAAGTCGATTGAAACAAGTATAAAGGCGGTGAATGATCATGAAAAACGGAAAAGACAGAAATGTATATGATGTTATGAACGATGTAAATGTGGACATTGAGACCATGGATATGTCGGATGAAGAGAAGGATGCCTGTGTGAAGAGGCTCAGGCACAAGGTGAAGGCGAGGAAAACCGGAAGAAATCATGGATGGAAGACGGCGGCAGCGGCAGTGGCGGCTGTTCTGATCCTGTCGGGAGGCGGACTGACATATGCGGCAGAGAACGGCTCGCTGGCATGGTTTTTTGACAGCCTGAGCAGGGAGACAGGAAGTGTTATTCCATCAAAATATGTGGACGAGAGCTACATAAATAACGAGTATAAGGGCAGTGTAAAGGTGATAACCGAGTCCGATGCAAAAGTAAGCTTTGATCTGAAGAAGGTAGCAGTGGATGGCGATCAGGTCAACATTGCGATGGTGATTACATACGATGACTTTGACACAGAAAAATATGAGAGCTTTGATACTCAGATGCAGATAATAGAAGGCGGTGCGAACATCGTCAGTGAATATGCGGGCAGCACGGCTCCTGGCGATGGAATCTCGCTCACGAACAAGCAGACAATGTCTGATATTGTATACAAGTTAAAAAAGAAAAATGCATACAAGGTGGGGGATGTAATCACCATGAGATGTAACAGCATTACCCTGTTCAACAAAAATAAATCAAGTGATGGCGCGGTCGCCTATGTAGCAGACGAGGTGGATGGCCCTTGGACCTTACAGTTTAAGGTTCAGGATGATATGCAGGGACATAGTGTGGATGTATCCGGCATAGATGGCATTGAAAAATGTACAATAAATACAAAGGGCATAACCATTGACATTGCTGAAAATGCGGCGGTCGATGATGACTCGCTGGAGAATATAATACTTGAGATGACAGACAATAAAGAATTGAAAGATGTAGTATATGGAATCGGCAAGACCGGTGATGGCGACAGCATACAGAGAATGGAGTTGAACTTCACTAAGCCGATAGATGTTTCACAGGTGAAAAATGTGTGGATAGATGGTAGGAAATGTAAAGTGAAATAAATAGAGCCGGGGTATTACAACAGAGACATTCTCTGGGGTAATACCCCGGCTTTAATATTCTGCGATATCTTATGAGTCCTTGATCCTGAATTTGCCATTGCTCTTCACGCCGGACGATGATATGTCTGTATCGGAGTGGTGTTCAGTGTGCTCGACATGCACAGGCTTGATAGGCACCTGCATATCCTTCTCCTTAGGAAGAGAGAAGATAAATTCGCTTCCCTCGCCCTCCTCGGATGTGAGGGTGATCTGCTCGCCGTGAGCCTTGATGATCTCCTTGGTTATGGCCAGTCCCAGTCCGGTTCCGGTCTTGTCCTTGCCACGGCTCGGATCCGTCTTGTAGAATCTCTCAAATACCTTCTTCTGGGCATCCTTTGGAATTCCCACACCCTCATCCTTGACGCTTGTATATATCTTGTTGTCCTTCTCAGTCACCTGAACCCTGATCTGCCTGCCCTCAGGAGTGAACTTTATGGCGTTGTCAACCAGGTTGTATATAACCTGCTGTATCTTGGTCCTGTCGGCATATACCACGGTGTTGTCCGTGAGAAAGACGCTGTCCAGGAATATTCCTCTGTCATTACATCTCTTTTCAAATGTATTGATGGTTGGCGTGATGATATCCCTGATATCGAAGTTGGACTTGTCAAGCTGCAGGTCAAATGAGTCAAAGTTGTTCAGCTCCAGAAGTCCCTGTGTCAGCTTGGTCAGTCTCTGTGCCTCATTTAACACTATGCCGAGGTACTTCTCATGCTTTTCCAGTGGAATAGTGCCGTCCAGCATGGCCTCTATGTAACCCTTGATGGATGTGAGTGGCGATCTGAAGTCATGGGATATATTTGATATAAATGACTTCCTGTACTCATTTGAACGGCTCAGCTCATCTGCCATCTCCTCCATGTATCTCGCAAGTTCGCCGAATTCGTTCTTAGCGGTCACATTTACCCTGGCATTGAAGTTACCCTGGGCGTATGACTTGGACGTCTTGATGATCTCACGTATAGGCTTGAGCAGGCTGTTTGACATGAGCATAAGCGCGATCATGGCGATCAGCATGAGGATCAGGAATGGCACAAATGTCGTTGAAAGCATCCTGCTCTTTATATCCTGCTTGAATGTCATAGGTGATGTCAGGATGATAGTTCCCATGTAATTGTTCCACGAGTAGAGAGGCTGGCCGATCACCAGAGTGTCCTCCGAGAAATAGCCGCCAAATGTATCCTCGAAGCAGAATGATGCAAACAATTCATCCGGTTCCACATAATTCTTGAGGTTGTCATTTGTGCTGCTGTGTGAATCTGAATCCTTGGAAGACCCACCGGATTCACTGCTTCCTGAAGAGCTTCCCGACCTGAAAATAATGTTGCTGCGTTCATCGGTGAGCCAGATTCCCATGTCCAGGGTATCCGCCGCATGTTGAAGCTCCTTGTATAATTCCTTGCTGTCAATGGCTCCGTTGCTGTAATCAGTCATGGCGCCGTCGGCAAGCATTGTGATCTCGTTCTTCATGGTGGATTTGCGCTCTGAGAGAACAGAATTCTGTGCTGTTGATATACTGTACACCATGAGCAGTGCAAATATGATCACAACCAGCACTACGAATCCGACCACGATTTTGTCAAATGCTGTTTTCTTCATTATGATCTCCATTCAAACTTGTAGCCTATGCCCCATACAGTGGCAATGCTCCAGTTATGATTGTTGTTCAGCTTCTCACGAAGTCTCTTGATATGTACATCCACGGTCCTCGTGTCGCCCACATACTCGTATCCCCACAGCTTGTCCAGAAGCTGCTCCCTGGTGAATACCTGATTAGGCCTGCTGGCGAGGAAGTAGAGGATCTCCAGCTCCTTTGGCGGCATCTCGAGATTGTGTCCCTCAAAGGTTACAGTGTAGTTGGAGATATTTACGACCAGCCCGTCATACTCCACAAATGTACCTACATGGTCCGCACTTGTGACATCGTAAGCTGCGCTCTGTGGCTGCTTCTGTGCACTCTCAGTCATGGCTGACCTTCTGAGAAGGGCGCCGACCCTTGCCACAAGCTCATTTGAGTCAAATGGCTTGACGATATAATCATCTGCACCGATCTTAAGCCCCAGCACCTTGTCAAATACCTCACCCTTGGCAGAGAGCATGATGATAGGCGTGTTCGATGTCTTTCTTATCTCTGTACACACCTGGTAGCCGTCCATTCCCGGAAGCATGACATCCAGGAGAACCAGATCAGGCGAATATTCTTCAAATAACTGTAGAGCTTCCGTTCCGCTTGCGGCTATCTCGGTCTCATAACACTCTTTGTTGAGGTAGAGTGATATAAGCTCTGCGATGTTCTCGTCGTCGTCAACGATGAGAATATTATTTTTGCTCATATATATAACCCTCCCAGTAAATTTATAATAATATAGTTTGTAATAAATCCGAAGGCGTACACAGACTTCATTGCTGAAGCATTATTTTAGAGTTCCACTATGGTAACTCCTGCATCGCCCTCTCCGAATTCGCCAAGTCTGAAGGATTTGACATGTGGCTGTGATTTCAGGAACTGATGTATTCCCTTTCGAAGAGCACCGGTGCCCTTTCCGTGGATGATGGTGACTCTGTGCAGATGCGCCATAAGGGCATCATCAAGGAATCTATCCACAAGTGATGTGGCCTCATCGACCGTCATACCGAGTACATTTATCTCAGGCTTGATATTCATCATCCTGTTCATGCTCTTGCCACCTGTGACTGTGGCCTTCTGCGGTTTCTTCTTCTCATGCTCAACCAGCAGAAGATCAGTAGGTGGAAGAGCCGCGCTGATTATACCCATCTGGACCTTCAGCTTACCCTTGGAGTCAGCCAGTGCCATGATGGTTCCCTCGGAATCCATGCTGATAACATGTACGGTATCGCCAACCTTGAAGTCGGATGCCTTGTGGTCTGACTTTACAGTCTTGCGCTTCTCCTCGTTCATCCTGCCGAGGTCGTTGATCTTCGCGCGGAGTTTCTGTCTCTCGGCCTCCATCGCCTTGGCATCGGCCTTTGACGGGTTAGTGGTCCATTTGTTGTATTTTCTTATAGCGGCATCGGCCTCAGCCTTCGCCTCCTCTATGATCTCGGATGCCTCCTGGCGCGCCTTTGCCAGAATCTCGGATTTTTTGTCTGAGAGCTCAGAGTCTTTCATCTGTGCACGCTCCTGAAGTTGCTTTGCATCCTCCTTGAGTCTTGCAATGTCGGCTTTGTCCTGTTCAATCTCCCTCTTGCTTCTCTCAAGATCCGCAATCAGGGTCTCAAAGTCAACTGTATCGCTGTCGATATTGGCCTTGGCGCTCTCGATGATGCTATCGTCGATTCCAAGCTTCTTCGCTATGGCGAAAGCATTTGACTTTCCAGGAATACCGATCATCAGTTTATATGTCGGCTGGAGTGTTGCCACGTCAAATTCGCAGCTTGCATTCTCGACACCCGGTGTGCTCATGGCAAATGTCTTGAGCTCACTGTAGTGTGTGGTCGCCATACATCTGACACCCATGTTGTTCAGATGTGACAGGATGGCGATGGCAAGTGCTGCACCCTCTATAGGGTCCGTACCGCCGCCCAGCTCGTCGAAGAGGACCAGACTGCCTGGAGTTACGTGATCCAGTATGTACACGATGTTGCTCATGTGGGATGAGAAGGTGGACAGATTCTGTTCTATACTCTGCTCATCTCCGATATCGGCAAATACGTCGTCAAATACATTCAGTCTTGAACCGTCAAGTGCCGGAATATGAAGTCCGGACTGTCCCATGAGTGAGAAGAGTCCCAGAGTCTTAAGTGATACCGTCTTACCACCGGTGTTAGGACCGGTCACGATGAGGAGGTTGTAGTCCTCACCCAGTTTGATGTCCACAGGTACGACGGTGTGCTTCTCCAGCAGCGGATGTCTTCCCTGCTTTATATCGACAATCCCATCGGTGTTGAATATCGGTTCGGTTCCCTTGTAGCTTCTTGCAAATGATGCCCTTGCGAATATAAAGTCCAGTTCTGCCAGAGTGTCGAAGTCGTATTTGATATATTCTATCTCAGCCGCTGTCTGGGCGGAGAGTGATTCAAGTATCTTCTCGATCTCGGCAAGCTCCTGATTGTCCAGCTCCTTCAGCTCGTTGTTCAGGTTCACGATGGCCATAGGTTCGATGAACACTGTGGCACCGGTTGACGACTGGTCGTGTATCATACCGGGAAAATGGTTCTTGTACTCGGCTTTGACCGGTATACAGTATCTGCCATTTCTCATGGTTACCAGGTTATCCTGGAACATGGTCTGCTTGCTGGTATCGCTGACAAGTTTTGCAAGCTGGTTGTGCAGCTTTTCATTTGTCAGGCGCTTGTTCCTTCTCACTGCCTTGAGACCTGATGAAGCGTCATCGGCAAATTCGTTCTCGGAAATTATGCATCTGTGGATCTCTCTGGACAGATGCTCCAGAGGCATGAGCTCCAGGAATCTCGTGCGCAGGCTGTCCGGACATGTGGTGCCATCCGGGTTCATGCTCAATCCTAGCATCTTGTTGGAGGCCTTCTCCTCCTCGATCTGCTCCTTGCTGCGTCTTCTCGTATCTGTCATGCTTGTGCCCTCGTTCTCACCATATCTCTTGGCGGTGAGTGCGAGGTCCAGCATGCTTGCCACATCAAGCAGTTCTGCGGTTGTGAGGATTCCCTCAACCTCAAGTCTCTTTAGAGATGCCCCGATATCTTTAAGTCCTGCAAATGACAGATTGCCCTGGGTGTTCAGACGCCTTAAGGCATCCCTTGTCTCCTGCTGAAGAGCCTCGATCATTGCGAGATCCTTGCGGGGCTTTATGCGCTGACACTTCCTCTTCGCCATGGGTGATGAGGCAAATGTTGTCAGCATCTCAACTATTTTGTTGTATTCTATAACTCTTAATGTTCTTAGATTCATTTTCTGTGTTCCTTATTTGTTTTTAATGTCGTGTTCTATATTTTATGTATATAATATGTAGATTTTGAATCGGATAGGTACTAAACATGATAAGTGCATGAAAAGCATAATTAAATATACATAAAGTCTCTAATTCTACACATACATAATTGATTATACCCCTTATAATTATAGAGCGTCAACATATTGCAGGTGTAGAAATAGGCACATTTTCCCTGATTAATTCAGCGGCTGTGGTTGCGGGAGAAACACAAAGCTGATATTATAAAATACAGTTTGATCTGGGAAAAATAAAGCGATATATGACTTAAGACAAAGAGAGTTACGTATTACAAAAGGAAGAGGAGAAAAAGCGGATGAAAGAGTTATTGCAGTTTTTGTTGGGGATAGTATTGATGATAGCAGGCGGTGTGATGTTTCTTAAGAATGTCGTCGTGTCCGACTGGGGACTTTTAAGTTCACTGTTTCGTATAGGTGGTGGTGTGAATATTGGAGGAATCTTTATTGTCCTGCTGCTCATCGCATTTATCGCACTTTTGGTTAAGCCGAACATGGGAACAGGACTTGTGTTCACAGGACTTTGTATAGCATTCTTTGTATGCATCATAATATCATTGAATGTTTCACTGAGATATATGTCAGGACTTGAGCTCACACTGATCCTTGGAACACTTTGCGTGGGAATAGCATTTGTCATCAAGGGGCTGTTTGGAGTGAGAAAGCTTGACAGGGAAGAATCACGGAAGAATGGGAAGGCTGCTTCAGATAAGCTTCATGAGTATGATAAGATGTGATGTGGGGGAATATAGTAATATAGGCGGTTGTGGAAATGTTCAGTAAATACTGGATTTTCACAACCGCCTATTGTATTCTTATATATGATTAAAATTAAAGCATACAATAATAATTAAACATAGAAAGAGGAAAAGAAAAATGGTATTTATAACAGATTTCAACGAAGGCGACATGATATCGAATGTCTATCTCTGCAAGAACAAGCAGACAGGAACTACAAAATCAGGAAAGACATATTACAACCTGGAGCTTGTGGATAAGACTGGAAGCATAGCCGGAAAAGTCTGGGAGCTGACCAATGCTATAGGGCACTTTGAGGCAAAGAATTTCATCAAGATTGATGGTCAGGTGACATCGTTCAACAATGAGCTTCAGCTCAACATCAAGAAGATCAGGATTGCAGACGAGGGAGAGTACGTTGAGGCTGATTATATGCCATGCACCAAGAAAGATATAGAGCAGATGTACAAGGACCTGATGGCACTCGTAGAGTCACTCGACAAGGATTACTACAAAGTGCTTCTGAAGAAATTCTTCGCCGAAGATCCTGCATTTGTCAAGGAGTTCAAGAACCATTCAGCGGCCAAGTCAATACATCACGGATACATAGGAGGCTTACTTGAGCACTCACTGGCAGTTGCCAAGATGTGTGACTACTACACCACATATTATCCGGTGCTCAACAGGGATCTGCTGATCACAGCGGCACTTCTCCACGACATTGGCAAGGTCTACGAGATCTCCAAGTTCCCTGAGAACGACTACACAGACGCAGGTCAGCTTCTGGGACACATAGTCATGGGAACGATGATGATCCGCGACAAGATCAATACCATAGACAATTTCCCTGCAAAGGCGGCAAATGAGCTGGAGCACTGCATACTGGCTCACCACGGAGAGCTTGAGTACGGCTCACCAAAGAAGCCTGCACTCATCGAGGCACTGGCACTGTCCATGGCGGACAACACAGACGCCAAGATCCAGACATTTATCCAGGAGCTGGATGCGGCAAAGGACAACAATGGCTGGCTGGGCTTCAACAGAGCTCTCCAGTCCAACATCCGAAAGACGTCGGATAATTAATAACGGCAATAGGAAGAGAGATAGTATATGTCAGATATTAGGAACAATAGGAGACCTAAGAACAATAGGCGAGTAAATGGTGAGCAGAGAAAAAAAACTGCGGAGGCAGTGAATAGTGCAAGTTCAGTTGTTAGAACATCCGGAACAGATGAATCGAATGTTGGCTCGTGCGTAAAAACATCGATCCGGAATATGGCGAATGTTGATAAGGTCACACTTGTCAAAAATGAGAACTACCAGGTACTCATCGAGGACATGGGCAATGATGGAGAGGGCATTGGACATGTTCAGGGCATGACTGTATTTGTCAAGGATGCCGTGGTGGGCGATCTGGCGGAGGTGAAGATCGTCAAGGTGAAGAAGAACATAGCCTATGGAAGACTGATGAAGCTCATCACACCATCTCCATACCGTGTGGAGCCGGTGTGCGACAAAGCGAAGAGGTGCGGCGGATGCACCATGCAGCAGGTTTCCTATGAGCAGCAGCTCGAATACAAGTGGAACAAGGTGAAAAACTGTCTGCAGAGGATCGGCAAGATGGAGAACGTGGAAGCCATCATGGAAAAGCCAGCCTACGGCATGGACAAGCCATTCCACTACAGGAATAAAGCACAGTTCCCTGTCGGAAGGGACAAGAACGGCGATGTTGTCATCGGATTCTACGCTGGAAGAAGCCACGATATCATAGACACAGAGAGCTGCGCTATCGGTGCGTCTATAAATGACAAGATAGT
The DNA here is from genome assembly GCF_040227275.1 of Coprococcus sp. RTP31081st1_H1_RTP31081_211007. Classification (NCBI taxonomy): domain Bacteria; kingdom Bacillati; phylum Bacillota; class Clostridia; order Lachnospirales; family Lachnospiraceae; genus Coprococcus; species Coprococcus sp. RTP31081st1_H1_RTP31081_211007. Next base: position 201,992 of record NZ_JBEHVP010000006.1, read on the forward strand.
TGCTATCGTCAGAAGCTTCATTGAGGACAATCACATATCAACCTACGATGAGGAGACCGGAAGAGGTCTGGTCAGACATATCCTTATCAGAGTCGGATTTACCACCAAAGAGATCATGGTGTGTCTTGTGACAAATGGCAACAAGCTTCCGCACAGCGAGGCTTTGATAGATGAACTGGTTAAGATAGACGGCATGACATCCATTTGCCTGAACGTCAACATGGAGAATACGAACCGGATACTCGGTGATAAGTGCATAACCCTCTGGGGACAGTCATACATCACGGACTATATCGGCGACATCAAATATCAGATATCCCCATTGTCTTTCTATCAGGTAAATCCTGTCCAGACAAATGTCCTGTACAACAAGGCTTTGGAGTATGCGGATCTGTCAGGCGACGAGACTGTGTGGGATATGTACTGCGGAATAGGAACCATATCCTTGTTCCTCGCACAGAAGGCAAAGAAGGTATACGGAGTGGAGATCGTTCCACAGGCTATAGATGATGCAAGACACAACGCCGAGATCAACGGGATCACAAATGCAGAGTTCTTTGTCGGCAAGGCAGAGGAAGTCGTTACAGATATATATAAGAAAGGTGGCGACGGCTCCCACGCGGACGTCGTGGTCGTAGACCCACCACGAAAGGGCTGTGATCAGGTTCTTCTGGATACTCTGGTCCATATGGCGCCGGAACGTATCGTCTACGTGAGCTGCGACCCGGCAACCCTGGCTAGGGATGTGAAAATACTTCAGGAGAAGGGGTATGTGGCGAAGAAGGTGGCGGTCGTGGATCAGTTTTGCCATAGCGGGCATGTGGAGACGGTGGTACTGCTTTCCCACAAAAAGCCAGACGGACATATCAACGTAAAAGTTGAGTTTGGCGAGGGTGAGGGAAAAGTTCCGCTTGATAATATCGCTAAAAGAGCCGAAGAATATAAGCCCAAAGAACGAGTGACCTACAAAATGATAAAGGAGTACATAGAAGCTAAATACGGCTTCAAGGTACATACCGCATATATCGCAGAGGTAAAGAGAGATTTAGGCTTGCCAATGTACGATGCTCCTAATGCGGTAGAAGAATTGAAACAGCCGAGGAAACATCCGACAGCGGAAAAGGTAGAAGCAATCAAAGATGCTTTGAAATATTTTGGGGTTATTTAATAGGTAGCCTGTTTATAGAATATCACATGGATTAGTAAAGCAAATAAATGATGGAAAGGGTGAGGATTATGGGTGGAAAAGAAGCATCACGGGGATTTTTATACCAGGGGTTTGCTTCAGTATTAGAGGCCTTAACTGATAAAGGTAACTGGGATAAGATATATGTCGAATTTCCAACATCAAATGATAAGGTTGATATAGCATTAGAGCAGCAAAATCAAATTGTTAAATGCATACAAGTAAAATCAACGATAAATACTTTTACCAAATCAGACATCAAAATATGGCTAGATGACCTTATAAAGGATATAGAAAGTCCTGAATATGAATTATTTTTAATCGGGCAATGTGATAAGTCCGCCAACACATTTATAAAGTCAATCGAAAAGTATTATGGGAAAGTGCTTGATAAAGAAGCAAAATCGTCGCTAAATGGGTTTGATACAGATTTGCTTGATAATAAGAGAATACGGTTTTTTATTTTGCCGTTTGAAATAGAAGTTTTAGAAAAAATTGTAAGAGATTCGTTGCATCAGTATATTTCAGATAGCAATCAAATGATGACGTTTGACCAAATTAGGTTTATTGCTTCAGCGACTGTAAATGATCAGATGATTTCTTCAACACATGGTAAAGGTATTGATAGAAAAGACTTTGATGAAGAAATGGAAAAACGCATTTTTCTTGTTGCCGATAAGTATTCCCCTAAAAGAATATCTATTGGTGTGAAAAGCTTTACCCGTGGAGCAGAAAACTTGGAAAAAGACACAGAGAGTTGTTTATCATTCATTAATAAGTTTGATGGTCGCAATATAAAGGGTGAATACGATTGGAACAAAGATATTTATAGAAATTTGGAGGAATTTTTGCTCACAAATACAAGCAACAAGTATGCATATCAAATATTTTTAGATACACATGCGTCTATAGCCTTTGCAGCAGGAAGAATTCTTGATAGTAAATCAGGTATCAACGTATTTCCGATACAAAAATCGTCGACCAATGGCACTGTATTATGGGATGTGAAACTGTCATCTAAAAGGAACTATACTAATTGGGATATTTCCCACGAAAAGTTTAATGAGAATCAATATGATTCTGCATTAGTATTAAATGTCACTCGTAACATTTACAATGACGTGGTAAAATTCATAAAAGAAAACAATCTATCAATTGGATGTATCATTAATTGTATGCCAAGCGATGTTGGTGCTACAAATTTTTCGATAGAAGATGGAACACATGCAACTGCTTTAGCTAATTCAGTTTATAACGCTATTGGCAGAAGAAGCACTGTGGAACGGCGTGCAACACTACATATTTTTGCTGCTGCTCCAAATGCATTTATGTTTTTCTTAGGTCAAAATTCAGTTGGATTTGGCAAATGTATTCTATATGAATATGATTTTGAGCAAAGGAATTCTTGTACATATTCACAATCAATAAGTTTTACTAATTAATGGAGGATTATTTATGTCTACTGTACCGTCATATTTTAAAGATTTTCTATCTAATATTCGTTTGTCTGACAATCAAGTGAAGGATTTGAAAACAGGGCATACGACATTAAGAAGGAGATTAGAGGAAGATGAAACATTATCAAAGATTATTATTAGTACTTTCTTACAGGGAAGTTACCGACGTTCCACAGCAGTAAAACCCCAAAACGGCAATAAATCAGATGTCGATGTAATTGTTGTAACGAAATTAGACTCTGAAGAGTTTACACCAGAGGAGGCTTTGGATTTATTTGTTCCATTTTTAGAAAAACATTATAAAGACAAATATAGAATTCAAGGCAGGTCAATTGGTATAAGTTTAAGTTATGTTGATTTGGATATCGTACCTACTTCTGCACCTAGTGAAAGCGAAACAGGAGTACTTCAAGATGAGGCGATTATTTCGGAATATACAATTGAAGATTTCCAACAAAAGTTACTTACAAAATCGTTCAATAATGACTTACTTAAAAGTGCATATAACATATTTTATAAATCAGATAACGAACCTCAATGGAAATCCGAACCGTTGCTAATTCCTGACCGTGAAGCGGAAAAATGGGATAAAACACATCCACTTGAGCAAATTCGATGGACGGTTGAAAAAAACAAGAATTGCAATACCCACTATATAAATGTTGTTAAGGCATTGAAGTGGTGGCGCAAAACACAATATCCAGATATGAAACATCCCAAGAGTTATCCGTTGGAACATTTTATTGGTGATTGTTGTCCAGATGATATTAAAAGTGTTGCCGAAGGTGTTGTATTAACTCTTGAAAATATCGTTTCCCAATACACTAATAAACCTTTTTTAGCTGATAGAGGCGTTCCTGAACATGATGTTTTTGCACGAATTACAGATGAAGAATATTCTGATTTCTACGATACGGTTTGTGATGCTGCTAAAATAGCTCGTGAAGCTTTTGATTGTGAAGAATTATATGATAGTGTTTGCAAATGGAGAGAGCTATTTGGTAATGAATTTCCACCAGCTCCAAAGCCATCAAAATCTAATTCTTCAACGGGATTTACAACCCGTACTGAAAAATCGGCAGCCATTCCAGAAGGAAGATTTGCATAGATGGAGTCAAAACAAATTCTTGATAAATTAAATCAGGCTCGAAGGGCTTTAGATTCATTATCTCAAGTTGAGATAATGGATGAGTGGCAATTTGATAATGAATTAAATGTTTGGTATTTACACTTAAGTATTGTGATTGAATGTGAAACACCATATTTCCCTCAGAAATCTCAATGGTTTTTCGTTGTTGGATCCGAATACCCAAAGGGAAAAATTAAAGTATATCCAGACGTCGAAAACAGTATAACGGTTACATTGTATCATCAAGCTAACAACTCCAAAATTGAAAGAAACGGATTGTGGAGAAAAGGAGCATTATGCCTTGAGGTGAATACAATACCTAATTATCAATCGGAACCATATAGTGTAGATGAACGCTTGTTGTATCATGCAAAACGAGCAATTTGTTGGCTAGAGCTAGCGGCAAAAGGAAAATTAGTTACAGAAAGCGAGCCATTTGAGCTGCCCGAATTTTCTATGAGCAATATTTTAGAAATGCAGTTTGCTTTCTCGGAAGATGTGGTTACCTTCATGCAATGGGAGAGTGTCGAATGTCGGTATGGAATAGCAGAATTAGATGTGTATAAAAGTAAACCATTTGTATACTATGTTAAGGTGTTTAAATCGCTAAGTAACAACATCCAGCATTATACAGAATGGGGAAAATATCTTTCAAAAACAATTATATCACCTCCCATTATTGCCCCGTGGATACTTATGAATCAGATCCCAGTTGTTAATGAGTGGCAAGCACCAGAAACATTTGGCGAATTGTTAGTTGCCTGTGAAAAACAACATATTAATATAATGTGTATCCTTCAAAATATTGTCTCAAAAATTCGGGACGGAAAACGGCATTTGCTTTTAATTGGTTTCCCTGTTCCCCGAATTTTTGGTGGAGACCCCGAGATAATTTCTTGGAAAGCTCTGTATTTACCGACTGTATCATATGGCAAAAGGACAGCAAAAGGATTCAGAAATAATCAACAGGGATGGTGGATGCGTGATAGATGTGAGGTATTCACTAAAAATGCAAAATTGGATTGGATTGTTTCAGAAAATTGGAACCAACACGAAATATCTCAACGAGGTAAAATGAGCGACCTGTTACTAAGAAAAAGAATATTGCTCATTGGAGCAGGCTGCATTGGAGCATCAATCGCAGAAATATTTGTAAGAGCAGGAGTATATAATATTACTATTGCAGATTCAGATATATTTGAAGTCGGGAACTTATCCCGCCATATCTTAAATCTAAATAATATTGGTGAATTTAAAGAATTATCGGTATGTAATTATCTTAACTCCCTAAATCCACACGCAAATGTTAAAGTTATAAATGATACTCTTTCAAATGATGACTCTTTTAAAACAAATATTGATTTGGATAGATATGATGTTATTGTTGATTGTACTGGGGAAAATAATGTACTTGATATTCTTCAAAGAACTAATTTTAAGAGAACCCATATTATAGCTTCAGTCTCTGTTGGATTGGGTGCAAAACGATTATATGTTACACTGATGAATGGTAACACTTTTAATTTTAATGCTTTTTATGATTTGATTTCCCCGTACCTACAGGCAGAAAAAGTCTTATATGATGATTACGACTTGCCAAGGAATGGAATTGGTTGCTGGCATCCGACTTTTCCTGGAAGAAGTGATGATATTTGGATTGCTGCTGCAACTTCCGTGAAGGTAATTGAAAATTACATTATATCAAAATCTCAAAAGACGCTTTCACTCATTTACGAGCAAAAAGAGAGCGATGGGATATTTGAAAGCTATGAGGTGGTGGAGAAAAGAGAGAATGGATAATTTGCTTTTTCAAGATAAGAATCAATCATATACTGTAAAGTTCGACACAAAGGCTTATGAACAAATGCTTTATTATTGTGCTATTTCTAATCCTTATGAAACAGGGGGCATTTTAATTGGAAATTATTCTTCCAACCAAGCAATAGCCAACATTTTGCAAATAACACCACCACCCAAAAATTCTAGACATTCAAAGTGTACTTTTTATAGGGGTATAGATGGATTGAAAAGAATTTTAGACTTGGCATGGAACCAAGGCCAGTATTATTTAGGAGAGTGGCACTATCATCCAAATGCATCGTCGGCACCAAGTAATATTGATAAAAATCAAATGATAGTTTTATCTCAAGACCAAAAACTAAAATGTCCAGAACCTATATTAATTATTGTTGGAGGTTATCAAGACAGTTGGAATATAAATGCTCGGTTATTTGTTAATAAGCAAGAAATTATTCTCAATAAGCGGTAGCACTAGCCTCTTGATAAGACGCAGATTTTTGTGTCAAATTATAAGCTGTACTTGTCGAGTGAGGAAGAATTATTACGAGGATTGAAACAGGAGTATCAATCGTTAGAAGCGGAAAAGATGGAAGAAGATAATGATACTAAAGTAATGGAAAAAAGTAATTGTGCCATAGGCTGTTGCACAATTAGTATGGTGCAAAATTAGTACCATCCATGATTTTGTGGGAAAAGGCTGCACGAACGGTATTAGTACTGTAAAAATATTGTCCAGATATCCATAGTTTTGTGGGGATATAATTTGAATTTGTACGCATGTGGAGAGTGTAGTATTGATGTCAAGGGTGAAATAGAAACTATGGAAGAATGGCTTAAAATAAGGCTTTCAAGTACTTTTGATACTTGGGTTATTCGTTTATGTCTTATATAGAATGCTTAACTCGGGAACATATCTGTACAGTAAATGTTTCCATTGGAGTGTAGGCTTGAAGATACATTATGGATAAATCGTAGGGTTGTAGCTACGGAATAGATATCATAATGGTTTTGAAGTGAAATCGAAGAAAGAGAAAAGATGCGATGAGAACAATGTTATTAAGTTTCAAGGCAGATGTCTATAAGAGGGTATTGTCAGGAGAAAAAATATATGAACATAGACGTGTTTTCCCTAATGAAACGGTTAAAGCTTATTTATATGTGAGTGCACCTGTTAAGGCAATTGTCGGTATTATGACATTAAGTAACAAGGTCATGATAGAGTCTTGGAAGGAAAAATATTCGTATGATAAAGCGGCTGTTGAACGGATAGATAATTATTTGAAAATGCATACGGTGGCGATGGAAATTACAAATTTTCAAAATACAAATATGATTCCGCTGGAACAACTTAGAAATGATCTTCCAGGGTTTGTTGTTCCACAGATGTATTATTATATTGAAGATTCCCTGTTACTTGAATATCTTGAAAATAATTTGAAACCAGAAGGTGATTTGATTAAACATTCTTTTAAAAATATTACAAGTGATATGATATGCACTCACTAAAGTAAACAAATATGTAACTTGAAAACAGATATGAAAAATAGTATAATGGGTCTATAAAAATTTTCGAAAAGGAAAATAGCACAAACCAATGATTGATACTAATAATTTGCTTACTGCAGGTGAGGTTGCAAAAAAATTAAAAGTGACTGTTCAATCTGTGAGACTACTTATAAAAAATGGTATGCTTAATGCTGAAAGAGTTGGAAACCAATGGTTGACATCCATCGAAGACTTAAATGAATACATAGAAAAAAATGACGTGGTAATTGAACCGGATGATCATGAGCGGTTGAGTGACGATATTCCGGAAATAGTCGCATTGAGTTTTTTCTCAGGAGCGATGGGATTAGATATTGGAATGAAAAATGGTGGGATAGATGCTTTGTTAGCTTGTGAGTTTAATAAGGCTTGCAGAATGACTATTGCCAAAAATAAACCTGAAATTGGACTGATAGGAGATATTACAGATTTTACAGCAGAAGAGATTCTGAAAATGGCTAAGATACCAGAAGGAAGAAAGGTTGATGTGATTTTTGGTGGACCACCATGTCAGGCATTTAGTACAGCTGGGAATCGAAAGGCATTTGATGATGAACGAGGAAATGTTTTTCTAAAGTATTTAAGTATTATTTCGGAAATAAAACCAACATATGTTGTTATTGAAAATGTTAGAGGCCTATTGTCAACTCCTTTTAAGTATAAAGACATTGAAGAACCTATTAAAGGGGGCGCAATGATGATTATTCTTGATAAATTGAAAGAAATTGGCTACACGGTTTCATTTAATTTATATAATGCTGCGTATTTTGGGGCTCCACAAATTAGAGAGCGTGTAGTTATTATTGGAAAACTAGGTGGAGGTAAAGTCAGTTACCTTCAACCTACACATAATGAAGAAGGAACTGATGGATTGAAAGCATGGCGTACATTGAGAGATGCGTTTGATGATAATCTTCCAATGAATGTAGAACATCATTTTATTGAGTTTCCAGAGAAAAGATTAAAATACTATCGAATATTAAAAGAAGGACAATATTGGAAAGATCTTCCGTTAGACTTACAGAAGGAAGCTTTGGGAAAATCATTTTATTTGGGTGGTGGAAAGACAGGATTTTTAAGAAGATTATCATATAGCAGACCATCACCAACATTGGTTACTAATCCAACAATGCCAGCTACTGACTTGGCTCATCCAACAGAGGACAGACCATTAAGTGTTGAAGAATACAAGAGTATTCAAGAGTTCCCAGAAAGTTGGAAAGTTTGTGGTGGTATTTTGGATCAGTATAAGCAAATTGGTAATGCTGTTCCAGTAAAATTAGGTGAGGCAATTGCAAAAACTATTATTGATGATATGAACGGAATAAAGTACGAAAATACAGGTTTCTCGTATTCAAGATATAAGAACACCGATGAGATTTCATGGATGCAATTCATGAAAAAAGAAATGGAAAAAAGTAGAAAAAAATAGTATTTAATACAATGTTGTGGCAACCGTCATAGTGATTGGTTGCCACAAAATGTTTTATTCTTCAGAAATGATATCAGAATTAGCCCTGATAATTTGTTTTAGAAAATTTTGATAATCGTCTTCAGTCATTTTACAATTTGGTTTAATATCTGTAATAACATGTGAATTAATTATATCATTAAGTATATCCCATTTGTATGCTGGTAATATTTTGCCATTGCTTTTCCGAGAACCAAGACGATACCACTTTTCTATAGTAGTTCCCTTACGTACTTTGCTAGATGAACTGTTTTCGGTGTTGTTTTTATTTTTAATCTGTAAAAGTACGCTTCCATCAACTGAGCAAAAATCAATTGCTTGAAGAACGGTTCCGTTACACCATACCCAACCATACTTCTGTATATTATTGTTAATGTATTCTTCTAATAAGTTACCCTGAATATTTTCTGCACTCATAAAAAGATTGTGATATACTAGCATACGTTTTATTTGTTTTTTTTCTTCTCCAGTAGCATAGTATACGATATTTTCTAAAGCAGGATCATTGCAACTTCCTTTAGGAGATGCCTTTCTTTTGCTAGGTGGGTTTTGGGTAGCATCTACATAGCATTTAATCCATTTTTCTATGTAATCAGAACAAGATGATGCAGAACGAATATTGGGAAACAAAGCTAAATCCTCACTCTGTAAACCTACATTAAATATTATTCTTAATTCTTTTGAGTAAGGGTTGTTGGCAATTTTTTCATTAAATATTTCACTAATCTTTTCGATTGATTTTTCAAATTTATTAAGTGATGGCATATGCATTACCTCCTGATCTTATTTTTTACAGTTATTATATTACAATTATTACATATTTACAATAAAGTGTGTTTTGACAATGTTTTAAAGAGGTATGTGAAATAAATAGCTTGCTATTATGTGCCTTCAGAGTGATATATGTACATACCAAAAAAATCATAAGGAGGTACAAAACATGGTACTACATTTTTATGTAACAAAGGACAAACGAAAAGCTATGGTTCAGGCAATCGAGAAGGAAATCGGGGGTAAGGCAAAATACCTCGGAGTTCCTTCTTGCGCCTACGAAATTGGGAACTTTACGGTAGGAAAGAATGGCGAATTGGAATTCGGAGATTTTGATGACCTTGATGAGATTGCACCGATTGTTGATGCCTGTGTTTTGGCAACAGGGGTCAGCCCGGCAGAATGGAACAACAATGAAAAGGGGGCAGAAGAACCCGACAGTGAGCCGAATAAAGGGGCAGAAACGGGCGAGAGCCTTGGACTTACGGTTTCCATACCACTTGAAAAAGTGGACATGGGAAACTTAATAAGCCTGCTTGAAGCAAAAGGCGAACTGATAAAGAAAGCCTTGGGAATCGAGAATGTTCACATTGAAGAAAAAGACGAGGTTGTAAACTTCCCTTGGTTTGAAGCGGTAAAGCCGGAAGAGGCACTTGCCTACACTAAATTCATATCAGCCATTTGCGAGATGAGTAAAAAGCAGAAGAGAGTGACCGCAAAGCCAAAGGAAAATAAGAATGAGAAATACGCATTCAGATGTTTCCTTTTAAGGCTTGGGTTCATCGGTGATGAATTCAAGGCAGACAGAAAAATCCTTCTTTCAAAACTGGATGGCTCGGCTGCATTCAAGGCAGGAGCGAAGAAAGGGGGCGAGCAGTAATGTTTTTCCCACCAAGAGATGTTGTAAATAAGGTAAAGGAACAGTACCCGGCGGGTTCAAGAGTGGAACTTATTTCCATGAACGACCCATACTGAGATATTCCAAGTGGCACGAAGGGAACTGTTACAGAGGTGGATGACACAGGTACAATCCATGTGCATTGGGACAACGGATGCTGCCTTGGGGTTGTCTATGGAGAGGACTCCTGCAGAAAACTGAATACCGTGAAAGTCATCTGCTATAACGATGAGGAAGTATGGGACAGCCGGGAGGAGGCTTTGGAATTTTATATGAAAGCAATGGCGGGTTCCGAAGGAAGTGAGCAGGAACGATATGCCAAGATTGTGGCGGAACTTGCGATGGGAAAGGCTGTCTGCACGGATGGAGAAGAGTAGAAAACCACTGGAAAGATACACAATAAAAGGTGTGTATCTTTCCAGTAGTGGTATTCCAATTTATGTGCTTTAGAGTGATATATGTACACAACGAAAGCGAATACTTTTCAGGAGGTACATAGAATGAGCGAGAAAATCACAAACCAGATTGCAGAAATGAAAAAGCAGACCATCCTACAGAGAAGATGGACATAAACGAATTGGTGGAGCTGATGGTTGAGACCATAGCGGTTAAACAGACATTAATCCGTATCAATAAATATGATTTCCCATATGATGTTGTTCGGAGCAGATTGGAGAAGATAGATTTTCATACGATGGAGTATGTGCTGGAATGCCTTCGCAACAATACTACAAAGGTACGCAACATACGAAGCTATATGCTCACGACACTGTATAATGCTCCTGTAACATGTAGTAATTACTATAAAGCAGAAGTAAACCATGACTTCTATGGTAAGTAACGATTCATAGCTGCTGGAAACAGCAGTTGACTATATATTTTTCGCCTTCCTTTCCTTTTGAGGGGCAGGAGGCACACCTGCCTCTCGTTTTAAGGAGATTGCTGCAAGCATGATTCTTTGATATAATCAATGCAACAGTTTTACAAATCGGAATTTAGCGACGAGGTGAATAATATGGAAAAATGGGGAATGTTTGAATTTAATTCGCCTTATTTTGGAGAAATTATAGAGAAAATAAATGACGTGGTATTGCCAAACGATTACATAGAATTGATGAAAAAACATAATGGTGGTGAAGGCGATATTGGTGAAACCTGGCTTATATTATATCCGTTGGAAGAATTGCAAGAAATAAATGATGATTATGAAATTGAAGAAATTTTGCCGGGTCACATTATTATTGGCTCAAATGGTGGTGGTGAACTTTATGGAATTGATAATAAGGGAAACTACTTTAATGTACCAGTGCCAATAGATGAAGATGATGTTGCTTTGCTTGGAACGGAGATAGAATTACTTCCAGATAAAATTAATGCACTATGGGAGTAGATTCTGTTGTTGGTTATATGACGAACAGATCATAAGCTTTGAAGTTGTAGAGAGGATTAAATTATGGGATTACTTGATAAATTTAAAAGAGTTGAAAAGAAAGCGGATAATAGAAAATTTCCGTTTGAAGATAGTCCTGACACTGCCTGCATTACCTGCTACCATGTGTTGGAGGGGTATAAGCCTATATTATACGTTTCTCACGATGAGGACGGGTATTGGCAGTTTTTATGCGGCGAAAACCATAAGGAAGAAGATGCGAGAGTGGTTTCCTTAGGTGAAATTTTAAGCATAGATGAATCGATGAGGGATTTAGCAGTGTTAGATTACGGTCAATATGCAACCTCAGAAAGTGTTGAAGGTAATTGGACGGTAAAATATAAAAATTAGTAAATACCTAAGTTCGTCCAAATAATTTTACCGGGCAAAATGTAACGGAGGGTTACTATTATCTGTTATAAGTGTTATTTTTGTGATAGTAGGAATTATAATAGTTGATAATAAAGATAATTGATATTGAAGACAGATTTCCAGTTGAAAGAGTAAATAAACTGTTGAATGACAGAGAATAAACTTTGAAGTTTCACATGGGTTATTAGGAGAAAAAATGGAAAATATTTTAAGTGTTGAAGAAACGAAAACAAGATTAATATGTGAGTTGTCAACAGTAACTGGCTTTAAGTATTTAAAAAGTGGTATTTTGAAGAAAACAGTAAAAGACATTGTGTTTGAAATAAACTTTTTCTCGTCAAAATGGAATGCATCTGGGCAGAGTATTGAAGTAAATGCCGATTTGAGGATTATTTATAAAAAATACGGAAAATTACCAGTTGACAATGTAATAGCATCTATGAGTTATAATCCCAAAGATGGGTATTGGTATGATATATCAACGGAAAGTAAATTGCTTGAAACGAAGAATATATTAGAAAAAAGATTTCGAGATACTGCAATGGATTTGGTAAAAAGATTTGATGAAGATTATAATGCAGCTATACGATATCTTTTCTTTGAAGGGTTTGAAAAATATAATGTGTATCTTGACTTTGTGGCAGATAATTTAGGTCAGGAAATAATTAAAGATAAAGCACAACAAATATATGAGGGTTTATCTGACGAATGTAAAGAACAGGTTATTCAATATCAAAATGGGGCAAGGAATAAATCATGGATGTTAAATAGATGTAATTTAAAATATATTGTGGATAATAACTTGTTCCACTAAGAAGAAAGTAAAATCGGAATTTGATGAGGTATTGGTAGAATGGTAGAAGTTAAATTTTATGACAATGTCGCAGATGAACTTTTGAAGTTTGCAGTAATAATATCAAAAACAGACAACAAGTGGGTATTCTGTAAACACAAAGAAAGAGAGACTTATGAAGTGCCAGGCGGTCACAGAGAACCTGGAGAAAGTATTTTTGAAACAGCCAAAAGAGAATTACAAGAAGAAACAGGGGCAATTGATTTTAAAATTGAACCAATATGTGTGTATTCTGTTAAAGGAAAGACACGAGTAAATGAAAATATTGATGATGAAACTTTTGGAATGTTATTTATTGCAGACATTAGCTCATTCGTGGAATTACATTGTGAGATTGAGAAAATATTGATTTCAGATAAGTTAGTTGATAATTGGACATATCCTTTAATTCAACCTATATTGATTGAAGAAGCAAAAAAAAGAGGCTTTATATAAAAATCAAGATAAGCAACGGAAACTTTCAGTTTGCCAACTTGCCCCTTGAGAGAGGAGAAATCCTTTTCTCAAAGGGTTTTTTCTATTTATACGGATATTCGCAAACTACAAGATAAAGCCAAAACTTCATATACTCTAAGCACAAGGAGGTTGAGGTTTGGCTATGAACAACAGTTTAGCAGAAGTACACCCGGAGCTTGTTTCGGAGTGGTCGGAGAAGAACTTACCGCTTACACCTGATGACATTACTTTCGGTTCAAATAAAAAAGTATATTCTGTAAATTAGGACTTCGTATTTGTAACAGCTTTGCTGATTTCAGTGGAAAGCCGAGTTCTGATAATGATATTCAATTGATGGTTTATTCCATACGGGAATAAATCTTCATCAAATCTTTATTTTTTTCTGTTAGGTTATATTTCAGTAAGAAATGAAATATAGAAGGAAGGATAGTAAAGATGGAAATGATGTTACAGACACAAAATCTATGTAAATATTTTAGAAAACAGAAAGCGGTAAATAATGTTTCACTTAATATCGAAAAGGGACAGATTTATGGACTGCTTGGACCGAATGGCGCTGGTAAATCTACCACATTGAAAATGCTGACCGGTATGATGAAACCAACTGCAGGAAAGATTTACTTTGATGGAAAACTTTTGGATAGGAAAGATTTATCAAAAATAGGAGCGTTAATTGAAAATCCGCCTATTTATGAAAATCTTTCCGCCAGAGAGAATTTGAAGGTAAGACAATTATTGCTTGGTACAGATGAAAACAGAATTGATGAGGTCTTGCAGATTGTATCACTTACAAACACCGGAAAGAAGAAAGCAGGACAGTTTTCTTTGGGGATGAAGCAAAGACTAGGCATTGCAATGGCATTGCTTGGAGAACCGGAACTTTTGATATTGGATGAACCTACGAATGGATTAGATCCAATAGGCATCGAGGAATTACGAGAGCTGATCCGGTCTTTTCCGGAACAGGGAATCACTGTAATTCTCTCCAGTCATATTCTCTCAGAGGTACAGTTACTTGCAGATAAAGTCGGGATTATTTCAGGTGGAATCTTAGGATACGAAGGAGCATTAAAGCAGGGAGATAATCTTGAAGACTTGTTTATGAATGTGGTAAGAAAAAACCAGAAAGCAGGTGAAATCCATGGTTAATATTATAAAAGCAGAACATCAAAAAGCCAAAAGAACCATGCGAAAAAAGTTTATCTGGGGATTTCCTCTTCTTACATTTGTCATGGCATTTATATTTACTTTTGGGATGACAAATGCTTATGCAGAAAGTGTTTGGAACTGGTGGTATACACTTTTGCTGCCGGGGATGATTGCTCTATTTTGTTATCTTTCTGTGGCGCAGGAGAAAAAGATAAAATACTATCATTTAATGACTATTCCCACAGACAGAAGAAAATTGTTGCTGGGGAAAATTATTTATATTGGGTACATGATTTTGTTTTCTAATGTGATTGTGTTTGCAGGAGCAACGCTTGGAGGCTTTCTTCTAACGACACATGTTCCAGTTGGAGGAGCGTTGATTGCAGTATTGTTTCTGACGGTTTCTGAGTTATGGGAGATTCCGGTAGCTTTATTTTTAAGTGAACGATTTGGAATGATTGTAAACCTGTTCGTCTGCCTATTTATTACCGTCAGCGGTGTGGTAATATCACAAACCAGAATCTGGTATGTACTTGTTTCTGCAATCCCTATGCGAATGATGTGCCCGTTGCTTCATGTTTTACCAAATGGACTTGCCGCAGAAGCAGGGAATCCTCTTTTGGATACGGGAGTCATTGTTCCGGGAATGTGTCTCTCAATCATCTGGTTTGTTTTTGTAACGGTTCTGTTTTTGAAATGGTTTGAGAGAAGAGAGGTGAAATAAGATGATTGGAAGATCTCTTAATGCAGACTTGCGAAAGATGAAAGGAACATCTGTGATTCTGGCACACTTACTGATTCCGATTATAACCAGCGTTATATTTTTAATATATTACTTTTTTTCACCATGGAATGAAAATATGAAAGTGATTGCATTTTATCAGGCAATAGGAGCAGGACTTCCGGTACTTATTGGAATTTTTACAGCAAGTGTGATGGAACAGGAACAAAATGCAGGTGATTTTCAAAATCTGTTGTCTTTACCGGATAAACCTGCAGCATTTTTATCGAAACTGTTGATGCTACTGGTTTTGTGTCTGTGCTCTATCCTATTGACAGCAATCATATTCGGAATTGGATTTGGAAAAATCGCATCAAGCGATATCGAAATCATGAAAGGATGTATATTTGCAGCATTGCTGCTGTGGGGAAGCAGTGTTCCACTTTATCTGTGGCAGCTGATTCTGGCTTTTCAGTTTGGAAAAGGGGTATCCATTGGAGCAGGGATTATATCAGGACTAATTAGTGCATTGATGCTTACCGGACTTGGAGATTATGTGTGGAAATATGTATTTGTCTGCTGGACGGGTAGAGTACCATATACTTATCTGCAATCTGTATTGGGAGAAACTAGTGTAGGTGAATGGTTGTCATTCATACCAGGTTGCTTAATATTTACAGGGATTAGTATGGTATACTATTTTTGGTGGGTAAACCACTGGGAAGGAAACAGAATATCGGAATAGAATCGAGGGAAACTATGGCAAAAATACTGGCAGTTGATGATGAACCGGCAATTTTGGAAATGATAGAAAGCATTTTGAATAAGGATGGACATCTGGTTACCAAAGTAAGTAATCCACTAAAAATTAATATGGAAGAATTACATCGTTATGACCTGATTTTACTGGACATTATGATGCCTGGAATTGATGGCTTCGAATTATGCAAAAGAATCAGGGCACTTGTGGATTGTCCGATTTTGTTTCTTACCGCAAAAACGGAGGAAAAAAGTCTGGTGAACGGACTTTCGTTGGGAGCAGATGATTATATTTCAAAGCCATTTGGAGTGATGGAACTTCGGGCAAGGATTCATGCACATCTTAGAAGAGAGCACAGGGAACATTCTGTCCGGATGGTTTTTGGGAGGGTCTGTATTCAAATATCTCAAAAGAAACTATTGGTTGATGATAAGGAACTTCCTCTTACGAAAGCGGAGTACGAAATTTGTGAATTCCTGGCTAAAAACAGGGGGCAGGTTTTCTCGAAAGAACAGATTTTAGAAGAGGTCTTTGGTTTTGACAGTGAGAGTAATGACAGTACCGTTATCACGCATATCAAAAATATAAGAGCAAAATTTGCGGATTATGATTATACACCGATAAAAACAGTCTGGGGGATTGGATATAAATGGGAAGAGTAAAGAGAAGCAATGCACTCAGCTGGATTTTTATGAGATATGTACTGGTCATGCTTGGATCATTAGTAGGTTTGGTGATTGTTGCTTGGCTGCTGCTGTACCTTTTGATTAGTGTGGGCTGTATCTATCCGGCGAATTATGCAGAGCAAAAGATTAATGAAGCATATGATACGATTTTACGTGCGGATAAAGTAACTGCTGAGATGATTCCTGCACTTTGTGATTATGTAATCTTTTCAGAGAATGGAGAGAAAATAGGTGGAGATCTGTCAGAACAATACGAACAGATAGCATGGAATGTTGCAAAGTACGGAAACGCATCCGGGAAATATTTTTATAAAGTAATTGTAAGGGAAAATGAATATGTTGTATTGCAATATCGCTTGACACCTCAATATCATTCAGCTTTTTTGAGGGAGCATTTTATAGGACCACAGAATGTGATGAGTATTATGTCAGTGATTGGAGCGGTAGCGATTATCATCATTCCGTCCATACGTTTTGGAAAAAGAATCAAAAAGCAGATGCAGCCTGTATTAGACGCAATCAGACAAATAAAGGATCAAAATCTGGAATATGAGACATCCTGTTCCGGTATCAAAGAGTTTGATGACTGTTTATCGGCAATCGATGATATGCGAGATGCATTGCGAGAATCTTTAGAAAAGCAGTGGAAAACAGAGCAGGAAAAGAAACAACAGATGTCTGCTTTGGCGCATGATATTAAAACACCTCTTACGATTGTACGGGGAAATGCAGAACTACTTTCAGAGACTGAACTGACCACAGAACAGAAGAATAATATCACTTATGTTTTGAACGGCACAACACAGATACAAAGTTATGTAAAACAGTTGATAGATGTCACAAAATCATGGAATTGCAGTGATGTTACCTATACAACGGTGAGGTTAGAAGATTTTTTCGCAGATATAAAGGAACAGGCACTCGGACTGGTAGAAATCTATCACCAGAAAATAGATTGGAAGGCGGGACAAAGTGATAAAAAGGTAACGATTGCTTATGATCCAATGTTCCGGGCCGTAATGAATATGATTCAGAATGCAGTGGAGCATACAAAAGAAAATGGAATCATTTATATTGACGCAAAGGAGCAGGATGGCCGGCTGACATTCATTGTGGAGGATAGCGGATCAGGATTTACAAAAGAAGCGTTATTGCATGGCACAGAGCAGTTTTTTATGGATGACACAAGTAGAAATGGCGAAGCCCATTATGGGATGGGACTATTTTTGGCAAAAACTGTGGCTGAAAAATATGGTGGAGGTATTAAACTTTCAAATTCTGAAAATACAGGTGGGGCGAGGGTAGAAATATTTTTCCTGAGTAGTCAAGAAACAAGCTAAATAGACCGCAATTAAGCTATGTAAAAGAAATTTTACATGCTTTTATCTAATATGTAAAAGTCTTTTGATAGACATTACTACTACGTTTGCTGTAATCTCATGGAAGAAGGAGGCATGACTTCTATGGTAAGTAACGATTCATAGCTGCTGGAAAAAGCAGTTGACTATATATTTTTCACCTTCCCTTCCTTTTTTAGGGGCAGGAGGACAAACCTGCCTCTCGTTTTAAGTGGATTGCTGCAAGCATGATTCTTTGATATAATCAATGCAACAGTTTTACAAATCGGAATTTGGAGGGGAATAACAT
Organism: Coprococcus sp. RTP31081st1_H1_RTP31081_211007; assembly: GCF_040227275.1. NCBI lineage: Bacteria > Bacillati > Bacillota > Clostridia > Lachnospirales > Lachnospiraceae > Coprococcus > Coprococcus sp. RTP31081st1_H1_RTP31081_211007. The sequence goes on from NZ_JBEHVP010000006.1 coordinate 220,322, forward strand.
GAATAGATTTGGTGTAAAGCTAATTCTTTCAATCGTTTCTTTTTTGGCAGTCAATATCTGGCTTATAGGTAAGGGTGTAGCAAAGGGCGCTGCTGACTTTTTCATATCTGCAACGGTTGAGGAAACAATACTATTTATCATTTTACAGCTATTAGTTGTACTGATATATTTTATATATCCTCTTACGGTAAAAAAATATAAAATCATTTACTGGTCTGTATCTGAAGCCTTAGTCATTATTACAGTTCTCTTTTGGGGAATATTTATTGTCGGTCCGATTTGGTTAAAATAAGCAAATTTGAAGTTGTATTATTGAATAAAATGGAGATTTTGATATGAAAGACAAGGCAAACAAGGGTTATTGGCAACGACTTGCAAAAATATATGCACCTTTGATGGAGTCAGATAAGAAGTTTTATAATGCAATCTGCGGATATATTAGAGATTATCTCAAATCTGATATGAATGTATTAGAATTAGCTTGTGGAACAGGGCAGCTATCTTTCCCATTGTCCGATTGTACTAATAGCTGGACGGCAACCGATTTTTCGGAAAATATGATTAAGCAAGCGAAAAAGAGAGGTACAACAGAAAAACTTAGTTTTTGCGTAGCCGATGCAACGGCACTTTCATATGAGAATGAAAATTTTGATTGTGTAGTAATTTCAAATGCACTGCACATTATGCCAGAGCCTGAAAAAGCAATGCAGGAAATTCGTAGAGTATTAAAAAAAGATGGTATTTTGTACGCACCAACCTTCTTATGGGCAGAGAAAAAATCAAGTGGTTTACGAAAGCGATTGATGTCTATTACAGGATTTAAAGCATACAAAGAATGGAACAAGGAAAATTTTTGTGAGTTTATTACGAATTATGGCTTTACAGTCGTCAAAGTGAATTTGGTGGATGGCGGTTTAGCTCCTGTTGGAGTTTTGATTGCGAAAAAAACTAATTATTAAATTTGAATTTCTCTCGCTGTCTGGTTTGATATAAAAATTTGATTATTTGAAAAAATCAAAAAATAACGTAGCGTGATATATTGCTTGTCACGCTACGTTATGTACTAATATGGACCTTGAAAGGAGGCAGGATATGTCATTATACACAACAGGAGAGCTTGCAAAGAAGTGCAACGTTTCAGTAAGAACGATTCAATACTATGATGAAAGAGGTATTTTGGTGCCAACAGATTTGACGGAAGGGGGACGAAGACTGTTCTCCGAAGAGGATGTTGCCACATTGGAAACGATTTGCTTTTTAAGAGATTTGGATATCTCTATAAAAGATATTGCTGAAATATTGGAATCTGATGAGTCAAAAAAGGTAATCGAACTTTTGCTTGATGAGCAAGAAAAAAATATTCAGGCGGATGTCAAGAAAAAAACGAAACAATTAGAAAATATTAAAGGCATAAGAAGTTCTTTGGCTTCTTTCAAGGATGGGTCGCAAAAAACAATTCATGACATATCATCGATTATGGAGGAAAAAGAAAAGTGGCAAAGAAATCAAAAAAGATAATCTGCCAGACAAGTGTAAGGGATGTCCTTACTACAGAGGAAATGGTTACTGTTTCCCATGTATGAAAGATTTGATGAAACCAGATAACAGTAAGTGTGATACTCAGAATGAAGGACTTATTAAATGCATGAGAGCAATCAATAGAGTGGCAGTTCAGCTTAAGAACAGAAAGATTGATGAATCAGACATTCAGGAATATATGATGACTGGTAAAACAAATCTTCCTAAAGAGTTCAAAGAGATTATGGACCAGCAGATACACGAATTTGTTGATAGAGTTTATAGATATCAGACAGAGTGTGGTTACAACCTTGATATGATGCCTGTCTACTTTGTAGGTGGTGGTGCAATCGTAATGAGAAACTTTGGCAAGTATCAGCAGAACAATATCCACTATGTGTTAGATGTTAGGGCAAATGCGAAAGGCTTTGAAACAATGGCAAGGATAGCTCTTAGAAGGATGGTAAGTGTGAGATTAGTGACTTATATCTTGGTAAGTACTATGTAAAGGAAATCGAGGCTTCTGAGGGATATCTTCTTGATGAGAAGGAACATGATATCGTATGCGATTATGAGGGAGATATGCTTCCACAGGTTCTTAGAAGCGGTAAATCAACAGAGCAGGTATTTAAGCAGCCATTCCAGTTAATTAAGGTATCTGATGATGGAAAGGAAACAGAAGCAGAATTGCTTTCTGGAGCAGGATTTACTGCTTATCTTAAGTCATCACTTCCTGTAAGAGCAGATGGCAGCTATGACTTTGATAAGGCAACACCAGTTGTAATCGGAGAAAATGGTAAGACTACAATCTTTACCGACAATAAGGGATATGCATGTTCTATTGCAATTCCATATGGAACTTATGTGGTACTTGAGACTGTAACACCACACAACATGGAAACAATCAAGCCATTTGAGGTAACTGTAAGAGAGAATAATCCTACAAAGCCTCAGGTTTGGAGAATCTTCCTTGATCGTGAGTTTTCTGCAAAACTTCGTATCATTAAGAAGGATGCATATACAGGAAAGACAGTTCTTATTCCTAACACAGAGTTTAAGATTTATAACCTTGATAAGAAGGAATATGTGTCTATGACAACAACATATCCATCAAAGGTTATACACACTTCATTCTTCACTGATGAGGATGGAGATTTGATTTTACCAGATGTGTTAAATGTTGGTAATTATCGCATTGAAGAGATTGCTGCACCATATGGCTATGTTCTTAATGAGAACTATGTAGAAGTAGCTGTTGATTCAGATACTTTCTATGAGGTTGATCAGGACACATATGAGGCAATTATCACTATTGACTATGAAGACCAGCCAGAGTTCGGTGAGCTTACAATCATCAAAAAGGGTGAGGTGCTTGATGCGTATGAAGGTGGATTCTTTGCTGATTCAGACGAGAAGACATTTATCTATAGAGAGGGCACACTTGCTGGAGCGAAGTTTGAAGTTTATGCTGCCGAGGATATCTATACAGCAGATATGCAGTTAGATGAGAATGGTAACAGAACTAAGTATTATTCAAAGGTTGTTGCCAAAACTGCAACGACAGCTGCCACAACAGCGGCTGGTACGGCGGTTTCCCCGGGAGTCGGAACTGTGATTGGTATTGCAACCGGGGAAGTTGTCGGGGAAGCAGTAGCCTACAAGATGGATAAGCAGGACATCTGGAATATTTCGCCACAGAATGTGATGAGTTCCATGATATGGGAGCTTATGAAAAAAGTACCGATGTTAATCAGATTGCTGCGGTCTATGAAAAATATAGGGAGAATCCTAAAACTGCGTATCTGGGATGCTCAATGGGAATTATTTATCGTGATCCGGAAGACAGTTACTATGATGAAGCCGAATTTGCGATCGTTAAAGGGAATACCGTATTCGGAGATCTGATGGATGATGTTCGATTTTATGGAGAACTTGCACTGGTACGGGAAGGGATCGAGAAAATTCATGAAGCATTGCCGGACTACAAGTATGTACCGATGAGGGATGTTCGAGAAGCAATGTATCCTGAGAAAATGACCACAGAACAGCTGGCAGAGGCACTGGATGAGATTGCAGAAGCTTTTGATCCGTATGAGTATCGAGATAATGTGGAGAGGGGAGAAAATACGGTGCAGGAAGTAATGCTGGATTTGAGAAGTGGAAATATTCATTCCTATATTTCATATCTGAAGGATATTGTAGACGAAGAATGCGATCTGTCTGTTCGTGCAGGAGTATTGATTGAAAGACTGAAAGCCTATGAACCTGAACTTCCAAAGGATATGGAACCAATGGTGTATGTAAACTATTGTGAAGAAAGTGATCTCATGAATCCAAGATGTCAGAAGCTGTCTGAGCTGGATGCAAAAACAGCAGAAATGGATAAAGAATGGTATGCAAAACGTGATCCGAAGACAGAGGAACCTACAAAAATTGCAAAGATATATGTGACTGTATATTATGCGGAAAAAGGTGAACAGATGCTGCATCATTTTAAGAAGTCAATGGATATTGGAAATGGACATGGCGGTATTGTGAGTCAGTTGAAGTATGATAATGAAATGAAGCTTACAGATGAGTATTGGATCAATTACCAGAAAGGCAAAGGAAGTGAAGAGTTCCAAAAGTATATGGAAGATCTGACAGACATGCAGAATCATGTGCTTCCGTATCTGCAGAGTTTTTGCAATCTGGAGGAAAAAGGTGTGAAGGAGAGACGAGAACAGCAGATAGCAGAAAGATATGAAGGAAGAGCAGATGAGAGGGTAACAAGTACCGAAGCGAATGAAGTTGTTAAGGATGTAGGAAAAACAGATAGAAAACCGGCACAGCAGAAGCAGGCGGTAGATGGAAAAGATAAGAAATTATCCATTCATGAACGGCTTGAGATCAATAAGAGGATTATTCAAGAAAAGCAGGGAAAAGATAAAACGGAGAGAGGAGTTGATTTGGGTGTAAGGACAGTGTAGAATAAGCAGAACGAGTCGGAGGTCATGGATGATAACGTGGCTTCCGGCTTTATTGCGTATTGTCGGAAGAATTATAAATGGTATAATGAATGTAAATGCGATAAAAGAATGTCGCCTGTTATGCGACTTCCAAATGAGAAAAGTGTGTTATTCTGAGATCAAACAAGAGGCTAATAGAGTCAGGAGGATGACATTATGAGTAAAAAAGGATATAGCAGACCAGGATTCTTTGGATCCATAAACCATTATGATGCAAACGGAAAAAAGTAGGCGAGAGCAGACCAGGATTCTTTGGTGGTATGAACGACTATGATGCAAATGGAAAGAAAATCGGACATAGTTCGCCTTCCTTTTTTGGTGGTATGAATCATTATGACAATAACGGGCATAAAGTAGGTGAGAGTCGACCAGGATTCTTTGGCGGTTTAAACCATTATGATGACAAGGGGCATAAGCGGGGGCATAGCAATCCAGGATTTTTAGGTGGATTCAATCATTACGGTTAAAACTGCACAGAGAGCAGCACAAGCGGCAAGGGCTGCGGCAAAAGCCGCCGTGGTTACGGTAAAGGCGATTGCCAAAGCGACCGCACTTGCCATTAAAGCGATTATTGCCGGAACGAAAGCCTTGATTGCCGCTATCGCCGCAGGCGGCTGGGTGGCGGTTTTGGTTATTATCGTGATTTGCCTGATTGGTATGATCCTCGGCTCAGTATTTGGCATTTTCTTCTCAGACGAAGATTCCGGCACTGGAATGAGTATGCAGACCGTTGTGCAGGAAATCAATACCGAATACGATACCAAGCTGCAAGAGGAAAAGAACTCGGTATCCTATGATGTTCTTGAAATGAGTGGCAGCAGAGCCGTTTGGAAAGAGGTGCTTGCCGTTTACTCTGTAAAAACGAATACGGATCAAGATAACCCCCAAGAGGTTGCCACAATGGACGATGGCAAAAAGCAACTCTTAAAAGACATCTTTTGGGAGATGAATCAAATATCTTCCCGAACAGAGAGCAAGACCGAAACAGTTATTACCGAAACCGATGACGGACACGGTAATATCGTGGAAACTGAAAGCACGGTCACACAAACCTATCTGTATATTACCGTCAGCCACAAGACTGCCGAGGAAATGGCGGCGCAATATGGTTTTAACGAAGAACAGAAAGGCTACCTCGCTGAACTGCTTGCAGATGAAAACAATTACCTTTGGTCACAGGTGCTTTACGGCATTACAGGCGGCGACGGACAGATCGTGACCGTTGCACTCTCTCTGGTTGGCAATGTGGGCGGTCAGCCGTATTGGTCGTGGTACGGTTTTAACTCCCGTGTAGAATGGTGTGCTTGCTTTGTATCTTGGTGTGCCAACGAGTGCGGCTATATCGACGCTGGAGTTATCCCAAAATATGCAGGCTGTGTCAACGGAGTACAATGGTTTAAGGATCGTGGACAATGGCTGGATGGCAGCGCCGAGCCTGCCCCCGGAATGATTATTTTCTTCGATTGGGCAGACGAAAGTGGTCAGGATGGATTATCCGACCATACGGGTATTGTTCAAAAGGTCGAAAACGGCAAGGTTTATACGGTCGAGGGCAACTCCGGCGACAGTTGCCGAGTCAATGAGTATTCTATCGGTTATTACGAGATTCTTGGCTACGGCGCACCTGCCTATTAAAATACACAAGCCGCCTGCATTTTGCAGGCGGTTGGATTACATATCAGAAAGATATTGTGCCGGTTTGAAAACTAAAAGTCTCAAAATACAGACTTAATAATTGCGATTTCACTCTCAAAGTGCTATAATACAAACTATATTTGGGTGGAGGTGCGGAAATGAAAGTACGGTACAACAAACTTTGGAAACTTCTGATTGACAAGGGAATGAAAAAGAGTCAATTACGAGAAGCGGTCGGGGCAAGCAAAAGTACATTTGCGAAACTCGGAAAAAATGAAAATGTTACCCTTCCCGTGCTGTTGAATATATGCGAATACTTAGAGTGTGATTTTGGCGACATAATGGAAGCCGTACCCGAAAATGAGGTGTAGGATCAATGAACAAGAAGATTTTAATTGTGGATGACGAAAAAGAAATCGTTGATCTGCTTGAAGTGTATTTGAGTAACGATGGTTATTCAGTATATAAATGTTATAATGGGTTAGAGGCGATGAAATGTATCAAACAGTCGCAGATTGATTTAGCGATACTTGATATTATGCTGCCGGATATTGATGGTTTTCGACTTTGCCAAAAAATTCGGGAAAAGTTTTACTTCCCTATTATTATGCTTACCGCCAAAATTGAGGATAGCGACAAGATTATGGGGCTTACGATTGGTGCGGATGATTATATAACGAAACCGTTTAATCCTTTAGAGGTTGTGGCAAGAGTAAAGACGCAATTAAGGCGTTATCAGAGCTATAACAGTCCTAATTTGAGCCAATCCGAAGAAAAAGACGAGTATGACATCAGAGGTCTACTGATAAACAGAGTCAGCCACAAGTGCTACTTGTATGGCAAAGAAATAGCCTTGACTCCGTTGGAGTTTTCTATTCTGTGGTATCTGTGCGAACATCAGGGTAAAGTTGTCGCCTCGGAGGAATTATTTGAAGCCGTGTGGAAAGAAAAGTATCTTCGCAACAGTAACAATACGGTAATGGCGCACATTGGGCGGCTTCGGGAAAAATTGAATGAACCTTCAAAAAATCCGAAGTTCATTAAAACTGTTTGGGGGGTAGGGTATGAAATTGAATAAAAAAGAAAAAAACTATCTGCTCTCTACCTTGTTCAAAGGGTATGTAATTCAATGTGCGATTTGCTCTGTGCTTATTTTTGGCGGTACTTTTCTTTTAGGAATTATGGCAGAGGAAATTCTCCGCAAGTATGTTTTGTATTATTACTTGTATTACAGAACAGTATATCTTTATATAGTGGCTGTAATCGTGTGGGGTGGCTGTATTATATACATGACATACCTACTTTTGAAAAAAGTAGTCGCCTATGTGTACGAGGTACAGGCTGCGACAGGAAAAATGTTCGATCAGAATGTCAGTTACATTGAAATGTCCCCGGAGTTGAGTGAAATCGCCGCTAACATCAATCAGTTAAAACAAGAGGCTGAAAGTAATGCAAGGCTTGCAAAAGAAAATGAGCAGCGAAAAAATGACCTGATTATGTATCTTGCACACGATTTGAAAACACCGCTTTCTTCTGTAATCGGGTATCTTACTTTACTGCGTGATGAGTCGCAAATCTCAAAGGAACTTCGAGAAAAGTACCTTTCAATCACTCTTGGTAAGGCAGAACGGTTAGAGGATCTGATTAACGAGTTTTTCGAGATAACACGATTCAATATATACGATATTACATTACAATACACGAAAATCAATTTAACTCGCCTGCTGGAGCAACTTGTATATGAATTTAAGCCTATGCTCAAATCAAAGAATTTGCAATGTAATCTTTGTGTTGATGATGATATAATGCTTCGATGTGACGCAGACAAAATTCAGCGTGTTTTTGATAACCTTTTGAGAAATGCGGTTATCTACAGTTTTGAAAATACGGATATCACGATCAGCGCACAATGTCAGGAAGATACGGTCAGCATTATTTTTTGTAACCACGGCGATACTCTGCCGGAAGAAAAGTTAAACAGGATTTTCGAGCAGTTTTATCGGCTTGACGCAGCGAGAAGTACAAGCAGTGGAGGAGCTGGATTAGGTTTGGCGATTGCAAAGCAGATTGTTGAACTACACAATGGTACAATCGTTGCAGAGAGCCAAGAGGATCAAAACAAGTTTTCAATTACTTTGCCGTTGGCGTAGGAAAATTGTAAGAATTTGCATAGAAAAAAAGAGGAATATCTTACGAGCAATCAAGAAAATACGGGCTTCTGTTTTGGTACAATAAAAGTATCAAGATAGAGGCTCGTATTTTTTGTGATACAGCATAAGGAGGAATGATGAAGTTGCTAAGAAAACAAATGCTGCTATGTTCTATTTTGTTTCTTGTATTTACGCTATCTGCCTGCTCTGCAATTGGGCAGACAGACGAAAACAATCTTACAGATAGCGCAACATCCGCAGAAAAAACGGTATCAGTTGTACGAGGGACAATTACTCCAACCGTTTCAACGCAAACGACTATTGTTCCGGCAGTACCGTTTATTATTTTCTCACCCGAAAATGGCATATTTAATACAGCGGTAGAATTAGAAGAAAAAATCACTGCCGGGCAAATTATTGGAACTGTGAACGGCAAAGAATTGAAATCTCCGGTGGATGGTACAATTACCTCTATTGCCCCATCCAATGAAAGCGTACCGAGTAATTATCCCGTAGCGATAGTGCATTATACAGGATTTGCCCTCAATGTAGAGGCAGATAATTTTTTGAGTACCTTACCGGAGTATGCAGAGTTGAAAGCAAAATTTCAAGTATATGATGGTGTAGGACCAACCGATATGATTGCCGTGGTGTCGCCTGCCGCAGATGAAAATGCGTTTACGGGAATCGTGCCGCAAGAGGGCATTCTGCAATGCTTGATCAGTCAAACAGTCGATGTGAAATCGGGGCAAAGTGCAACGGTAGTCATAACGGCGACAACGAGAAATGATGTCCTTATATTGCCGCTGTCGGTAATAGCGGGTAGACAAGGGACGGGATTGGTTACTGTAATTACTCCGAATGGAGAAAGAGTGGAAACAAAAGTGACATTGGGTGTGACAGACGGAGCCAATATAGAAATACTGTCCGGCTTAGAGGAGGGCGATGTAGTTTCTGCTACTCCGCCAAACCTTGATCCGAGGGGGATTTGATAAAATGAAAGGAATTTCCGAAAAGACTTTAATCAAAATAAAGGATTTGAAAGCAAGCGTCAAATTGAATAATGGCGATATGCTGACAACAGTAACCAACGCTAATATGGAATTGCAACGAGGGCGCAGTTATGCCATTGTCGGAAAGTCCGGCTCAGGCAAAACAAGCCTTATATCCATTATTGGCTTGTTAAATCGGGAATATGAGGGCGAGTACCTTTATGATGGTATATCTATTTCTGCTTTGAAAGACCGTGATCTGTCTATACTGCGAGCCAATAATATCGGATTTGTATTTCAGAACTACTCTCTGATTAAGCACTTGCGGGTATGGGAAAATATCGAATTACCCCTACTCTATGCCAAAAAGTCGTTTACCGCCAAACAGCGTCACGAGATAATTACAGGCTTGCTAAAAAGTGTCGGCTTAGAAAGCAAGGAAAATGATTACCCAATCAATTTGTCCGGCGGTGAACAACAAAGAGTTGCAATCGCAAGGGCGCTTGCAGTATCTCCGGAAGCCATTTTATGTGATGAGCCTACGGGAGCGTTGGATAAAAAGACGGGAACGCAGATTATGGAACTGTTGCACAGCGTCGTAAAAGAAAATGGAATTATGCTGCTGTTGGTTACGCACGATCCTGATATTGCAGATACCTGTGATACGATTTTTGAAATGGATGGAGGGAGGATAACTTGTGCTAAAAATGATACTTAAAGACCTTCGTCTGTCTCCACTTAGAAGTATTCTGACAAGTGTTTCAATGCTTGTAGGCATTATCGCAATGCTTGGATCGGTATTAGTTGGTACGCTTGGACGGGAGTATTTGATTTCCGTAAACGCACAGGTATATGGCTGGTCACCTACTTACTCATTCGTGATAACGGAATCCGATTTTCACGATAGAAATAAAATGGAACAATTATTCCAGAGATTTGAAGCCATTGATGATGTAGCCGCTGTTACTTTTTCTATGGGAGAAGATATTCGATTTGCACCAATGAAAGATTTAACGCCAATACCGCCGAATGATGTTTACCAAAACCTGATGGCTTTTGATTTAGTTTGCACCACGGAGGCATATAGTCAAGTCTATAATCTTCCAATGACATCCGGTAGATGGTTAGAGCCTTCGAGTGAGGGCGGATCGCTTGAAGTGGTCATAAACAAAGAAGCTAAAAACTATTTTAATGATTCGCCCTATGCTGCAGGAAATGTAAAAAGCACACTTTCGTTAACCCCATTCAATATTGTCGGAGTAGTAAACGATGGCAGGGATTTTCCGACTATCTATGCGGATTCTGCGGCGATCCTCAATTTCGCACCAGCAATGTGGCAAGTACAAAATGCAAATGTGTATTGGCATCCCACAACAGGACTGACAATCGAACAGATACATTCTGCCCTTGGCGACATTTTGACTGATACCATTGGCGGTTACTGGGAAAGTGCTGGGCGGAGTGATATTGGAGATACCTATGATTCGGTATTGTCCATACTGCAATTAGGGCTTTTGGTTACTTCGCTTTTGTTGCTGTTTGTTTCCGTATTAGGGCAGATCAATATCGGACTATCTTCATTGGAACAGCGCACACATGAGTTGCTGATCCGCAGAGCGATAGGTGCTTCACGAACAAATATTGTGGCATTGGTTTTAGGCTCACAGTTGATTTTATCAATATTCGTTTGCTTTGCAGCTATTTTGATTTCGCTGATTTTGGTGCATTGTATTGGAGCGTTGCTCCCTGTGGATTCCCCGGTGGGAACACCGAGTTATCCAATCAGCGTTGCTGTTGTTGCAGTTGCTGTGTCTGTGCTTACAGCATTATTGGGCGGATTATTACCAGCATTGAAAGCAGCAAAATTAGAGCCTGCATTGGCTCTTAGATAATAAAACTCAATTCAAGGAGGAAACAAAATGAAACGAACAATCTCAAAATCCGAAAGACCGTACAGACTGTTATTGTGTGTTATGATTTCTTTGCTGGTGATTATGCTGGCAGGCTGCTCCACTTCTTCGGACTCCGACACAAACACAAGAGGTTTCACGGACTTTGCTACCATTGAAGAAGAATACCTAACGACCATTGAGAGTTTGAATTGGCCGGAGGGCTTTACGCCGCCTGATGCTTTGGAAGGCGAAGATACGGGAGCGTCTTTTCAGATAGGATATGGCGATACAAGAGCATCTAACCTTTGGGAATATTCTTGGATGCAGGAATGGCTTGATACTTACAATACGGATTCGGAAAGGGCGGCAAAAGCCTTAGCTGAACTCGAAAAAGCCTTTGATATGCCTTATATGGGAACAGATCGCTGTGATGACGCCACACGCAAATATCTTCGTGATAATATTGATAAAGCTAAGTTGGGAGATCCGTCTGGATTTACAGAGTGTATTCAGGCAAATTATGCCGATTAAAAATGGCACATAGGAGTTTTGGTGTTGGGAGGTGAGCACATATATGCAGAGAAAACGCCGTAAGAAAAAACGATTTGGAGTATTTTTGTTTTTGCTTGTAGTTTGTATCGGCATAGGTATAATGTTTGTGCCGTGGGCAATGCAGCCGGAAAATTTCAGAGAGGTAAAGAATAAAATAAATGGTTTTCTCTACAAAGAAGATTTTCCTGACTCTTATAATGCAAAATCGCTGATTTTGGTGGATTGTTCTGATGATGAAATATTTGTTTCAAAAAACGAGAACGAGCCACAAATTCCTGCAAGTTTAGCCAAGCTGTTTGTTATTGAGTATGCGTCAACTTTAGCAGACCTTGATAGTATCGTTGTTGCAGACTATGGTGCTATTTCACTCACGAAACCTGGCTCGTCTGTTGCTCAAATCAAGGAAAAAGAATACTTTTTACACAATCTATTTGCGGCAATGTTAGTACCGTCAGGGAATGACGCAGCTTATGTGGTTGCTGATTATTGTGGAGGATTACTTTCGCCGCAAGCAGAAAGCTGTCAAGAGCGTGTGAGGATTTTCATGGAGAACTTAAACCTGCATTTGCAACAGCAGGGGTACTTAGACACAGTTTTATATGATCCGAGTGGTTTTGATATGGAGGCACTTACCACCACTTTAGATTTGAAAGAAGTAGTATATCGGTTGTTGGAATACTCGTGGTTTAGAGAAATTGTATCTCAAAACACTTATACGGCAACACTGCCTGATGGCAGTACACAAATATGGCAGAATACAAACGCCTTCCTTGATCCGACATCCGAATATTACAACGAAAATGTATGCGGAATTAAGACTGGCTCTCTGTCTGACGACTATAACTTGATTGTGCTTTATCAGCAGCACGGAAAAGAGTTTTTGATATGCAGTTTAGGCTCTCAGTCCGATTCCTCTCGTTATGACGATGTGAATTTTATTCTGAAAACGATTGATGAATCGTATTATCTCACGCAATAAATCTTATGTTGTCCAAGACAAAAAAACTAACCAAGGGGGGTGATAATATCGGGCGAATCGTAATAATGGAGTTCAAAGCACAAGACTCAACAGCCTTTGACGATATGCTGGCTTATGCTGACCAACGAAGAAGTCATTGAAGAAATGCTCACGCTGGCAAAGCAGATTGCAGCAGCACAAAAAGAAGGCGACCAAGCCGGGCAGTCCATCAAAGTGAAGGACTCTTCCCTTCGTAATGCCGGAATGGTAGGCGGTAAGGTTATGACAGACCAGATAGAAGGCGGGCAGGAGATACAGCAGGCAAGTATGATTATGTATGAAGCCTCAAAGCCTGTCACGGGCACTGCGTCAAGAGGTGCGGAGTTATTTAAGCGGCAGGTAATCAATCAGCAGAAACGAAAGATTAAAAAGGTGGATGCAGGAAAGAAGATTGCTAAGAAGAGCAAAATTTGCGGATTATGATTATACACCGATAAAAACAGTCTGGGGGATTGGATATAAATGGGAAGAGTAAAGAGAAGCAATGCACTCAGCTGGATTTTTATGAGATATGTACTGGTCATGCTTGGATCATTAGTAGGTTTGGTGATTGTTGCTTGGCTGCTGCTGTACCTTTTGATTAGTGTGGGCTGTATCTATCCGGCGAATTATGCAGAGCAAAAGATTAATGAAGCATATGATACGATTTTACGTGCGGATAAAGTAACTGCTGAGATGATTCCTGCACTTTGTGATTATGTAATCTTTTCAGAGAATGGAGAGAAAATAGGTGGAGATCTGTCAGAACAATACGAACAGATAGCATGGAATGTTGCAAAGTACGGAAACGCATCCGGGAAATATTTTTATAAAGTAATTGTAAGGGAAAATGAATATGTTGTATTGCAATATCGCCTGACACCTCAATATCATTCAGCTTTTTTGAGGGAGCATTTTATAGGACCACAGAATGTGATGAGTATTATGTCAGTGATTGGAGCGGTAGCGATTATCATCATTCCGTCCATACGTTTTGGAAAAAGAATCAAAAAGCAGATGCAGCCTGTATTAGACGCAATTAGACAAATAAAGGATCAAAATCTGGAATATGAGACATCCTGTTCCGGTATCAAAGAGTTTGATGACTGTTTATCGGCAATCGATGATATGCGAGATGCATTGCGAGAATCTTTAGAAAAGCAGTGGAAAACAGAGCAGGAAAAGAAACAACAGATGTCTGCTTTGGCGCATGATATTAAAACACCTCTTACGATTGTACGGGGAAATGCGGAGCTGCTTTCAGAAACGGAGTTGACGCCGGAACAGAAAAATAATGTTACTTATGTCTTAAACGGAACAACACAGATACAAAGCTATGTAAAACAGTTGATAGATGTCACAAAATCATGGAATTGCAGTGATGTTACCTATATAACGGTGAGGTTAGAAGATTTTTTCGCAGATATAAAGGAACAGGCACTCGGACTGGTAGAAATCTATCACCAGAAAATAGATTGGAAGGCGGGACAAAGTGATAAAAAGGTAACGATTGCTTATGATCCAATGTTCCGGGCCGTAATGAATATGATTCAGAATGCAGTGGAGCATACAAAAGAAAATGGAATCATTTATATTGACGCAAAGGAGCAGGATGGCCGGCTGACATTCATTGTGGAGGATAGCGGATCAGGATTTACAAAAGAAGCATTATTGCATGGCACAGAGCAGTTTTTTATGGATGACACAAGTAGAAATGGCGAAGCCCATTATGGGATGGGACTATTTTTTGCAAAAACTGTGGCTGAAAAATATGGTGGAGGTATTAAACTTTCAAATTCTGAAAATACAGGTGGGGCGAGGGTAGAAATATTTTTCCTGAGTAGTCAAGAAACAAGCTAAATAGACCGCAATTAAGCTATGTAAATATTATTAGTATACTGCTAATTGGAACGTTGTATCTCGCTAACAGACAAAAAGCGGAGTACGACAGAGATATGCGACTTCTACAGCAAATGATGGTAACTATAGGGATTGCCAATATGTCTGACTGTTGCGTTTATTATCTTGCTGGCAGTTCTAATATAGTTATCAAAGACCAAAATTCATTTGTTGAAGTATATTGAATCAAGGACAGATAATAATATAGCGTTATTTGTGTCGTTAAACAAACCACACAGTAGACTTACTGAAAGCGGTGTGGAGTTACGATTACGAGAAATGGGGAAGAAGTTAGGTGTAGAAAAGGTACACCCAAGGACTATGGCCACCAGAGCAATTGAGAAAGGTATGCCGATTGAACAGGTACAGAAAATTCTGGGACATGAGCAAATAGATACAACGTTCAGATATGCAATGGTTAATCAAAACAATGTGAAGCTATCGCATCGAAAATATATTTCATAGATTGACTTGTAACGCAAAAGACGTTACAATAAAAGAAAGATGGAGGTGTATTCTATGGGAAAAACAGCAACATTAAATATAAGAGTAAATCCAGATGTAAAAGAAAATGCAGAAAGAGTATTGGCACAATTAGGGATACCAATGGCTACTGCTATAGATATGTATTTAAAACAAATATCATTAGTAGGAGGAATTCCCTTTTCTATTGTATTACCAAAAGCAGCTAATTCAGTGAATGCAGATATGATGTCTGTTACACAGATTCATCAAAAGTTAGAAAAAGGATATGCCGATATAGAGAAAGGAAATGTTGAGGATGCAGCTAGTGCGTTTGTGGCATTTAGAGAGAGGCATTAATGAAGCAATATAAGGTAGAGATTACAAAAGAAGCTTTGCAGGATATGGAAGATATATACAATTATATTGCTATAGATTTGCTTGCTCCGGATAATGCAATGGGGCAATATAATCTCATTGCTGATGAAATACTTACATTAGACACTTTCCCAGAACGATTTAGGATTATGGATTCTGAGCCGGAAAAGAGAATGGAGTTGCGTAGAATGCTCGTCGATAATTATTCAGTGTTTTACATAATCCGTGACGAAAGGGTAATTGTAACGGATGTGTTATACACGGCATCTGATATAGAAGCACGTTTGAGAGGCGAGCTATAAAAGCACGCGTTTATTTGAATTTGTCGACTTGTTAATTTCCAATTTTTAGTGATAGGGAGATACACAATGAATGGTTTGATTATAAAGGTACTCAGCATAAGTATTGCGGTAGTAACCGTAGTATACTTGATTATTTATAAAGGAAATACCATGATTACAAAGATATTTAGCGTGTGTATTATAGCAGCAATGGTAATATACTGGATTGTTTATGAAAGAAATACAAGAAAGCGAAAAAAACAGGAATTACAGCGTGATGACTATTTATTTGCGAAAGAAAACGATTTGCCGTTACAGATAAATTGGAATGAGATAAATGACTTTTTGTCAGATTCCGGATATGGTGTAAATATGCCGATGGAGAATTGGTTTATGATGGATTGGGCGAGACAGCCCTGTGTGGAGAATGGTATAAAAGAAGGAAAGTTTTCTATGAAAGGGTTTCGAGTGTTACAAGCTTTAAGTAACGATATGAAACACATTTTTTATGATGTGAGGTTTAATTATGACCGTGGTCCGGATATAGAAGATAAAAATAGGAAGTACGAAGCCGTAAAAAAGGTGTTGGATACAAAATACGCCGGTTTGTCAGAAGAGGTACGGAAGAATATATATGACCAATTTGTTAAGATATATGAAAGAAAAATCTGATATGTAATGACCTCTTGTCAAGTACAAGTTAACAGAAATCACCACAAAACTTTATTTAGTTGTCTGAAGGCACCCGGAAAGAGCCTCGGAGTATCAGTTCCCGGCATTGGCCACTCTGATATACGTGGATTGGTTACCGACAGGTCAATGGTCCGCCGTGAGCTCTACCGTCTAATTGCGTGGATCACAGATTTCTCTGTGCCAACATAGATTTATCGCAGATAGCTCGAACCTTGAAATGGCCGAAGCCCTTTCAGGATGTCTTCAGTTGTTACTTTAGTTACTGGCCAGATGTATGTGGCGCAAGCCATCTTACATCTGCTTGATTACCTGCTATAACAGCGGGATGATGATGTCAAGGCTGCGAAGCACCGCTGGCAGCGGCCTGGTCTTGATATCGGCAGCACGATGTTATACCTGTATCAGGTGATATGATCAGTCATCATGCCCCACATGAAACAGGCAAGCTCACGCGCAATCGCTGTTTTAGCTACATTGTGTTTCTTACTTTTTCCAAGAACCATTTTGTAGTATCGGCGTCTTAAGCGTTCATTGGCTTTATCTGCATAAGCAATAACCTGTGGTGAATTACCGGCTTGACGTGATTTCAGTTCCTTTGATTTGAATCCTATCTGACCACGGGCATAGCACTGGGAAGCTTCTGTAAGGAGCATACGCACATGACGATTTCCGGCTTTGGTAATGCCAAGCCTTGTCTGTTCATCACCGCTGGAATCCTCACCCGGTACAAGTCCCAGGTAGGAAGCAAATTTCTGTGCAGAAGCAAAACGCTGAAAATCGCCAACCTCAATCAGAACAGATAATGCGGTGTGAGTCTTGATACCGATGAAACAACAGAGTTTCTTAACCGATTCTCTGTATTCATCCTTGGAGGCAAGCTCCTCAATGCGTTTATCCAACCGTTCAAGCTTATCGCTAAGGGTAGTATAGGTCAGCAGATATTCGTCGAGGATTTCCTTATAAAGTGCCTCAGGCTTTAATGACTTAAGCCATTTG